>PBLG01000052.1 GCA_002722315.1 Lysobacterales bacterium | reverse complement strand
GGCTACATTATTGACAACCTCCCCGCTCAAAACGACGAAACCCCTTGAAAGATCAAGGGGTTTGCCAATAAACAGCCGTTTTTTCGATCAGAACTTCAGGCTAGAATGCGCGCTGGACATCGACGCAAAGTCAAATTCAAATGAAGGCCGAGTCAATTCCGGGTGAGGTTCATGTCAACGCGCTGCCCCCAGGCGGTGAGCTTGTTTACATCCGCGAGTTCATCGACCGTTCGCGCGCCGATCGAATATTCTCGACACTGTTACGGGAACCGTTCTGGCGATCGCGAACAATCAACATGTTCGGCAGGAAAGTGATGCAGCCGCGCAAGATAGCGTTCCAGGGCGATTCCGGCGTCAGCTATGCCTACTCGGGAGATGTACATCATGCCGAGCCGTGGCACGAAGCCCTGGTCGCGCTGCGGACGGAGATCGAGCGGGAAGCCGGGTGTGAATTCAACTGCGCACTGCTCAACCTCTATCGAGACGGCCGCGACTCGATGGGATGGCATTCGGACGACGAAGCGGAACTTGGATCATGCCCGACCATCGCGTCGATCAGTCTCGGTGCGGTGAGAAGATTCGTGCTGCGAAGCAAGGAAGACAAGACAACGAAGCTGGAGATCAGGCCGGCGCACGGCAGCCTGATGATCATGCGTGGAGACACTCAGCATCACTGGCAGCACGCACTGCCCAGAACCGCACTTGACGTGCAGCCCAGAATCAATCTTACGTTTCGGCGGATTGTTCGTCCGCCGAATCGGGCGGTGCGTCGGACGCCATGACGTCGTCTATGGTCTGTTGAGCCTGGTCGAGCATCGCCCGGCACTGCTTGCTGAGCTCGATCCCGCGTTTGAACTTGTCCAGCGAGTCGGCGAGCTCGAGTTCGCCCGATTCAAGTTGCTCGACCAGCGTTTCCAACTCTGCAAGGGTTTTCTCGAAAGAAGGCTGGCTTTTCTTCTGGCTGCTGGGCACGTCTGATTCCCCGGATACGATGCTTTCATGGTAGCAGCGCCGTCGGTCGCTGTCGCCATTCCAGGCGACTGCCGCTTCGGGCCAGTCGTTCGGCGAAGCGGGCGTCCATCCAATCGACACCGACGGCGCACAATCTGCCGTCGATCGAAAGCGCCGGGTATGCATGACGGCGCCAGGGCGGGATGCCGGCTTCGCGCATCAGCTCGGATACTTCCCTGGCCGGTCCGTCGGCATGAAGGCGCAGTCGGGCGCCCCGGGGCGGGTTCGAAAGGTGCCAGTGCCTCCCGATTTCGCCGCGCGCGACGCCGGACCAGGCCAGGCTGCCGCCGACCGGCAGCCGACATCGATTCCCGTCGGGCCAGGCGCATTGCCACCCGCCTGGAACGACGGGTTTGTGATCCAGCCACAGATGTCCGCCCCAGGCATGCAGGCGGGCATCCGGCCAGTCAAGGACAGGCTGTCGGTCGGGGCGGGCGGAGGCGCACTGCGCGCGGAATTCTGAAAGCGGTCGAGTGGGCGGCGCGCCTATGGCCTCGTCGGCGCACCAGGCCCGGATCACGGCGAATCCCTGTTCGGCTTCCAGCGCCAGCCAGTCCGCGGCGTCGAGCGTGGTCTCGCCGGAATGACCCCGGGTCCGCGCAAGCTGTTCGAACGTCCGCCTGGCCTCGACGTTCATCGAGCGGGCGGCGGCGCCCTGCCAGCGGCAAGACTGCAGGATGGAGGACCGGTAACCCGGCCAGCGGCGCGCGATCTCGGGAAGGACGCGATGACGAAGGTAATTGCGATCCAGCGAGAGATCCCGGTTGGTCGGGTCGTGCAGGTAATCGAGCTCATTGCGGCGCAGGTATTCCAGGATTTCCCCGCGCGTCCATGCCAGCAGCGGCCGGCCCAGCCAGCCCGGCGCCAGGCGGCGCAGCGGCTGCATTCCCCTCAGCCCGTCGGGGCCGGCGCCGCGCAGCAGTCTGAGCAGCACGGTCTCGACCTGATCGTCGGCATGATGAGCGGTGAGCACGTGGTCTCCGGGCTGGATCAGGGTCTGCAATCGCGCGTAGCGTGCGTGGCGGGCGACGGCCTCGGGCCCGCCTGCGCCGCGCGGCTGCAACGGGTCGAGCCGCTCCACGCTGCAGTCCATTCCCATGTCGGCAGCGATTTCGACCGCCCGCTCGGCCCTGGCGGCGCTTTGGTCGTCGAGGCCGTGGTCGACGTGGACCACGTGAATCCGCCGGCTCAGGCCGGCCGCGATCAGCAGGTGCAGCAGGCAGACCGAATCGGGGCCGCCGCTGAACGCTACCCAGTTGGTGCCGGTCGACGAAATTGCGTGGGTGTCGATGTCCGGCATCGGTCGGGTTCCGTGTTCCGGTGCCGCATCGCCGCCGCCCGTGTCGGTCACTCGCGTTCGATTGCGCCCATCGCCATGAGCCGATCGTAGCGCGCCTGGATCAGTTCGTCGGCGGGCATTTCGTCGAGCACCTTGAGCTGGCTGAGCAGGTGCTCCTTGAGGCGGGACGCGACTTCCTGCGGGTTTCGGTGGGCGCCGCCGAGCGGCTCGCGGATGATCTGGTCGATCAGGCCAAGCTGCTTCAGGCGCCGTGCCGTGAGCCCCAGTGCGCCTGCCGCGGTCTCGGCCTTGTCGGCGGACTTGTAGAGGATGGATGCGCAGCCTTCGGGAGAGATTACCGAATAGATGGAGAACTGCAGCATGTTGGTGCGATCGCCGACGCCGATCGCCAGGGCGCCGCCGGAACCGCCTTCGCCGATGACGGTGCAAAGAATCGGTACCCTGAGTCGCGACATGACCTTGAGGTTCATCGCGATGGCCTCGGACTGGCCGCGTTCTTCGGCGCCAACCCCCGGGTAGGCGCCGGGAGTATCGATCAGCGTGATGATCGGCAGCCCGAAGCGCTCGGCCATTTCCATCAGTCGCTGGGCCTTGCGGTAGCCTTCGGGCCTGGGCATGCCGAAGTTGCGGTGAATCTTCTGCTTGGTATCGCGCCCTTTCTGGTGTCCGATGACCATGACGGCACGTCCATCCAGTGCGGCCAGCCCCCCGACGATGGCGTGGTCGTCGCCGAAGTGCCGGTCTCCGTGGAGTTCTTCGAAGCGGTCGAAGATCAGCGGGATGTAGTCGAGCGTGTGTGGCCGCTCCGGGTGCCGCGCGAGCTGCGAAATCTGCCAGTCGGTCAATTCCGAGAAAATCGATTCCATCTGTTCGCGGCAGCGCGTCTCAAGGCGGCGGATCTCGTCGTCAAGGTTCAGTTCGTGGCTGCTCCCGACGTTGCGGAGTTCGGCCAGCTTGGCCTCCATCTCCGCGATCGGTTGCTCGAAGTCAAGATAGGTGCTGCTCATTCGGTTGCATTGATCCCAAGGCTCAGTCCCGAGTATATCGTCCGTGTAGCGGGCTGTCTCGCCTTGTCGGGTTCGACGGGCCCGGCTCAGATTTCGAACGGCTCGGTGGGAATGCGCTCCGGATTCCAGTGGTCTATCGCCCAGGACCAGAGAGATTCCAGCGAGCGCAGACCGGCAGGCGGACGGTGGCCCAGCGCCTGGAGTACAACGGCAAGCGCGCCTGCCGGCCGGGCTCGCTGCACCGGATCGGCGCCGCTGGACTTGGACAACTTGTTGCCGCCGGTGTCGACGACCAGCGGAAGGTGCAACCAGCGCGGCACCGGCGCATCCAGCGCTTGGAACAGCAGCTGCTGGCGCGGGCTGGAGTCGAGCAGGTCGTGGCCGCGAACGATCTCGGTGATACCGGCGGCGATGTCGTCGGCGACCACTGCCAACTGGTAGGCGAAGAGCCCGTCGGCCCGCCGAATGACGAAATCGCCGCAGCTTTCCATCAGGGAGTGGCTGGAGGCGCCGAAGACTCGATCGACCAGTTCGACGGGCGCCGACGGTACTCGGAAACGCACGCTCCTGGCGGTCTTGCCGGGCGGGATGGAGTCGCGGCATGTGCCCGGATAGATGCCGGAATCAGGCAGGTCGCGGCGACTGCAGGCGCAGTCGAACGCAAGACCGCAGGCCCGCAGGCGCTCCAGTGCCGATTCGTGCAGGGCCGACGAGCGCGACTGGTAAACGACCGGTTCGTCGGAAAACATGCCGAAGCTTGCCAGCGTCTCGAGCTGGTTTTTCGCAGCCCCGGGGACTTCACGCGGCGGATCGATGTCTTCGACCCGGACCAGCCATGCACCGCGGTTCGACCTGGCCTGCAGAAAGCTTCCCGTCGCCGCCAGCAATGAACCAAAATGAAGCGGTCCGGTCGGCGACGGGGCGAATCGACCGCGGTAGGTGCCGGGTCGGCCTGGATCGCGCTTGTTTTGGTTGTGTCGGGCATCCATATGGGATCAAACGCGTTCGGTGCGGATCAATCGAGGAAACAGACCATGCGGCGTGTAGCGCTTTTCGTGATGACCAATCTGGCGGTGCTGGTGGTATTCGGCTTCGTCATGAATCTTCTGGAGCCCTGGCTTCGAGCCCAGGGCATCGACGTCAACCAGGCGGGAATGTTGCTGTTCGCGCTGATCTTCGGCATGGGCGGCGCGCTGGTCTCGCTGCTGCTGAGCAAGAAGATTGCACTGATGTCGACGCATGCACGAATCATCGAGCAACCGACCAGCCAGGTCGAGCGCTGGTTGGTGGCCACCGTCGAGCGTCAGGCCCGCGAGGCGGGCATCGGCATGCCCGACGTGGCGATCTTCGAAGCCGCCGAGCCCAATGCATTCGCGACCGGGGCCTCGCGCAACAAGGCCCTGGTGGCCGTAAGCACCGGCTTGCTGCGGCACATGAACGAAGGCGAGGTCGAGGCGGTGCTGGCGCACGAGGTCTCTCACGTGGCCAACGGCGACATGATCACCATGACCCTGCTTCAGGGTGTGCTCAATACCTTTGTCCTGTTGCTGTCGCGGGTGCTCGGTCAGGTAATCGACCGGGCCGTCTTTCGCAGCGAGCGGGGCTACGGGCCGGGCTACTTCATCAGCGTGATCGTGCTGCAGATCGTCCTTGGAATCCTGGCCAGCATCATCGTCATGGCGTTCTCGCGCTGGCGCGAATTCAGGGCGGACGCCGGCGGCGCCCGGCTGGCGGGACGCGGCAAGATGATCGCCGCGCTGGAAAAGCTCCGCCGCAGCCAGCAGCCGGGTCAGTTGCCCGAATCGGTAGAGGCTTTCGGCATCCGCGGTCGGGTCGGCATGGGGTTCAGGCGACTGTTCATGAGTCCCCCGCCGCTGGAAGAGCGTATCGCGGCCCTGGAGCAGGGCGCGCGCTGAGCCCGGATCATTGTCGACCGGGTCATGAACAACCCGGGCCGAGACCGGCGTCCGGCATCGCCGGCGGTGCGCCGCCGGCGTGCGGGGGAGCCGCTCACTCTTCCTCGTCGCGCACAAAGTCGTCCTGCACCAGGGTAATGCCGAACTGCCAGAGCGTTGCCAGGTCGGTCGTGTTCTCGACCTGGGGCGCGATGACCTGGATCTTGTGGCTCGCCGCTGCCGCGGCCAGCGACTCCAGCGCCTGCCTGGCCACTTCGTTGTTGCGCAGCGCTGCCGATACGTCCCCGCCGAGCTTGATGAAATCGATGTCGACGTTCTTCAGCACCAGGTCGACCTTTGCGTCGGGTGTGACGTCGAGCAGCGCGAAGCGAACGCCGCGAGCGCCGAGCCGGCTGATCAGCCGCTGCAACTCGCGAACGCTTTCGCGAACGTCGGGTTCCTGGAAACCGAGTATCAGTCGGCGGCCGTCGATGGTTTCGTCATCGATCAGGTTCTGGAGCTCGACGACGAATTCATCGTCGACCAGGCTCTGGCCGCTCAGCGGAACCAGCATGTCCTCCTTTTCCTCATGGTGATTGCCCAGCCATCGAATCAGGTTCTGTATCAGGTCCCGGTCCAGTTCGGTGGCCAGTCCCGACTGGGCCGCCGCGGGCCTGAAAGTCGCCGGCATGATGATCTCGTCGCTGCCTTCAACGCGCATGCGCGTCTCGAATTCGCTGATCAGGAAATCATCGTCTTCCATGCTGGTGATCGGGAGGCGGACCAGGCGAAAATCCTCGTTGTTCAGCGCGTGCCGCAGCGTCTCCGTCCATTGCGCGGCGTCGCCGGCGTCCGCGGCCCCGGTGCTCGGGCGATAACGCATGTAGCTGTTTCCGCCGGTACGCTGGGCTTCGCGCAGCGCGCTTTCCGATTGCGCCAGCAGTTCGTCGGCGGTGAACAACTGGCTCCCGCCGACTGCGAGTCCGACACTTGCGGTGACCGTCGGCGATTTGTCGCGAATTTCCAGCACCCGACCGGAGAATGTCTCGATGATGCGCGTGGCCAGCGATTCGGCTTCCGAGCGCTCCTCGAACCAGATGCGGGCGGCCAGTACGTGGTCGGACAGACGGGACGGCAGCATCGCGTCGTCGATCGCCTCACCGAATACCCCCGCGGTCTGGCGGATCAGCAGGTCGGTTGCGGCGGCGCCGATCTTTTCCTGCAGCCTCGAATGTTCGTCCAGGGCCACCAGGAGCACCGCCATGTGGCGGCCCTCCGGGGGACTTGCCAATTCGTCCTGGAGCTGGCGGATGAAGGCCTGGCGGTTGAGCAGGCCGGTCAGGATGTCGTGCGAGCGGAGTTTCTCGATTTCCTGCTGGAGTTCGGCGTTGTCGCCGGCCTCGACACGTTCGCGAATCATGATCTGCGTGCAGGCCTCGCCGTCGTAGCGCGCCGGCGAGAACTCGACGCTGGCGATGAACTCGTCGCCGTCGGCGCGGTGGGCCTTGAGCTCCATGGCCTCTTCGGGAAGTTCGCCGCGCGACAGCGACTTCAATAGTTGCTTGAGATCGGTGGTGCCGTCGGCGGCCGACAGCAGATCGAGAATAGAAAAGCCTTCCAGTTCCTCGAAATCGGCATAGCCGAACAGCTCGAGGTAGCTGGGATTGGCGTAGATGTGCAGGCCCTCGTGCAGGTACGCGATCGCCTCGCGCGAAGATTCCAGCAGCAGGTTATAGCGCTCATGAATGTCGCTGGACTGGCGCAGCGCATCGCGCTGGCTTCGATTTTCCCTGATCAGGGCGACGCGCTCCTGGATGACCCGCGCCACCGAGCGCTGGTCGTCTATTCGCATGCAGCCGTTGACCCCGAGGTGGGCTGCCGCCAGCGCGGCTTCGGCATCTGGAGAAACCATCGCGATCAGCGCGATCGGCGGCTCGCTGGAACGCAGTTGACGCGAAAGCGGATCCAGCAGCGACTCACTGCCGGAGTGAACGTGAACGATGGCCAGATCGACCGGCTCGGCTTCCAGGATGCGACTGAAGGCGTTGGACGTGTCGGCAAAATGAAACCGCAGCCTGGCATCACTCAGCAACGACTCGATCTCGCGCACCGTTCCCGGATCGTCGTCTACGGCCAGTATGTTCAGCGGGTCGACTTCTTCGGTCATCTGGCTTCCTTGGATTTGCCTTGAGTCCCCTTGCTCTTCGTATGGTACGTGCAACCGGTGTGCAAGACCAGTACACGCATTCGTCAGAACACCGGTAACTTGCAGGGCGCGCCGGCGCGTTCTTCGACCAGTCTCGGCACCAGGTACCCCGGAAGTCGTTCGCGCAGCGCCCCGGTCAGGGCCACGGCCCGGTCGCGTTCGACTTCGAAGTGCGCGCTTCCCGACACCCGGTCCAGCAAGTGCAGGTAATACGGCAGGGCGCCGGACTCGAAGGCGGTTTCCATCAAGCGCGCCAGGGCGCCCGCGGAATCGTTGACCCCGGCAAGCAATACGGTCTGATTCAGGATCGTCGCGCCGGTTTCGCGTATTCGCGACAGCGCGCCTGAGACATGCCGGTCGAATTCATTCGCGTGGTTGGCATGCACCACGACCACTACCTGGCGATCCAGGCCCCGCAGCCAGTCGACGAACGCGTTGTCGATGCGTGCCGGCAGCGTTACCGGCATGCGGCTGTGAATGCGCAGGCGCCTGTAATGCGGAACGGCGGCCAGTGCGTCGGTCAGTCGTGCGAGTTTGTGATTGGCGAGCATCAGCGGGTCGCCGCCGGACAGGATCACCTCCTCGACGTCGGGTGTGGCGGCGATGTAGTCGACGGCCCCGGCCAGGGCAGCGCCGTTCAGGCCGTCGCCGGTATAGTCGAATTCGCGTCGGAAACAGTAGCGACAGTGAATCGGGCACGCCCCGGTGGTGACCAGCAGCGCGCGGCCACGGTACTTGTGCAGTACGCCCTGCGTGGCGCGGCTGGCGGCGTCGCCGACAGGATCGGGCCCGAAGCCCGGCGTCTCGAGGTCCTCATCGGCCAGCGGGAGCACCTGCCGAAGCAGCGGATCGTCCGGATCGCCGGGCCTCATGCGGTCCGCGAACGCCCTGGTGACCAGGAACGGAAACGCGCCGGCGCGCGCCAGGCCGAAGCGCCGCGGATCGTGCCCCAGGTGGTGCAGCAGCGCGGTCGGATCGCGCCAGGCGCGCTGCAACTGCACCTGCCAGCGCGAATCGACCTTTACCCCCGTGTCGGCAGGTATCATATCGGGCTGAATTGCGTTTCCTGCCATCATGGCCTTCGCGCCGGTTGCGGGGAGTGCCCTTATTTTATGTCTGTCGCACAGAGGACTGCCGAGAATCATGGCCAATTACAGCGCAAACGAACTGAAGAACGGACTCAAGGTCCTGCTGGACGGTGAGCCGCATAATATTGTGGACACCGAATTCGTCAAGCCCGGCAAGGGCCAGGCGTTCACCCGCGTCCGGGTGCGCAACCTCAAGACCGGGCGCGTGGTCGAGAAGACCTTCAAGTCGAACGAGTCGGTGGAGTCGGCCGACGTATTCGAAAAGGAAGTGCAGTATCTCTACAGCGACGGCGAGTTCTGGCATTTCATGGATCCGGACAGTTTCGAACAGCTGGCCGCAGATACCAACGCGGTCGGCGACGACGCCAAGTGGCTCAAGGAAGAGGATCGCTGCCAGATCACGCTGTTCAACGGCGCTCCGATCAGCGTCACGCCGCCCAACTTCGTCGAACTGAAGGTCGTGCGCACCGATCCCGGCGTGCGCGGCGACACCTCGGGCGGCGGCGGCAAGCCGGCCGAGATGGAAACCGGCGCGACGGTTCGCGTGCCGCTGTTCATCAACGAGGGCGAGGTGCTGCGCATCGATACCCGCTCCGGCGAGTACGTTTCCCGGGTCAAGGAATGAGCCAGGCGCTGCTGCCGCGCTGGGTGGTCCCGGTGGTGCCGGAAGGGCGCGTGCTGGAAGACCACGCGGTGGTGGTCGAAAGCGGCCGGATCGCGGCCGTGATCCCGGCCGACGATCTCGACGCGGGCTTTCCGGGGGCCGAGCGCATAGAGCTGCCCGAGCGCGTGCTGATCCCCGGCCTGATCAACATGCACACCCACTCGGCGATGGCGCTGCTCAGGGGCCTGGCAGACGACCTGCCGCTGATGCGCTGGCTGCACGAAAACATCTGGCCGGCCGAGAAGATCATCATGGGGCCGGACTACGTACGCGCCGGTACCCGGCTGGCCATGGCCGAGATGCTGCGTGCCGGCACCACCTGCTTCAACGACAACTATTTCTTTCCTGACATCACGGCCGAAGCAGCGGTTTCTGCAGGCATGCGCAGCGTGATCGGGATGCCCGTGATCGGTTTTCCCACGCCCTGGGCCGAGACCGAAGACGAATATTTCCGGCGCGGCCTGGAGGTCCATCGACGCTTCGCCGATGAGCCCATGGTGGGCATCAGCTTCGTCCCGCATGCGCCTTACTCGGTCGGCGACCAGGCCTTCCGCAGAATTGCAAGGCTGGCCGAGGAACTGGACATCGTCGTGCATCTGCACTTGCTGGAAGCGCCCGGCGAGATCGAATCCAGTCGCGAAGCGCACGGCCTGCATCCGCTCGACCGGCTGGAGACGCTGGGCCTGCTGGGACCGAGGCTGCTGGCGGTTCACATGACCCAGATCGGCCAGGCCGACATTCCCAGGCTGGCCCGCGCCGGGGTTCACGTGGTGCATTGCCCGGATTCGAACATGAAGCTGGCCAGCGGCATCTGCCCGGTCGCCGATCTCGACGCCGGCGGCGTGAACGTCTGCATAGGCACCGACGGGGCGGCGAGCAACAACGACCTCAGCCTGCTGGCCGAGATGCGCCAGACCGCCTTGCTGGCCAAGGTCTCGTCGGGAAATCCGGAAGCGATTCCGGCGGCCCGTGCGCTATCCATGGCGACCATCAACGGCGCCCGCGCGCTGGGCATGGAAGACGAGATCGGCAGCATCGAAGTCGGCAAGCAGGCCGACCTGGCGGCGATCCGGCTCGATCGGATCGAAACCCAGCCGGTCTACGACGTGATCTCGCAGATCGTCTACGCCGTGCCCGACAGCCAGGTCAGCGATGTCTGGGTCGCCGGGCGCAGGATTCTCGATGATCGGGAACTGACGACGCTCGACGAGGCCGAAGTACTGCAAAGCTGTCGCGAGTGGCGCGAGCGCATTTCATTGGCCATCGACTGAAATACAAGAGCCGCCGCGAAACGAAAGTACACGAAATAGAAGGACGAAACCACGACAGTGACCGAAGCGACGGAAACAACCGCTGAAAAGCTGAATCTCGATCCGCGCGAAGCCGATGCATTCAATCGACAGGCCTCGCGGTGGTGGGATCCGCAGGGCGACTTCCGCCCGCTGCACGACATGAACGGCCCGAGAGTGGAATGGATTCGGGCCCAGGCGCCGGTGGAGGGCCGCAAGCTGGTCGATATCGGCTGCGGCGGCGGTCTGCTGACCGAGGCCATGGCGCGCGCCGGCGCAGAAGTCACCGGCATCGACATGGCCGAAAAGCCGCTGACCGTCGCAAGGCTTCACCAGATCGAGTCGGGCCTGGAAGTCGACTACCGGAAGATCACCGCGGAGCAGTTGGCCGACGAATGTCCCGGCCGATTCGACGTGGTGTGTTGTCTCGAAATGCTCGAGCACGTGCCCGACCCGGCCAGCGTTGTGACGGCCTGCGTGAAGCTGGCCCGGCCGGGCGGAAAGCTGTTCTTCTCGACCATCAATCGCTCGCCGGTGGCCTGGGGCATGGCCATCGTCGGGGCCGAATACGAGCTCAACCTGCTGCCGCGCGGTACCCATCGCTACGATCGACTGATTCGACCGTCCGAACTGGCGGCATCCGTGCGCGCCGCCGGCGGCCGGGTGATGAAGATCGAGGGCGTGACCTACAATCCATTCTCCCGCACCGTAACCATTGGCGGCGCGCCGCGCGTGAACTACCTGTTGTCGGCCCGCAAGCCCGAAGAATCGGCCGGCGACGAATGACCGACCGGATCCCCGAAGCCGTGCTGTTCGATCTGGACGGCACGCTCGCAGATACCGCGCCTGACCTGATTGCCGCGCTGGAGCGGCTGAGACTGGAGCTCGGGCTGCCGGCGATCGAGACCGGCCCGCTCAGAGAATGTGTCGGCCGCGGCGCGGTCGCGGTGCTCGAAGGCGGCCTGCCCGAACTTGGCCCGGCCGACCGGGAGGCGTTCCGCGCGCGCTTCCTGGACGATTACCAGGCCCGATGCTGGGAGGCCAGTCGTCCGTTCGACGGCATGCCGGATTTCCTCGACGACCTGGAATCTCTGAACATTCCCTGGGGCGTCGTCACGAACAAGCTCGAGCGGTTCGCAAGACCGGTAATGGAGCGGGCCGGCTGGTCCGGGCGCATGGGGTGCCTCGTGGCCGGCGACACGGTGACGCAGCCAAAGCCCGCGCCGGAGCCGGTTCTGGCCGCGTGCAGCGCGCTGGGCGTCGATCCGGCTCGGGCCGTATTCATCGGCGACGACGAACGCGACGTGATCGCCGGCCGTGCCGCCGGTACCCGGACCGTCGCAGCGCTCTGGGGCTACATTGCGGAACCGGATCGGGTGGATGCGTGGGGCGCCGATGCAATCGCGGAAGCGCCCGGCGTGCTGACCGCTCTGCTCGAGCTTCGCTGCCCGAGGGCCGCGGTATGAGCGACGACCACCTTCAGCGCCTGCTGCTGGAACAGGCCAACGTGCGCTGCGTCGTGGCCCATCTGGACTCGGTCCAGGCCGAGGTTCTGCGGCGTGGCCGCTACCCGGACGCGCTCGCGCGATTGCTGGGAGAGTCGCTGGTGGTCGCCGCGCTGTGTTCCAGCGGGGTCAAGTTCGAGGGCCGGGTCAGTCTCCAGCTCAGGGCCAGCGGCGCGGTCAAGCTGCTGATGGCCGACTGTACCGACGACGGCGGGCTTCGTGGCCTGGCGCGCTTCGATCCCGACGCGATGCTGGCCGCGCGCGGGTTTTCCGAAATCGCACAGGGCGGTGTGCTGACCATGACCGTGGAGCCGTCCGGCAACGGCCGGATGTGGCAGGGCATCGTGCCGCTGGAGGGCAACTCCATGGCCGAGGCGATCGCCGGC
The DNA here is from genome assembly GCA_002722315.1 of Lysobacterales bacterium. Lineage (GTDB taxonomy): Bacteria > Pseudomonadota > Gammaproteobacteria > Xanthomonadales > Wenzhouxiangellaceae. The sequence goes on along the minus strand of PBLG01000052.1, from coordinate 87,936 downwards.
TACTTCGACCAGTCCGAGCAGCTTCCGACTCGTGTTCTGCTGGCCGTCGACGAGACACGCGCGGCCGGTTTGCTGGTGCAGCGCCTGCCCGGCACGGCCGAGGACGACGACGGCTGGAACCGCGTTTGCCGGCTGCTGGAGACGGTCGAGGAAAAAGAGTTGCTGGCGACCGACTCGGAGACGCTTCTCCATCGCCTTTTTCACGAGGAGACCCGGCGGCTGTTCCCGGCCCGCCCGCTGAGATTTTTCTGCCCGTGCAGCCGGGAGCGCGTCGCCAGGGTGCTGCGCGGCCTGGGTGCCGAAGAGCTGGATTCGATCGTCGAATCGCAGGGGGAAGTCGAAGTGAGCTGCGAATTCTGCAACGAGCAATACCGATTCGATCCGCTGGACGTCAGCCGGATCCTGCACAGCGACCTGCCGGAAGACGGGGATGACAACGCCACCGTCCACTGACGACCCGGTCGCCTGGTGCAGGAGCCGGTTGGTCGTGCCCGGCCACCCGCTTGCACTGACGTTGCCCTATGCCCCTGCCGACAAGCGCGACGCGCTGGTGGCGCTGTCGGCCGTTATCGGTGAAATCGCATCGGTGCCGGGAGACGTCAGCGATCCCGGCGTCGCGCGGCGCAAGCTGGGCTGGTGGCGCGAGGCGCTGGCCGAAGGTCTGCCGCATCCGGCGGTGCAGGCCTGGCTGGCGAGCGGTGCGGCGCGGCACGTCCCGGCCCCTGAATTCGATCCGCTGGTGGATGCGGTCGCGCTGGAGATCGCGCCGCCCCGCTTCGAGCAGACCAGTGAGCTGGAACAGCACTGCCGGGCCATTGCCGGTCCCGGCGCGCTGCTGGAAGCGAGGCTGGTGAACGATGGCGCCGAACCGGACGCCGACGATGCCGGCCGGCTGGTCCGCCTTGCCGCCGCAGGCTACCGGATCAGGGTCACGCGTGACCTGGTGCTGGACGCGCGCCGGGAGCGTTGGCTGGTGCCGCTGGAACTGCAGGCTGAATTCCAGCTTACCCGGCAGCACGTTGCCGCCGGCGAGGGTGGTCGACGGCTGGACGCGCTCGTGCGCCACATGGCAGGCGACGCAATGCTGGCGATCGACCGGGAAATCGGCGAACTCTCGACCGTTGCGGCCTGGCGCAACCGGCACTTTCTGCTGCGTGTCCAGCTGGATCGCAACATCGGGCGCAAGCTGTTACGCAAGCCCGCCAGGGTCACCGAAGAGCGTGTGGCGCCCGGCCGGATCGGCGACGCCTTTTCGATATGGCGCCGCGCCCGAACGCTGCGCAAGGCCGCGATCAAGAACTCGTAGGAGCGGTCTCCAGGCCGCGATTGGCAGCTCTGCACACTCAAGGTATTCGACCGTAAATGGTTTCTAGATCTCTTCGAGCGCCCGGTCGAGTCGATCCAGGCTACGCGCCAGGTTGTTGCCCAACGGCGCAAGGTAGGCCGATTCTCTGCGCAGGCTTGAAAACAGCGAGCGCTCGTCGGACAGCGCTTCGCGATTGGGCCGCATGTCGTAGGGTGCGAGGAACTTCTCCAGATCGTCTGCGCGCGCCAGCAGTTCCGCGCGGGTGGTGCGGTAGGCATGCTCGGCCAGTTCGCTGCGGCTGGAATAGCTGAACATGTTGGTAAAGAACATGCGCTCGTCGCTGCGGTTGGGTTCGACCAGCAGGATGGAGGACTGGGGATATTCGGTGGCGTACTTGCCGATACCGATCTGCATGCGGGACTGGATCAGCGCGCGGAACGTTTGAGAAAGCACCAGCGGCAGCCCGCCCTGGATCATCCGGCTTTCCGTCATCGGATGTGCCGCGGCCGGCGCCAGGGCCGAGTCGTAGGGGACCAGCGGGTTGATGCCGATCAGCAGATCGACGCCTTCCTTGAGCGCGACCGAGGCGTGCAGGGTGCGCCGCAACGCGCCGTCGACGTAGTAGCGACCCTTGATCCGCACCGGCGGATACAGGCCGGGAAGCGCCGCCGATGCCTGTACTGCGCGCGAGATCGGCACATCTTCGGTGCCCGGTTCCCCGAACCGCACCGCGCCGCCGGTGTCGAGGTCCATCGCAACGATTCGAAGCGAGGTCTCGAGCTTGCGGAAATCGTTGGTCCGTCCGGGGCGGTCCAGCACGCGACTTATGAATTGATCGATGGTGTCGTTGTCGAAGATGCCGGTGGGCAGCACCCGGCTCAGACCGCCGACCGATTCCAGGCGTCCAAGGCGCGACGGATGCTTGACCGCTTCCGATATCAGCGCGTAAAGGGCGCTCGGCAGGTTGCGGGCGCGCTGCATGAACTCGCCCAGGGCCGGGCGAAGAAACGATTCGGGTTCGAAAGTGAATTCCGCCCCCGGAGCGCCCATGAAGATGCGGCACATCTGGCTGGTCGTGACCTGGTTGGCCAGGCTGGTGGCCAGAAAGGCGCCGGCGCTGACGCCGACATAGTTGTCCAGCTGGTGAAGGCGCAGTCCGTCGATGCCTTCGTTGAGCGCCTGCAGCGCGCCCAGTTCGTAAATCGCGCCCAGCGGTCCGCCGCCGGCGATCGCCAGGCCGATCCTGGGCACCGGCCGGTCGTCACGGTAGCGTGAGGCTGGATTCAGCGTCAGCATGGGCTGCTCCTGGCAAACGAACGATGGATTCATTGTAACGCCGGATCGACAGCCCCGGATTCGGAACGTTCGTGACGTGAATCACCCCCAAGGTGGGCCGGGCAGTTAACATCGATTCTTGAAACGCTCATCAAAGGCAGGCCAGGCATGCTGAAAACCGGAGAGAAAGCCCCCGAATTCGAACTGACCGACGACCAGGGCGATACGTTCCGCTTGCGTGATCATGCCGGCCAGTGGCTGCTGCTGGTGTTCTACCCGGGCGACGATACGCCGGTGTGCACGCGCCAGTTGTGCGAATACCGCGACGGAATCGAGGAATTCGAGGGCCTGGGGGTCGAGGTCGTCGGCATCAGCGGCGACGATGCCGAATCGCACCGCAAGTTCAAGCAGAAGCGCTCGCTGCCGTTCAGGCTGCTGTCCGATCCCGACCTGTCGGTGGCCGGGAAGTTCGGCTGCCGCGGCATGATGGGCATGAAGCGCGGCGTTTTTCTGCTGGACGCCGACCAGGTCTGCCGCTACGCGCACGTGGAGTCCGTCGCCCTGTTTCGCAGAAGTCGAGAAGAACTCGTCGAAGCGATCCGGGCGGCGCAGTAAAGATGTTGCCCCACCTTATCCACCACCCGCTCTACTGCGACGCCGCCAGGCCCCGTATCTGCGGCGTTTCGCTCGATCGCCCATCCTCACCGTACAGCCGAGTACGCTTGCGGTGTGCTCGGTCGCGAAACGCCGCATCTACCCGACCTGACGATGTCTCGCAACGAACAGGTGGTGAATAAAGGTGGGGTCTGACGAAAAACCCGGCGCCGAGCACCTGGCCCTGCATACCCGGGAAAGCCAGGTGTTGCTCGACCGGCTGGAAAAGCACGCCGAGGATTACCCGAGGCTGGCCGAGCTTCAGCACTGGCAGCGCGCCCGGCTGCAGGAAACCTATGCCGACCTCAAGCGCCAGTCGCGTTTCGAACTGGCCTGCGTGTTCTTCCTCGAGGAGCTTTACGGCGGCCGCGACATGCAGGCTCGCGACGCCCAGCTCGAGCGAGCCCGGCCCGTGATGTCGCGGATGCTGCCGGATCACCTGCTCCACGCGGTCGGCGAGGCGATGCGCCTCCAATGGATGAGCATGGACCTTGATGCGCGTCTTTCCCAGGCGCTCGAAGGCGAACTCGACCAGGCCGAATACGCGCGCGCCTACCGTCGTCTCGACGTCTGGGACGCGCGCCAGGAGCAGATCCGGCTGATCGACGACCTGGGTCGCCTGCTCAAGCGTACCGTGGCCAAACCCATGATTCGACGGCTGGTGCGATGGATGCACGCCCCGGCGGTCGCGGCCGGGTTCGGCAAACTTCAGGAATTCCTGAGCGAAGGCCTGGAGGCGTTCGGCGAAATGGGTGCAGATGCCGACTATTTCGTCGACACGATTGTCGACAGGGAAACCCGTGCGCTGGAGCGGATGCGGCAGGGTAGCGACCAGCCGTTCGACGAGTGGATCGGCGGTGGGCCGGAGGTCTGAAGCCGGGGTCGGAATTCGGAATTCGACGGCGGAGGCTTGGAGTCGAGCGGGTTCATCCGACTTCCGACCGCTGACTTCCGACCACCTTTTTCCGGGATCGATTACCCTTGCCGCTCCGAAAGCTTGCGGGAATTTTGCTTGACCCAGTCCATTCAAGCCTCCGGCATTCCGCCGGCCGGCCGTTTTGCGCTGCTCGCCGCGCTGTTTTCCAGCATCGGCCAGACCTTCTTCATCGGCCTGTTCGGCGCCGATTTCCGCGGCGAGTTCGGGCTGTCCGATGCCGGCCTGGGCGCGCTATACAGCGGCGCCACGCTGGTCAGCGGCATCAGCATGTTCTGGCTGGGCGGACTGGCCGATCATCTAAGTCTCAGGCGGGCCGTCGCGGGCGTGGTGGCGCTGCTGGCGTTCGGCGCATGGCTTGTGGCCAGCGCATCCAGCGCCTGGATGCTGTTGCCGGGACTGTTCCTGATTCGCCTTTGCGGCCAGGGCTTGATGGGGCATCTCGGCGTGGTCGCCGCCGGGCGCTACGCGATTCGACGGCGCGGCCGCGCGCTGGCCATGGTCAGCTACGGCTTCATCCTCGGCGAGGCGTGCTTTCCGCCGCTGGTCGCGCTTGCGCTGGACCAGTACGACTGGCGCAGCGTCTGGCTGGCCGCCTCGCTCGTCATGGTCGTGATCGCGCTGCCTTTGCTGGCGTGGCTGGCACGGCCGCTGACCGGCAATCCGGCGGCCGATGAGGAGGCGGACAAGGCGGAGAGCAATGCCGCATCGATGCCGCTGCTGCGACGGCATCGCATGCTGACCCACGGTGCGTTCCTGCGCGTGCTGATGGTGGTGCTGGTGCCGCCGGTACTTATCACGGCGGTATTCCTGCACCAGGGATCGATCGCCGAGCGGCAGGGCTGGACGCTGATCGAGGTCGGGCGGGCGTTCATTCTGTTTGCCGCCGCACAGGCGGGCGCGGCGTTCCTCGCCGGACGCCTGATCGATCGGTTCAGTGCGCGCGTCCTGCTTTATTTTCAGCTGCTGCCGGCCGCCCTGGGCGTCCTTTCGCTAGGCCTTCTCGTCTCGCATGCGTCGCTGTGGACGATGTTTCTCGGGCTCGGCGTGACCGCCGGCTTCAACGGCGTGATCAGCGCAGCGATCTGGGTCGAGCTTTTCGGCACCCGCCAGCTCGGCATGATCCGCGGCGTCTATGCCGCGCTGATGGTCGTCAGCACCGCGCTGGGACCGATCATCCTGGGGGGGCTGCTCGATCTGGGCACCAGCCTGATGGCCATCGGGATTGCAGTGACCGCCTATGCGCTGGTGGTCCCGACCATCGTCGTGCCCGCCATTGTTCCTCATCACAGGTCGGCGCCGGAGGCGTGACCCGACGGCCGGGATATGCCGGGTTCGAGCAGGGCGCCGGCGTGTTGACGCCCGGACCGGTGCCCCCGACAATACGCGGCTTGCCGGCAACCGACAATTTTCGAACCAGGAGATGCATCGGCCGATGATCGTGACCACGCCCGACCAGTTCCGCGCCCAACTCAGGAACGACTGGCTGACGGCCGACAGCGCCGCGGTGCCGCGCGCGGTATTCCTCGTCGAGCCGGCCGATTTCAGCCTTTCACGCCAGGCGGCGCGCGACAACAGTTACATGGACCTGACCGTGGGGGTCAACCCCGGGCTGGCGATCGAGCAGCACCGCGACCTGACCGACCGCATCGCCGCCTGCGGGGTGCCGGTGATCCGATTCCCCGGGCGTCGCGAAAACCCCGACGATCTCTTTCCCAACAACGTGTTCGGCACCATCCCGGGCCGTTTCATCGTCGGTGCCATGCTGCATCCCGAGCGCCAGCAGGAGGCCCGGCGCTGTGATATCCGCGCGTTCTTTACCGATCTGATGGGCTACCGGGAAGTCGATCTCTCGGGTCGTGACCTGGTCGCGGAGCTGACCGGCGCCTTGGTCATGGATCGTTCTCGCCGGCTGGGCTTCTGCGGCCTGACCGGCCGTGTCGACGTGCGTGGCTGCGAGGCCATGCACGATGCGTTCGAACTGGCGCTGACGTTCCGTTTCGACCTGAAGCCGGAGGAGTACCACACCAACGTCGTGATGTCGGTGCTGGCCTCCAGGGCGCTGGTCATCTGCCCGGATGCATTCGTCGATCCCGAGGTGCCCGCCGCCATTGGCGAGGCGTTCCCCGGCCACGTGCTCGAAATCACGCAGGTCGAAAAGGAAGCGTTTGCCGGCAACTGCCTGGCGGTCAATTTCAACGACCTGTTCATCAGCGCCGCGGCCTGGCGGGCGCTGGCGCCGGAAAAGAGGCGGCTGCTGGAGAGCTGGGACTTCGCCATTCATGCCGTAGAGCTCGACGAGATCGAAAAGGCGGGCGGTTCGCTGAGGTGCTGCATCGGCGAGATCTTCTGAAACCGTCGCCGCTGGAGGCTCGATCGCCGGCCGGAAAATCGCCAATCGGCCGAAATCGACCGGCCGGGTGACAGATTTCCGGACCTTGCGCCGTTGATGCTATTGAAAGGATGGAAACCGAGCGTCGGCAAATGGCCTTCGACGGTTTTCGGGAGGTCGCCGGAATGTCCGCAAATACTGGATTTGACGAAGTTTGTCCTGTATTATCTGGAAATCCAGCGGTGGTGACGGAACCAGCACCGGCCGGCTCGACCGGCAGTCGCTCTCCGTCGCGGAGCAGCCGGCACGTCCCATGGGCAATGTTTAGCTGAAATCTCAAGGAGCTTCTCCTCATGAAAATGATCAATCTCAACTCGCGCCTGGCAAGACGTGCGACCGCGACCCTTGCGCTGGGCCTGCTCCTCGGCGCCCAGACGGCAATGGCCTGCACGGTCGACAACTGGAACGGCGGCAATTCCGGCAACGTTACCGCCGGCGGCCCGAATTCCGGCGGAATCGCCCGTTACGCAGGCATCTGCTCGATGGAAACGCCATCGGCGGCCAATGCCTGGGTTCAGGACGACAGCCCGGGCGGCATCGATCGCATTCGGGCCCGGTTCTATGTTCGTAACGGGCTCAGCAGCGGTGCAAGCCTGATTTACCGCGGATTCAGCACCACCGGCGGAACCGGTCAGCTGTTCACGGTCTTTCTGAATTCTGCCGGTTCGGTCACGCTGATCGACAACGCTACGGGCACCCAGGTGCAGCAAGCCGGAAACACAGCCTGGTCTTCCGTAGAAATTGACTGGTCGCAAGGTGCCGGTGACGGGTTCATTTCTCTGTCCGTCAATGGTCAGACGCCCGCTCAACAGACCGGTCTCGCGAACGCGGGCGCCGGGCTTCAGTCCGTCCGTCTCGGAAACCTCAACTCCGCGGCCGGCACGCTTGGGTTCGACGCTTACGAATCGCGCAGGACGACCGAGATCGGTCGGCTGTGCCGTGGCAACCCGGACGCCGACGGCACGCGTGACATCAATGACCTTCAGGTACTTTTCACCGAACTCCAGACGCTGGGTGGAACGCCTGCGCCGGGAACGCCCGACGCGAACGAAGACGGCAGCGTAGGCTTGCCGGACCTGAACGTAATCTTTGGCTTCATTCAGGCGCTGCAAGGCGACTGCTCGGCATTTCCAGGGTGAATGACATGAAAATCAGAAATCTTCTTCTGGCAGGTATTGCCGCGTCCGCGTTGACGCTCCAGGTTCAGGCGCAGGAAGGCTCCATCGGATTGTCCAAGGAAGCGATCGGACAGAACACGTCCGTTGTGGCCTTCAACCTGGCCATGGACAATGTTTCGGGTGTTCAGTTCGAGCTTCACTATCCTCAGGGTGCTTCGATCGGTAATCTTTCGAGCTGCCTGGATGGAATTCCCGACTCTCACAAGAAGTCGTTCACGACATGCAAGAACTTCCCTGAAAAGAATGTTCTGCTGGTCGTGATCAGCGATATCGGCATGTCTCGTCAGCTTGCGCCGGGGATCCTGGGCTTCGCCGAGTTCGACTCGGGCCTGGCCAGTGACAGCGATTTCCGGATCGAGAACGTTGTCGCGCTGGATACCAACGGCGATAAAATCAGGGGAAACTCCGAGTCGATCGTCGAACTTCAAGTCGATTGACGATTCGGTAATACGGGCCGTGCGGCATACGAGCCGCACGGCTCAATAAAATTCAAAACGAGTGGAGATGTATCTGATGAAGAAGTTTATGCTGGCCCTCTGTCTGGCTGGATGCGCGATCGGCGCACAGGCCCAGACCCTCACGATCAGCGACGAGACCGCTGGCTCGCCCGACACCCAGGCGGTGTCGATCAACTACACCGCCGGAGCGACGGACCTGGCCTCTTTCTCGGTTCGGATCGACTACGACCCGGCGCAGTTGACGCCGCAGACCGACGCGGCTGCCAATCCGAACGTGAATGGTTGTGTCGCGGATCTGCCGGCCAGTCATACCGGTGCTTTCACGGCGTGCAACAACCCGTCGGCCGGCGCTATCGCGCTGACGGTCACCGACCAGTTCTCGGGTACTGTCCTTCCCACAACATCAGTCGGATCGATCACGTTTGACGTGGCGCCCGGACTTGCGCCCGGTACCGTCAGCCCCGTCGAGATGACGTTCCTGTCCGCCACCACCGATACCGGTGCTGCGCTGACCGCGGGCGACCTGGCGCTGAACGACGGCTCGATTACCGTCAACGTTCCTCCAGGCCAGTCCTTCTTCAGTTCCAACCCGGTTCCCGGTACGACGATTGATTTCGGCAGCGCCGTCGTCGGCAACCCGACGTCTCCGGACGAGACCGTCACGGTGAACAACCTGAGTACCGATACCGCGTTCGACATCACTGCGGCAGCAGGTAATTTCGCCGTCGGTAGCGGCTCGTATTCCCTGACCTCGCCGGCACTTCCCGCCACTGTTGCCGCGTCCGGCAGCGTGGACGTCGATGTGAACTGTACGCCGCTGGGTCGTGGGAACAACACCGGCACGTTCACCATAACGACCGACGCCGACAACGTGACCACCGCCGATTACCCGACGATCTGTACCGGCCTGTCGCCGAACGTGCAGGTCCCGGCCGGCCCGGTCGCGCTGAGCAGCACGGTCGCCGGCGCGGATCCGACCGCAAACATCACCGTGACCAACCCGCAGGACGGCTTCACCAGCACGGCCAACGGCGTGACCGCAACGGCCGGCGCCGGCGACACCGAGATCACCGTGACTACCGGCGGACCGACCAATATTGCGCCGGACGGAAGCTTCAATTTTGCAGTGTCCTGTGATTCGTCCGCCGAAGGCAACTTCAGCCGCACGATCGACTTTGCATGGACCGATCCGGTTGGCCCGGGCACCGACTCCATCCAGGTCGACTGCACCGTCAGCGACACCGCCCCGATCTACAATTCCGATCCGGTACCGGGTTCGCTTCTTTCGCTGGCGACTGCGGCCAACACCCAGTCGGCGCCCGACGGCCTGGACATCAATAACGCCAACACCAACCCGGCGGGTAATGACCTGACCATCAGCTCTGCAACCGCCAGCGATCCGGTGTTCACCGTCAACGTCATCAATTCGAGCTTCCCGGCCAATGTCGGCCCCGACGGCACCGATGACATCGAAGTCACCTGCACGCCCCCGGGTGTCGGCACCATCAACGGCACGCTGACGGTCCAGACCAACGACCCGAACCAGCCCGGCGGCGGATTCACCTATCCGCTGAGCTGCGAGGGTACCGGTGACGCGCTGACGACCAGTCCGGCAGCGGGCGGTACGCTGAACCTCGGAACGGTTCCCCCAGGAACCACGACCGGCGAAGGACTGATCAGCTTCACCAACAACCAGATCGACGGCAGCATCAACGTGGATTGCAGTGTTACCGACACGGCTGGCGTCTTCAGCTTCACGCCGGACCCGATCCAGTTCACGATCCCGGCCGGCGGCACCGAGTCCGCGGCATTCCAGTGCACCCCGACCGACGTCTCGTCGTTCACCGCCGACGTCAGCTGCACAACGCCGGCGCGCGGCACTACCGCGCTCGACTTCACCGTCGCCTGTGCCGGTCGGCCGCTGGTCATTCCGACCATGAGCCGTTGGGGCCTGGTGGTGATGAGTCTGGTGCTGCTGCTGGTTGCCGGCGTTGCCGGCCGCCGCATGATGGCCTGAGCCATAGCCTGATTTCGGTCACTGACTGAAAGCACGAAAGGCCGCCCCCGGGGCGGCCTTTTTTTTTTTGATGCTTGCCTCATGCGGGCCCTGAGCATCCACCGGACACTCCGGCGCCCGGTTTCGGTTCAGCACCTATTAAGCCGACGCGGGTAGAATCGGTGCCGTGAAGAGAAAAACCACCATTCGGCAAAAACTGGCAACGCTGGCTCGGGCAACATTGCTTGGCCTGGTGCTGGCATTTTCCCTTCCGCCGACCGCAGCATTCGCCGACAGCCTGCGCGAGGTTGCCGAGCGCGTCGCACGCCAGCACGATGCCAAGGTGGTTTCGGCGCGCGTGGTGGAACGAAACGGACAGAAGTTCTACGTCATCCGCATATTGACGCGCGACGGCGTGGTCAGAACCATTACCGTGCCGGCCCGGGACTGATCGATGCGCATCCTGCTGCTCGAAGACGAAACCACGCTGCGCGAGAACCTGACCGATCGCCTGCGAAGCGAGGGCTTTGTCGTGGATGCAGTTGGCGACGGGGTCGAGGGCGCCTATTTCGCCGTCGAATATCCGCTGGACCTGGCGATCGTCGATCTCGGGCTCCCGGGCAAATCCGGACTGGACGTCGTCAAGGAGCTTCGGCGCGCCGAGAAGCGCTATCCGGTGCTGATCCTGACCGCGCGCGACCACTGGCAGGACAAGGTCGAAGCGCTGGATTCCGGCGCCGACGATTACCTGACCAAGCCCTTTCGCACCGAGGAACTGATTGCAAGGGTGCACGCGTTGCTGCGGCGCGCCGGCGGCCATGCCACCTCGGAACTCCGTTTCGGCCCGCTTGCGATCAACCTCTCGTCGCGCAAGGTCAGCCTTGGCGATCAGCCGCTGGATCTCACGCGGTTTGAATACAAGCTGCTCGAGTATTTCGTGCTGCACCCGGACCAGGTATTGTCGAAAATGCAGCTCAACGAACACCTCTACGAGGACGATGCCGACCCCGAGAGCAACGTGATCGAAGTCATCCTCGGCCGCCTTCGAAAGAAGCTCGATCCCGACGGCGACTGGAAGCCGATCCAGACGCTTAGGGGGCAGGGCTACCGGTTCAGCCCCGGCGGGGCGTAGGAGCGGTCTCCAGGCCGCGAAGCCTTTTGATTCTGATCCGCATCCGGAGACGCCCTCCTGCGCAGAGTCCCAAGCCCCGGGGCGGGGCGCCGGGCTCACGGAGCTCGGGGCTTCCAGTTACGATTGATCGATGCTGACCGCCCGTAAATCACCCTCGCTGCTGATTCGCCTGTCGCTGTCGGCGCTGCTGGTCGTGCTCCTGGCGATGATCCTGATCGGGCTTTCGGTCGACCGTGCTTACCGTGCCGCCGAGCAGACGGCGCTGCGAGAGCGGCTGGAAGCCGCCGTCTTTGCCGTGCTGGCCGGGCTCGAGGTCGATTCGGCGGGCCGTCTTGCCTGGGAAGGCGCGCCTGCGGACTCACGGCTGACGCAACCTCAGTCCGGACTCTACGCGGGCGTGTTCTCGGGCGACGAGGCGTGGTTTTCCCCGTCCAGCATCGGCGTCGAGATCCCCGTGTCCCGACGCGTCGTGCCGCGCGGCGGCGAGCGCTTCGAAACGCCTTCGGTCGAGTTGCCCTGGTACGTCTACCGCATCGGACTGGGCTGGGAGACGGCGAACGGAGAAATCGTCGATCTTTCGGTCTGGGCGGCCGAAGATCCGGCAAGAATCGAGCAGTCCCTGGCGTCGTTTCGCGGCGACCTGTGGCGCTGGCTCGGGCTGGCCGCGCTGGTACTGCTGATCGCCCAGCTCGTCCTGCTTTTTCAGCCGCTGCAGATTCTTCGGCGAGTGGCCGCGGAAGTCAGGGAGATCGAGTCGGGTCATCGCGACCAGCTTTCTGGGCGTTACCCGCGCGAACTCGCGCCGCTGACCGACAACCTGAACGCGCTGCTGAAGACCGAGCGCGCCAACGTCGAGCAATACCACCGAGCGCTCGGCGATCTGGCGCATTCGCTCAAGACGCCGCTGGCCGTGATCAACTCCCAGCTCGATGCCGGGAAGCCGCCGGGCGCCGAGGAGCTTGCCGAGGCAATCGGACAGATGCAGGCCCGGATACGCGTCGAACTGGACCGGGCCGCTCGCTCGGGCCGGCGAACGATGCTGCCCCCGCTGGCCGTGGCCGGCCCGGTGGAGCGGGTCACACGGACGCTCAGGAAGCTTTATCCGGACGTGCGTTTCGAGGCCCGCGTAGCCCCGGCTCTCAACGCCAACGTGGCCGAACGCGACCTGCTTGAAGTGCTCGGGAACCTGCTCGAGAACGCCGCCAAGTATGGCCGCAGCCTGGTCCGGATCAGTGCCGACTCCCATTCGCCCACGGCCCGGCGCAGCGGCCTGAAGCTGACGGTCGACGACGACGGCCCGGGCCTGGACGCCGAGCAGTTTCGCGCGATGCTGCAGCGCGGGGTCCGGGGAGATGAACGCGCCGAAGGGCAGGGGTTGGGACTGTCGATCGTTCAGCGCATCGTCGAGAGCTATCACGGCGAAATCAGGGCGAGTGCTTCGCCGCTCGGCGGTCTCAGGGTCGAGCTGGAGCTCAAGCCGAGCTGACGACATTGCGCCAAACGCCGGCAATTTCCCGCCCTCCGCTGGCTTACCATTGTGCATCTCCCGGTCACGACCAAGGATTTCCCGATGACTCAAGACGCCGCCGGCACCGCCATGGATCGACTGCTCGAGGTCATGGACAGGTTGCGCGACCCGGAAAACGGCTGTCCGTGGGACCTGGAGCAGACCTTTCGGACGATTGCGCCGTATACCATCGAGGAGGCCCACGAGGTGGCCGACGCGATCGAGCGGGGAGACCTCGAGCACCTCCAGGACGAGCTGGGCGATCTGCTTTTCCAGGTCGTGTTTCACGCGCGTCTCGGGCGCGAGATCGGCGCGTTTTCCTTCGACGATGTAGCGGCGGGCGTGGCCGACAAGCTGATCCGGCGGCACCCCCATGTGTTCGGCCCGGAAGCGGACAAGGTTGCGACCCGCAAACCCGACGGTCGCCCGAAGATGGACGCCGAGACGCAGACGGCGAACTGGGAAGAGATCAAGGCTGCCGAGCGCGAGGCGGCCGGCATGAGTGGCCACCTGGACGGCGTGTTGGCCTCGCTGCCGCCGCTCAGGCGCGCCGTGAAGCTGCAGAAGCGCGCGGGCAGGGCGGGTTTCGACTGGCCGACCATCGGGCCGGTTCTGGCCAAGATCCGCGAAGAACTGCAGGAGCTCGAGGACGAGCTCGAGTCGGCCGACTGCGACCGAATGGAAGACGAACTGGGCGACGTGCTGTTCGCGGTCGCCAACCTGGCGCGCAAGCTCGACATCGACGCCGATGGCGCGCTGCGCCGGACCAACCTGAAGTTCGAAACGCGTTTCCGGGCGATGGAGAAAGCGGCCTCGGTAGCCGGACAGCGTTTCGAAGACCTCGATCTCGAAGCCCAGGAGTCGCTCTGGCAAAAGGTCAAGTCGGCCGAGTAGGCCTGACCCCGACGAATCCCGGACCGGCTCCAGCCGATTTGGGTATAATACGCGGCTTCGCACAACCGGGGCCGTTAGCTCAAGTGGTAGAGCACCGGGCTTTTAACCCGTTGGTTGAAGGTTCGAGTCCTTCACGGCCCACCAATCCCCTGAATACTTCGTCCCGAGCCGTTCGATCGAACCAGTCCGACCCTCACAGGCGCCTGGTCGAGGTCGTCGCGCGGCACCGCGACAGTGCCTGGCGCGCGCCGATCCATGCGGCCAGCCGATCGGCGTATTCATCATTCATTTCCTGCTGGGACCGCAGTTCTCCGCTCGTGCTCGATTCGGGCTGTGGGACCGGCTGGTCGACCGCCCGGCTTGCCGAACGCTACCCGGACGCCATCGTTCTAGGCGTCGATCAGTCGGCCGCCCGTCTCGAACGGTTCCGCGAGCCGGAGCTGCCCAACATGCGCCGGGTTCGGGCGCGCGCCGAAGATTTCTGGCGGCTGCTGGCCGCCGACGGCATTCGCCCGGCCCGCCATTTCCTGCTGTATCCCAATCCCTGGCCCAAGGCGGCCCAACTCCGCCGCCGCTGGCACGGCCACCCGGTATTTGCCGACCTGCTTGCGCTGGGCGGGTCGCTGGAGCTCAGGACCAACTGGCGAATCTATGCCGACGAATTCCGTATTGCCGCCGGAACATGCGGCATCGATACGCCGCCGGTGGTATCTTTCAGCGTTGATTCACCCTTGACGCCGTTCGAACGCAAGTATGCCGAGAGCGGCCATCGACTTTATCGCCTGTGCCTGAATCTGGAGAAATAGCAATGAGTCTGAAGTTCGCTACGCTCACGACCGCCGCCCTGCTGGGTTTCGCGCTTGCGCTTCCTGCCGGAGCCGACGAGAAGCTGAAGTCGGTCATCGACGATCCGGCCCGCCCGGCCGATGAGAAGGCCCGCGACCAGTACCGTCACCCCTCTGAGACGCTGGCCTTCTTCGGCATAGCGCCCGACATGACCGTGGTCGAACTCGCGCCGGGCGGCGGCTGGTACACCGAGATACTGGCGCCGTACCTCAAGGACGAAGGCCAGTACATCGGCGCTCACGTCGACCTGGAAAGCGAGGAACTGCCTGACTTCTACCGCGACATCTATGCGGCCTGGGCCGACCGGATTTCGGATGCGGAGCGATTTGGCGACGTCGAGATCGTCGAATTCGACCCGCCGCGCAAGACGGAACTGGGCGAGCCGGGTTCGGCCGACATGGTGGTCAGTTTCCGCAGCGCCCACGGCTGGAAGCGATCGGGCGTGTTCGATTCGGTGCTGCAGGCGGCCAGCGACGTGCTCGAGCGCGGCGGTGTCCTGGGCATCGTCCAGCATCGCCTGCCGGAAAGCGCCGACGGTGAGGAATACACCGGTTACGTCAAGCAGAGCTGGATCGTCGCCAAGGCCGAGGCCAACGGATTCCGCCTGGTCGAAGCCTCGGAAATCAACGCCAACCCGGCCGACACCGCCGATCATCCCGAGGGCGTCTGGAGCCTGCCGCCGTCAATGAGGAACGTGCCGGAAGACGAGCGCGAGGCGAGCATGGCCATCGGCGAGAGCGATCGCATGACGCTGAAGTTCGTCAAGCGCTAAGCCCCTGATCTGAATCCCCCCTCCATCGTGGGAGGGATTTTACAGGGCAAAAAGACCAAACCAGCTCTCGCAAAGGCGCTAAGCCGCAAAGGAAAAGCCAGTCGGCTTTTGCCTTTCGCCGCTCTTGCCTCAATGGCGGTAACGCAGTTCAGTATCCCCTTTCCCGGTCCACGCGGCCCAGCGGCAATTTCCCTGCCATCACCCGGCGATAGCTTTCGAGGGCAAGTTCCGCGGCCTCCTCGGTCCGCGTGATGCTGGCGCAGTGCGGTGTGACGAGAATTCGCGGATGTCGCCAGAACGGGTGGTTGGGCGGCAGCGGCTCGGTGCGGAACACGTCGAGCACCGCGCACGCCGGCCGCCCGGTTTCCAGTGCCTCCAGCAGATCGGCCTCGACCAGGTGCTCCCCGCGTCCGACGTTGATCAGCGTGCTGCCGTTCTTCATGCACGAAAACAGCGACCGGTCGAGGATCCGGCGTGTACGGCGAGTCAGCGGCAGCAGGTTCACCAGGTAGTCCGATACTCCGGCGATTTCGGCCAGGCCGTCGTTTCCGGAATGCATTTCGACGCCTTCGGGTCCACGGCCCGACCGACTGTGGCCGTGCACCGGAAAGCCGAGTTCGGCGAAGGCCGCGGCGCTGCGTTGCCCCATTTGCCCGGTGCCCAGCAAACCGACCGTTGGCGGTGACCCGGGCGCTCGCGGGTTCCAGCGTTGCCTTTTCTGGTCTTCGATGAACCCGGGCAGTCGTTTCCAGTGGGACACGACGACGGCAACGACGTAGGCGGCCATGTCGGCGGCCAGTCGCGGGCCGGCCAGCCGGCCGATCTCGACGCCGGCCGGGATCGACTCGTCGTCGATCAGCGCATCCACCCCGGCCCCGAGCGAGGATACGGCCGCCAGGTTCGGCAATAGCCTGAAAAGCCCGTCCGGGGGCCTCCAGGCCAGCACGAAGGTGATTTCCGACGGGTCGCCGAGTTCCGGCCAGAGTCGCAGGTCGATTTCCGGGTCGCGCTGGCGGATATGCCGTGCCAGGTCGGCCGCATCGCGGTCGGGGGTCGCGATCAGCAGCGCCATGTCAGTCCGGCCGGCAGTCGTAGACGGCGTAGGTCCGGGCACCGCCGCTCACGGGCGCCACCGCCACGATCCGGTTGCCACCCAGCCTGGCGGCCTCGTTGCGGGCCAGGCGCTCCAGTTCTTCCTGCACCTTGCCGGGACTGCGCTGTATGGCCGCCACGCGATCGCGGACGCTGACGCGCGATTGGCCAAGCTTGCGGCAGTCTTCGACCTCGGCCGCCTCCACGGTCTCGACGGATTTCGCCTCGGGCGAGACCTTGACCCACGAACAACCCCCCGGCAACGCCAGGGCCAGGATGGAAATGATGAGGATTCGAAGCATGGCGGACGCCTTTTCCGGAGTGAGTGACGGCTGCGCGGACAATCGGAGCCGCTGTTGGAGTACATGGCAGGGCAGGCCCGCCCTCATGATAGTAAAATGAGCGGTCTTGCGTCACGAAAATCAAGGTCAATCCATGAATGCCTCGGTCATCGATACGGTGGTCTTCCCCGTAGCCGGTCTCGGCACGCGCTTTCTTCCGGCCACCAAGGCCAGCCCGAAGGAAATGCTGCCCGTGGTCGACAAGCCGCTGATCCAGTACGCGGTCGAAGAAGCGATCGACGCCGGTGCGCGCAACCTGGTGTTCGTCACCGGGCGCACCAAGCGAGCCATCGAGGATCACTTCGACATGGCCTACGAGCTTGAAACCGAGTTGGCCGCCCGCGGCAAGCAGGAATTGCTGGATATGGTACGCGGCGTTCTGCCCGAAGGCATCAACTGTGTCTACGTGCGCCAGCGCGAGGCCCTGGGGCTCGGCCACGCGGTTCTGTGCGCGCGCTCGCTGGTTGGCGAGAAGCCGTTCGGCGTGATCCTGGCCGACGACCTGATCGACGGCGGCGACAAGCCGGTGATGCGCCAGCTGGCCGAGCGGTTTTCGGCCACCGGCCGTTCGGTGATCAGCGTCGAGCGCGTGCCGAAGGAACATACCGATCGCTACGGCGTGGTCGATATCGGCGACGAGGCGGGTCCGCTGGCCCCTATCCGCGCAATCGTCGAGAAGCCGGATCCGGCCGATGCGCCGTCCAACCTCGCCGTCGTCGGTCGCTACCTGCTCACCCCGAGGATCTTCGAGTTGCTGGAAACGACCGCTCCGGATCGCAGGGGCGAGATCCAGCTGACCGACGCAATCGCCGCGCTGCTCGACGAGCAGGGGGTGGATGCCTGGGAGTTCACCGGCAAGCACTACGACTGCGGCAACAAGCTGGGCTACCTGGAGGCCACTGTCGAATACGCACTCAAGCATCCCGAACTGGGCACGGCATTCGCCGACTACCTGGATCGGCGGAATCCGAACAGGAACAACGAAAATGTCCGATGACCGGGCCGCGACGCGGCTGACCCATCTCGAGGCGCTGGAAGCCGAATCCATTCACATCATCCGCGAGGTGGCGGCGACTTTCGAGCATCCCGTGATGCTCTACTCGCTGGGCAAGGATTCGGCGGTGATGCTGCACCTGGCGAAAAAGGCCTTTTATCCCGGGCGCCTGCCGTTTCCCCTTCTGCACGTGGACACCACCTGGAAATTCCGGGACATGTATGCCTACCGTGACAGGATCGCCGCCGATCCGGATCTCGACCTGATCGTGCATGTCAACGAGGAGGGCGTGGCGCAGAATGTCAACCCGTTCAGCCATGGGTCGGCGGTGCACACCGACATCATGAAGACCCAGGCGCTGAAGCAAGCCCTGAGCGAGCACGGCTTCGATGCGGCGTTCGGCGGCGCCCGGCGCGACGAAGAACGCTCGCGGGCCAAGGAGCGCGTGTTTTCCTTCCGTGACCGACAGCATCGCTGGGATCCCAAGAACCAGCGCCCGGAGCTGTGGAACATCTACAACGGCCGGGTCCATGCCGGCGAGAGCATCCGGGTGTTCCCGCTGTCGAACTGGACCGAGCTGGACGTGTGGCAGTACATCGACCTGGAAGGAATCGAAGTGGTCCCGCTTTATCTCGCCGCGGAACGCCCGGTGGTCGAGCGCGACGGCCTCATGATCATGGTCGACGACGATCGCATGCCGCTGGAGCCCGGCGAGACGCCCGAGATGAAGCGCATCCGCTTCCGTACCCTGGGCTGCTACCCGCTGACCGGCGCGGTGGAATCCGATGCCGTCACGCTGCCGGAGATCATCCGCGAGATGCTGCTGGCGCGCTCCTCCGAACGCCAGGGCAGGGCGATCGACAAGGACGCCTCGGCGTCCATGGAACAGAAAAAACAGCAGGGGTACTTCTGATGTTCCACGCGGATTTCGACGCCGGCAATTTCGACATCGGCGAATACCTCGAGCAGCACCGCAACAAGGAGCTGCTGCGCTTCATCACCTGCGGCTCCGTGGACGACGGCAAATCGACCCTGATCGGCCGCCTGCTTTTCGACACCAAGCAGGTCTTCGAGGACCAGCTCGCGGCCGTCGGCAAGGACTCGCGCAAGTACGGCACTACCGGCGAGACGCCGGACCTGGCGCTGCTGGTCGACGGCCTGCAGGCCGAACGCGAGCAGGGCATCACCATCGACGTGGCCTACCGCTACTTCACGACCGAGAAGCGCAAGTTCATCATCGCCGACACGCCGGGCCACGAGCAGTACACGCGCAACATGGTCACGGGCGCTTCGACGGCCGATCTTGCCATCGTCCTGATCGATGCCCGACACGGCCTGCAGGTGCAGACGCGCCGGCACAGCTACCTTGTGCACATGCTGGGCATTCGCCATGTCGTGGTGGCGATCAACAAGATGGATGCGGTGGACTACGATCGGGGAGTCTTCGACCGTATCCGCGGCGACTACGAGGCGTTTGCCAACCAGCTCGGCATCGCGCACTTCGAGTGCGTGCCGGTCTGTGCGCTCAACGGCGCCAACGTCACGCGCGACGCCGAAGAAATGGACTGGTACGACGGCCCGACCGTGCTCGACCTGCTCGAAAGCACCCCGGTGCACGAGCATGACCTGGAGCGCCCGATGCGTTTCCCGGTGCAATACGTCAACCGCACGCGTTCGGACTTCCGCGGGTTCTGCGGCACGTTGGTCAGCGGTCGCATAGCGCCCGGCGACGAGGTCGTGGTTCTGCCGTCCGGACGCCGCAGCAGGGTTGCAGAGATTATTGGAAACACCGGCGCGGTGCACCGCGCCCAGGTCGGGAACACCGGCGCCGTGAAAAGTACCGAAGTCGAATATGCCGGGACCATGGACCAGGCGCGGGCAGGCCAGGCCATCACCCTGACCCTGGCCGACGAAATCGATATCAGCCGCGGCGACGTGCTGGTGCACGCCGATCGCCTTCCGCGCGTCTCCGAGCTGTTCGACGCCCGCGTCGTCTGGATGAACGATCGCCCGCTACTCCCGGGCCGTCAATACAACCTCAAGCTGGCTTCCAGCGAAGTCCCGGCCACCCCCGAGGCCATTCACCACCGGATCGACGTGAACACGCTGGAGCATCACCCGGCCGATCAGCTGGGCCTCAACGAGATCGGCTATTGCCGCATCCGCGCCAGCCGCGCTCTGGCGTTCGACGCCTACGACTCCAACCCGGCCACCGGCGCCTTCATCCTGGTCGACCGGGTCAGCAACCTGACGGTGGGCGCCGGCATGATCGTGCGCCCGGTGACCGACCAGCTGACCGACAAGTCCAGCAACGTCACCTGGCACGCTCAAACCGTCAACAAGCGCGCGCGGGCCCAGCAGAAGGCGCAGAAGTCGGCCGTGCTGTGGTTCACCGGGCTTTCGGGCGCCGGCAAGTCCACGGTGGCCAACGCGCTTGAAAAGGCGTTGTTCCAGCGCGGGCATCACAGTTACCTGCTCGATGGCGACAACGTACGCCACGGGTTGAACCGCGATCTCGGGTTCAGCGACGACGACCGGGTCGAGAACATCCGGCGCATCGGCGAGGTCGCGCGCCTGATGGCCGACGCCGGGCTGGTGGTGCTGACCGCGTTCATCTCGCCGTTCCGTGCCGACCGGGCGATGGTCCGTGAGCTGATGGAGGACGGCGAGTTCGTCGAGATCCACGTAGACGCACCGCTGGATGTTTGCGAGACCCGCGATCCGAAGGGGCTTTACGCCAAGGCCCGCGCCGGCGTCATCCGCAACTTCACCGGGATCGACTCGCCCTACGAAGCGCCTGAAGACGCCGAAATCACCGTCGACACCTCGAAACTGAGCGTCGACGAGTGCGTCGAGGAATTGCTGGCCTACCTCAAGCGGCGCGGCATCCTGATCGGGTAGAAAAATCGCCGGGGTCGGGTTTCCGGTTTCGGGTTTCCGGGAAGGCGGCTTTGGAGGTCGGAGGTCGGACATGAATCCTTCGCCGGCAAGGCCGGCTCCCACACGTGTAGCGCATTTACGTGCTCGCGGTCGTCTCCACGATCGACTACGGGTGTGGGCGCTTGCCTTGCAAGCGATGCTTTCGACGTAAACGGTAAACCGTCCTATTTTTCGTCGTCCATCAACTCCCGCCGGAAGAACCGGTCGATCTGCCGATACACGTGCAGCCGCTGGCCTTGGCCGGAAATGGCGTGCTTTTCGCCCGGATAGGTCATCAGCTCGAAATCGATCGCCTCCGACTGCAGTTTCTGCATCAGCATCGTCGAATGGGTGAACAGCACGTTGTCATCTGCCATGCCGTGGACGAGCAATAGCGGGTCGGCAAGGTTTTCGGCGTATGCGAGCACGTTGGCGCGGTTGTAGGCGTCGGTGGGCACGCCGGATTCGTCTCTGGGCATGCCCAGGTAGCGCTCGGTGTAGTGGGTGTCGTAAAGCGCCCAGTCGGTCACGGGGGCGACCGCCGCGCCGGCGGCGAATTCGCCGGGATGCTGCATCAGCATCATCAGCGTCATGTAGCCGCCGTAGCTCCAGCCGAACACGCCGATCCGTTCGGCGTCGACGAACGGCTGCGTCTTCAGGAACTCGACCCCCGCCATCTGATCCTCGACCTCGACCTGGCCCAGGTTGAGGTAAGCGGGGGCCTGGAATTCAACGCCCTGGCCGGCGATGCCTCGATTGTCGATGGAAAACACGATGTAGCCGGAGCGCGCCATGTACTGGTCGACGAGGTGGCGTCGCCCCCACTCGTTGACGACCATGCGCGAGGTGGGCCCGCCGTAGACGTGCAGGAACACGGGGTAGGTCTCGGACTCGTCGAACCCGGCCGGCTTGATCATCCGGTAATGCAGCGGCTGGCCGTCGTCGGCGTCAACTTCGCCGTTAACTGCGCCGTTAACTGCGCCGTTAACCGCGATAACGCCGAACTCGGTCGGACGGTGCCCCGGCATGTAGGGCGCATACGGGTGATCGGAATCGACCCGGTTTTCCACCAGCCATGCCAGCCGTTCGCCGTCTGCCGAATGCAGCGAAAGCTGGGGCGGCTGCGAGGTGCTGGAAAACGTGTCCAGGTAGGTCCGGGCGCCGACGTCGAAGGTGATTTCGTGCCAGCCGTCTCGCCGCGAGACGCGTTGCACGGCCTCCGGGGTGGCGGTGGCCAGCGACTGCCGGTAAAGATGCTGCTCGGCCGGGGTGTCGATGCCTGCCGTGAAATAGACCAGCCCGAGATCTTCGTCCACCGCCGCCAGCGCGCCCACGGGCCAGCGCCCTTCGGTCAGCGGCCGAATGATTTCGCCGTCCAGCCCGACCAGGTACAGGTGTCGGAACCCGGAGCGTTCGGATGACCAGATGAAGGCCGGCATGCCTTCCAGGAAGTGCAGATCGTCGTGCAGGTTGATCCAGGTATCGCTTTGCTCGCTGACCAGCACGCGCTGGCGAGCACTTTCCAGGTCGTGAAGCACCAGATCCAGCCGCTGCTGGTCGCGCGACTGTCGTTGAAAGGTCAGTGCGCTGCCGTCGGGCAGCCAGTCCACGCGCGGGATGTAGATATCCGGCTCTTCGCCCAGCGGTATCCAGTTCGTCTCGCCGGATTCCAGCTGGACGACGCCCAGTCGGTAGCGCACGTTCGGCGTTCCGGCATACGGGTAGCGCTGCTCGATGATCTCGATCTTCTCGCCCGAAACTTCGTAGCGTTCGCTGGGTTCGATCGACGACTCGTCGACCTGCAGGAATGCGATGGCGCTGCCGTCCGGGGACCACCAGTAGCCCGTGGACCGCCCCATTTCTTCCTGGGCAATGAATTCGGCCATGCCGTTCTTGACGGGACCTTCGCCGTCTTCGGTCAGCGCCCGAACGTTGCCGGCTTCGACGTCGACCACCCACAGGTCCTGGTCCCTGATGAATGCCACGCTTGCGGCGTCCGGCGAAATCTTCGGGTCCAGGTCGAACGCCTCGCCGGCGGTCAGCTGGCGGACCTTGATCGGGCTGCTCTCGATATCGGCGAGAAATATGTCGCCGCCGAGCGGAAACAGGATGTGCCGGCCATTGCCTGCCCACCGGTATTCGACAATGCCCCGTAGCGCTGAAATGCGCGCACGTTCGCGCCGTGCCTTCTCGGCATCGGACAGCGCCACCGGCTCGGCCAGCACATCGTCGGCCGATATCAGCCGTCGTGTCTGTTCCAGGTCCAGGTTGTATTCCCACAGGTCCAGCGTGTCGCCGTCGTCCTGACGTCCGCGCAGAAACGTGACCCGGCTGCCGTCGGGAGACAGCTTCGCCTGCCGCATTGAAGGCCCCGAAAGCGGGGGCGCGCCGAAGATCCGCTCCAGCGTCAGGGTGGCCCCGTCCTGGACGGGTTGTGCCAGAGCGGCGGAAGACATCAGAAGCGCAAGCGTCAGGGTTCGGGCGATCGTCATCGAGGTATGCCGGGGATTGCGGGAAAGTCCTCTATTGTGCAAAGCCCGGCGCAACAAAGCAAACCGAACGCATGCGTTCGGGCGCCGTCCCCGCCGTCACAACCCGAACACCGCGTCGCGGCGTCATCCGGCGTTCCGCCGATTCGTCCGCATTCAAGGCCATGCCCGCCAACCCGCCGCCCCGAAAAAAGCCGGCCATGGTAAATTGAAGGGCTTTTCCGACAAGGGTGACATCCGCAAAATGACCTTTAATTCACCAGGCCGTCGACTGCGCGCGCTCGTCGCCGAGCAGGCACCTCTGCAGGTCGTCGGCACCATCAATGCGTTGACCGCGCGCATGGCCGAGAAGATCGGCCACAAGGCCATTTACCTGTCCGGCGGCGGACTGGCCGCCAACTCGCTGGGCCTGCCGGATCTCGGCATCAGCACGCTGGAAGACGTGCTGATCGACGTGCGCCGGATTACCGATGCCAGCGGCCTGCCGCTGCTGGTCGACGGCGATACCGGGTTCGGCGGCGCATTCAACATCCAGCGCACGATTCGCTCGCTCGAAAAGGCCGGCGCGGCCGGCGTCCATATCGAGGACCAGGTGCAGGCCAAGCGCTGCGGTCACCGGCCCGGCAAGGCCATTGTCTCGAAGCAGGAAATGGTCGACCGGATCAAGATGGCCGTGGACTCGCGCACCGACGACGACTTCGTGATCATGGCGCGTACCGACGCGCTGGCCGTCGAGGGCGAGGAAGCCACGATCGAGCGCGCCGTGGCCTGTGTCGAGGCCGGCGCCGACATGATTTTCCCCGAGGCCATGCGCGAACTGGAGCAGTACCGCCGCTTCCGCGACGCCGTCGGCGTGCCGATTCTCGCAAACATCACCGAGTTCGGCCACACGCCGCTGTTCTCCACGCCCGAACTGGGCGAAGTCGGAGTCGATATCGTGCTGTATTGCTGTGGCGCCTACCGGGCCATGAACAAGGGCGCCGAAACCGTTTACAAGGCGCTGCTCGAGCAGGGCCACCAGCGCGACGTGATCGATATCATGCAGACGCGCGACGAGATGTACGGCTATCTCGATTACTACGCCTACGAGCGCAAACTTGACGAACTTTTCGAGGACGAATCATGAGCGACAAGAAAGCTGCAGCAGGACTCCGCGGCCAATCCGCGGGCCAGACCGCAATCTGCACGGTAGGTGCGGCCGGGAACAGCCTCAGATACCGCGGCTACGCGGTCGACGACCTGGCCGAGAATGCCAGCTTCAACGAAGTGGCCTACCTGATCCTGAAGGGCGAGTTGCCGAACCAGGCCGAGCTGGATGCCTATGCCGCGCGCCTCAAGGGCATGCGCGGCCTGCCGGACACGCTCAAGGATGTGCTGGAACGCATTCCGGCCGGGGCACACCCGATGGACGTGCTCAGAACGGGCTGCTCGTTCCTGGGCAACATCGAGCCCGAGCGCGACTTCAGCCGTCAGCAGGATATCGCCGACCGGCTGCTGGCCGCATTTCCCTCGATGATCACCTACTGGTACCGCTTCAGCCACGACGGCGTTCGGATCGATACCGAATCCGACGAGGACGGCATCGGCGCGCATTTCCTGAAGCTGCTGCACGGCAAGTCGCCGAACGAGCTGCACGCACGGGTCATGGACGTGTCGCTGATCCTGTACGCCGAGCATGAATTCAACGCCTCCACGTTCACCGCGCGCGTATGCGCCTCGACGCTTTCGGACATGTTCTCCTGCGTCACGGGAGCGATTGGTTCTCTGAGAGGCCCGCTGCACGGCGGTGCCAACGAGATGGCCATGGCCATGCTGGAGCAGTACGACTCGGTCGAGCAGGCCCGCGAGGACGTCCATCGCAAGCTGACCGACAAGGAAAAGATCATGGGATTCGGTCACGCGGTCTACCGCGAGAAGGACCCGCGCAACGCGATCATCCGCGAGTGGTCGCGCAAGCTGGCCGATGACGTCGGCGACAAGGTGCTTTTCCCGGTTTCCATGGAAGTCGAGAAGATCATGCAGGATGAAAAGAACCTTTTCGCCAACGCCGATTTCTACCATGCCTCGGCCTATCACTTCATGGGCATTCCGACGGGGCTGTTCACCCCGATCTTCGTCATGTCGCGAGTGACCGGCTGGTGCGCGCACGTGATGGAGCAACGCGCGAACAACAGGATCATCCGCCCCGGCGCCGACTACACCGGCCCCGACGACCGCGACGTGCCGCCGATCGAAGAACGGTAGGTCGGGGCGCCGTGCCCGACTGCTTCAATCGCCGGGCGCCCGCTCGTCCACCCGGGCGCGCCTGGCCGACTGGGTGGTCGCGGCCACCAGGAAGCGAATATTGAAGTTGCCCGGAATGCCGCGTGCCAGCGGCGATCCGCCGAGCCTGGCCAGCATCTTGCGCCGCCCCAGCGCCCGCCGCGCGCGCCAGCAGTTCAGCGTCCAGACCGCGCCCAGAGCGCGCGAAAGCGAGGGTTCGGGATAGACCGGCCGAGTCCGGTTGGCCTGCTTGATTCGCCACAGCCAGGCTTCGGCCCATTCAAGATATTCCTCCGCGCCCACCGGCTTCTCGGCGGGCCGGGGGAGCGCATGGTGTCGACCGAGCTCCTCGTCGTTGGCTTCGATGTCGATTCGCGCGAGCATTCTCCGGTAGACCGCGATCTTCCGGTCCCGCCCCAGGTCGGAGGTCTGGCCCGTGAACCGGCCGGGATGCTCGCGGCCGCAGACCAGAATGTCGGGCAGGTTGGCCAGCGAATGCCCGGCGACCACCAGGCGACTGTGCATGTCGTAATCCTGGCAGCGCGGGAAGTCGGTGTCGTAGCCGATCTCCTGCAGCGCCGCGGTGCGCGCCATCACGGTCCGGTTGATGACCGGGCAGTGAAACAGCAGGTGGGCGTGGATGTCGTCGGGCCTCAAGGGCTGGCGCCGTACCTTGTCCAGCATTCTGCCCTCGGAATCCATGAAGCTGCACCAGCTGCCCACCTGGGTGATACCGGGATTGGCATCCAGATACTTCACCTGTCGCGCGAGGCGGTCGGGATAGGCGTGGTCATCGCTGTCCAGCAGCGCGATATATTCACCGCGGGCCGCTTCCAGGCCGCGGTTTCGCGAGGCGGGAATGCCGAGGTTGGTCGGATTGTGCAACACCCGCAGGCGCGGGTCGGCATAGCCTGCCAGCACTTCGGCGGTTCGGTCGGTCGAGCCGTCGTCCACGACAACGAGTTCGAAATCCTCGAAGGTCTGGGCAAGAATGCTGTTGACCGCAACGCGGATGTAGAGCTCGCGATTGTGCACCGGTATGAATACCGTGACTTTCGGTCTGGCTTGAGCGGTGGCCGGCATGGGATCCAGTTTTCGAGCAGCGGCGAATCAGAGCCTGCATGCTACCATTGCGACGCGTTTGAGCATGTGCGACGCGCGTCGTCGGGCCGCACCTGCCGCGGCGTTTCAACATTGAATATCATCGGATCGGACGCTTTCGCCAATGTCGTTCAGGCTCGGCTCGTTTTTCCAGACGAATGCGCACTCGACGCTGCGCAGGGTGTATTTCGCGGTCGTCAGAAGGCTGTCCGGGGTGTTTTCCAAACGCCAGGCGGTCTACTTCGTCGAAATAAACGGCACGCGCTTCAAGCGAGTGGTGCTCGGTGACAGCTACGAGGCCTGCCTGGTCGAGCGGGCGCTCGAAAGTGCACCGGCATCGGCGCGTTTCCCGCAACTGATTCATCGTCACGAAAACGAACTCTTGCTGTCTTTCGTCGAAGGCCGGAAATTTGACCCCGCGCGCGCGGCGGATCTGGGTGCGCTGGCGGCTTTCTTCGGCGCGCTGTACGGCGCCGACCGGCGCGGCGAATCGTCCCGAAATCTATGGCGTGCGCTGAACATCGATCTCGACTTCCTGGCCACCGCGGGCTTGATCGATCCCGGCTTGAAGGCATCTCTTCTCGAGCGCGCCGGCCAGCTCCGACCCGTCGATATCCAGGTTGGACTGGATTACGTCGATCCGGTCGCGAAGAATTTCGTGATGGACGGTGATTCGATTGTCGCCATCGACGTCGAGAGTCTGCGCCGGGACGTTCCGCTGGGCACCGGCATCGCCAAGGCCGGCGTCCACTGGCTGGGGCGCGAGGCAATGGGCGATTTCATCGAAAGCGTTTCCGACGCCTCGGATTTCACTCTGGGCGGCCAACAGCCGTTTGTCGACTTGTGTTTCCGGGTTGGCTGGACCAAGCGCAAGCTTTTGCAGGGCAAGCATCGCTCCGTTCGGATCGAGCTGCTTCGCGAAGTGGTGGAGTAGGCGGGGCAAGTCGTCGGCGACGTCGCGTGCGGCGCCATACCTCGTCATCCCGGAAACGTCGCGCGCAGCGCGGCGTTATCCGGGATCTCGAGACTGTAATTGTCAGCCAGTTTGCGCCCGCACTAGTCGTTCCGCCTGGCGGTTCGAGGTCGGGTCTGGGCTAACGCGAAGGCGGATTCCGGAGAGGCCTTGCCGTTCGGAATGACGGCTCGGACGGCGGTTGGACAGGGGATTACTGCGCGGCCTGCGGCCGCTTGCCCTTCGGGCTGGCCGGCTGCGCCGGTCCAGTGAGCTCGCGCCGGTGGCGCTCGGTTCGAACCCAGAGGCGGTGGGGCGTCGAGTCTGGGGCCAGGTTGGCCTGTGGAGATGGTTTGGGATCGTGCGTGTAGTGTGGCCGGGTTCTCATCCCCGTCGGAACCCCAGAAAACAAAATGCCCGGCACAGGGCCGGGCATTCCGTTTTATGGCGTCCCCTAGGGGATTACTGCGCGGCCTGCGGCCGCTTGCCCTTCGGGCTGGCCGGCTGCGCCGGTCCAGTGAGCTCGCGCCGTTGGCGCTCGGTTCGAACCCATAGGCGGTGGGTTGTTTGGATTCGAGTCGGGTTATGCGTTTGGGATGGGTTGTGAGTTGTGCGTGTAGCTTGGCCGGGTTCTCATCCCCGTCGGAACGCGCATAATAAAAAGGCCCGCACAAGGCGGGCCTTCCTATTATGGCGTCCCCTAGGGGATTCGAACCCCTGTCGCCGCCGTGAAAGGGCGGTGTCCTAGGCCTCTAGACGAAGGGGACGTAAAGCGGTCAAGCAATGCGTTTTGGCCCAGGAATTGTCGTACTACTCGAAACCTTTGGTGGAGCCAGGCGGGATCGAACCGCCGACCTCTACAATGCCATTGTAGCGCTCTCCCAGCTGAGCTATGGCCCCGAGAACAAGCCCAGCATGATATCCCAGAAGATTTTGGGTGTCAATTATAATCTCGCTAATTTCTGCTCTCTGGTGGCGCGAATTTCATGACCTCTGACGAACGCCGCCCGGAACCGGGATCGAGACCGACTGCCTGGGTGCTGGCGGCCCCCGGCGCCGGCGACAACGGGCAGCTTCGAACGCTGGTCGAACTGCTCGGGGCCGATGCGCGTTGGGTCGAGCAGGTCGATCCGGTAAGCAGGGTGCTTCGGGATCGCGTGATGGCGTTTGGCGCCCGCGCCGTTGCGTCCGACAAGCGCTCAGCCTACGCGCCGCCGTGGCCGGATCTGGTGTTGATCGCCGGGGGCCGAGCGGTAATCGATGCGCGCCGGATTCGATACGCTTCCGGCGGCCGGACACGGGTGATTTGCCTCGGCCGGCCGTGGGCGCCGCTGCACTGGTTCGACCTGGTCGTCACCACGCCGCAGTACAGGCTCCCCGAGACCGAAAACGTGATAACCCTGGATCTTCCGCTGAATCTGCCTCCTCGAGCCTCTGACGAGGTGCTGGCGCACTGGCAGAGGGAGTTCCAGGACCTGCCCCGGCCGATGTTGGGTGTGATCCTGGGCGGCGATTCGGGCAGCTATCGATTCGATGCCGAATGTGCCGCCAATCTCGCCCGCGCCGTCAATGAAGCCGTGGGCGAGCGCGGCGGCAGCGCGGTAGTCGTCGGGAGCCCCCGCACGCCGCACGAGGCAATCGAGCTTCTGGCGCGGCGTCTCGAAGTTCCGGCACGCGTTCTCCCATGGGCGCGGCAGACGGCGAATCCTTATGCATCGGTGCTGCGGCTTGCCGACGCGTTTGTGGTGACCGGCGACAGCGCCTCGATGCTGGCGGAGGCGTGCCATTCGGGCCAGCCGGTCGGGATGTTCGAGCTGCACGAGCGGACACGATCGAGACTGAACCGGAAGCTCCGTGCCGCAACGCCCATGCTGGCAAGCGCGACGGCCAGGCTCACTGCCAGGGGCCTGTGGATTCCGGCCCGCGACATGGCCGAACTGCACCGCCGTGCCGCGGCTTCC
Source organism: Lysobacterales bacterium (assembly GCA_002722315.1). Classification (GTDB taxonomy): domain Bacteria; phylum Pseudomonadota; class Gammaproteobacteria; order Xanthomonadales; family Wenzhouxiangellaceae. The sequence goes on along the minus strand of PBLG01000052.1, from coordinate 58,481 downwards.
GGGCGGCTGACCGAAGCCGCTGATCTGCTTTCGGGGTTGTCCCGTGACGGTGGGCGTGACGACTCCCTGGACACGGTCCGCGAGCGCGTCCATGCATTGCTTTGACGCCGGTTACCCGCTGGAGGCTGGAGAGGGTACGCTCGGCGAGTCCGAGCGCCGGGATCGTGCCAGAATGCGACCCGGCAATTCCACGCGAGGCCGCGGTCAGTTTGCAGGCCGGTCGATTGCGTGATGACCTGTGAATTTTCGAGTCCAATTCCCACCCGTTACGAGACGACTACAAATACCTGATGGAAAAAAGAAAAGGAATCATCCTGGCCGGCGGATCCGGCACGCGACTCTATCCGTTGACCCAGGCGATCAGCAAGCAGCTGCTGCCGGTCTACGACAAGCCCATGATCTACTACCCGCTCAGCACGCTGTTGTTGAGCGGGATCCGCGAGATCCTCCTGATCACGACACCGCATGATCGTCCACTCTTCGAGCGCCAGCTCGGGGACGGATCCCAATGGGGTATTCGGATCGATTACGCCGAGCAGCCCACGCCCGGCGGTCTTGCCCAGGCATATCTCATTGCTGAACGGTGGCTCGGCGGTGCACCCTCGTGCCTGGTCCTCGGCGACAATATTTTCTACGGTCACGGATTTACCGACAGCCTCAGGCGGGCCGATGCGAGGACAGCAGGCGCCAGCGTCTTTGGATACTGGGTGCGGGATCCGGAACGTTACGGTGTCGCGGAGTTCGATGGTGAGGGCAGGGTTGTGGGCCTCGAGGAGAAGCCTAGGAAGCCCCGATCAAGCTACGCAGTCACCGGCCTGTACTTCTACGATGGACGTGCGCCCGAGTTTGCCGCATCGCTGAAACCGTCCGCTCGCGGCGAACTGGAGATCACCGATCTCAACAAGATGTACCTCGATCTCGGCGAACTTCAGCTGGAGAAACTCGGTCGCGGCATTGCGTGGCTGGATACAGGCACCCACGAATCCCTGATGCAGGCCAGCGCGTTCATCGAGACCATCGAGAATCGGCAGGGACTGAAGATTGCCTGCCCGGAGGAAATCGCCTTCCATGCCGGCTGGATCGGCGAGGCCGACGTTCGACGCCAGGCCGAGGAGCTGGAAAAAAGCGGCTACGGGGAATACCTGTTCCGCCTGCTGGGCGATCGTTCGTTCTAGGGAGCCCCTCGGTCCGCTTGCGATACGACCCCGGCGCCTCAATGATCGAGGTCGCTCGGTGCCAGCTGCCGATAAATGTCCAGATGCGCTTCGGCGCATCGCGTCCATGAATACCGGCGGGCCCGCTCCAGGGCCAGCCTGGCGTATGTCCGGCGTGTCGATTCATCTTCGAGCAGGTGCCTGATGCTCTCCGACAGCGAGCGGGGATCCGAAGCATCGCAGGTCACGGCCGACGCGCCGGCAAATTCTGCCATCGCCGTCCCATGGCCGACGACCACGGTCGTGCCACAGGCCATGGCCTCGAGTACCGGAAGGCCGAAACCCTCGTAAACGGAAGGAAAGGCGAACACGGCGGCGCCGCTGTAGAGCGCGGGCAGTGAGGACTCGGGAACGTAATCGAGTGGCTTCAGCCAGCCTCGCCGAGTCAATCGACGCGCGTGGGCATCGATTTCTTCGGAGTGCCAGCCGCGTGCGCCGCACAGTACCAGGGGAAAGCGCTTTCGCAGTGACTCCGGGAGCAGTTCGAAGGCCTGGAAAAGCGCAACCAGGTTCTTGCGGGGTTCGCGGGTGGCGACGCAAAGCAGGTAGTTTCCGGGTTGCAGACCGAAACCGGACTCCAGTGCATCCAGCGCCGACTCCTCGGCCGGTCTGAATCTATCGTTTACGCCGAGTGGAATACTCGAAACCCTCGACGGGTCGAGTGCGAAGGTCGTGATGAGTTCCCGGCGAACGATTTCCGACACCGTGATAACGTGGCCGGCGCTCTCCAGCGAAGCTGCGAGGTGCTTCTCCAGGAACGCGACCCTGGCCTTGGGGTGGCAGGCAGGGTACCGGAGATGAGACAGGTCGTGAACCGTTACCACGCTGGGTCCTTCGAAGGGCTTCAGAATGAAATTCGGTTCGTGGTAGACGGCTCGTCGTGCCAGTGCACGGGCCTGCCGTGCGAACGCGCGTCGGTCCAGGTTTCGCCAGGCCAGATACGGCCAGTCCCAGGACGAGGCCGCTTGATACAGCATCGGTGCGATACGGGCCCGCAGCGCATGGCGGCTTTCCACTCGGCCCGGGGAAGCTACCGCGTCACCCGCCCACTGTTTGATTCGCCGGTGCGAATACGCGTGGATGCGTTCCGGGACGCCCTGGCGCCTGTATTCGCTAAGGAGTTCGCCGGTATAGGTGCCGATGCCGGTTCGCGGCGGTAACAGAGACTCGACATTGATCAACAGTTCCATTGGGTCCGCACACGGCTCCAAGGCGTGGTTTCTGAGAAGAGACTAACCGACAATTCAGGTCCTGCGGACTGCGGCAGCGCAAAATGCAGCCACCCGCGCCGGCAAGTCCCACGATAAAATTCGTCGGGAAAACGCAAGGTGTAGTCTTGCGATACCATAACTGTTTGTTAATCTTGGATTTACGTGGAAAAGTCAAGGACGCTTGCGATTTTTGGGACGCGCCCCGAGGCAATCAAGATGGCCCCGGTGGTCCAGTGTCTGGAAGACGCCCCTGAATTCGAGTCCAGTGTCTGCGTCACGGCGCAGCATCGTCAGATGCTTGATCAGGTGCTCACGCTATTCGGGATCAGTCCCGATGTCGACCTCGACATCATGCGTTCGGGCCAGTCTCTGGACGACTTGTCCGCGGCGCTCATTTCCGGTCTGGGGCCTGTGATGGACCGACTTCGTCCGGATCTGGTGCTTGTCCACGGCGATACGACGACTACTTTTGCGGCTGCCCTTTCCGCCTTTTACCGACAGATTCCGGTCGCGCATGTTGAAGCCGGCCTGCGCACCCACAACCGCTACTCTCCCTGGCCGGAAGAACTCAATCGGAAGCTGACGGGTTCCCTGGCGACATTGCACTTTGCGCCGACTTTACGGGCACGCGACAACCTTCTGACGGAAGGCGTGTCCGGGCCGTCGATTTTTGTGACCGGGAACACGGTCATCGATGCGCTTTTGAGCGTTCGCGAGCGGGCGGCGCGCAGCGAAGTCGCCAGGGATTTATTGGCGACGCTCGACCCGGCGCGCCGCCTCCTGCTGGTCACCGGCCATAGACGCGAGAGCTTTGGCAGAGGGTTCGAGCAGTTGTGTCATGGGCTCAGGGCGCTGGCGGAACGTCCGGACGTGGAAATCGTCTTTCCCGTCCACTTGAATCCGAGGGTCCGAGAGCCGGTGCACCGCCGGCTTGGCGACGTGACCGGCATCCATCTCGTGGAGCCATTGGACTACCTGCCGTTCGTGGCGCTGATGGACAGGGCGGACGTCATCATCACCGACTCCGGCGGCATCCAGGAAGAGGCGCCCTCGCTGGGCAAACCCGTGCTGGTCACCCGCGAAACGACCGAACGACCCGAGGCGGTCGAGGCCGGGACGGTGCGCCTGATCGGTACCGAGTCGGCAAGAATCGTAAGCGAAGTCACTCGCTTGCTCGAGTCCGCGGACGCTTATCGCCAAATGACGCGGGTGCATAACCCTTACGGCGACGGACATGCGGCCGGGAGAATCGTCGAGACGCTCAAGGATCTGCGAACATCCGGATTCGATCCGGAGAGACAAAGGTCCTCCCTGGCCACGGAAGCCGGTTAGCTTCGTGTTGAATTTACGCATCTTCAGACCCGAATATCTTGAGTTGATAATCGTCAAGGTATTCATGAACCTGAAAAGCGAGGCTTCTCGAACCTACCTCAGCTTTCTTTGGTGGATTCTGGAACCGGTCATGACCATGAGCGTCTTTTATGTCGTCTTCGGCGTCCTGCTCAATCGAAGAACCGACGATTTCATCGCATTCCTTCTGGTCGGCCTCGTGATCTGGCAGTGGTTTTCCAACACCATCAGCCACGGCATGAGCGCGATACAACACAATAGCCGGCTCATTCTCAGCGTCGACATTCCAAAGGAGATTTTTCCGGTCATAGAGATCCTGATGGATGTCGTCAAGTTCGGCCTGGTGCTGATTCTCCTCCTGGGGTTTCTCTGGCTTTTCGGCTTCCCCGTGAACCCGCAATACCTGGCGCTACCTGCTCTTCTCGGCATTCAGTTCATGCTGATTTGCGCGATTACTTTGCTGATCGCCGCTACCGTTCCGTTCTTCCCGGATGTAAAGTTCCTTGTCACCGTGCTGCTGCAGCTCACGTTCTTTCTCTCGGGAATTTTTTATGACCCGTCGTCGATACCGATCGAGTACCAGCCCTATTTCTTCATGAACCCGATGGCGCTGCTCATCGAGTCCTATCGATTGGTATTACTTGAAGCACAATCGCCGGACTGGGCAAGACTCGCGATCGTCGCCGGCGCATCGTTTTTCGGCGTTCTGGTCTCGCTTGGGCTGCTCAAGAAGCTCCACTACGCCTATCCAAGAGTTCTGCAACCATGAAGTCGCCAGGTCAGCGCAGAAAACTGATTTCGCTCGATCGCGCCGGTCTTGTGTACAGACGCCGGACGGGTTTTCTTCGCACTTCGCGATTCGAGGCGCTTACAGATGTTTCGCTCGAATTGCACGAGGGCGAGTCGCTCGGTATCGTGGGTCGAAACGGGTCGGGAAAGAGTACCCTGATGAAGATACTGGCCGGAATCCTGAGGCCAAGCCGTGGCTGCGTAGTCAATCACGGATGCTCGGTTGCCTTGCTCACGCTTCAACTTGGGTTCGATCCGAACCTTTCCGGACGACAGAACATCCTGATGAGCGGCATGTTGCTCGGTTTTCGCCTGAAATACGTAAAGTCCTTCATGGACCTGATAATCGAATTTTCGGGACTCGGGTCGGCGATTGATAATCCGCTACACACTTACTCCACGGGCATGAAGGCTAGACTGGGATTCTCGGTCGCCTTTCACCTCGATCCCGACGTGCTTCTGGTGGATGAGGTCTTCGGCGTCGGCGACGCCAATTTCAAACAGAAGTCACAAAAAGTAATGGAAGAAAAAGTGAAGTCCGACAAGACGATCGTAATGGTTTCCCACAGTTTGCCGCTACTGCAGCGCCTGTGTGATCGAATCCTGTGGATCGAGCGCGGGCAGACGCATCGAAGCGGAGACCCGGGCGAGATTCTGCCCGCATATCGCGAACATCTTCAACGCTCGAACGGTGCGGCATGACATGAAGACTCTGCTGATCATCGGCATGCACAGGTCTGGAACGTCTGCGGTGGCGCGGATCGTCAACATGCTCGGGTTCAACCTTGGGCCCAGTGAAAGCATGGGAGAGCCCTCGAGCGACAATCCCAAAGGCTTCTGGGAACAGCTGCCGGTTCGAAATCTCAATGATTTCCTGCTTCGGTCGGTGGGTGCTACATGGGACAATCCTCACAGCTTCGCGGTCGACAACCTGACCGAGCGAACGCGCTTCAACTTTTTCCGCCTTGCGGACCGCTTCGTCTCTAGGCTTCGCGGCGATGCGCCGTGGGCCATCAAGGACCCGCGCCTGAGTCTGACCATGGACGCATGGCGTCCGTTGCTCCAGGAGCCGGCCGTGTTGTTCGTTTACCGGAATCCGATCGAAGTCGCGGGATCGCTCCAGGCTCGAAACAACTTCCCAATCAGATACGGGCTTGCGCTATGGGAGAAATACGTTGTCGAGGCCCTGGAGAATTCGCGCGGGCTACCGCTGGTCACTGTCGACTACCAGGATATAGTTTCCGATCCTGTCGGAACGACCGGGCGGCTGGAAAAGCAGCTCTCGGAGTACTTTCCCGGAATGCTGACAGCAATTCCCGAGGACGATCTCCTGAAGTTCATCGACCCGGATCTCAACCACCAGCGCTCGTCGCCCGACGATACTCAGCTGGGTGTCTGCTTGAACGAGAGACAGCGGGAACTGGTCGCCGCACTTGAGCGGGCTGGTGCCGGCGACCTGAGAGAAATGTCTTTCAAGCTGTCAGAGGAATCTGACCGCCTGCTGCACGCTGCCGATGATCTCCGTGCAACCGAGCGCGTTCTGGCGTCGGGAGATTTGCCCGCCGGCGAGGGTCGTGAACGAGAGACCGGCGATCGAGATGACCCAGGTGGGTGGGTAGAAAACGTCGAGCAAGCTTCTGGGCGGTTCGCGGATTTCCTCCCCGAAGCCGAGCGCCTGCTGGAGTCGGTGGGTCGGGCGGGCGAGCAAGTCGAATCTTTCGAGTCGCGCCTGGCTTTGGTGGAGCGAAGAATGCAGGCGCAGGAGGAGGTTCTTGAAGAACAGCGCTACGCGCTGGAAGAAATGGAGAAACAGCTGGCATCGGACGTGTCGGTCCAGGGCGAAAAGCAGGCGGCAGCCAATTCAGCCCGTCGGGCGTACGAGGCTGCCGGCGAACTGCAGCAACTGCTGTCGGAGACCAGGAATAGCTGGCGTTGGAAAATCGGCAACGCAGCGGTACGGCTGGCGGAGATGCTGTTATTGCGAGGCAGGCCGATGTTGGCCGTGGATGCGATGGATGGTGGGTTGACGCGCCTCAAGACGCTATTGTCCGAGATTTCCGCACCCAACGCGGTCTCGCCCCACAACGAAGCCGATCACATCCTCGAAACCGACCAGCTCCGGATCCTGAACGAAATGCCGTCGTCGGGCCGATTCGATATCGTGATCTTTCCGATCATAGATTGGCACTTCAGAATCCAGCGGCCCCAGCATCTTGCGCGTGAACTGGCAAAGCGCGGACACAGGGTCTTCTATCTTACCGTTACACCAAGAGGTGGGGCCGTCGAGCCGGGATTCAGGCTTCTCGAGATGCCTGAGCCGGGGGTGTTCGTCTGTGAGTTGCAGGTCCGTCGGACCAAAAAATTCGATCTGTACGGGGGCAAGGTCTGGCCCGAAGACGTTGCGGAAATTCGCAGCGCCCTCGAAGCTCTCTGGCGAGCACATCGCATCGGTGAGTCGGTCAGCATCGTTCAGCACCCGTCATGGTGCAACGTAGTGACGGCAATACCAGCCAATTTCCTGGTCTACGACTGCATGGACCACCACGCGGGATTCTCGACGCATACGCCTGATGTGGGTCGCCATGAGCGCCAATTGCTGAAATCCAGCGATCTGGTTGTGGTGACGTCGGAATGGCTGATGAATCACCATTCCGACCACGGTCCGAGAATAATACGGAATGCGGCCGAGATCGAAAGATTTCTGCCACTGTCGAGCGTCGGAGCCAAAGCGAATCGCGAAACGCCCGTTGTCGGCTATATTGGCACGATTGCCGAATGGTTCGATCTTCGGCTGATAATCCAGAGCGCACGTAAATACAAGGACTGGAGGTTCGTCCTGGTGGGATCCACTGCCGGTTGCGATACGTCCGAAGCCGAGCGTGTGCCGAATATCGTGTTCGAAGGCGAACGCCCGTATTCACAAGTCGCTGACTACCTGAAAGACTTTGACGTCTGCGTGATTCCATTCAAGCTGAATGATTTGATCAAGGCGACGAATCCGGTAAAGGTCTACGAGTATCTGGCGGCAGGGAAGCCCGTTGTCGCCGTCAGGCTTCCCGAGCTGGAAATCATGCAAGACGTGATTCACCTGGCGCGCGACGAAGCGGAGTGGAACGATAAATTGCAGGTTGCAATGAATGAAACCGGCGACCGTGAATTGGTTGAGCGACGAAGCCTGTGGGCACGCGATCATAGCTGGGCCAGTCGCGCCGAGACGCTGGAAGCCGCTGTCGTGCAGGCACTGCCTCGCGTAAGTGTCATCATTCTGGCGTATAACAATCTCGCATTTTCTCGGGCATGTATTCGAAGTGTGTTGAAGCACACTCATTACCCGGACCTTGAAGTCATCATCGTGGACAATGGTTCTTCCGATGGGTCGGCCGAGTACTTTCAGGAAGTATGCGACGAGCACCGCTCGTTCAAGCTCGTCCGCAATGAGGAAAACCTTGGTTTTGCCGGGGGGAACAATATCGGCATGGAGAATGCTTCAGGCGAGATTGTCATATTGCTGAATAACGACACCTATGTTGCGCCTGGCTGGCTTTTTGCGCTTGTCGAAAAAATGGCCGAGCCGGATGGGCTGGACCTCGCTGGTCCGGTCACCAACAATATCGGAAACGAAGCCAGAATTGAAATCAGCTACGGCAACATGGAGGGCATGATCGACGCGGCAGTTGACTATACATGGCAGCATGCCGACGAGGTTCTGCCTGTCGAGAATCTGGCCTTCTTCTGCGTGGCGATATCCCGAAAGGTGATCGATAGTATCGGCTTGCTTGACGAGTCCTTTCAGGGCGGATTTTTCGAGGACGATGACTATTGTCGAAGAGCGGTCGAGGCCGGCTTCAAGCTGGGAATAGTCGAAGACTCATTCGTCCATCATCATCTATCGGCATCGTTCGACCAGCTTGGCAAGCAGCGCAAGCAGGAGATATTCGATGCAAACAAGGCTGTATATGAGAGGAAATGGGGCGAGTGGAAGCCGCATTCTCCCCGCGTTCAACGCTGATGGGCCAAAGTCGAATGGGTGAGTTTCATAGAAGCAATTTCCTTTCCGAAAACGGTCCGGAAAGCCGGCACGTGGTGCTCCACTATCACATCTTCAAGAATGCCGGTACAAGTGTGGACGCCATGCTGAGAGCATGTTTCGGCGACCAGTTCATGTCGGTCGACGGTCCTGTGCCCGAGTTCTTCATCAATCAGACCGAAGTCAATGTGATGATACGGAATCGAGCCCAGGTACAAGCACTGTCTTCACACCAGATTCGATTGCCGCTGCCGCGGGATCGTCGGATCGAATATCTGCCGATTATATTCGTCAGGCGTCCGGAGTTGAGATTGCAGTCGATGTGGCGGTTTCAGCGATCCAGAAATGATTCGCATCCTGCGACCGCGCTTGCGAAGCGCTTGGCGTTTCCCGAGTGGGTCAGGTTTCACCTGGAGGAACGCAGGAGTTCGCCGCTGCTTAACCAGCAGACGCTTCTTTTTTCGTTCCAGTACGATCAGCGAACGCCCGTGAACCACCCGGAAATCCTCGATCGGGCCATCGAGAATGTTCAGGATCTTTCATTCGTCGGAATCGTCGAACATTTTGAGGCATCGATGAGAATCTACGAGCGACTTTACCGGCCCCTTGTTCGTCAACTTGAATTCGACAGGGTTGCGGAACTGAACCGCTCGGCCGAGGAAGATCTTCCGGAAAAAGAAAAGATTGCAAGGATTGAAGAACAGCTGGGGTCCGGGCTTTTTTCGGAACTGTCTGAAAGAATGCGGCTGGACCTGGATCTCTATGAGCACTGCATGGGTTCTTTCGAACAGCTTCAGCGGGATCTCGACGTTGAAACCGCCTGACTCCGAGCCATGCATGGCACCGGAGTGGTTTGCGGCTCGGTCGATTCGGCAAGCCTGACGAGTCAGCCGATGAAGATCCTGGTAATTGCATACGAGTTTCCGCCAATCTGCTCGGCGCAGTCCCTGCGATGGCATTACCTGACGGCCGAACTGGCAGCAATGGGGCACTCCGTCAGAGTGATCACGACCGATTTCCGGATGGGCCGGGAACTTGCGCCAAAGCCGGATTCCCGAGTCGAAGTCTTCCGGAGCTTTCCGGGTCTGTTCGTGGGGACGGCGAACAGGCTTGAACAAAGGCTGGCTGCGGGCCGTCGGGGCGGGTCGGCGGCTGCGGCGCCGTCGAGCACTGCGGACGGTGGCCTGAGAGGAATCTACCGTCTGGCCAGGAAGGTGCTGGACCAGGTCGTGTTTCCGGACGTTCGGAGCGAGTGGTATTTTTTCGCCGCTCGGGTTCTGCGCAGACTTGATCGGTCCGGGTACAGGCCGGATCTTGTGATCGGTTCGCACGAGCCTGGTGTGGACCTGCAGCTGGGCATAGCGGCCAAACGACGTTTCGGGGCAACGCTCCTGGCGGACCTGGGGGATCCGGTGGACACCGTCTATTCACCGAGATGGCGGCGCCGACTGGATCGTCGGTACGAAGGGTATGTCCTCGAGCGGGCCGACGGCGCTCTGGTCACACTTGAAAGCGTAAAACAGGAACTTGAGCGAAGACACGCGCAGCGTCACGGTCTCATCGAGGTGGTTCCTCAGGGATTCGACCACACGCGTGTCGCTTCGCCGAATGTCGCCGTACCGTTTCGTAGCGATCGGCTCAATATCCTGTTTACCGGGACCTTGTACGCGTCCTTTCGCAATCCTGCGCCGTTTTTCGAGACGGTTGCGCGCCGTTCGGACGTGCAGCTGTGGATTGCCGGAAACCTGATCGGCGAGTTTCCTGCCGTTTCCCGCAGCACAAGTATTCGTACCCTGGGTCCGCTCACGCACGCCGAGGTACTGGACGCGCAGGCGAATGCAGACGTATTGCTGAGTGTGGGCAATCGGCAGGCAGACCAGATTCCGGGCAAGATCTACGAGTATTTCGGGGCGAAGCGGCCCATTCTGCACCTGTATTCCAACGAAAAGGACCCGGGTCGGGCGTTGATCGGCACATTTCGGCGCGGCTGGAACGCCGCAGACGATGCGGAGTCCAGCGATGCAGTCCTGGATATGCTGGTCGATAGGTGGCTGGACGGTTCGCTGGAGCAAGGGCTCGATCTGGAGTCGGACCATGCCGAGCGGTTTTCCTGGCGCGCCAAAGCGGAACGCTTGATCCAATTTGCGGTTTCACTCCAAAATTTGCGGTAGTAGACATTTTTCCGTAGACAGTGTCGTCTTTGATCCGCTAAATCCGTAACAATGGATGTAAGTAGGAAAAAGGGGAGGCCGTGACGAGCGCAAACCGGGCGAGATTTTCGAGTGCCGGGTTGCTTCGGCGGCTGGTTAAATATTTACCTTTTGCAACATACATTTGGATGGAGGAAGCAGCGATGAAGCTCAAGTCTGAAAGACAGATCAGGAAGATACGTACCGCACTAATTTCCGGGATCGCCCTGGTTGCGGTCGGAGCAACGGTTGCTCCGGTCACGCACGCGGCCGATATCACCACCGGCGGGATCGAGTGCGTCAGCAACAACCTGAGCCAGGCGATCAATACACCGATCATCTGGGACGGTTTCCGGGTGCGTAACGAGAGCGCGACCGCGGACCGTTTCGTCCTGTGCCCAATCATGAACTACGTCGATATCGACGGCGGCGTTGCCGACCTGATCGACCAGGTCTTCATTTCCGGTTGGTGGGGCCCCGATGCCGACCCGGCTGACGACATTACGTGCACGGTCCGCGAGATTCCGGTCACCGATTCCGGTACTCCAACGGGCGGGGATAGCGTAGTTGTAACGCTTTCTTCCGACGGGGCCGTACCCGATGGCACCCAGGTGATCACCGACGTGTCCGGTATCTTTTCGGTCGGCGTCCCGATAATCGCTTCCTGCAGGCTTCCGCCGGGCACCGGTATCCAGCAGCTGGGCTCCTCAAACGCTTGAGTCTGCGATCATGGGCAAGAAACCGTTTATCGCAATGATGATCCTGGGGGCGGGCGCCATTCTGGTGCTCGCCCTCCAGTCCCGGGATTCGTCTCCGGGCAGGGGTCAGGCGGAATCCTACGCTGGCGAGCGCCGCGTATCCCAGGCAGTTGTGGAAGAAGAGGCGGCGTCGGCGCAGTCGACGGCGATGCTCGAGCAGATCCTGGAGTCCAATGCGCGTATCGTCTCCAAACTTGAGCGGCTGGATGCGCGTCTGACCGACCTGGAAAGCGACAAGGCGGAAGAAGAGGATTTGCTCGCCGAGCGTGAAAGACAGCGTGAGATGCTCAAGAAGGCGAAGTCTGATCCGAAGCTGATCGCGCGTTACAACGAAGTTCAGCAGGCCTCCAGGGAGAAACGTCGTTCTAAGATCGGCGAGCGGTTCGAGGCCGAGCCGATCGACCATGCCTGGGCCGAGGAAGCGGAATCGACGCTCGCGACGACGTTCGAAGACAGAATTGGCGACCGCGCCATCCTCGAAGACGTCAGCTGCAGAAGCAGCATGTGCAAGATGGTTCTCGACCTGCCCTCGGCGGCCGACGGGCGCATCGATTCGATGGAACTGGCGGAACTCGAGATCGACCTGTTGTCCGGCCTTGCATCCGGATCCAACGGACCGATCCAGGCGCATCACTGGTTGGAAGACGATGGTCTCGGCGGATTGCGATACGTGACTTTCGCGGCTCGACCGGGGCGCAGCCTGCCGCCGCCCGATGATCCGTTCCAGGGTATGGATATCGAGGAGGCAATCGATTTCCTGGAAACGGAGCCGTGATCGGGCCGGACCCGGCAACGAAAAACACTGTTCGGCCCCGCATTCCCGGCCAAAATGAAACAAGGATCTCCGTGTACGGGCCAAATCCTGGCCCGTATCTGTTTGATGCGGGTGGAGCGAGGGTTTTGCCCGAACAGCGATTTGTGCAATCCTTTGGGCATCCGATGCTGATGCAATGAAGACCTATCCTGGCGAAAGAGACGCCAGCTCATCTCTGCAGCGTTTTCTAGGCATGGTCATCCTGCCCGCCTTCTCCGGCGGGCTGCTTGCTGTTGCGGTCACGCCGGATCCGAACGTGGCGCTCGCGCTTGTCTTTCTGGTGCCGATGTTCATCGGCCGTCCCTGCGGCACCCTGGAAGCTTTCGTTCGCGGGCTGATGCTGGGCATCGCCTACTATCTCGGCACCGTGTCATGGACGCTGAATGTCCACGGTTTCGAGGTCTGGCACTTGATGCCGATCGTGCTCTACCTGTCGGTCTCCTATGGCGTCTGGTCGATCGGTCTAGAAATGACACGGTCCGAAAGCGCATATTTGCAGCCGGCGATCCTGGCATCGCTTTGGGTCGTTCTTGAATACGTGCGCAATACCGTGGGATTTCTGGCGCTGCCCTGGGCGGGCGTCGCGCACGGCTTTCTGGACGCAGCCGAGTTGCGCCAGTTCGCGGCTGTGTTCGGGGAATACGGCCTGGCGTTCTTTGCCGTTTTCTTCAGCGCCAGCCTGGGCCGGGCGATTTCGGAACTGGGTCGGGGAAAGCCATGGGCGCCCAGCGCGAAAGCGGTCTCCGTTTCCCTGGCATTCGCCCTGTCCTTGTTCGCGTTCGGATTCGCTCGGCTTGCGACGCTTGAACCCGTCGATGAAATAAGCGTCCGGGTCGTGCAGGCCGGCAAGATCGATGCCGGGCCTCCCGGGCAGAATTCAATCGAATCTCTCGCGGCGTTGAGTCGAATCGAACGGGATGGAGACGGAGGGGCCGACCTGATCGTCTGGCCGGAAGGCGCCGTCAAGCTGATCAACCGCTTTCCGTTCGTCTACGGAGAAATTTTCCAGCTCAGCGAGGAGTTGGGTGCGCCGATCGTTTTCGGCGCAAGCTCCGGCAGCAAGTACCTTCGTCGGAACAGCGATCAGGCCGCCGGGCAGATGATCAACGAACTGGTCATCATCGACGGCGCGCGCGACGGGCTGCAGAAATACGCCAAACGAAAGCTTGTGCCGTTCGGCGAATACATACCGATGGCCGGCAGGGTGGACTGGCCCGACTGGCTGGTTCCCGAAATTATCCAGGTCGAGGTGCCGCCGGGGCCGCCGCAAGCGCTGGCCATATCCAGTCCCGAAATTGCCGTCGTGCCGGCAATCTGCTGGGAGAATATATTCGCCGCGAATATTCGATCGGTGGTTCCCGCCGGTGCCGCTGTCGGGGTGAATATTTCGAACCTCTCGATATTCGCAAGTCGAAAAGCCGCTGTCCAGCACAACTCTTCCACCGTTTTTCGCGCAATCGAGAACGGCATCGCTTTCGTTCTCGCGACCGACACAGGGCCATCCTGGCTGGTCGGCCCCGGCGGCGAGATAATGGCCAGTACCGCCTACGGCGCGCCGCGTTCAACCCAGGCGGTGGTGCCCGTGTTCGCTGAACGAACTCTCTACTGGAAAATCGGAGACGTCCTGGTGTTTGCCTGTGCGATCTTGCTAATGGGTTGGGCGGCAAGGCGGACTCTGCGCGGTGATGACGTTGGCGGGCCTCGGGCTGCCGAGCGCACGCGCGAATCCGGTGATAGCCTAGACAAATGAGCAAACATACGCGTTTCCTTCTGGTGGCCCCGGCCAGGAGCGGGAGTACGGTTCTCCGCACGACGCTGAACGGGCACCCGGAAATCGTGTGCCATGGCGAGGTTCTGGGCCGAAATCGGATTCTGGGGCTGGTCAGGGGGCCGGAGACTCCAGGCGGCGAGGCGCTTTACAAGATGCGCGAAGAGTCCGTTTGCGGTTTTCTGGAATCCCAGATTTTTTCCCCTCGGCCCGGCGTATCGGCCTCTGGATTCAAGGCGCTCTATTACCACTTCGGCGAATTGCAGTTCGCCGAGGCGATCGATGAACTCGCTTCCAGCGTCGATATGAAGGTGGTATTTCTATGGCGCACTGATCTCGTCAAGCGCGCACTTTCGGAAATACAGCACCGGATGACGGCAGCCTCCAAGGAAGCGCCGGTCGCGCCCGAGGTTGCCCGGATTGCCCAGGATTGCAGGAACCAGTTGACCTGCTTTTCATGGCTTCAGGCGCTGTTTTCCGGACATTCTTGCATCAAGTTCAGCTACGAAGAACTTGTGTCGGATCAAAAGGCGGTCCTCAACGAAATCTGCGGTTTTCTCGGCGTCGAAAAAGATCGCATCATGTTGTCCGAGAAACCGCGTGGGTCCGGAGTGACCGAAACCGCGCCGTCTCGCGGCATCGTTCAGAGGCTGCGTGATCTTGCAGGCGTAAAAGGACTTCCTTCAGAGCCCGGGCGTTCGCCCTATCCCCTGGTTTCCAACGCCGCCTCGCTGCTAAAAGCCGATGCGCTGCGAGAGTATCGTGATGTTCTTCCGTGGAAGCAAGGCTGACGAGCGCTCCCGAAATCTCGCTAGAATATCGATAACGGATAATATATAAAGATCAATGAACACAGAAAGCAAGACAGATGCACCCGCGCAGCCCGAGCTGGTCGAACAGGTGAGACGACTCGGCCCCTGGTTCCACAACATCGAAGTTGCCCCGGGGATATTCACCAAGGAGATTGCGCCTGCTCCGGGCCCCCAACCCCTGAACCATCCGGAACCTCGGTGGGAAAAGGTGAAGTCTGCGTTACCCGAGGACATGACCGGGATGAGTGTCCTGGACGCCGGCTGCAGCGACGGATTCTTCAGCATCAAGATGGCCGGGCGGGGCGCGTCCAGGATTCTTGCAGTGGATGGTGCGGCCGAGCCGATCAAGCGGATGAACTGGGTGATCGATCATTTCGGCCTGGAAAACGTCGAAGCGAAAGTCCAGATGCTCGATCGGAGCTCTGCGCGCAAGCTCGGCAAGTTCGACCTGGTGTTCGCCATGGCGGTTTTCTATCACATGCGCGATCCGATCACCGGCATCGAGATGCTGGCCAGCCTCGGAGATCGCCTGCTGCTCGAGACCATCGTCGTTCCCGATCATCGTGACACTTATTTCAAGGTCAAGCAACCTGGTGGCGAGAGGGGAGTGCCGAGGCTGATCCCCTCCACCGCCTGTCTCGAAATGCTCATGAGATGGGCGGGATACGATGAAATCACCCAGTTGACCGACGAATCGGATAGCCGACCAATCTATCTGTGCGTTCGGAACCGGCCCGGCTCCTGAGAACTCGCCGAGCGCGTCTGTTCAGGGTGCCCGGAATTTCTAAACGTCGTAGCCGAATCGCGCAGCGGTGGTTGCGCAGATTCCTCGAATGGACTCAAGCTGGAAGTCCGAAAGCTCCTGGGCCCTGTCGACCGCTGTCAAGGGCTTCATTCGGGCGACCTGACGGTCGATGGCCTTCTTGGAAGCGCCGAGACTTGTGCCGACCGAACGCAGACAGGCCGCCGGATCTGCGGCAAAATCTTCGTACCTGACGACCGTGATCCGGTTGATGTTCTTCAAGGCGCGCCCAGCGAGAAAGTTCCACCACAAGGCGCGTCTGATCTCGACATCATCCTCGGCCTCGATGCGTTCCAGCTGTTGCCTTTCGAGGCCCGCAAGGTAAGGATCGTTCGATGTACCGATCCGGGCCTTGCCGGTAACTGCCGTGCGTAGATGTTCGAATGATCGGGTCCATGAAGCGATCGTGCTGATTGGGTTACGGATACAAAAAAGTATCGGACTGCTCGGCATCGTCTCGGCGATCTGCTCCAGCCTGGCCGTGTAGGCCAGGGTGTTCTTCGTTCCAAGAGGGAAATCCTCGCTCTCGCGGCGGTAACGAAGTTCTGAGCGAGCATCCGATACAAGGGTGTCTTCAACGAGCCGTCCTGCTGCATCGACCTTGTTGGGTACAGCCTGTCCCGAAAGGATTCTTCCGCGCAGCTGCTGGTGGTAAGCCGCCAGGCCGAAGCCTCCCGGATGCTCGAGCGCGCCGAAAATCTCGGCAGGCTCGTTGATCACGATCGTGTCGCCCATGCCATCGATGCACGATGACAGCAAACTCGTGCCTGACCGGGGTATTCCGGTGATGATGAAATTCGAACCGGCGTTTCGGCCCTTACGGAAAGCCGACCCGAAATATTTCCGTTGCTGCCCGACGCTTGTCGTCCAGCCCCATTCGGGGTCGTCGGCGAGAATGGGCCCAAGCATGGGGTAATCGTTGACTAGTCTTGAAAGCAGATTCCTGACGCGATGGCTCCCGGATATTCGATCCGCCTGGTGATAATGAACGACTGCGGTCGAATCGTTCTCGGGGACCGGTCGGAGATGGGCAGGGAAGTTGAGCAGTTCCGACACCGGTCGAACGACCAGTCCCTGATCGTAAACGGCAAGAGTGAGCGAAATCTGGTCCAGGTGGTAATCGTGTCGGCCTCGTTGTTCTGCCAGCCGCTTCGCATGCAGAATCCAGCAGTCCGCCAGTGTTTTTTCGCCCGACAAACCAATGAAACCGGCATTGAAGTAGGGAAACCCGAGCTCCGCAGTATGCGTTGAAAGATAACGTGACCGTGGAATCGGCACACCGTGACTGGAAAAGAGCTGCCGCCATGCATTGTGGTCGAGGCTGGCGGTCGCGGCATCCGCGGGCTTGGCCATGAACTCGAAATCAGAATCAAGACGACACAGAAAATCGCCGGTGACGATCATGTCGGTGTCCATGAACAGTGAGACTTCCGCTGTATTCTCCAGGACCCTCAGGCAAGCCAGCTTGTTACCGATAGGATAGTCCGGAGATATCGGATTCTCCACCGGGTGGATCTGCGTGCCCAGCGCTTCGAGAAAATCCAGCGTTCGCCCCGCGGGCCCGGTCCGGTCGGAGTCCGCGCCGGCAAGTGCGGCAGTCATCCTGACGCGGCTCCCAAGCTGTGCAATTATCGAGGCGGCCAGCAGGCAGCTTTGGGCCTCCAGGCGTCCAGCCTGACAGACGAATCCAATGTGGATGCTGTCGCTCATATTCGTACCGTTGCCGATTGGGCTAGAATTGTATCGCGCGCCGCCATCTGGCTGTACAACGGAGGATTCGTGGCCAAGGTTTTCTGCATTGGATTTCACAAGACGGGCACCAGCAGCATTGGCAGGGCGCTTGCGCACCTGGGCTTCCGCGTTACCGGGCCCAACTTCGTTCAAGACCCACGAATCCACTCGCAGCTATGGTCGCTTGCACGTCCGCTGATCGACAGGTACGACGCCTTTCAGGACAACCCTTGGCCAATTCTGTTTCGTGAAATCGACAACCATGTGCCGGAAGCGAAGTTCGTGCTGACCTGGCGAGATCCGTTGGACTGGATTGAAAGTGTCGAGGTTTTTTTTGGAAATCGATCGACCGAAATGAGAAAGTTGATTTACGGGCGCGGTTCCCCGGACGGGCAGCTCGAGCGCTATCTTGCACGCTACCGTCGACATCAAGCGGAGGTGGAAGCTCACTTTGCCGAGAACCCGTCCCGCCTTTTGCGAATGAATGTCCTGGAAGGTGATGCCTGGCCGGAATTGTGCCGGTTCATCGGCAGACCGATGCCGGATGTCCCGTTTCCCCATGTCAGACCAAGATCGATGGCTGCCGAGTCAGATTAGCCAGCCTGCCGGCCGTGGAGTTCATCATCATTGATAAAAAAGTCGTCAAGTTCTGGAACCCGGCCGGGCTTCAAGGATGCGGCATCGATAGGTGTTGATCGTTGCGGAGCAAGTGCGGAGTGGGAGACAGTCATGAACGATATGCATAGCACCGAACCTGTCTGGAGGCAGGCAGTGGAGGAAATGGCGGACAGGGGGTTCGTTTTCATCCACATCAACAAGACCGGTGGTAGCAGCATACGCACTGCATTGGGTATTTCAGGTTATCAGCACGTCAGGGCAGCCGAGGTCGCGGCCTGGTTGGGTGAACGCAGGTGGTCCAGGCTGGAAACTTTTTCCACGATCAGGAATCCGTGGGATCGCCTTGTCTCGATGTATCACTGGCGAGTCCGCACCAACCAGACCGGGTTGGCCGATTCGCCAATTCCTTTCGCCGACTGGCTGGACCTGTGCTTGCGAAAGCGGGATCCGTTTTATGTCAAGAATCCGCTCATGCTCGCGCCGCAGACTTACTGGTTGTGCGATGACACGGGCAGGTTGCTTGTAGACAGGCTTTTGCGGTTCGAGCGGCTTGCTGCCGATTTTGCCGAATTCTGTTCGGTCATCCGATTCGACGGGTTGGAACTACCGCACCTGAAGAAAACCGAAAGGCGACACTATTCCGTCTATTTCAGCGAGTGCGATGCCGAGCTGGTGGGGCAAGTCTATAAATCCGATATCGATGCTTTCGGCTACACCTTTGAGGCGGAGCCGACCTGATGGGCCGGCTCCGCGCCATTTTCCTTCCTGCTAGTCGCGGGAGGTCCTGAGAGCGTTGACCTCGCTCTCGAGCCGCTTGATCGTGTCTTGCTGCTGCAGGGTGTAGAGCGTCAATTCCTCGACTTTCTCGAGCAGCAGAATCTGGAGTTCACTCAGGTTTACTCCTCCTCGCTTCGCATATTCCTTCGCTGACGGAATCCCGGGAAGGTGGCCGAACGCGTCTATGAACGAGCTCACTTCCTCGAGGGGGCGAAGCACATAGCTATCTTCGAAGACGTAATCGGGGATGGTCTGCGTCGCTGTCGTCAGGGTTCCCTTGATCGTCAGATTCCCGTCGGTGGTCAGAAACATTTCGGCCCCACCGGTGTCCGGGTCGTTGAATCCCAGCCCGCCGTCGGCGTCTCGTATGGTCAGTTCCCAGTCCTGGTTGGCACCGGGGCCGGTCCCCGCGGAATTACCGGTTTCGGTCATCTTGAACGTCATGCCGCCGGCCGATTGAGCGTTCGAGACATGCAGTTGGGAGGAGGGGTTGGCGGTGCCCATCCCGATATTGTTGTTTGCCGCGATGAACAGGCTGTCGCTATCGGCGCCTGGCTTTATGCGGAACGGGAGCTGGCTGCCGTTGGTCACGTCGCGCACGAAGAAGTTGGCTTCGTTGGCCGCGATGTCGAACACCTGTGGTGTGAAGCCGGAGCTGCCGTCCTGCTGAAGACGAACTGTCGGGCTGTCACCGTCCACGATGTGGGTTTCGACAACCGGTGCGCTTGTGCCGATGCCGATGTTGCCCGCGTCGTCCACATAAAGCGAGTTGCTCGGCGCCGGGCCTTCGATGGTGAACGGGATGCGGCCGACAGTCGTGTTTTCTATCGAGAACTTGTTCAGCCCGCCGTTGCCCGATTCGTTCGCGGTCAGCTGCCAGTCGTTGTTGGGGAAGCTGCCGGAGTTGCTGGTGTCGTCGAACTTGATCCGGGTGTTGTTTTCCTTCATCCGGATGGTGTCGAAGCCGAAGGACTCGCTGCTGGTGCAGTCCTGCCCGACACAGAGACTTCCCTGGACGTTGAGATCCTGGGCGATGGTCTGGGCGCGGGTCTGTTCGTCGCTGTCGCTTGCGGCAGGCTGGATGGAACTCTGAACCGAAGTGCCGGCGTCGGCCCCGGTGTACGGTGCTTCTTCGGCACCCGGTGAAACGAGCTTTCCGTTCAGGATGGAGAAGCTTCCGAATCCGGGCTGCGGAATCGCCTGGACGGCATCTGCGGTGCCGTCGGCGCCGCGCCGCGCGGAAACGCCCTTGATATCGGTAATCTGCAGCTCGTAGCGATAGTTGCCGTCGGGCAGTCCGCCCGCAGACATCGCAGCGGGATTGAATTCTATCGCTTCGCCGGCCTGGAAGCTCTGCCGGATGATGAGCCCGTCGGGGCCCTTGACGACGATATCGATGTCGGTGTTCATGCCGATCGTGCTGTTGGGCTCGAAAACCAGGGCATCGGGCAGGACGTGACTCTCATATAGCGTCACGTCCTGCGCGTTGGCCAGGATTGAGACGCTGGCGATGGCGACAGCCAGGGCGGTCTTTCGAATCGGATTGCGGATTTTCATTCTTCTGCTCCTCGTGATATGCATGCTCGGCTCAGGTGCCGGTAATCGTACTTTTGGGCGCGGCGGCTTTCGGGCCGGGCTCCCCTCTACTACTTGGCGCCATTCCAACGTCGTGGTCGGAACTCATTTTTCTCGTGGCTCGGGTGCCGCCACTGCAGTCTGTCGTGAATTCATTGCGTGCAGGCCCAGGGCCGCCAGCAACAGGGTGAACAGCGCCAGCCAGCGGCCGTCGAACAACGGCACGGGCACTGCCTGCTCGGCCCTGAGTTCGGCCGTGGCATTCCCGCTGTTGCCCAGGCTGGAGGTCAGGTCATCGGTGACGTTGGTGAAGGTGCCGCTGCTGCCAACCGTAACGTTGACCTGGACCTGGCAGACCGCGCCGGCCGGGACCGAGCCGCCGGTCAACTGGACCAGGCCGCTGCCGGATACCGCCAAAAGCGTCCCGCCGCAGGTGTTGGCGATGGCCGGGAGCGCGGCGACGGTCATGCCCGCCGGCAGGTTGTCGTCGAATGCCAGCGAATCGGCGGGAAGCTGGCTGCCGCTGTTGTCGATCACGAATGTCAGGGTGGCCGACTCGCGCGGCAATACGACGTCAGGCGAGAAGGCCTTGGTGAACGTCGGCAGGGGCTGGACTCCCAGTACCGCACTTGCAGCGGCTGCATCGGTCTGGGTGCTGCCGGTCGCGCCGGCCAGCGCACTTGTCGTGTTGGTGAAGTCGCCGGGCGCCGTGCCGGCAGGGACGTTCAGAACGACCTGGATCGTGCATGATCCGCCCGCTCCGATTGCGCCGTCGGTCAGTGTAATCGTCGAGGTGCCTTCGACCAGCGAGCCGGCGCCACAGGCATCGGCCAGGGGCGTATTCGCTGCGGTCATGCCCGGAACGAACGCGTCCAGGTCGTCGGAGAACGTCAGTCCGCTCACGGGATTGGCCGGGTCCGGATTGGTGATCTCGAAGACTGCCGTAGTCGTGCCGCCGACGGGTACGAGGGCCGGGCTGAATGACTTGCCGAAGCTCAGCGGCTCGACGACCAGGTCGGCGCTGTCGGCGTCGGCCTGGACCGGCAGGCCTTCGCGGGTGCCTGTTGCCGTGTTGGTCGTGTTGACGTAGGTGCCGGCGGCCGTGCCGGCCGACACCCGGACGGGAACGACGATCGTGCAGGACGCGCCGGCGGCCAGGTTGCCGCCGGTCAGGGTCACCACGGATGTGCCGGTCACCTGCGAGCCGGCACCGCAGACGTCGGCCAGCGGCAGCCCCTCGGCGACCAGGCCGGCGAGCGCCGCGTTGAGATCATCGGTCAGCGATACGTCGGTCAGCGGGAAGGTCGAGCCGTTGACGATGGAAAGCTCGAGCTCCACCGCTCCGCCGGGCAGCACCGGTTCGGTGCGGAACGACTTGGTCACGACGAACTCGCCGGAAATGACCTCGATCGCGTCGGATGCGGTACCGCTGCTTCCGGAAGTCGAGGTGAGCGGGTCGGTGACGTTGACGAAGTTGCCCTCGGCGGTGCCGGTAACGTCGACCTGGACCGTGCATGTGCCGCCGGCCGCGACGCTGCCGCCGCTGAATCCGACAGAACCCGCGCCGGCCGTCGCACTCACGATGCCGCCGCAGGTGCTGGCGGTGTTGGCAGGTGTGGCGACGGCCAGTCCTGCCGGCAGGTTGTCGATGAACGCAAGCGCGCCGGCGGCCACGATGCTGGCGGAATTATCGATCGTGAATGTCAGCGTGGACGTGCCGCCTACCGAGATCGCGTTGGGGAAGAACACCTTGGCGAATGCAGGCGGCGGCTCGATCTGAAGCGTCGCCGTTGCCGCTGTTGCAACCTGCAGGCCGTTCGCCGTCAGGTTGGAGGTGGTATTGACGTACTGCCCGGGGGTCGCGGCGGCCGGGACGGCAAGCGTTACCTCGATGCTGCAGCTCTCGTTGGGGCCGAGGCTTCCGCCGACGAAGGTCAGCAGCGTCGTGCCGGACAGTTGGGAGCCGGCGCCGCAGAGATCGCCTGCCGGCGTGCCGATGGCCGCCAATCCGGCCAGCACGGCGTTCAGGTTGTCGGTGAAGCTCAGGCCGGAAACGCTGTTGGATGCGCTGAGATTTTCTATGTTGAAGATCAGGACCGGATTGCCGGTCGCGGTGCTCGGTCCGTCGAAGCTCTTGGTAAACGCGACGTTGTTGATTTCCAGGGTGTCGCTGGCGGGGCTGCCGCCGACCGGCAGGCCCGAGCCCTGGGTAGTGCCGGTCACGCTGGAGGTGGTGTTGACGAACGACGAGCCGGCGACCGCCGCAGGCAGCTGCAGCGTGACGCTGAACGTGCACGCGCCGCCGGCCGGCAGCGTTCCACCGGTGAGCGTGAGCAGCCCGGTGCCGGAAAGTTGCGAACCGGCACCGCAGACGTCGTTGGCCGGCAGTCCGGTCGCGACCAGTCCCGAAAGCGCGGCGTCGAGATCGTCGGTGAAGCCGATGCCCGTGACCGCCTCGTTCGCGTTGCCGTTGGTCAGCGTGAACTCCAGGTTCACCGAGCCGCCGGGGAATGCCGGGTCATCGGTGAATGATTTCGCCAGCAGCAGGAAGTTGGAATCCACCTCCAGCGGCGCGGAGGCCGGCGGCAGGCTGAACGCTTCGCCACCGATCGAGCCGCTCAGGTTGCTGGTGGCGTTGGGGTAGGAATTGTCGGGTGTCCCGGGCGGCACCTGCACCGTGACGTCGAACGTGCACGAGGTTCCGGCGGTCAGGTTGCCGCCGGTGAAAACGAGCGATGTAGTGCCCGAAATCGACGAGCCGACCCCGCACGGTTCCGTCGGCAGCGGCGCAACCGCGGCCGCTCCCGAGATCATGCCGGTCAGGCTGTCGGTGAAAAACAAGTTTGCGACATCGCTGCTCGCGCTGGTGTTCTCGATGGTGAACCTCAGCGTGGTCGTCGCCCCGGCGATGACCGGTGAATCGATGAACTGCTTGCTGAAATTCAGGCCGGTGACGTCGAGTTGATCGGTACCGAAGCTGCCGACCGTGGTCACGCCGTCGACGGTCGCCGAGACGTTGGACGTCGAGTTCGTGTAGCTGCCGGGCAGGGCGCCTGCGGGCACCTGCAGCGTGACAGGGAAGGTACAGCTTGCGCCAGGGGCGAGCGTGGCGCCGGTCAGCGTGAGCACGCCGGTGCCGCTGATCTGGGAGCCCGCGCCGCACACATTGCTCGCCGGCAGTCCGGTCGCGACCAGGCCCGTGACAACGGCGTCGAGGTCGTCGGTGAACGTTATGCCGGTCGCGTCGCCGGTGGCGGCCGCGTCGTGGCTCAGCGTGAATTCGAGCGTGACCGTAGCGCCCGGCTGCACCGGGTCGTCGGTGAACTGCTTCTGCAGCGTCGGCGCGCCGACGACGGTCAGCGTGTCGCTGGCCGGGTTGCCGACCTGCGTCGTCCCGTCGATCGTGGCCGAAATGTTGCCGGTGGCGTTGACGGCGGGCCCGCCGACCTGGCCTTCCGGGATCTGGAGGTCGGCGGTGAAAGTGCACGAAGCGCCGGCTGCGAGATTCCCGCCGGAGAGGACGATGTATGTTTCCGCGGAAATGACCTGCGTGCCCAGCGACGAACCGGCGCCGCAGA
Source organism: Lysobacterales bacterium (assembly GCA_002722315.1). GTDB lineage: Bacteria > Pseudomonadota > Gammaproteobacteria > Xanthomonadales > Wenzhouxiangellaceae. Next base: position 34,468 of record PBLG01000052.1, on the reverse strand, counting down.
CACCGGTCTGGAAGCCACTGGTCACCGTCGCGCCGGACAGGAACTGGGTGATGTTGTCGTTGAACGTGATGTCGCTGGCCGCCGAGGTCGAGCTGTTGTTGACGACCGTGAACTCGATCTGGGTCGTGCCCCCGGCACCGACGGGGTTGGTCAGGAAGGTCTTGGTCAGGCCGGGCGCTTCGTTGACGAACAGGGTTTCGGCGGCCGGCGCACCGACGACGGGACTGCCGCCGACGTCCGCGGCGATGGTGCTGGTCGTGTTCGGGTAGGCGCCCGGCGGGGTCGCCGCCGGTACCTGCAGCGTGACGCTGAAGCTGCAGCCTTCGCCCGGCCCCAGCGAGCCGTCGGCAAGCGTCAGCAGCGAGGTCCCGGAAAGGAGCGAGCCGCCGCCGCACGGATCCACCACCGGCGTGTCGACGGCAACAAGACCGGAGAGTACGGCGTCGAGGTCGTCGGTGAAGGTGATGCCGGTGGCGCTGTCGCTTCGGTTGGTGTTGAGAATGGAAAATTCCAGCACCACCGTGGCGCCGGGCAGCACGGGATCGTCGATGAAGTCCTTCTGGAAGACCAGTTCATCGGCGGTCACCTCGATGCTGTCGGTCGCAAAGCCGCTGCTGACCTGCGGGCCGCCGGGAGTGGAAAGCAGCTCGCCTGAAACGTTCTCTGCGAGCCCGACAGCGGCTGCCTTGATGTCGACCCTCGCCGTGCACGCCGAGCCGGCGGGGATCGAGCCGCCCCCCGTCATCGATACCGAGGTTGCGCCAGCAGAAGCGCTGAAAGCCGATCCCGAGCAGTCGGTCGAAGCGTTCGGCGGATCGGCGACCTCGATGCCTGGCGGAAACTCGTCGGTGAACGTCGGAAGAAAGGAAGTGGCTCCGTTGGCGCTGTTGTCCAGCGTGAAGGTCAGCGTGCTGCGAGCGCCGATGTTAAGGGTCGTCGGGGAAAAGCTCTTGCTGAAGCCGGGGCGGTTGGCGGCGACGACGAGATCGGCGGTGGCCGTGCCGCTGTTGCCGGCGCTGGAGGTCAGGTCACCCGAGACATTGGTGTGGGTCGCTATCGTGCTGCTGGTGACGTTGACGAAGATCGAGCAGGCCTGGCCGCCGGAAAGACTGCCGCCGGAAAGCGTGATGGTGGTGCCGCCGGCCGGCGCGCTCAGCGTGCCGCCGCAGTCGGAAAGCGCCGAAGCCGGGTCGGCGATCGTGACGTCGGCCGGCAGGTTGTCGGTGAACGCCAGCCCCGAGACCGACGAACCCGAGAAGTTTTCGATGTCGAAGCGCAGCGTGGTGGCGCTGCCCGGGCCGATCGTGGACGGGACGAACGATTTGGTGAATCCGGGAACGGGCAGACCGCGCGTGGACGATTGAGCCGAAACGCTTGCCGCACAAATCAGTGCCAGAAACGTTACCGAGAACAGGACGAGCGCCCGTTTGAATAAGCCAGGCCGGACGGCTGCGACATGTTTCGAATTCATATTGTCTACCCTGTTAATGTATGGCGATGGGAGCGAAGAGGCGTGAATCGAGCGGCTGGCTGCATTGCTGTTGGAACTGGTCGAATCGACCCGCCACGCACGGCGAATACCGTTCGGATGCTCCCGGGATCCCTTTTCGGCGGGACGGATGTGATGTGCGTCCCCTCGATGAGTGCTAGCCTACCACCAGACAGGGTGGATTCAAAGTGTCTTGGAAGCGGTCGGTTCTTGTCGTGACCGGGCAGCAATCGAGAACCTTGCCGGAGCAGGTCATGAGACGAGAATGTGTCTTGAAGCCAGTTGAATCGATCACCGAATTCCGCGGCACCCGTCACTTTCGGATTGCTCTCGGAGGCTTTCACGCAACACGCAGGCGGGGTGGCGTGATCATTCCGCTTGCCTTCATTGCCGCCTGCGCGGCGATTTCCGGAAGCTCGGCCGTCCACGCGCAGCCGACTTTCGAATTCGACGCCGTGACGCTTTCGACTTATGTCCCCTCTCCCGGAATGGGCACGGGCATCGCCGTCGCGGATTTCGACGGCGACGACGATCCCGACATCTTCGTGCCGACCGGCGCCGGCGTCCCCAACCTGCTCTTGCGAAACCGGGGTGACGGAACGTTCGACGAGGTCGCCGCGCAGTTCGGCCTGGCCGACCAGCGCCAGGCGCGGGTAGCGCTATGGGCCGATTACGACGGGGACGGCGATCTCGACCTGTTCGTCGGGCGCGACTGCTTTTTCGAATCGGCCGGAATCGCCGCGGCCGGTTCCTGCGGTGAAGTCAGCCTGTCGCTGTTCGAGCAGCGTCCAGGCGGTTTCGTGGAGGTTTCCGCGGCGGTCGGCCTGTCGGCGTCTGCAGGATCGCTGACGACGTTTCACGCCGGCGGGCTCAGCGCCGGTGACGTCAGCGGGGACGGCCTGCCGGATATCTATTTTGCGCGCTGGCTCGCCGGGCCCGAGCTCTACATAAGCGACACGCTGTTCGTCGCCAGCGAGGCGCCCGGCTATTCGCTGGGCAGCGGTGTCACCGGCATTACCGGGGCGCCGGGCGGCGAGTGGCAGACGCTGTTCCACGATTTCGACGGAGACGGTCGCCTCGACCTGTTCGTCAATGTCGATTTCGGCGCGAACCAGCTCTGGATGAACGGGGGTAACCTGAATTTCGTCGACGTCGCCCCGGCCGCGGGCGTCGATTCCGAGTGGAACGAGATGGGCCTGGCGGTCGGCGACTATGACAACGACGGTGACCTGGACATGTACATCACCAACATCCATGACTGGCAGGCCGATACGCGGGGCGAGATCAGCCGGAACCGGCTGTTTCGAAACGATTCGGAGCCGGGTTCCGTGCAATTCGCCGATACCTCGATCGACAACGGGGTCGACAATTCCGAGTGGGGCTGGGGCACGACATGGCTGGATGCCGACAACGACGGCGATCTCGATCTTGCGGCGACCAACGGCTACTGCGAGCCGCCGCCCGACGGTTACTGCGCCCCGCGTCATGAGATGGATCGCTCTCGGTTCTTCGAAAACCCCGGCGACGGCGGTCCGATGATCGAGGTCGGCGAGGTGGTCGGCTTCGACGACGAGCTGATTGGCGCCGGCCTGATCGCGGCCGACTTCGACGGAGACGGCCGCCAGGATCTGCTGCAGTCGGCGATCGATCCGGGTTCGGCCCCGTGGACGCCGTTGCAGTTCTTCGGCCGAACCGAGCGCCTGACGCTTTACCTGAACCGCCCGGTCGGCGGGGCGCAGGCGGGACGCCATGTCGTGATTCGTCCGCGCATGGTCGGCACCAACTCGCGTGCGGTCGGCGCTGTGGTGAGAATGTACCTGGACAGCGGTGATGTCCTGACCCGGCTGGTCCAGGCCGGCGAGAGCTGGATGAGCCAGGGCCCGGCTACCTTGCATTTCGGGCTGGGCGCCGGCACCGCGATCGATCGGGTCGAGATCGACTGGCCCGACGGCAGCGGTACCAGCGTCTTCACTCATGTCGGACCGAACCGCGACTTCACGCTATACGGGCCGGCCGACATGCTCTTTCTGTCCGGCTTCGAATAGCGTCCAGCCATGCCGCGCGCAGCGTTCTTCGCTCGTCCTGCCGGCGCCGTATACCATTAGCGCCTGACTCTGCCGGCACGGATATCGCGGATGCGGGTTCTGCACATCGGAAAATTCTTCGCGCCGTTTGCCGGCGGCATCGAGAACTTCATGCTCGACCTGCTGCGCGCGTGCAGTGCCGAAGGCGTGGCGCAGGCGTGCCTGGTGCACGAGGCGCCGGGGCAGGCGCATGCCGCGCGGGACCGCGGTTTCGACTTTCTCGAGCGCTTCGAACGGGTGCCCACCGTTGCCCAGCTCAGTTATGCGCCGGTCAGCCCGGGGTTCAGCCGGGCGATGGAGCGCATGCTTGGCGAATTCAGGCCCGACGTGCTGCACCTGCACATGCCCAACACGTCCGCGTTCTGGGCACTCAAGAGTCGGCGGGCACGCCGGATTCCGTGGGTCGTGCACTGGCATTCCGACGTCGTCGGCCCCGGCCTGGATACCAAGCTTAAATTGCTGTATCCGTTCTACCGCCCCTTCGAGCAGGCATTGCTCGAGCGTGCCGATGCCGTGATCGCGACTTCACCGCCTTACCTGGACAGCAGTCGCGCGCTGCGAGCCTGGAAGAGCAAGTGCAGCGTGATTCCGCTGGGACTTGCGCCGGAGCGGATCGAACCCGCCGGGCCGTCGAGTTCATCCGCCGAAAGCGACGAATCTCCCGTCGAATGGCAAGTCCCCGGGAACCTGCGGGTTCTGGGCGTGGGCCGGCTGTCTCGCTACAAGGGCTTCGGGACGCTGATCCGCGCGGCCGCGGCGGCCGAGGCAGTCGAACTGATCATCGCCGGAGACGGCGATCAGCGTCCGCGCCTGCAGCGGCTCGTTTCCGATCACGCCGGCGGGCGCGTTCGCCTTGTGGGGGGTGTCGACGATGCCAGCCGAAATCGACTGGTGGCCGAATGCGACCTGTTCTGCCTGCCGTCGGTCAACCGTGCCGAGGCCTTCGGCTTGAGCCTGGTCGAGGCCATGGCGGCAGGAAAGGCCCAGCTGGCAACCCGGGTTGCCGGATCCGGCATGAACTGGGTCGTGGAGGAGGGGCGGACCGGCTGGATGGTTGCGCCCGGCGATGCCGATGAGCTCGCTAAATGCCTGCGCAGGCTGGCGCGGAAGCGCGCCGAGGTGGCGGCAGCCGGCGCGCGTTCCCGCGAGCGTTTCGAGGCGCGCTTCAGGATCGACGCGGTGGCGCGGCAGGTGATGGGGGTATACAGGGCCGTTGTCCGCCGGGAAACCTCTGGATGACTTTGCGACGGCGCTCTCATCGATGATGGCCTGGCGCTGACCCATGCGGCAGGTCTGGGCGCGGTCCCCGACGGATTATTGCATCTTGCGCATCAGGTCCCGGACCAGGGGGTTGTCCGGGTCGGCTTCGAGGACTTGTCGGGCCAGTTGCCGCGCGCGAGCAAGGTTGCCCAGTTCGAACTCGGTCGCGGCGAGGAAGGCGACCGCATTTATGGTGGGATTCAGTCGTGCCGATTGCAGGAGGTCTTCCCTGGCGTTCCGATATTCGCCCAACGCGTGATGGGCCCGTCCACGGGCCTCGAAGTAATAGGCCTTCTCGGTCTGATCGAAGCGTTCCAGCGGCGTATTTCGCGCCAGCTCGATGGCTTCACGGTTGCGGCCCGTGTAGTGCAGGGCAAATATCATGTTCAGCAGGGTCGGCGGTCTCAGGGCGCCGTCCTCATGGCGCGCGGCGATTTCAGCGGCCTGCTCCAGCGCTTCCAGGGCCGCCTCGAAGCGGGCCTCGCGCATCAGTTCCTTGCCCAGGCTGGTCCAGGCGCGCTGGGAAGTCGGGGTGACCTGCGTTTCATGCTCCAGAAATCCGATCCGGTCGGCCCAAAGGGCATTCCTGGCATAGGTGGAGATCGTGAGAACGGTCAGGACGATCAGGACGAGCAGTGCGCCTGCCCGCCGGTTGTTCATTCGGTCCGCCAGTTGCGCCAGCACGCACCCGGCCGCCAGCGCCAGGCCTGCGTTCGGCAGGTAGGTCCTGTGCTCGAAGGCCACGTCGATGATCGGCAACACGCTTGATTCGACCAGGTGCGCGAGATAGTAAAAAAGAATGCCGAACGCGACCAGCGGCATTTTCCGCCAGAGTGCGGCTGCACAGGCGAGAAGCGCGCAATGTGCCAGTGCCAGGGCCCAGGTCGCAGGGGCTGCAAATCCGGAGGCAATCGCGATGTCGTATTCCAGCCGCTGTTCGCCGATCAGAAAGAACAGCCCGAGGTAGCGCCAGAGTACTTCCATCTGCGTGGCGAGGTAATCGATCCGGCCGATCTGGTCGGTTTCCCGCGTAAGACCCTGGATATCCAGCGCCGGCAGGGCCAGCAATCCGGCTGCGATCGCGCCGCCGACCACGGCCGCTCCCACGACCAGCCCCCAGGCGCGTCCGGACAGCCGTCGAAAGAACATCAGTTCGATCAGCAGCAGCGCCAGCGGCAGGGTGGCGGCCGTCTGCTTGGACAGGGCGGCGAGCAACAGGGCGGCCAGTGCCAGGGCGAGAAGCGGCAGGGAATTCCGGAGTCGGGCCCAGGCGAAGGCGGCCATGGAGGCGAGATAGAACATCGCCATCAGCGAGGTGTAGCGCTGCACGATGTAGGTCACCGCCTGGGTCTGCAGCGGATGCAGCAGAAAGATGGCCAGCGCGACCCAGGGCGCCCAGCGCGTCCAGCCGCCTCGCGCGCCCTGGAGGGCCGGGCTGGCCAACAGACCGCGTGTCAGCCAGAACAGGGCCGCGCCCGCCAGCAGGTGAATCAGGAAGTTCACCAGGTGGTATCCGAACACGGCGTCGCCGTGCAGGTCGTAGTTGGCGGCGAAGGTCAGAGAGCCGACGAACCGAGCTTCGGAGAATCGCCAGATTGCGCCGAAGTCCAGTACATCGTGCAGAAGCGGATTTTCCAGGATGATCCGGAAATCGTCGAGAAAGAAACGCGCGTTGAAAGACGGAAGGTAAGCCACCAGTGCCGCAAGCAGCAGGATCGCGGCCTGCACGGCCGGGCGCTCGAACATGCGGTTGTGAAATTCCAACTTTTCCGATGCTCCGTCGGCGGTCTGAAAATCTCTCGAATGTTCGCGGTCTATCGATATAACGCAATCCGTGGCGCTTTTACGACTGCTTCTCCATTCTTTCTCGCAGCTGGCGGACCTGTTCCTCGAGAATTGCGGTCTTCTGGGCCAGCCGTAACAACCGGCGTCGGTTGGTGGTCAGCTCGAGATCTTCCAGCAGAACCTTGATCAGCAGCGTCAGAATTGCGAGCACGAACAGCAGCGAAGGTGCATAGGCGACTCCGACCGTGCTTGCCAGCGCGTCCAGGAGCCCGGGCGCCAGGCCGAAAAGCGCGATCAGGACCGATACCGTCAGCCACCAGAGCGAATGACTGACCGGCAGCCGGTCGCGGCGAATCATCCACACGATCAGGGCGGCCATCGCGATGCCCAGGGCGCCGGCGAATACCTGCAGCGGAATCAAGTCGGGTCTCCCTTCGGCCGGCGGCGCCTGCTGCCGCCGATCAGGGACGAGTAGACGAGGTAATACGCGACCATGGGCCAGGAGCTGAAGATGCGGGACATGCCGTGGCAGCGCGCCTGCATGGGTACGTCGATTTCAGAGATTTTCAGATCGGCGTGGCGCAGGCACAGCAGGACCCCGACGTCCTGGTACTCCAGCAGGGTGTGTTGCTGGCTCGCGAGCAGTTCGACGGCGGTTCGATCGTAGGCACGAAAGCCCGAAGTCAGATCGTCCACCTTCAGGCCGCTGAGCCAGCGCAGGAGTTGCCATGCCAGGCGGCGCCGACGATTGGCGCGCTCCACGCAGGCCCCTATGACCACGTTCGGAGCCTCTTCGGTGGACATCAGGCCGAGCAAAGCGGGAATGTCTTCGGGGTTGTGCTGGCCGTCGGCGTCAAGCGTGACGACGTGCGTGCAATTGCATTGCCGGGCGTAGCGCATGCCGGCCTGGATGGCCGCCCACGAGCCGGCATGAAAGGGCAGTTCAAGCACTGTGGCCCCGGCGCGTCTTGCCGATTCGCGGGTGCCGTCGGAGGAGTGGTCGTCGACCACCACCGCGCGGAAACCGAGTGCGAGCACCCGCTCCACGACTGCGCCGACGTCCGCTTCCTCGTCGCGCGCGGGGATCACGACGATGACCCCGGCCGCGGCGTGGCGGATCGGAACCACGCGTGCGCCTGCGTTTTCAGCATCTCCCCCCGGAAAGGCTTTTATCGTCCCCGGAATTGTCATGGGCGAAGTTGCCACGCTTGCAATGGGGCCAAGTATACCCGTCGCCATGGTTTCTTTCACCCTGCGTTCACCTTGGCCGCGGCCCCGGGTAAACTACGCCCCGAAATCCTTTGACCGTGCCGGGGCCGACAATGAATGATATGCCGCGCAAACCGCTGATCGCCGGAAACTGGAAGATGAACGGATCGGTCGCCATGGCAGAAGCCCTGGTCGACGCGATCGTCGAAGCAGGACCTTTCGCGGCGGCCGACGTGCTGGTGATGCCGCCGTTTCCGTATATCGACCGGTTGCGATCGCGCGTTTCGTCGGCGGGTCTGCTGATCGGCGGCCAGGATTTGAGCCCGCACGAGTCCGGGGCCTATACCGGGGAGGTTTCCGGCGCGATGCTGGTCGATGTCGGCGCCGGTTACGTGCTGGTGGGTCATTCGGAGCGCCGCCAGTATCACGGCGAGTCCGATGACGTGGTGGCGGCCAAGTTCGAGGCCGCGGCGGCCGCCGGGCTCAAGCCGGTGCTTTGCGTCGGTGAATCGCGCGAGCAGCGCGAGGCGGGTCAGACCGAGGCGGTGGTAAGTGCGCAGGTCGATGCGGTGCTCTCGCGCTGCGGGATCGCCGCCTTTGGCGATGCCGTAGTCGCCTATGAGCCGGTGTGGGCCATCGGCACCGGACTGGTGGCGACGCCCGAGCAGGCTCAGCAGGTTCATGCATTCATCCGGGCACGTTTGGCTCGGCACGATGCTACAATAGCGGGCCGTATTCAGATCCTTTACGGTGGCAGCATGAAACCGCAGAATGCATCGGATTTGCTGGCCTGCGAGGATATCGACGGAGGTCTCATCGGCGGGGCGTCCCTGAAAGCGGATGAATTTGTCGCGATTATCATGGCAAGCATCATGACAAGCGGCACGGCAAGCGCGAAACAAAGCGATGCGGCGCCCGGCTGAGCCGGCGCAGGAACCTGATCGCAAGCTCGAATCGCGATTTATACGAAATTGGAACAGGCATGTTTACAACGCTAATAGTTTTTCAAGTCTTGATGGCCGTGGGCCTGATAGCCATCGTGCTGGTACAGCGCGGCCCGGGCGCCACGATGGGTGCGGCGTTCGGCTCGGGTGCTTCCGGCACGGTATTCGGCTCGCGCGGCGCCGGGAATTTCCTGACGCGGACGACCAGCTGGCTTGCCGTTGGATTTTTCGCGATCAGTCTGTCGCTGGCGGTCCTGGCGACCAGCCTGAGCAGCCAGGGCGGCGCCGAGTCGGCGCTCTCGGGCTCGGTCATGGAGCAGCAGGAACAGCCCGCTCCGACCGAGAACGGGGCCGGCATCGAGTCCGCCATCGATAGCCTCGACAGCGGTCTCGACAGCCCGGCCGGCGAGCAGAAGTCCGAAACGGTCGGCTCGGATGAGCAACCCGCACAGTCGGCGACTTCGGAAGCGCCGCAGGACGACGACGGTACGCTTCCCGAGCCGCCGCCGAATAGCTGATCGAAAGAGTCTGATTTTAATGAGTTTTACACGTCGATTTCCTGCCGAAGTGGTGGAATTGGTAGACACGCTGTCTTGAGGGGGCAGTGGCCTTTGGCCGTGCCGGTTCGAGTCCGGCCTTCGGCACCAGGAATTCGACAACGATTGCATCCGCCGGCTGCAAAAGTGCACGTCCGCTGGATCGAAGCGGCGAATTGGTCCGCCACCGGTCGCTCGCCCGCAATCGTTCCCTGATCCGAGGTCTGCGCTGGAGCAGCGCCGACCGGAGCAAATGCGGCGCCGGTGTGCGTCGCCCAAAGTGGAACACGCAGCCATGCTGACGGAATATTTTCCAATCCTCGTTTTTCTTGGTATCGCTTCGGTGATGGCCGTAGGGCTCATCGCGGCCGGCGGCATTCTCGGGCCGCGTCGTCCCAACAGCGAGAAACTGTCGCCTTACGAATGCGGTTTCGAGGCGTTCGAGGATTCGCGGATGCAGTTCGACGTGCGCTATTACCTTGTCGCGATCCTGTTCATCATTTTCGATCTCGAGATTGCGTTCCTGTTCCCGTGGGCGGTGGCGCTGGACAGCCTCGGCATGACCGGGCTGATCGCGATGGCGATATTTCTCGCGGTCCTGGTCATCGGATTCATATGCGAATGGAAGAAAGGTGCGCTTGAATGGGAATGAGTGTCGAACTTAACCAGGTTGACGACATCCTGCGGCCTGATGCCGACGGCAACCCGCTGATGGGGCGCGGCTGGGCGACGACGAACGTCGACGCCCTGATCAACTGGGCCAGGACCGGCAGCATGTGGCCGATGACCTTCGGCCTGGCGTGTTGCGCCATCGAAATGATGCACGCCGGGGCATCCAGGTACGACCTGGACCGTTTCGGCGTGGTGTTCCGGCCCAGCCCGCGCCAGTCCGACGTGATGATCGTGGCCGGGACGCTTTGCAACAAGATGGCGCCAGCGCTGCGAAAGGTCTACGACCAGATGCCGGACCCGAAGTGGGTGATTTCGATGGGGTCCTGCGCCAACGGCGGCGGCTACTACCATTATTCCTACGCGGTGACCCGCGGCTGCGACCGTATCGTGCCGGTCGATGTCTACGTGCCCGGCTGCCCGCCGTCGGCCGAGCAGCTGATCTACGGCATCATCCAGCTGCAGAAGAAGATCCGCCGTACCAACTCGATCATGGCGCCCGCGGCATGAGTGATTTCAGCGAACGCAATCAGCCCCTGGTCAAGCGGGTAAAAGAAACCCTGGGCGACAAGATCGGCAATATCCGGGAAGTGCGCAAGCAGTTGATCGCCGAGATCGCGCCGGCCGACTGGATCGAGTCCTGTCGCCTGCTCCGCGATACCGACGGTCTCGAGTTCGATACCATGATCGACCTGTGCGGCGTCGACTACCTTGGATACGGCGACGACGAGTGGGAAACCGCGGAAGCCAGCGGCAGCGGATTCTCCAGGGGCGTCGACCATCTCGGGCCCGGACGATTCGACTGGGAAAGCCGCCCTGAAGCCGAGGCCATCCCGAACAGATTTGCGGTGGTGGTTCAGCTTCTGTCGACCCGGAACAATCTCAGGGTGCGTCTTCGCTGTTATCCCGACCAGGCCGATTTGCCGATAGTGCCGTCGATCGTCGATGTCTGGAGTTCGGCCAACTGGTACGAGCGCGAGGCGTTCGACCTGTTCGGCATCGTCTTCGAGGGCCACCCGGATCTGCGCCGGATCATGACCGACTACGGGTTCATCGGACACCCGTTCCGCAAGGATTTCCCGTTGATCGGCAACGTCACCGTCCGCTACGACGAGGACAAGGGCCGCGTCGTCTACGAACCCACGGAAATCGAGCCGAGAGTGCTGGTGCCGCGAGTGATCCGGCGCGATTCGCGCTACGTCGGCGACGAACTCGACAAACGCGAGGCGCCCACCGGTGGCTGAAATCAAGAATTACACACTGAACTTCGGCCCGCAGCATCCGGCCGCGCACGGCGTACTTCGCCTGATCCTGGAAATGGACGGCGAGGTCGTGCAGCGCGCCGATCCGCACGTGGGCCTGTTGCACAGGGCGACCGAGAAACTGGCCGAGTCGAAGCCCTACAACCAGTCCATCGGTTACATGGACCGTCTCGATTACGTCTCGATGATGTGCAACGAGCACGCCTATGTGCGCGCCATCGAGCAATTGCTGGGCATCGAGCCTCCCGAGCGAGCGCAGTGGATCCGGACGCTGTTCGACGAGATCACGCGCCTGATGAACCACCTGATGTGGCTCGGCGCCAACGGGCTGGACCTCGGCGCGATGACGCTGTTCCTGTACTGCTTCCGCGAACGGGAATACCTGCTCGATGCCTACGAGGCCGTCAGTGGCGCGCGCATGCACGCCACTTATTACCGGCCGGGCGGCGTTTACCGGGACCTGCCTGAAGAAATGTCCAGGCTCGCCGAGTCGCGGTTCCGCAAGGCTTCCGACGTCAAGCGCATGAACGAATGGCGCGAAGGCTCGCTGTTGGATTACCTAGAGCAGTTCATGGCCTACCAGGCCGAGCGGATCGACGACTACGAAACGCTTGTCACGGACAACCGTATCTGGAAACAGCGAAACGTCGGCATCGGGGCGGTTTCGCCCGAGCGTGCCCGCCAGCTCGGGTTCACCGGCCCCATGCTCAGGGGTTCGGGCGTGGCCTGGGACCTTCGCAAGAAGCAGCCCTACGCCAAGTACCGGGAAGTGGATTTCGATATCCCGGTCGGCGTCAACGGCGATTGCTACGACCGCTACCTCGTGCGTATCGAGGAAATGCGCCAGTCCGTGCGCATCTGCCAGCAGTGCATCGCCTGGTTGCGCAAGAATCCCGGCGCGGTGATGGCCGGAAACTACAAGGTCGCGCCCCCCTCGCGCAAGGAGATGAAGGATGACATGGAAGCGCTCATTCATCACTTCAAGCTGTTCACCGAAGGCTACTGCGTGCCCGAAGGCGAGACCTACGCAGCGGTCGAGGCGCCCAAGGGCGAGTTCGGCTGCTACATGATTTCCGACGGGGCGAACAAACCGTTCCGGGTCCACCTGCGCGCGCCGGGCTTCGCGCACATATCGTCCATGGACGAGATGGCGCGCGGTCACATGTTGTCGGACGTCGTCGCAATCATCGGAACCCAGGACATCGTATTCGGGGAAATCGACAGATGAGTTTTCAAACCAACGAGAGCCCGGTCGTAGGCAAGGCCGAATTGCTGAGCGAAGATACGCGCAGCGCCATCGATCACTGGCGCGCGAAGTTTCCGGAAGGCATCGAAGGGCGCCGCTCGGCGGTGATCCAGGCACTGGTCGCCGCGCAGCACCAGAACGGCGGCTACCTGACCACCGACCTGATGGACGGTGTGGCCGATTACCTGGAACTGCCGCCGGTATGGGTCTATGAGGTCGCCACGTTCTACTCGATGCTGGAAACGAAGCCGGTAGGACGAAACTCGATTTCGATCTGCACCAACATCTCGTGCATGCTCTGCGGCGCCGACAACGTCGTCAAGTACGTCGAGGACAAGCTCGGCATCAAGATGGGTGAGACCACGCCCGACGGCCGCATCTTCCTGAAGATAGAAGAAGAGTGTGTCGCCGCGTGCATTGGCGCGCCGATGATGATCGTGAATGGTCATTACCACGAGAAACTCACCGAAGACAAGATCGACGAAATCCTCGATGGTCTTGAATAACCGACGCAACGGGACGACTCATGGCTGAACACAACGTCTGTTTCACGCACCTGGACGAGCCGGAATGCTGGTCGCTGGCGGCGTACAAGCGCCACGGCGGCTACGAGGCGTGGCAAAAGATCCTGGCCGAAAAGACGCCCCAGGAAGACATCATCGAGCAGGTCAAGAAGTCGTCGCTTCGCGGGCGCGGCGGCGCCGGATTCCCGACCGGGCTCAAGTGGTCCTTCATGCCGCGTTCGGCGCCTGTGCAGAAGTACCTGCTGTGCAATTCGGACGAATCCGAGCCGGGCACCTGCCACGACCGCGACATCCTGCGCTACAACCCGCACGCGGTCATCGAGGGCATGGCCATCGGGTGCTACGCGATGGGCGCGACGGTCGGCTACAACTATCTCCGCGGCGAATTTCACCACGAGCCTTTCGAGCGTTTCGAGGCGGCCCTCAAGGAGGCTTACGAAGCCGGCCTGCTGGGCAAGAACATCAACGACTCGGGCATAGACGTCGACATTCATTCCGTGCTCGGCGCCGGCGCCTACATCTGCGGCGAGGAGACCGCGCTGATGGAGTCGCTGGAGGGCAAGAAGGGCCAGCCACGCTTCAAGCCGCCGTTTCCGGCCAATTTCGGGGTCTACGGCAAGCCGACCACGATCAACAACACCGAAACCCTGGCTTCCGTACCCGCGATCATGCGCAACGGTGGCGAGTGGTTCCTGGAACTGGGCAAGCCCAATAACGGCGGGCCCAAGATCTTTTCGGTTTCCGGCCACGTCAACAGTCCGGGCAATTTCGAGATTCCGCTGGGCACGCCGTTTTCCGATCTGCTGGAGATGGCCGGCGGCATGCGCGACGCAAACGCCCTGAAAGGCGTGATTCCGGGCGGTTCGTCGATGCCGGTTCTGCCCGCCGACATCATGAAGGACATCACGATGGATTTCGATGCGCTGCAGAAGGCGGGCTCCGGCCTGGGTTCCGGGGCGGTCGTGGTCATGGACGAGACCACTTGCATGGTGCGCGCCTGCACCCGGATCGCCCGGTTCTATTACGCCGAATCCTGCGGCCAGTGCACGCCTTGCCGCGAGGGTACCGGATGGATGTACCGGGTTCTCAAGCGCATCACCGAAGGGCAGGGCAGGCCTGAAGACATCGAGTTGCTCGAATCGGCGGCCGGCCAGATCGAAGGACACACCATATGCGCATTCGGCGAAGCCGCGGCCTGGCCGGTCCAGGGTTTCCTGCGCCACTTCCGGAACGAATTCGAATACTTCGTCGAGCACAAGCGCTCCATCGTCGATGAAAAGCTCGGCGCGGCGGCGTGAATGAACGGGGTAGATGAACCCGAAGACTTTTTGCCGCGGATGAACGCGGATGGACACGGATGAAAAGAACGATATGAGCTTTGGTTCCTGCCTGACTGGATCGGAAATATGCGCAACACCAATTTGCAAGAACTCCGGTCTTGGAAACGGGATGTGCGCAGTTAAATATTTTAATTTGCGTTCATCCGCGTTCATCCGCGGCTAGAGCACTTTTCGAGTCAACAGCATCTGCAGCTAAAACTGGTTTTCCGGAACACGATATGGCAACGATTCAAGACAAAGACATCGAGCTTGTGACCATCGAGGTCGACGGACGCGAGATCGAGGCGCGCAAGGGCGAGATGGTCATTCAGGCCACCGATCGCGCCGATATCGAGATTCCTCGCTTCTGCTATCACCACAAGCTTTCGATTGCGGCCAACTGTCGTATGTGCCTGGTCGATGTCGAGAAGGCGCCGAAGCCGCTGCCGGCCTGCGCGACGCCGGTGGCCGAGGGCATGAAGGTGTTTACCCGGTCCCGGCGCGCCGTGGATGCGCAGCGCGGCGTGATGGAATTCCTGCTTATCAACCACCCGCTTGACTGCCCCATCTGCGACCAGGGCGGCGAGTGCGAGCTGCAGGACCTGGCCATGGGCTACGGCCGCTCCATCTCGCGCTTCACCGAACGCAAGCGCGTGGTTGCCGACAAGAACCTCGGCCCGCTGGTGTCCACCGACATGACGCGCTGCATTCACTGCACCCGCTGCGTGCGTTTTCTCGAGGAAATCGCCGGCACTGCCGAGCTCGGCGGCGTCGGGCGCGGCGAGCACACCGAGATCTCGACGTTCATCGAACGCAATATCGAATCGGAGCTTTCCGGCAACATCATCGACCTGTGCCCGGTCGGTGCCCTGACCAACAAGCCGTTCAGGTTCTCGGCCCGGGCCTGGGAAATGACCGCAAGGCCCTACATCGGCACCCACGATTGTGTCGGCTCGAATCTTTACTTTCACGTTCGGGGCGGAAAGATCATGCGTGCCGTTCCGCGCGAGAACGAAGACATCAACGAATGCTGGCTGGCTGATCGCGACCGCTACAGCCACTTCGGCCTGGCCGCCGACGATCGCGTTACCGTGCCGCGGATCAAGGTGGACGGCAAGTGGCAGGATACCGACTGGGATACCGCGCTGGCGCGCGCCGCTGAATTGCTGGGCAAGGCGGTCGATGACCACGGCGCCGACCAGCTCGGCGTGCTGGCGTCGCCGCGCGCGACCTGCGAGGAGCATTTCCTGCTGCGTCGTCTGGCCGAAGGCCTGGGCACGCCGCATCGCGATCACCGGCTGCGCATCCTGGATTCGCGTGATCCGGCCCTCGGCTCTGCCCGACTGGACCGTCCGCTGCGCGATGTTTCCGGCGCCGACGCGGTATTCATGGTTGGTAGCCACCTGCGCCACGACCAGCCCATTCTGAATCATCGAGTGCGCACGGCATGGCGCAGCAACCAGGCCGCCGTCATGGATCTCAACCCGGTCGCATGGAAATTCCCGTTCGACATGGCCGAGCGGCTGATCGTCGCGCCCCAGCACATGACGGAGACACTGGCACGTGTCGCACGGGCAGCCTTCGACATTGCAGGGCAGACGCCCCCGGACTCACCCCTGGGGCGGTTCATCGCCGAGCGCAGTCCGGAGCCCGCGGCCGAGAAGATCGCGCGCGTGCTTGCCGAATCCGATAACGGATTCCTGCTGGTCGGCGACCAGGCGCTGTTTCATCCCGAAGCCGCCTTCCTGCGAGCCATCGCCGCCGAGATCGCGCGCCTGACCGAAACCGCCCTGATGGTTTTGCCGGGACCTGCCAACAGCCAGGGCGCCTGGCGCGCCGGCATGGTGCCGGGCGAAAGCGGTAAGTCGGCAAGCGAACAGCTGGCGCAGGGCCGCAAGGCATACCTGTTGTTCGATATCGAGCCGGAATTCGACCTGGCCGATGCCGCCACGGCACGGGCCGGCCTGGCCGACGCCGAAGCCGTGATTGCACTGGCGGCGTTTGCCGGCAGCGATCTGCTGGATGTCGCCGACGTGCTGTTGCCGCTTGCCCCGGTGCCTGAAACCGAAGGCAGCTACATCAATGCCGACGGCCACAGGCAGTGGCTCAAGCCCGCGGCCAGGCCGGTCGGCGGCGCACATGCCGGGTGGAAGATTCTCCGGCTTTTCGGTGAGCACATGAAGATCGACGGATTCGATTTCTCGCTGCTCGCCGAGGTCGACCGGATGCTCGACGACACCGACGCGCCGACTTTTCCGCCGTTCGAGGTCGAGTCCATCGAAACGGCCGGCGACGAAGGCCTGTGGCGTATCGGACCCGTGCCCATGTACAGTGTTGACGCGCTGGTTCGCCGCGCTCCGGCGCTGCAGCAGGCCCATCACGCCGACAACGGGTTCGCCGCGATCAATCCAGCCACTGCCGACGCGCTGGGCCTGAAAGACGGCGATGACGTGCTGCTGCGACAGGGCGATGCTCAGGTGCGCAGCGTGCTTCGGATCGACGACGCAATCCCGCCGTCATCGGTATGGATGGCATCGGCGACCTGCCTGGCAAGTCACCTGGGTCCGGCCTGGGGTCCGATCGAACTGGAGAAAGACCAATGATCGAGCAATTGACCGTGCTGGCCTGGACCGTAACCAAGATCTCGTTTCTGATCCTGATACCGTTGATCCTGGCCGTGGCCTATTTCACCTTTGCCGAGCGCAAGGTGATCGGCTACATGCAGTCGCGCGTGGGGCCGAACCGGGTCGGCCCGTGGGGCCTGTTCCAGCCGTTTGCCGATGTGTTCAAGCTGCTGTTCAAGGAAATCATCATTCCGGCACAGGCCAACAAGGTGCTGTTCGTGCTTGCCCCGATGATGACGCTGATACCGGCGTTTACCGCATGGGCGGTTATCCCGGCCTCCGACAAGCTGGTGCTGGCCGATATCGATGCCGGCCTGCTGTACATCCTGGCCATGACTTCCATGGGCGTTTACGGCGTGATCGTGGGCGGCTGGGCCTCGAACTCGAAGTATGCGTTCCTCGGCGCGCTGCGCTCGGCAGCCCAGATCGTGAGCTATGAAATGGCCATGGGCTTTGCGCTGGTCGGCGTCATCATTCTTTCCGGTTCGCTCAATATCAGCAACATCGTCGAGGCGCAGTCCGGTGGACTGTTCAGCTGGTTCTGGCTGCCGCTGCTGCCGCTGTTCGTGATCTATTTCATCTCGGGTGTGGCTGAAACCAACCGCGCCCCGTTCGACGTCGCCGAGGGCGAGTCCGAGATTGTCGCCGGCTTCCACGTCGATTATTCCGGTGCCGCGTTCGCGCTGTATTTCCTGGCCGAGTACGCCAACATGATCCTGATCTCGGCACTGGCCTCACTGCTGTTCATGGGCGGCTGGATGAGTCCGTTTGCAGGCATCCCGATAATCGCAGAGCCGGGCCCGCACTGGTTCTTCATCAAGATGTTCTCCTTCATGTTCCTGTTTCTGTGGTTCCGCGCGACGTTTCCGCGCTATCGCTATGACCAGATCATGCGCCTGGGCTGGAAAGTGTTCATTCCGATTACGATTGTCTGGATCCTGGTTGCCGGCATTTTCCGCGTAACCGGACTCTACGGAGGTTGAAGATGCAAGCCATTCGCCAGTACTTTCACTCGCTGATGCTGCTCGAGCTCTTCAAGGGACTGAACGTGACATTTCGCTATTTCCACCAGCCGAAGTTCACGCTCAGCTATCCCGAGGAGAAGACGCCAAAGTCGCCCCGTTATCGCGGGCTGCACGCCCTGCGCCGATATCCCAACGGCGAGGAGCGCTGTATCGCCTGCAAGCTGTGCGAAGCGGTCTGCCCGGCGCTGGCCATCACCATCGACTCGACCCAGCGCGAGGACGGCACGCGGCGGACCACGCGCTACGACATCGACATGTTCAAGTGCATCTACTGCGGCTTCTGCGAGGAATCGTGTCCGGTGGATTCCATCGTGGAGACGAGTTTTACCGATTACCACTTCGAAGAGCGCGGCGAGCATATCGTCGACAAGCAGCAGTTGCTGGCGCTGGGCGATCGATTCGAGGAGCAGATCGCCGCGGACCGGGCCAAGGATGCGCCTTATCGTTAGGCACAGCGAACACCCGGAAGTTTTTGAACGGATCACGAGCCGAATTCAATGCCGAATGCAATACCAATCATCGAAATAGTCTTCTACCTGTTCAGCGGCGTCGCCACGCTCGCTGCGCTTGGTGTCATCACGTCGCGGAATCCGGTTTACTCGGTGCTCTTTCTGGTGCTGACGTTTTTTTCCAGCGCCTGCATCTGGCTGCTCCTGGAAGCGGAGTTCCTCGCCATCACGCTGGTGCTGGTCTACGTGGGTGCGGTCATGGTGCTGTTCCTGTTCGTGGTCATGATGCTCGACATCAACCTGACCAAGCTCAAGAGCGGCTTTGCGAGTTACCTGCCGGTTGGCATCCTGGTGGCCATCGCGATGGCGGCCCAGTTGTTCATCCTGATCTGGGCCACGGGGGCAGGGTCCCAGGTGCTCGAGTACGGGGACGCGGACGGTAGCAACACCCGAATGCTGGGCGAGTTGCTGTACACCGAATACCTGTATCCATTCGAGATCGCCGGACTTATTCTGCTGGTCGCGATCGTAGCCGCCATTTCGCTGACCCATCGGCGCCGCCCCGAGACCAAGTACCAGGATCCGTCGCGCCAGGTCAAGGTCAACCGGGACGAGCGAGTGCGCCTTGTCAAGATGGACGCGGAGGAGGACTGAGCATGTTGACACTGGCCCACTTTCTGACGTTCGGTGCAATCCTTTTCTCGATCGGGGTTGCCGGAATCTTCCTGAACCGGAAGAACATCATCATTCTGCTCATGTCCATCGAGCTTCTGCTGCTGGCGGTGAACATGAACTTCGTCGCTTTCTCGAGGTTTCTCGACAGCATGGACGGGCAGGTATTCGTGTTCTTCATCCTCACCGTGGCCGCGGCCGAGGCGGCGATTGGACTGGCGATCCTGGTGGTGCTTTTCCGCAACCGCCAGACGATCAACGTCGAGGACATCGAAGAGCTGAAAGGCTAGCTTTTTGAAGATTTGAAAATACCGGGATTCTCGTGGACATAAAAACAATCTTGTTGCTGATACCGCTGCTGCCGCTTGCCGGAAGTGCCATTGCCGGCCTCCTGCGGCATCAGGTCGGTCGCGCCGGTTCGCACACGGTCACCATTCTGGCCGTGGCGGGATCGTTCGCCCTTTCGGCATGGGTGGCTCTGCAGGTGTTTACCACCGACTGGCAGGTGCTCAACTACACCGTCTACGAATGGGCAGTGCTCGACGGCATCACCTTCGAGGTCGGCTTTCTGATCGACTCGCTCACCGCCCTGATGATGGTGGTCGTGACGTTCGTTTCCTTCATGGTGCACGTTTACACCATCGGCTACATGAAGGACGATCCCGGCTACCAGCGTTTCTTTTCGTACATCAACCTGTTCACGTTCGCGATGCTGATGCTCGTGATGGCGAACAATTTCCTGCAGCTTTTCTTCGGCTGGGAGGCCGTCGGACTGGTCTCCTACCTGCTGATCGGCTTCTGGTTCAAGAAGGAATCGGCCGTCCGCGCGAATCTCAAGGCGTTCCTGGTCAACCGGGGTGGCGACTTCGGCCTGCTGCTGGGTGTGGCTGCGGTCCTGATGTACATGGGCTCGCTCGACTATTCCGAGGTCTTCGCGGCGGCGCCGGGCGTGGCCGGGCAGACGATGTCGGTGTTCGGCGGCGTCGAGTGGTCGGTGATGACCTTCATCTGCATCTGCCTGTTCATCGGCGCCATGGGCAAATCGGCCCAGGTCCCGCTGCACGTCTGGCTGCCGGATTCCATGGAAGGTCCGACGCCGATCTCGGCGTTGATTCACGCCGCCACCATGGTGACCGCGGGGATCTTCATGGTCGCGCGGCTGTCGCCACTCTACGAACTTTCCAGTACCGCGCTCAGCTTCATCCTGATCATCGGCGCGATAACGGCGCTGTTCATGGGCTTGATCGGAATCGTGCAGAACGACATCAAGCGCGTCGTGGCTTATTCCACGCTGTCGCAGCTCGGCTACATGACGGTCGCGCTGGGCGCTTCGGCCTATTCGGTCGCGATATTTCACCTGATGACCCACGCGTTCTTCAAGGCGCTGTTGTTCCTCGGCGCCGGCTCGGTGATCATCGCCATGCACCACAAGCAGGACATGCGTGAAATGGGCGGGCTCGGCAGGATCATGCCGATTACCGCGATCACCGCCTGGATAGGGTCGCTGGCGCTCATCGGTTTTCCGTTCACGTCCGGCTTCTTTTCCAAGGACCTGATCATCGAATCGGTAAAGGTGGCCGACCGCACGGGCGCCGGATTCGCAACCTTCGCGGTCTACGCCGGCGTGGTGGTGACCGCCCTCTACACCTTCCGGATGCTCTACCTGACCTTCCACGGCAGCTCGCGCACCGATGCAGAGACGCTTTCGCACGCGCAGGAATCGCCCTGGGTGGTGACGCTGCCGCTGATACTGCTGGCGATTCCGTCGCTGTTCATCGGCTGGTTGACGGTCGAGCCGCTGCTGTTCGGCGGCGCGCTTTCGGACGCGATCAACGTGGCGCCGGGGCACGACCCGCTGGTGCATATCGGCGAACATTTCCATGGCGCGACGGCGTTCGCCTTGCACGGCTTCATGACGCCGGTCTTCGGACTGGCGATGCTCGGGGTGGCGATCTCGACCTGGATCTACCTGTTCCAGCCGTCGATCGCGGAAACCCTGAAGCAGCGTCTGCACCTGGTCTGGACGATCCTAGATCGCAAGTACGGGTTCGACGAGTTCTACCAGCGCGTGGTCGCGGGCGGCGGGCTCAAGCTTGCCGGGTTCTTTTCCGAGCGTGGCGATCGCACCCTCATCGACGGCTGGATCGTTCACGGATCGGCCCGGCTGGTCGGCGCGTTCTCTTCTCGCCTGCGGTCGGTGCAGACCGGTTTCCTGTATCACTATGCGTTTGCCATGATCATCGGGCTGGTCGCGCTCGTGTTTGCATTCGTGCTGCTGAAGGGGTGACAAGATGAGCGCAATGAACTGGCCAATTCTCAGCCTGATCGTGTGGCTTCCCATCGTCACCGGGGTCGCCATTCTCTTTCTGTCGGAATCTCGCGCGGCGATGGGGAAGGCGCTTGCGCTGGCGGCGGCGGTTGCCGCGTTGGTCCTGACGCTGCTCGCCGTCGCCGGTTTCGACATGACGACGGCCGCAATGCAGTTCCAGGAGAAGACCCCCTGGATCGAGGCGTTCTCGATCAACTATCACCTTGGCGTGGACGGTCTTTCGCTTCCGCTGATCGCGCTGACGGCGCTCACTACCGTGATCGTCGTGATCGCCGGGTGGACCATAAAGGATCGCGTCAGCCAGTACATGGGCGCGTTCCTGATCCTATCGGGCCTGATGTCCGGCATGTTCGCCGCCCTCGATGCGATGCTGTTCTACGTCTTCTTCGAGGCGATGCTGGTGCCGATGTTCCTGATCATCGGGATCTGGGGCGGGCCGAACCGCATCTTCGCGACCATCAAGTTCTTTCTGTTCACGTTCTTCGGCTCGGTGTTCATGCTGGTCGGCCTGATCTGGCTGTATCTGCAGTCGGGCAGCTTTGCGGTCGCCGATCTGCACCAGCTCCCGCTGTCGCTGACCGCTCAGATCTGGATATTCCTGGCTTTCCTGATCGCGTTCGCGGTCAAGGTGCCGATGTGGCCCGTTCACACCTGGCTGCCCGACGCCCACGTCGAAGCGCCCACGGGCGGTTCGGTGGTGCTGGCGGCGGTCATGCTCAAGATCGGAGGCTACGGACTGGTTCGGTTCTCGCTGCCGATCGCCCCGGACGGCGCCGCGGCGCTGGATTGGCTGGTGATTGGATTGTCGCTGGTCGCGATCGTCTACATCGGTTTCGTCGCGCTGGCCCAGCGCGACATGAAGCGGTTGATTGCCTACAGCTCGATCTCGCACATGGGCTTCGCGACGCTGGGGCTGTTTCTCACCTTCGCGATCGTGCAGAACACGGGCCAGACCGACGGTGCAGTGCTCGGCATCAGCGGCGCGATGGTCCAGATGATCTCGCACGGCTTCATTTCCGGCGCGATGTTCCTCGCCGGCGGCGTGCTTTACGATCGAGTCCACAGCCGGGAGATCTCGGCCTACGGCGGGGTGGCCAACACCATGCCGTGGTTCGCGATGTTCGCGGTGCTGTTCTTCATGGCCAATTCGGGGCTTCCGGGTACCAGCGGCTTCGTCGGCGAGTTCATGGTCATACTGGCCGCGTTCAAGGCCGATTTCTGGTTCGCATTCTTTGCGGCCATGACGCTGATACTGGGCGCATCCTACAGCCTGTGGCTGGTCAAGCGGGTTTTCTACGGCGAAGTGGCCAACGACAACGTGGCGGGCCTTTCGGACCTGGATGGCCGCGAATGGACCGTGATGGTCGTGCTGGCGATTCTCGTTCTGGCGCTGGGCTTGTGGCCGTATCCGCTGATCGAGATGATAGAGCCTTCCGTGGCCAACCTGGTTGACCACATCACGAACACGAAGATCAACCCGTGAAGAATAACCAATGATACTTTCCGAACTTCAACTGGCGTTGCCCGAGATATTCGTAGCGACCATGGCCTGCGTGGTCCTGGTAGCCGACCTGTTCGTCACCGAGCAGAGGCGAGGCTTTACGCACACGCTGGCCGTTCTGGCGCTGGTGTTCGCTGCCATCATCACGCTCAGGGTGATGATGCCGGTCGGTGAATCGCTGCTGGCGTTCAGCGAAACTTTCGTGCGCGACCGGTTTGGCGACGTGCTCAAGCTGTTCGCCTACCTCGTGCTGGCCGGCGTATTCGTCTACGCCAAGCATTTCCTGCGCGCCGCTGGCCTTTTCCGGGGCGAGTTCTATTCTCTGAGCCTGTTCGCGCTGCTCGGCGTCATGATCATGGTTTCGGCCGCCAGCATGCTGACCCTGTACCTCGGCCTGGAACTGCTTGCGCTCTCGAGCTACGCGCTGGTGGCATTGAACCGTGATTCGGCCTCGGGCTCCGAGGCGGCCATGAAATATTTCATCCTCGGTTCGCTCGCGTCCGGCATCCTTCTCTACGGCATCAGCCTGATCTACGGGGCCACCGGCTCGATCCAGCTCGGCCAGATTTCGGATGCGCTCGCGGCCGGCATGTCGGACAACCTGATGCTGTCGTTCGGGCTGGCCTTCATGGTGGTTGGCATCGCCTTCAAGCTGGGCGCCGTGCCTTTCCACATGTGGCTGCCGGACGTTTACCAGGGTGCGCCCGCGGCAGTGACGCTGCTGATCTCGTCGCTGCCCAAGCTGGGTTACCTGGCGCTTGCCATCCGGCTGCTAGCCGACGGCATGGGCAACATGCACGACGACTGGCAGGCGATGCTGGCCGTGCTTGCCGCGCTGTCGCTGATCCTCGGCAACGTCGTGGCGATCGCACAGACCAACATCAAGCGGATGCTGGCGTATTCGACCATCTCGCACGTGGGCTTCGTTCTGCTCGGAATTCTCGCCGCGTCCCCGGCGGGCTACTCGGCGGCGATGTTCTACACCATCGTGTATTCGATGATGTCGGCCGGCGCGTTCGCGGTGATAATCCTCCTTTCCGGCAATGGCGTCGAGGCCGAGAACCTGGATGATTTCAAGGGACTTGCCAAGCGCAGCCCCTGGTATGCCCTGATGATGCTGATGATCATGTTCTCGCTGGCCGGAATCCCGGTATTCGTCGGATTCTTCGCCAAGTGGCAGGTCATCGCTGCTGCCATCCAGTCGGGATTCGTCGGGCTGTCGGTGCTTGCCGTGGTTACTGCGGTGATCGGTGCGTTCTACTATCTGCGCGTGGTCAAGCTGATGTACTTCGACGAGCCGGACAATGCCGCGCCGGTCACCGCCCCGATCGATTTTCGCGCGGTGCTGTCGGTAAATGGTCTTGCGATGCTGGGACTGGGCGTATTTTCGGGCGGCCTGATCGGCGTCTGTGTCCGGGCGTTTGCGTAGGAATCTAGGGAAAACCAACTCAGGATTCAGGATTCAGGATTCAGGTAGAAATCAGTTCCGATCTTTTGAACCGATTGTTGCTCATTGATTCGGCTGTGCTTTCCGCCTGAGGACTTATCTAGATCCTCACTCCTGAATCCTAGATCCTAAGACCTAACACGCGGGCTTCGTCCCGCCCGTTACCCGCTCGATGCCGGCCAGGTCGCGGCGAGATTCGATGCTTTCGTACCCGTGGTCCCGCATTAATCGGCACACCGCTGCCGCCTGATCGTAGCCGTGCTCGATCAGCAGCCAGCCGCCCGGCGCGAGTTTGTATCGCGCCTGTGCCATCAGGGTTCCGATCAACTCCAGACCGTTCGGGCCGGCGGTCAATGCAATTTCAGGTTCGAAGCGAACGTCGCCCTGTTCGAGGTGCGGATCGCCCGCGGCGACGTAGGGTGGATTGCTGACGATCAGGTCGAACCCTGTTTCGTCGAGCGGCTCCAGCAGACTGCCGTGCAGCAGCCGAACCTGCGGCAGCTGCAGGCGCTCGCGATTGATCGCGGCGACGGCCAGCGCCGCCTTGCTGATATCTGTTGCAGTACAGTGCCAGTTCGGTCGTTCCGCGGCCAGGCTCAGGATTATGCAGCCCGAGCCGGTGCCGACGTCCAGAATCCGGGCATCGTCGGGCAGCGGCAGCTCCAGGCTCCACTCCACCAGGTGTTCGGTTTCCGGCCTCGGGATGAGGACCGCCGGGCTGACCGAGAAGTCGCGACCGAAGAATTCGCATCTGCCGGCGATGTAGGCGAATGGAACGCCCTGCGCTCGCCGGTCGACCATCTCGGCGAACCGGTGGATCAGGCGCGGATCCAGCGGTTCGTCACCGTGAGCGAAGATCCAGGCCAGCGGTTGCTCCAGCGCCAGTGCCGCCAGCCGGGCGGCTTCGTTGCGGTCGCCCAGCCTGAGCGCTGCGGCCCGAACCTGCTCGTCCACGGTTGATCCGGGAGGGGCGGGGCTCACGGACTGTCGGGCCCGAGGTCTTGCAGGCTCGGGGTCATGAACGCGCGTGAGCGCTCATGCCGGCCGGCTTGCGATGGCCAAGCATTCTCTGCACGATGCGCGTCAGATCGTCTCCGACCAGGTAGAGCGTCGGGATCAGCGCCAGGGTAATGACCGTGGCGAACAGGATGCCGAACGCAAGCGACGCGGCCATGGGCACGACCAGCTGAGCCTGCAGGCTCTTCTCGAAGAACACGATGGGCGCAAGGCCGAGGAATGTCGTTGCCGACGTCAGGATGATCGGACGGAACCTCGCCTTGGCGCCCTTGAGCGCCGCGTCGATGCGCGATTCGCCTTTCTTTCGGTGGTGATTGACGAAATCGACCAGGATCAGGCTGTCGTTGACGACCACGCCTGCCAGCGCGATGATGCCGAACATGCTCAGCAGGCTGACCGGAATGCCCAGAATCCAGTGGCCGAAGACCGCGCCGATGGTGCCGAACGGTATAACCGACATGATCAGCAGCGGCTGCAGGTAGGACCTGAGCGGAATGGCGATCAGTGCGTATATCAGGAACAGCGCGAAGATGGTGCCGGCCAGCAATTCCTGCGACAGCTCCTGGTTGCTGCGCGTCTGTCCGGAAAGGCGATAGCTCACGCCCGAATGCCCGGCGAGGATTTCGGGCAGGATCTCGGTTTGCAGCTGGCGCGTGATCTCGCCCGGCTCGGCGACATCCTTGTCGATACGCGCGGTAATGCTGATCGAACGCTCGCGGTTGTAGCGTCGGATCGACGACGGGCTTGAACCCATCTCGAGTTCTGCCACCGCGTTGAACGGCACTTCCTCTCCGGAAGGCGTGCGGATGCGCATGTTCTCGAGATATCCCTGGGAGGTGCGCTGCTCGCGCGGATACCGAACCATGACGCGAACGTCGTCCTGGCCGCGCTGGATGCGCTGGACTTCCTCGCCGAAGAAGGCCTGGCGAATCTGGCGGGCGAGATCCTGCTGGTTGAGCCCGAGCACTTCGGCCTCCGGTTTGATCCGGATCTGCAGTTCGCGGATACCGCCGTCGTAGCTGTTGCGCACGTCATATGTGCCCTGGAAGTTCCTGACGGCTTCCTCGAGCTCGTCCGAGGCCGATTCGAGCTGGGCCAGGTTGCGACCCACGAGCTGGTAGGAAATGTCGGGACCGTCGCCGCCCGGGCCGCCGGCGCCGCCGATGCGGAGTCCGCGGGCGCCGGCGATCTGGCTGGCCTGTTCGCGCCAGCGCCGTTCGATTTCCTTGGTGCCCAGGCGCGGGTCATTGGTCCGATGCAGTTCGACCAGCATGCCGCCGGACGTGTCGGAGCCCGACCATGCGAACACGGTACGAATGACATCGCCGTCGAGGTCGTATTCGCGCTGCATGTTCTCGTCGACCTGGTCGAGCGACTCGCGTAGATGATCCATTGCGTTGTGCGTGACGTAGGCGGGCGTGCCTTCGTTCATCTCCAGGTCGACCCGCATGAAATCTCCGGCGACATCGGGGAACAGCACCACGCGCAGGAACGGACCGAATATGAAACCGATCGACAGCACCAGCACGCCAATGAAGCTGGCCAGCGTGATGTAGCGGTTGCGCAGCAATACGCCCAGCGACGGGAGGTAGAAACGGTCGACGAACTTGTGGATGCCTTCCGAAAAGCGGCGTTGAAAGCGCACCAGCCCGTTGCTGGTTTCCGACTCGTAAGTCTTGATCCGCATGTGAGCAAGGTGAGCGGGGAGAATCAGCTTCGACTCGACCAGCGACATCGCCAGCGCGATCACGACCACCCAGCCGATAGCGGCGAAGAACTGGCCCGAAATGCCCGAGACGAGCAGGATGGGCACGAATGCGGCAATGGTCGTCAGTACGCCGAACGTGGCCGGAATGGCGACCTTCATGGTGCCGTTGACCACGTTTTCGACCGAGTGGCCGTGCGCCCTGATCTCGGTATAGGCCGATTCCCCGATGACGATGGCGTCGTCGACCACGATGCCGAGCACCACCAGGAACCCGAACAGGCTGATCATGTTGATGGTCACGCCGACCAGCGGCAGCATGAACACGGTGCCGGCGAAGGCCACCAGCAGTCCCACCATGACCCAGAAGGCCAGCTTCAGGCGCAGGAACAGGGTCAGGATCAGGAACACCAGCAGCGCGCCCATCGCCAGGTTCTTGGTCATCATTTCCAGCCGGTCCTTCAGGTAGAAGGCAATGTCGGCCCACCAGGCGATGCTGATGCCCTCGGGCAGGACTTTCTGCCGCTGTTCGACGAACTGGCGGACCGCCTCGGATGCGGCAAGCGCATCCTGTTCGCCGACGCTCAGAACCCGGATCGCAACGGCCGGCTTGCCGTTGTGCTGGGCGTAGCGTTCGCGCTCGACGAAGGCGTCCTGGATGTCGGCGATGTCCTTGAGCAGGATGCGCGAGCCGTCCGGGTTGGTGCGAATCACGATATCGGCAAAATCACGGCCGATGTAGGCCTGGCCCATCGTTCGCAGCAGGATGTCGCCGCCGGCCGCCTCGATCCGGCCGCCCGGGAGGTCCATGGACGAGCGTCGAACCGCCTGGGCGACTTCTCCCAGCGTCAGGTTGTACTCCCGGAGCGTTTCCTCGCGCACCTCCAGGGCGATCTCGTAGGGTCGGTCGCCGACCAGTTCGGCGCGGGTCACGGACGGCAGCTGGGTGATCTCGTCGCGCATCTGGCGCGCCACTTCCTTGAGCGTGCGCTCCGGCACGTCGCCGAACACGCTGACCCAGATCACTTCCTGCGTGAACGTGCTCCGATTGTAGGTCGGTCGCTCGGTTTCGGCCGGGAAGGTGGGGATGGAGTCCACCCGGATCTTGACGTTGTCGAGTACCTCGACCACGTCATATTCGGGCTCGACTTCCACCGTGACCGTGCCGGACCCCTCGCGCGCCGTGGCGATGATCTCGCGTATGCCCTCGAGGTCCTGGATCGCCTCCTCGATCTTGATCAGCACGCCTTCCTCGACGTCCTTGGGGGTCGCGCCCCGGTACGGCACGTTGACGTTGATGTAGTTGGTCTCGATGCGCGGCTGGACTTCCTTGGTGATCGTGATGGCGGTGTAGACGCCGCCCACGATCAGCGCAAGCATCAGCAGGTTGGCCGCGACCGAGTTGTGCGCGAACCAGGCAATGATGTTGCCGTACCAGCCGCGGTTGCTCATGGCGCGTCCCGGTTGTCGTCAGCCGACGAGGCGCCTGCGGCGGCCAATTCTCCCGACGGCAGAATCCGGAGCCGAGGCTCCTCGGCGGCGGCCTCGCGCACGTTGAGCTTAAGCCCGGGCACCGGCGCCGGGATCGCGGTGATGATGACCCTGTCGTCGGCGCCGACCGGACCGCTGACGTAGACCTCGCGGGGCGTGGCGCGTACGATCTCGACTTCCCGGATTTCCAGCTTGTCGTCGTCGGCGGCCAGGTAGACCTGGTTGCCGTCGTGCAGCGCCTCGGCCGGCAACAGGACCAGGCCGCTGGCGTCACGGCCCGGAATCTGGGCCTCGACGAAGGTGCCCATCGGCAGCGCGGGCTTGTCGGCGTCCGGCTGCAGGCCGTAGGGGTCGGGGATCTCGACGACCAGGTAGGTCAAGCGGGTATTGCTGTCGACCACGCCTTCGGTTCTCACCAGGCGGGCATCCCAGCGCGCCGGCTGCCCGGCCACCGAACCGACCAGCGTGACCGGACGATCGATGTCGCTGCCGGATTCGGTCAGCGGCAGGTCGAGAAAGGCGAGGTCGTTTTCGGACACCGGCAGCCGGATTTCGGCCCGATCCGTTGCAAATGCGGTGCCCAGGGCGGTGCCGGTGGTGACGTACTGCCCCAGGTTGGCGCTGCGGCTGCGCACCATTCCGTCGAAAGGCAGCGTGATGCGGGTTCGTTCCAGGTTGCGGCGGGCGCGCTCGACCGCAGCCTCCTGGGCCTGGACCGCGGCCTTTGCCCGCGCGACCTGCGGTAGCCGCAGCAGCAGATCGGTGGGCTCGCGAGTATCTCCGTAAAGACGTCTGAAGTCTTCGCGCGCGGCATCCGACCGCGCCTGCTCGTCGGCCAGGGTGGCCCTGGCCGCGGCCAGTTCGGCTTCGGCCGCCAACAGCGCGGTTTCGTAATCGCTCGGGTCGATTCGCGCCAGCACCTGGTCTTCGGCGAACACGCCGCCGGCAACGAAGTCCTCGGACATCGAGATGATCTTTCCCGAGACCTCCGAGACCAGGCTGGTCTGGACCCGCGGCGACACCGTGCCCTGGGCGCGGACCGTGAAGCTTCCCTGTTTTATCACGGGCTGGACGACGTCGACCAGCAGGGCCGCCTGCACGGGTTCTTCCCGCTCCGGCTCCTCGCCGGAACGGCCGATCAGGATCGCCCCGGCCACGGTGATGACCAGGATTGCGATGGGAGCGACAATCTTGATGATTCTGGGCATTATTCGAATCTATTGGAACTGCGGTGAATGTTGCGGCAAATGGTGACATTTGCAACGCCGGCGGGCCAGTGCCGGAAGGCATGGGTCATGCCGGGAGTTGTGGATGTCCTGGTGAGCCACGCCGCGGTGGCGACGATGGCGATGCGATAGAATGGCGGCTCTCAATTGAAGTTGCAGTTGCCACGATGCATTCCAACCCGGAGACTCGCGGGATCCACCTCAAGACGGCCGCAGAGATCGAGGCCATGCGCATCGCCGGCCACCAGGCCGCCAGCGTTCTAAGGATGATCTCCGAACACGTCCAGCCCGGCGTCACCACCGGCAGGCTCGACGAGATCTGTCACGAATACATCGTCGACGAGCTCAAGGCCGTCCCGGCGCCGCTGAACTATCGTGGCTTCCCAAAGTCGGTCTGCACTTCGGTCAACCACGTCGTGTGCCACGGCATTCCCGGCGATCGTGCGCTGAAGGATGGCGACATCGTCAATATCGACGTGACCGTGATCCAGAACGGCTGGCATGGCGATACCAGCAAGATGTTCTTTGTCGGCGAGCCGTCGATCAAGGCGCGCCGGGTCTGCGAAGTCGCGCATCGGGCGATGGTGACCGGCATCGAGATGGTGCGTCCCGGCGTGACGCTGGGGGACATCGGCCACGCGATCCAGAAATACGCCGAGGGCCAGCGCTGCTCGGTGGTCCGCGAGTACTGCGGCCATGGTATCGGCCGCGGTTTCCACGAGCCGCCGCAGGTGCTGCATTACGGTCGCCCGGGCGAGGGCGTGGTACTGGAACCGGGCATGACCTTCACCATCGAGCCCATGGTCAACCTCGGCAAGCCCGGCACCCGGTTGCTGGCCGACGGCTGGACCGTACTGACCAAGGACAGGAGCCTGTCGGCGCAGTGGGAGCACACCATGGCCGTCACCGATGACGGTGTGGACGTGCTGACCAGGTTGCCCGACGATCCGCTTTGATCGACAGGCTTCTTGCACCGCCGGCATCGCGAAACTGTCTCGATCTGAATGAACTCGAGGCGCTGCTGGCCGAACCCGAGCGCATGTCCGTCGCGCTGGCGGCGGCCCGTCGGCACGCCGATGCGGTGCTGGCCGATGCATTTGCCCGCAGGGACAATATCCGCGACCTGGTCCAGGCCCGCGCCTGGGTCATCGAACAGCTTGTCCTGACGGCCTGGAACGGCACCGTCGGTGACGGATCCGGAATGGAATTGATCGCCGTGGGCGGATTCGGCCGCGGCGAGCTGCACCCGCATTCGGACGCCGATCTGCTGATCCTGTGTCCCGACGATGCGGATCGTCCCGATGACGCGCTGGAGGATTTCGTCCGGGCGCTGTGGGATGCCGACCTGCACCCGGGGCACGGTGTGCGCACCGTTGCCGAATGCGTCGAGCAGGCCGGCGCCGACGTCACCGTGGCGACCAACCTGATGGAGTCGCGGCTGATCGACGGCGGCGGCGAGCTGTATCGGCGAATGCGCGAAGCCACCGACGCCCCGGCGCTATGGCCGGCCGACGAATTCTTCGCCGCCAAGTCCAGGGAGCAGCAGGAGCGACACGACCAGTTCGAGGACACCGTCTACAACCTCGAGCCCGATATCAAGAGCGGTCCCGGCGGGCTGCGCGACATCCAGATGGTCGCCTGGGTTGCCCAGCGCCACTTCGGCACGTCGACCCTCCACGGCCTGGTCGAGCACGATTTTCTTTCCGAGCGCGAACACGAGGAACTGGTCAAGGCGCGCAACCGCCTGTGGGAAATTCGCTGGGCGCTGCACGAGATTTCCGGCCGGGCCGAGGAACGGCTGCTGTTCGACTACCAGCGCAAGCTGGCCGCGGTCTTCGGATTCGAGGCGCCGGACGACAACAGCGCGGTCGAGGCCTTCATGCAGCGCTATTACCGGACGGTGATGCACGTCGAGCGGCTCAACGAGCAGCTGCTGCAGATCTTCGAGGAGGAGCTGCTGTCGGGACGTCGGCACCTGCCTTCGGCGACCATAGACGACAACTTTCACCTGCGCCATGGCTACCTCGAACTGATCGACGAGCAGAATTTCGTTCGCCAGCCCGACCTCCTGCTGCGCATTTTCCTGGTGCTCGCCGACAATCCGGAGATTCGGGGCGTACGCGCCTCGACCATCCGGCTGATTCGCGAGCACCTCTATCTGATCGACGAGGAATTTCGCAACGACCCGGACAACCTGGCGCTGTTCCTGGAACTGCTTCGACGCCCGCGCCGGGTCTATTCCCAGCTTGAGCGCATGAACCGCTACGGCGTGCTGGCCGCGCTGATTCCGGCCTTCGCGCATATCACCGGGCGCATGCAGTTCGACCTGTTCCATGTCTACACCGTCGATCAGCACATCCTGTTCGTGATCCGCAACCTGCGGCGGATCGCCAACGGCAAGTACCCCGAGCTGTTCGCCAATGCGATCGAGATCTTCCAGCGCATCGAGCGTCCCGAGGTGCTCTACCTGGCAGCGCTTTTCCACGACATCGCAAAGGGTCGCGGTGGCGATCATTCCGACCTGGGCGCGCAGGACGCGCGCGAGTTCGTCGACGCGCTGGACGTGCCCGAGGAAGACCGCAAACTGGTCTGCTGGCTGGTCGAGAATCACCTGTTGATGTCGATGACCGCCCAGCGACGCGACATCTCGGATCCCGCGGTGGTCCATGAATTCGCCTCTGCTGTGGGGACCATGCGCCCGCTCGAACACATTTTCGTGCTGACCGTCGCCGACATCGCCGCGACCCGTCCCAAGCTCTGGAATTCCTGGAAGGATTCGCTGTTGCGCGAGCTGTTCGTGGCCACCGAGGAGTATTTTCGCGCCGGGCCCGACGAGGTTCACGACAAGGCCGAGCTGGCCCGCGAACTGCGCGACGAGACCATGGCCATGCTGGCCGAGCGCAACACGAACGCCGAGACCGCCGAATCGTTGCTGGCGCGGCTTCCGACAGAGGCCGTCGTGCGCCTGGACGCCGATCAACTGGCCTGGAGCGTCGAGCAGGTGCTGGCCGATTCGGCCATTCCGCGGGTCGCCTGCCGAAATCTCGCCCACAAGGGCATCACCGAGGTTTTCGTGTTCGCCGACGATTTCGACGGGCTGTTCGCGCTCACGGCGCGCGAGTTCGACAGGATGGAACTCAACGTTCTGGCCGCCCGGGTGGCGACCACGTCGGATGCGCGCAGCTGGAACCTGTTCCAGATCATGGATGCCAACGCCCGGGCCCTGAACGAATCCGACACGGCCCGGCTGCAGCGAGCGTTGTCCGAGCAGCTCGGGCAGCGCAATATACGCCCGCTCCCGGGCCGGCCGATTCCGCGCCGCCTGAGGCATTTTCTGCGCCGGGCCGAGGTCAACTTCAGCCACGCCGACGACGCGACGCGGCTGGAAATCGCGACCACCGATCGGCCCGGACTGCTCTCGGCAATCGCCGAAAGCCTGCTGGGCGCCGGAATTCGGCTGCACGACGCGAGAATCGCGACGTTCGGCCAGCGCGTGGAGGACGTGTTCGTCATCTCCACCCGGGACGGAAAGCCGCTTGGCGAAGAGACGGCGGCAAGGCTGGAAGCCGAATTGCGCAAGCGTCTCGATCCGTAGACAATGGACGGCAGGCAACCGAATGGGCAACCGGCAGGGAGATATTCATGAGCATGCATGACAACCAACTCCGGGAAGTGGTCGAGGCCGGCTGGGACGAGCGCGACGAGCTCAGGCCCGGGCGATTCGATCCGGCCCTGCGCGAGGCGCTGGACGAGGTGCTGGCGAGACTCGAGCGCGGCGAGCTGCGCGTTGCCGAGCCGGGAGATTCGGGCTGGCAGGTCAATGCCTGGGTCAAGCAGGCCATCCTGCTGCATTTCCGGATCAGCTGGAACCGGGTAATGCGCGGCAGCATCCGCAACTACTTCGACAAGGTCGAGCTGCGGTTCACCGACAACAGCGATGCGGTCGAGGACTGCGGCGCGCGGGTCGTGCCGCCGGCCACCGTCCGCCAGGGCGCCTTCATCGGCAAGGACGTGGTCCTGATGCCCAGCTACGTGAATATCGGGGCCTGGGTGGGGCCGGGCAGCATGATCGACACCTGGGCCACGGTGGGCTCCTGCGCCCAGATTGGTGCGAACGTCCACATTTCCGGTGGCGCCGGCATCGGCGGCGTGCTGGAGCCGCTGCAGGCCAACCCGACCATCATCGAGGACGGCTGCTTCATCGGCGCCCGATCCGAAGTGGTCGAGGGCGTCATCGTCGAGAAAGGCGCGGTGATCGGCATGGGCGTGTTCCTCGGCCAGTCGACGCGCATCTACAACCGCGACACCGGCGAAACCACCACCGGGCGCGTCCCGGCCGGCTCTGTCGTCGTCGCCGGCAGCCTCCCGTCGGCCGACGGCAGCCACAGCCTCAACGCGGCGATCATCGTCAAGCAGGTCGACGAGAAGACGCGCTCGCGGACTTCGGTCAACGAGTTGCTCCGCGCCGCGGAGTAGGGGGCGGCTGCGCCCGCCGGGCGCGGACGGCTCGTTTGAAGCCGGGCTCGGCTTCACGTTCGAATTCAAAGTCAATAGCGGTTTCGCCGCCGGCTTCGCCGGCTGATGCGAGTTACTTCTTGGCGCCCCAAGAAGTAACCAAGAAACGCTGCCGGGCGACGCCGCCGGTCCTACGGCTG
>PBLG01000051.1 GCA_002722315.1 Lysobacterales bacterium | reverse complement strand
GCGCCGAACTCGCTCCCTTCGGTCGCTCAGACATGCGGCGCGTCTTTTTCCGCCCGGCCCTGCGCTTCTCGGCGCCATCGAGGCAGATGGGGTGGCCGCCGAAAGTTGGGTGGATGTCGGAGCGTATCCTCCGCACGTGATGAGCCCGCACCCCGCCGTCGCCGCCGCCGAGCATTGCAGGGCGGGCCGGAAAAAGGGCCGCCGCATGTCTGAGCGTAGAGAGCAAAGCGAACGAAGCGAGTTCGGCGGACCCCGGCCCGACCGAAACGCGCAGGGCACCGGGCCGAAGGACCGGCGGCGTCGCCCGGCAGCGTTTCTTGGTCCGGGAGCCTCCAGCCCACCGAGCGCGGGCGCGACGGCGCCTGCGCGGGTGGCTCCGGCTTGGCTTGGGCGAGCGTCGTTGGGTGATGGCCCAATAAGCGAGTCCAAACGAGGCGGAGACCCCGCGCAGGCCCGTCCCGAAGGGTTCCGCCGGAGAAGCCGCGTCTCGCGCACGGCGTGCCTCGGTCGTAGCGTTGGCTACTGCCGCTCAGCACGACGCACGCAATCCGCGGCTTCTCCGACGGAACGCGCTCCGCGGTCGGTGGGCTGGAGGCTCCCTCGTTCTTGGGGCGCCAAGAAGTCACTCGCATCAGCCGGCGAAGCCGGCGGCGAAACGGCCGTTGAAGTTTTCGATGAATATCGGAAGGGAATGGTGGCCAGGGACGGACCCGTAGCGTCAGCGGAGCTCGCCGGCTTCACGCCGGCAATCCAACCGCAGCGCGAAGCGCGACAGGCGGTTCGAAGGAAAGCCGCCATCGAGGTCTGTGTCGTTAGGGATTTGGAGAATGGTGGCCAGGGACGGAATCGAACCGCCGACACGGGGATTTTCAATCCCCTGCTCTACCGACTGAGCTACCTGGCCTCCGGGACTTCCAGCTTGCGCGCCGACACCATTGAAAGGGTCGTGATTGCAAGCCGGGTATTTAACCGCGAACTCGCGAAAAAGTCAACCACCCATCGTCCGATCTGCGTCAGTTTTCGGGCCGATCCAGGTCTACGAGCGCGGTCATTACCCGCGTGCCTTTGTCTTGCTCGCTGGCCGTCCAGGCAACCAGTAGCCGATTGTCAACCGTCGCGATTCGGGGAAACCCGCTGACGCGGCCGCCGTCCAGTTGGCCCAGTGCGAGATCGTCCAGCAGCTCACCCTGAAGCGAATAGTGCGCGATTCGGAGTCGGGCGGCCCCGTCCTGATCCTCCTCCATCCAGCTCAGGGCGAAGCCGTCGTTGATCCAGGCCAGTTGTACACGCCCCAGCGCAGTGCCGGGCGATCTCGTCACCGGAGGACCGAAGGTGGCGCCGGCGTCGTTCGAGACGGCGAAACGCACCTTGGGTTCATCCCCGGCCATCGTGAACCAGGCAACGACGACCTGCATGCCGTCGGCGAGCAGCGACGGGCCGTTGACCGGGCAACCGCCGATCTTCCAGCCGTCGGCGTGCACCAGGCGCGGTTCCGTCCATCCATCGGCTGTGCGTCGCACCACGGCGATGTCGCGGATTTCCTCCGAGGTCCGGTTACGGTAGGCGACGACCGGTCCGAGGGCGGTTGTCCCGCCTGCGGTCTGGCAGCAGTCGCAGACACTGTCGTCGATGAGCCGGTCCGGTCCGATCGTGCCGTCGGCTTCGATCATGGCGGTGCGCAGCGTCATGAAGCCCTCGTGATCGTGACCGTCGCGCGCAGCGCCGGTTTCGCGACCGTCCAGCCAGACCATGCCTGTGCGTTGGCGGTCGGCGGGGAAGTAACTGACGAAACCGTGCTCGGTCGGAGTCCCGTCAGCGTGCGGCGTTCTCGCCGGGCTCCAGCTCTTGCCTTCATCCGTCGAGAACGTCACGCGAACGTCGTAAGCGTACGTCGACTCGGCCGATTTCTCTAGCCAGTGGGCGATCCAGGCGCCGTCGGCACGCGCGTGAACGGCGGGGGTGTCGGCCCAGTTGGCAAACCAGTCGCGGCCGCGCGCGATTTCGCCGGCTTCGGCGAAACTGTCGCCTTCAAAGCGGCTAAGCTTCAGGACGTGATCCTCGCCGTCCTTCTCGATCCAGGACAGGATGGCTGCCGAGCCGCCGGGCAGCGCCGTCAGGCCGGGCGCCATGGCGCCGCTACCGGAGGGATTCTCCAGACTCGGGGCCTGCGCGTGGACGAATGCGGTCGGGACAAGCAGCATCACTAGAACCGGAGCGATCTTGCGGAACATTTCGGCATTCCTGTTTTTCAAATACATGATTGCCAATCTGATGGCGCCCTCAATCAAGGATATTCGAACATGATGACAGGAACGACCGACATCCGTTGCAGTCGTTTTGCCGCGCTTGTAACGCTGGCCCTTGTCCTGGGCGTCGGCTGTGCCGCGACCCCTCGAAGCGATCCGCCGAGTTTCGGTGATTGGCAGCCGGAGTCGGGCGAGCCGGTGGACAGGATCAGCTTCTCGAACCTGATCGACTGGCAGCCGCTGGATCGTGACTGGCTGCTGCTCCGTTTCAACGGTGGAAGATCGTTCGCGATTCGGCCGCGTGATCCCTGCATGGCCGACGTCCGCGAAGCAAGGACCGTGGAGCTGGTCTCGGCGATGCCGAACCTGTTCCATCGGTCGGACCGCGTGAGACTGGATGACAACGTCTGCCTGATCGAGGAAATCCGGTCGGTTTCATCACCGCCGGACGAACGGGCGTTGCGCGGCAGCGTTTCCGGAACCGTCCGTCGTTGACCCTCGATACCCGTCCCGGCTCATTCAGGCGGCACGTAGCCTTCCGCCGCATCCACTTCTCCGCCGAAAAGGAACGCCTCGGCCTGTTGTTCGAGGTACTTGCGGTGTTCCGGGTCGATCGGCGAAAGTCTTTTCTCGTTGATCAGCATCGTCTGGTGGGCCAGCCACTTCTTCCAGGCCTCGGCCGAGATCTCGTTGTAAATCCGCTCGCCCAGCTCACCGGGAAGCGGCTTGCGGTTGAGCCCTTCGGCCTCGCGGCCGAGGTAGGTGCAGTAAACGGTTCGTGTCATGAGCTTCTCGATTAGCAATTGGGGGAAGTCGTTGAAAAGCGTAGCGAGCGGGCTGCTGGCGGTGACCGCCGGCGCGCAGGAACCGCAGTGTATATGCGAATACATGAGGATTCCGAGCACCGCCGGGCGCCGCCAGCAGCACGCGCAGTAGCTTTGCAGCGGCTTCCTAGAATATCAGCCAGAAATCGACGATGGCCTCCCCACCCACCAGCACCAGCCAGCCGGCGGCCGCCAGGAAGGGGCCGAACGCAATCGGCACTTCGCGCCCCATTGTCCGAAGCGCGATCAGGACCAGGCCCAGGATGGCGCCGACGCCCGAAGCGAGCAGGATGACCGTCGGCAGCACCTGCCAGCCGAACCAGGCCCCGATCGCCGCAAGCAGTTTGAAATCGCCGTAGCCCATGCCTTCCTTGCCGGTGGCGAGGCGGAACAGGTGGAAGACCGTCCAGAGCGCCAGGTATCCGGCGACCGCACCGATGACCGCCGATTGCAAGTCGGCAAACACCCCGAACACGTTCAGGATCAGCCCCAGCCACAGCAACGGCAGCGTCACCTGGTCGGGCAGCAGTTTGTGGTCCAGGTCGATGCCGGCGGCCGCGATCAGGGTCCAGGTGAACACGAGGCCCGCCAGGCCTGCCGCGGTTGGGCCGAGCTGCCAGATCACCACAAGCGACAGGATGGCGGTGAGCAACTCGACGACCGGGTAGCGAATCGATATGGCGGTTTCGCACTTGCGGCAACGGCCCCGCAGGATCAGCCAGCTGGCGACCGGGACATTGTCGTACCAGGCGATCGGATTGCTGCACGATGGGCAGCGCGAGCGACCGCTGGCGACCCCGGCGGGCGTCTCGTCGTGCGCCTCGCCGTTTTCGAGCCCCAGCAACTCGCGGCACTGGCATTTCCAGTCGTGGATCAGCGCGGCCGGGAAGCGCAGGATGACGACGTTGAGAAAGCTGCCGACCAGCAAGCCGAGAGCGACGACCAGCGCGTAAAGCGCGGCCGGATGAAGGTCCGCCAAATACGCCATCGGCTACATGACGGCCGCCATCTTGAAGATGGGCAGGTACATGGCGACAACGATGGCGCCGACGATGGTGCCGATGAGGATGATGATGAACGGTTCGAGCAGGCTGGACAGCGCGTCGACGGTGTTGTTGACTTCCTCTTCGTAGAAGTCGGCGACCTTGAGCAGCATCGCGTCCAGCGACCCTGCCTCCTCGCCGATCGCGGTCATCTGCACCACCATGGGCGGGAACAGCCCGGTCTGCTGCATGGCCAGCTGCAACTGATGCCCGGTGGCGACGTCGTCACGGATCTGCAGCGTGGCGTCGCCGTAGACGACGTTGCCGGTGGCGCCGGCGACGGTCTTGAGCGCATCGACCAGCGGTACGCCGGCGGCGAAGGTCGTGGCCAGCGTGCGGGCGAAGCGGCTGAGCGCGGACTTTTCGAGCACGTCGCCGATGATCGGAATCTTGAGACTGGCGCGATCCAGGAAATGCCCGAAAGCGCGGCTGCGCTTCTTCGCCTGGATGATGCCCACGACTGCTGCGATGAATATGAGCAGGTAGAGCCAGCCGATCTTCTGCAGCGACTCGGAAATATCGACGATCAGGCGCGTGAAGGCCGGCAGGTCGCCGCCGAAGCTCTGGAAAATGCTCTCGAACTGCGGGATAACGACCACCAGCAGGATCGCGGTGACGGCAATCGCCACACCGACCACAGTTGCCGGGTAATACATGGCCTTCTTGATCTTGCCCTTGATCGACTCGATCCGCTCCTTGTAGGTCGCGATGCTGTCGAGCACCTGGTCGAGCACGCCTGCGCTTTCGCCGGAATCGACCAGGTTGACATAGAGCTCGTCGAAATACGCCGGGTGCTTGCCCAGCGCCTCGGACAGCGTGGCGCCGGATTCGACGTCGATGCGGATCGCGTTGATCAGCTTCTGCAGGCGCGGATTCTCGGCGGCCGAGGCGATGATGCCGAAGGCCTGCACCAGCGGGATGCCGGCGTTCAGCATCGTGGCCAGCTGGCGGGTGAAGACGGCGATGTCGCGAGCCGATATGGACTTTCCGGCCCCGCCGAACAGTGGCTTGGGCTTCTTGCGCACCCGCGACGGGGTGATGCCCTGCTTGCGAAGCTCGGCCCGGATCAGCGTCTGGTTGCGCGCCGATCGCTCACCTTTGAGCACCTTGCCGCGTTTGTCCTTCCCTTCCCACAGAAAGACCTCGAGTTCGTCGCGGGTAGTTGCCATGAAAATTCTCCTGTTGTCCTCTTCTACCAATCCCCCGAGGGCCTATTTTCATGTACTTAGCGTCGAATTACAATGCTTATTGACAGCTGCGGCTCATTTTCCCGGCGGCGTGCGCGGTGGCAGCAGGCTTTCTGCGAGCATCAACGTGACCCCGATCACGATTGCCGAATCGGCAACATTGAACGCCGGCCAGTGCCAGTTGTTGTAATGGACATCGACGAAATCCACCACGTAGCCCAGCCGGATCCGGTCTGCCAGGTTGCCGATGGCGCCGCCCAGCAGCAGCATCAGCGAGACCGGCAGCGCCCGGGCGCCCAGCGGCAGGCGCCACAGCCAGACCAGCAGAAACACGCTGATGCCGGAGGCGAACACGATGAAGAACCAGCGCTGCCAGCCGCCGCCGTCGGCCAGCAGGCTGAACGCCGCGCCGGTGTTGTGGGCCAGGGTGAGGTTGAGCCAGTCGGTGACCGGGACAGGCCGGTACAGTTCCAGGTTGGTCGTCGCCAGGTGCTTGGTCCACAGATCGAGGGCGACGACCAGCAGGGCCAGCAGCAGCCAGGCGCCGAAGCGCGGCAGGGTCATCCGGGGATGGGCGGTGTCCATTCGCGTCAGCCCCAGTAACGTCGTTCGCCGCCGCCGGCGACGTTCTCGACGCAGCGACCGCAGATCTCGGGGTGTTCCGGATCGGCGCCGACGTCGGGCCGATGGTGCCAGCAGCGGATGCACTTCGGCCGATCGGTCGGCGTTACCGCAACGCGCAGCTTGCAGCCTTCGATCTCGGTGGCCTCGTCGGCCGTATCGACCGTGCCAAGACGCGCCTCCGATGTTAGCAGGAAAAATCTCAGCTCGTCGGCCAGCGCGGCCAGGTCCTCGGCCAGCTTGCCGTCGGCCTCCAGCGTGACCGAAGCGGCCAGTGACGAGCCGATCGCCTTGTCGCGCCTGAGTGCTTCCAGCCGCGGCCCGACCACGTCGCGGACCGCGCGCAGACGCTCGAATCGCGCACGCAGTTCCGGTCCCAGTTCGGCGAGACCCGAATACCAGGTCGCGAGCATCACGGTGTCGCTGTTCCGGCGGGGCATTTCGCTCCAGATTTCCTCGGCGGTGAAGCTGCAGACCGGGGCAAGCCAACGCACCAGCGCTTCCAGGATGCCGAACATCGCGGTCTGGGCCGAGCGCCGGGCCGAGTGGTCGGCGGGCAGGGTGTAAAGCCTGTCCTTGATGATGTCGAGGTAGAACGCGCCCATGTCGATGGAGCAGAAGTGGTGCACCCGCTGATAAACCTGCCAGAATCGGTAGTTGGCGTAGGCGTCGGTAACATCGGCGTTCAGGCGGGCGGCCAGGTCGGAGGCGTAGCGATCCAGCGGCAGCATCTCTTCGGCACGCACGCCGTGGACATCGGGATCGAAATCGTGCAGGTTGCCGAGCAGGAACCGGGCGGTGTTCCGGATTCGGCGGTAGGCGTCGGCCACGCGCTTGAGAATCTCGTCCGAGACGCTCATTTCCTGGCGGTAGTCGGCTGCCGCAACCCATAGCCGGAGGATGTCGGCGCCCAGGGTCTTCATGATCTGCTGGGGCGCAATGACATTACCCTGCGACTTGGACATCTTGCGCCCGTCGGCGTCGACCGTGAACCCGTGAGTGAGCACCGCCTTGTAGGGCGCCTCGCCGTGCATCGCGACGGACGTGAGCAGCGACGACTGGAACCAGCCGCGGTGCTGGTCCGAGCCTTCGAGATAAAGATCCGCCGGACGCGTCAGTTCAGGGCGCTGGTCGAGTACGCAGTGATGGGTGACGCCGGAATCGAACCAGACGTCGAGAATGTCCGGTACCGGCTCGTAGCGTTCGCCGTCCACGCCAAGGCGCTCGGCGATATCGTCTTCGTACCATCCGTCCACGCCGTCCGTTTCGACAAGCGCGGCGAAGCGGTCAAGGATGGCGACCGTTTCCGGGTGAGGCTGCTGCGATTCCCTATCGACGAACAGCCCCAGCGGCACGCCCCAGGTTCGCTGTCGAGAAATGCACCAGTCGGGCCGATTCTCGACCATGCCCCGGATACGGGCCTTGCCCCAGTCGGGCACCCAGCGCACCTTCTCGATCTCCGCCAGCGCATCGGCGCGCAGGCCGGCCTGGTCCATCGAGATGAACCACTGCGGCGTGGTCCTGAAAGCGGTCGGGCTCTTGTGACGCCAGCAGTGCGGATAGCTGTGGCCGAAGGGCTGTGCGCACAGCAGCGCCCCTTTCTCGCGCAGAACGTCGACCAGCCGATCGTTGGCCTTCCAGACGAATTCGCCGCCGACTTCCGCGGTGTCCTCGAGGAACAAGCCGCGACCGTCGATGGGATTGACCACCGGCAGGTCGTAGACCCGCCCGATATCGAAATCCTCCTGGCCGTGGCCGGGGGCAGTGTGTACCGCGCCGGTGCCTGTTTCGGTGGTCACGTGCTCGCCCAGGATGACCGGCACGTCGTAGGCGTTGAACGGATGTTTCAGCCTCATGTGCTCGAGCGCGGCGCCGGTGACGGCGCCAAGCGTCTCGACGTTTTCCAGGCCGCAGCGTTCGGCCACCGAGCCGGCCAGGTCGTGCGCCACCACCAGGCGCAGCGTACGTCCGTCATGCTCGGCCTGGAGCAGGTCGTAGGCCAGCTCGGCATTCAATGCGACGGCCTGGTTGGCCGGCAGCGTCCATGGTGTCGTGGTCCAGATCACGACACCGGTCGGAACGTCGGCCGGCGGGGCCCCGAATTTCGACGTCATCGCCGCCGGGTCGACCGCATCGAACAGCACGTCGACGGCCGTGGAGGTCTTGTCCTGGTATTCGATCTCGGCCTCTGCCAGCGCAGATCCGCAGTCGAAGCACCAGTGCACCGGCTTGACGCCGCGCTTGAGATGGCCGCGTTCGACGATCCGGGCCAACGCGCGCAGCATGTTGGCTTCGAAGCCGAAATCGCGGCTGGCGTAGGGGTTGTCCCAGTCGGCCAGGCCGCCCAGGCGCTTGAAGTCCTCGCGCTGGCGCTCGATCTGCTGGCCGGCGTATTCCCGGCATTTGGCGCGAAAGGTGCGGGCGTCGACCTTGTGGCCGACCTTGCCGACCTTCTTTTCGACCTGGAGCTCGATCGGCAGTCCGTGACAGTCCCAGCCCGGCACGTAGGGTGCGCGGTAGCCGGACAACAGCGCCGAGCGCACGACGAAGTCCTTCAGGATCTTGTTGACCGCATGGCCGATATGGATGTCGCCGTTGGCGTAGGGCGGGCCGTCGTGGAGCACGAAGGCCGGCCGCTCGCGGGTATTTTCCTGGATTGTCTCGTAGCGCCTGGCGGCGAACCACTGCGCCAGCATCTCCGGCTCGCGCTGCGCCAGCGAGGCCTTCATCGGGAAATTCGTTTGCGGCAGGTTTATGGTGTCTTTGTAATCCATGGAGTCTTCAGCAACTGGCCGTTCGGCGTGACATGGTCGCTATTGTCGCCCATTCAGCGACGGGTCAGCAGGGCATTTGCCCGTTCGACGTCGCGGTTCATCTGCTCGACCATTTCGGCCAGCGAATCGAAGTGTTCCTCGTGGCGTATGAAACCCTCGAACTCCACGCGCAGGTGGCGACCGTAAAGGCTGCCTTCGAAGTCGAACAGGTGGATCTCCAGCAGCCAGTCGCGCCCGGCCACCGTCGGCCGGCGGCCCAGGCTGGCAATGCCGGGATGGCCGGTCAAACCCGCGCCGTCGACTCGAACCGCCGCAATCCCGGAAAAGGCCGGCGGTTCCGCAACGCGGATATTTGCCGTGGCGAATCCCAGTTCGCGGCCGAGCTGCTTGCCGCGAATCACCCGACCGGAAATCGCGTAG
This sequence comes from Lysobacterales bacterium, assembly GCA_002722315.1. Taxonomy (GTDB): domain Bacteria; phylum Pseudomonadota; class Gammaproteobacteria; order Xanthomonadales; family Wenzhouxiangellaceae. The sequence goes on along the minus strand of PBLG01000051.1, from coordinate 30,856 downwards.
CGGCGGCCCAACAGCCGTTCGGCCAGCGCCAGGTCGCCCGCGCCCAGCGCCTGCCTGAGCCGGCTCGAAGAGACGCGCTGGCCGGACGGGTCGGCGCCTGTTTTCGCAACGACGGTTTCGGCAATAACGGTTTCGAATCCGAACCTTCGGCCGTACTGGGACATCGCGGCCGCGTCGCCGGCCGCCTTGTGGCCGAAACGGAAGTCGGCGCCTATGATCACCTGGCCCACGTTCAGGTCGTCGGCGAGCACGTCCCGGGCGAACGCCTCCGGCGACAGCAACGAAAACGCCCGATCGAACCGAAGCTGCACGAGCACTTCGACGCCGAGTCGCCCGGCCACATCGATCTTGTCGCGCAGCTTCATCACGCGAGGGACAGGGTCGTGCGGGGCGAAGAACGTGCGCGGCAGGGGCTCGAAGCACAGCATCGCCGGCCGGCTTGCAGGAGCGAACTCCAGGGCCCTGGTCAGCAGGGCCTGGTGGCCCCGGTGAAGACCGTCGAAGTTGCCGATCGCCAGCGCGAGCGGGCGAGGGTCCGCAAGCCGGGTGGGCAGGTGGCGGATCAGTTGCATGCCGAATCTCTGGAAAAGCCCCGAAAGTCTACCCAAAGGCGGTGAATCATTGGTTGCTTCGCGGCCGGGCCAGCGTGGACGGCCTGATCCCGGCGACAAACAGCGCCAGTGCGTAAATCCCGGCCCCGCCGGCCACGGCGGCGCTCAGCCACGCGACCCGTACGTGCAAGCTCATTTCTAGCCAGTCTGCGGTCGGCGGTACCAGCCAGTAAAGCGCCAGCACCATGGTCAGGCCACCGACCAGGATGCGGGCCAGGTCGCGCCACGGAAATGCGGGCGCCAGGCCCTGGCGCGCGAGGCTTCTCCACAGCAGCAGCGCGTTCAGCCAGGCCGATACGCTGGAGGCCAGCGCCAGCCCGGCGTGGGCGCCCGGGTTCAGCGCGAGTGCGCCCCACGGGTCGTCCAGCAGCATTTCGCCGGCCAGATGCCAGGTGATCGCGCAGACGAACACGATGTTGAGGCCCATGTTGACGACCAGGGCGATGATCCCGATGCGCACCGGCGTTCGGGTGTCCTGGCGCGAAAAGAACGCCGGCGCCAGGATCTTGACCCCGATGAATGCAGGAAGCCCGATGCAGTAGGCGCCGAGCGCGAGCGCGGTCATTTCGACGTCGCCGACCGAGAACTCGCCGTAATGGAACAGCGTGGTCGCGGTCGGTCCGCCGAGTACCGCGAGCCCGACGGCGGCCGGCAGGCCTATGACCAGGCCCAGCAGCACGGCCCACTCCATCGTGCTGCGGAATCGTTCGCGGTCTGCGCGCGCGTGCAGCGAGGACAGGGTCGGCAGTATGACCACCGACAGCGCCACGCCGAACATGCCCAGCGGGAACTCCATCAGTCGATCGCCGTAATAAAGCCAGGAGATGCTTGCTTCGACCAGCAGGGAGGCGATCAGGACGTCCAGCAGCAGGTTGATCTGCGCGACCGACGAGCCGAACAGGGTCGGGATCATCAGTTTCATGATCCGGCGAACGCCGAGGTGGCGGAAGTCGGGACGGGGCAGCGGCAGGAGGCCGTGACGCGCCAGCGCAGGCAGCTGGATCGCGAGCTGCAGGATGCCGGCGGCCAGCACGCCCCAGGCCAGCGCCTTGACCGGCTCGGAAAAATGCTGGCTGAATACCACCGCCGCGGTGATCAGGCTGATATTGAGCAGCGCCGGCGTCAGGGCGGGCAGGGCGAACCTGCCCAGCGTGTTCAGGATTCCGCCGGAAAGGGCTGTCAGCGCGATGAACAGCAGGTACGGAAAGGTCACCCGCAGCATTTCGGCGGCCAGGCCCTGCTGGTAGGGGTCGTCGGCAAAGCCCGGCGCGAAGACCGAGACCACCCAGGGCGCGGCCAGCATTCCAAGGCCGGTCAGCCCGAGCAGCACGGCCAGCAGACAACCGGCGGTAGCGTCGACCAGCGACTTCATCTCGGCCTGGTCGCCGCGCACCCGATATTCGGCAAGCACCGGCACGAAGGCCAGGGAGAACGACCCCTCGGCAAACAATCTACGCAGGAAATTGGGGATCTTGAACGCGACGAAGAATGCGTCCGTGGCGGCACTCGCGCCGAAATAACGCGCCAGTACCACGTCGCGCACCAGCCCCAGCAAGCGCGAGATCAGCGTCATGCTCGAAAACGAGAAGATCGAGCGAAGCAGGCTCATCGGCCGCGGCGTGTCCCTTGCGGCTGGAAACGGGGCAATCCCTTGACTAAACGGCCATGAGCGGCGATACTATACGGCTTGATTTTTGTCATTATCGATGGACATTGTCGATTGTGATTAGCAATTGTCATTATTGACTGTCATCAACCACTGTAATCAAAGGTTTCAGGAGCAATTCGTGGCCAATAGCCCATCAGCACGCAAGCGCGCACGGCAGTCCGAGCGCAATCGACAGCATAATGCGGCCCAGCGCTCGTATGTGCGCACCATGATCAAGAAGGTCGTCAATGCCGTCAAGGCCGGCGACAAGGCCGCCGCCGAGGCCGCCTACAAGGCTGCCGTGCCGGCAATCGATCGTTCGGTGAGCAAGGGTGTGATGCACCGCAACAAGGCAGACCGTCACAAGTCACGCCTGGGGCAGCACGTCAAGGGCCTCTGAGCCCGGCTTATTCACCACGCTTCCTGCCGCGCCGCCGCCAGGCCCCGCCTCTGCGGCGTTTATCTCGGTCACGCATCCTCACCGGACAGTCGATTACGCCTGTGGTGCGCTCGGGCGCAAAAAGTCGCAGTCACGGAACCTGGCGAGCCGTCGCCACGGAAGGGTCTTGAACAAGGCGGGCTGAGGCGATTTTCCGTAGCGCCGGCCCCTGGTCGTACGCTGGGGTCTTGTACCGCGAATGAGCGCTTTCCGGCTCGCCCTCGCGCCGTTCAGGCGCTGCCCGAATTCTCCAGCCAGCGATCGCACCAGTCGAGTTTGGGATGCTCCTCGCCGAGCGCGCGGGCGAGCACGCTTCGCGCGTTCTTCAGTGCCGGGATGGCGCTGCGATCCCCGGCCTCGATACGCGAGGCAAGTAATATGGCGCGCGCCTCGCTGACCCGCCATTCACTCATCGAGAGCTCGTCGCGCCGCAGCGTCAGACACCGTTCGGCCAGCGATCGGGCGGCCTGAGGAGCGGTATCGATCTTCAGCCGCGCCGTCTCGCAAAGCGCCTGGGCGAGATATCTGTTCGAGGCAGGTTGCTGCGCTTCGAGCCGCCGCGTCGCCGCCTCCAGCCGTTCGGTCGCGGTGCCGGTCGCCCGTGCCTCCCCCAGCGCCGTCTGGAATTCCGAGATGACGGTAAAAAGGTGATCGGGCCCGACAACGTTCTCGAATCGCTGCCGCGCCGCGTCCAGATCCTGCAGTGCCCGTTCGAAATTGCCCGCGGCCAGTTCCACACGGCCGCGCGCCAGAACGGCGCGCACGTGGTTCAGGCTGTCGCGGCCTTCGAAGCGCTCGATCATCGCTATACCGCGTCCCACATGATCCCGGGCCGTCTCGATACGGTGGCGCGTAGCCAGCAGCGAGCCCAGGTTCAGGTGAGCGGCCGCCAGTGCGCCGGAATCGCCGAACTGTTCGGTCCGGCGCCTAATGGCCTCGCGATACAGGGGTTCGGCTTCGGCCAGTTCGCCGCGCTGGTGCAGCAGGCCGGCCAGGTTGGCCATCACCGTCAACGCGCTGGATCCGCTTTCCAGCCCCAGTCCGCGCCAGTTGTCCAGCGCTTCGCGCAGAAACGGCATCGCTTCGCCGGCGCGGCCGGCGTAGATCAGTGTCGTGGCCAGGTTGTTGCTTGCCGTCGCCCGCAAGCGCGACGGCGCGGGCTCTCCCCTGGCCAGGTCGAGGGCCTCCCGAAGTGTCGAGATCGCGTCGTCCCACTGACCCTGGACGCGCAGCGCCTGGCCCTGAACCTGCAATACGTCGGCGATGCGTGCGGCGTTTCGGCCGGGTGTCCGGCGCAGGAAGTCCAGCGCGTCGCCGGTCAGCATCAGCGCGGCGGCGGCGTCGCCCTGGCGCAGGCGGACCTGCGCCAGATCGGCGCGCGCGACGGCCTGGACCAGCGGCGACGCCAGGTTGGGCTTGTAGTCGACGAATGACGAAAGCAGCGGATCGGCAGCGGCAAAATCGTTCATCGCGATGTAGATCTCGCCAAGCAGCGCCTTGATCGAGACCAGCATCTGGGGATCGTTGGCATGCAGTCGTTCGGCGACCTTCACGCTCTCGGTCAGCAGTTCGCGCGTGGAAAGTTCGTGCTCGGCATTGTTCTGACCCACCTGGCGAAAAAGCAGGATGAGTTGCTCGCGCAACAGCGTCGATCGTTCCGCCTCGAAACGCGCGGCATCGCGCTCGCCGGCGGCTATGCGGGCCTGCCAGTAGATGCCCACGACGCCGGCGACCAGCGCGGCGAGGGCAAGGCCGGCCAGTCCGGCCGCGACCTGGTGGCGGCGTGCCCAGAGGGAGACCCGGCCGACAATGCCGTAATCGATCACAGAGACGGGCCGGCCCGCCATCAGGTTCCGCACATCGCTGATCATTTCCGGCACCGACCGATAGCGGTGGTCCGGATCCTCGGCGGTCGCCTTGTTGATGATCGCCGCCAGCGCGGCGGACCGGGGGACGCTGATCTCGGCAGGGCGTATGGCCACGCCGTGCTCGCCCGGTTTGCCGGTCAGCATCCAGCGCAGCAGTGAACCCAGCGAATGAATGTCGCTCTGGGTCGAGGCCGGAGCCCCGTCCAGTTGTTCGGGTGCGGAAAACGCCGGTGTGAGGGCCTCGGTCCGCGCCGTGTCTGCCCGCTTCGCGGAAATCAGGCGTGCAACACCGAAATCCAGCAGTTTCGGCCTCGCGTCGCGTCCGATGCGGATATTGGCCGGCTTGATGTCGCCGTGCACGATCTGTCGCTGGTGGGCGTGGGCAACCGCCTCCGCGATCTCGGTGAACAGGCCCAGGCAGTGAGCCGCGGACGCGCCCGTCCGTTCCCGGCAGTCGCTCAGGTCCTGGCCTTCTATCCACTCCATGACCAGGTAATTCTGGCCGTCCTTCAGGGTGCCGCCGTCGATCACCCGAGCGATGTTCTGGTGATCGAGGCGCGCCAGCAGCTGCGTTTCAAGCGCCAGTCGTTCGGCCATCAGCGGGTCGTCGGCCGAGCGGATGAACTTGATTGCGACGTTCATTTCGAAGGCGCCGTCGGCCCGTTCGGCCCGGTACACCAGGCCCATGCCGCCGGCACCGACCGGCTCGGCGAGCCGCCAGTCGCCGATCCGCGTCCCCGGGGGAGGCCCTTCGCGCCGCAGTTCCAGGTGCGTCAGCGCCGCGTCGCCGGCACGTTCGAATATCGATTGCAGGAATGACGTGGGATTGTCGGAGGCCGCCAGCAGGCGTTCCAGCCATGCATGAATCCGGCGATGGCTCCGCGCCAGCTCATGCATGCGCTGTGCTCGCGCGGGGTGGGGCAGGTCAAGCAGCCGGTCCAGCAAGGCGTCGATGATTTGTCTTCGCGCCGGGGTCAGTCGGCCGCGTGGCGCCGGCATGGTCATTCGGTCACCTGGAAGGTCGGTTCGTAATCGGTTCGAGTATAGCAACCGAACCGGCTACGCGAATCCGAGTCAGGTTCGGCCCAGCGCTTCGGCGATCCGGGAGACCAGCGACTTGAGGCCGGCGCCGGATACAGACGAGATCGCAAACCAGGGTTCTTGCCACTGCAGTTCGGCAACGATGCGATCCCGGGCCAGCTCGAGTTCCGGACCGGCCAGCTGGTCGGTCTTGGTGATCACCAGCCAGCGCGGCTTGGTCAGGAGTTCGGGGTCGAAGCGCTCGAGCTCGCGCTCCAGCGTCCTGACCTGTTCGACCGGATCGCTGCCATCGATCGGCTGCACCTCCACCAGGTGCAGCAACAGCCCGGTGCGCTGGAGGTGCTTGAGGAACTGATGGCCCAGGCCGGCACCCTCTGCGGCGCCCTCGATGATGCCTGGAATGTCCGCGATCACGAAACTTCGTCCCGGCTCCAGGCTCACCACGCCCAGGTTCGGATGCAGCGTGGTGAAGGGGTAGTCGGCGACCTTGGGCCGCGCCTTGGAGACTGCCGAGATCAGCGTCGACTTGCCGGCGTTCGGGAAGCCCAGCAGACCGACATCGGCCAGCACCTTGAGCTCAAGATGCAGCGCACGCTCCTCGCCGGGCGTGCCTTCGGTGAACTGTCGCGGGGTACGGTTGACCGAGGACTTGAAGTGAATGTTGCCCTTGCCGCCGGTACCGCCGCGAGCCACCAGCAGGCGTTGCCCGGGTTGCGTGACGTCGCCGATGATTTCGTCGGTCTCGATATTGCGCACGATGGTCCCCAGCGGGACGCGAATGACGATGTCTTCGGCCGACTTGCCGGTTCGCTGCCGACCCTGGCCGGGCTGTCCATTGCCGGCCTTGAACGCCCGGGCATGGCGAAAATCGACCAGCGTGTTGAGACCGGCATCGGCTTCCAGCCAGACGCTCCCGCCGTCGCCGCCGTCGCCGCCGTCGGGTCCGCCCCTGGGGATGTACTTTTCGCGACGGAAACTGGCGCTGCCGTGCCCACCTCGGCCGGCGCGGACTTCGATTCGTGCTTCGTCGACGAATTTCATGGTGCGAATTCCAGTTGGCGTTGCGGGTCGGGACTGCAGAAGAAAGTGAAAATTATTGCAGACTGCTGGAGAGCGAAGTCAAAAGTCCCGCTTTTTTCGAGCCGCTGAAAAAGCGAAAGCCGGCACGCGGCCGGCTTTTCGGGGTTCGGTTGTCGTGGTCGGTTACTCGGCCGGCTCGACCGAAACGAACTTGCGCAACGGCTTGCCGCGCTCGCGAAACACGACCTTTCCGTCGGCCAGCGCAAACAGCGTATGGTCGCGACCGACGCCGACGTTGTCGCCGGCATGGAAGCGCGTGCCGCGCTGGCGGACCAGGATGTTGCCCGCGTCCACGCTTTCGCCGCCGTAGCGCTTGACGCCGAGGAATTTCGGATTCGAATCGCGGCCGTTGCGAGTGGAGCCGCCTGCTTTTTTATGTGCCATCTGCTTAGCCCTCGATACCGGTGATCTTGATTTCGGTGTAGTACTGGCGGTGGCCCATCTGCTTCATGTGGTGCTTGCGGCGCTTGAACTTGATGATGCGCACCTTGTCTCCGCGACCGTGGCCCACGACCTCGGCCGTGACCTTGCCGCCATCGATAGTCGGCGCGCCGACCCGAATGTCGTCGCCGTCGGCAACCATCAACACTTCATCGAGTTCGACAGAGGCGCCGTTTTCGACGTCCAGCTTTTCGACTCGGAGGGTTTCCCCGGTCGCGGCCTTGTATTGCTTGCCGCCGGTCTTGAATACCGCGTACATGATATGGGCTCCAGAAAAATGCGTTGAAACTTAAGAGCGGGAATGTTACCGACTTTCGCTCTCGAGGTCAATAACCCCGTTCGAATGCTGTGTCGGCGCCGGTGTCGTTTCGCGGCTTGACACGGGTGATATCAATATAATATCATTTTAATTAACCAAGCGCGCGTGGCGCGTGCCGACTGCTCGTTACAGGAGAAACACCATGCAGGAAGTCGAAGTACGTTCATGGCCCGGTATTCCGATGCTCGTGGCCAATATCGCCGTGTCGCTGCTTTTGGTCTGGTGGTTCATAGACGCGGCGCGTGCCGGCGCCGGGCTGGAAGTCGCCGGTGCGATTGTGGCTTTCCTGGTCGTGCTGACCATGTTCGCCGGCTATTACATGGTCGAACCCAACCAGGCCGCCGTTCTGACGCTGTTCGGGAAATACATCGGCACGGTCCGCGACCAGGGGCTGCGTTTCAACAATCCTTTCTACACCGCGCGCAAGGTCTCGCTGCGGGTCCGGAATTTCGAATCCGGTCGGCTGAAGGTCAACGAACTCAACGGAAGCCCGATCGAGATCGCGTCGGTGATCGTCTGGCGCGTGGTCGATTCGGCCGAGGCGACCTTCAACGTCGACGACTATGAGAGCTTCGTCCAGATCCAGTCCGAGGCCGCCTTGCGCTCTATGGCCACGCGCTATCCCTACGACCAGCACACCGAGGGCGAAATTTCGCTGCGCAGTCATGCCCAGGAAATCAGTGAACACCTCAAGGAGCAGCTGGACGAGCGCCTGACCACGGCCGGGGTCGATGTCATCGAGGCCCGGATCTCCCACCTGGCCTATGCCTCGGAGATCGCCCAGGCCATGCTCCAGCGCCAGCAGGCCGAGGCCGTCGTGGCCGCGCGGCGCCGGATCGTGGACGGTGCCGTAGGCATGGTGCAGATGGCCCTGCACGACCTGAAGGAGCAGGGCATCGTCGATCTCGACGAGGAGCGCCAGGCCCAGATGGTTTCGAATCTGCTCGTGGTGCTGTGTTCCGACCGCGCCACCCAGCCGGTAATCAATACCGGCAGCATTCACCAGTAGGCCGCCGGAGCAGTCTTGGCAAAGAAAAAGGCATTTGCACTGCGGGTCAGCGAACCGGTGATGCAGGCCATGCAGCGCTGGGCTGACGATGATCTGCGCTCGTTGAACGCGCAGATCGAATGGGTACTGCGCGAGGCGCTGAAGAAGTCGGGGAGGCTGCGCGATGAGAAAGTTCAACCGGTCACCGAGGCGATCGAACAAGAACACGAAGACGACGACAATCGAGGGGAGTGACCATGAATGACGCTGTCAAGGAATTCGCAGTCGCGCCGCTCGGCAAGTCTGCGCGTGTGTTTCTGGCCTTTTTCACGCTGGTGATGCCGCTGATGATTCTGGTGGCCATGGCTGCGTTCCCGGAGTTTCGCCCGCCGCCGGTCGGGTTCGCCCTGGCCGGACTGGTCATCGTGTCGGTCGCGGGCTTGCTGCTTGCTGTGAGCACGCGACGCTCTATCCGTATCGACGGCGAGGTGCTGGAGATCAGGGCGACGTTCTATTCGCGCCGCCTGGCGCTGAGTTCCATAGACGTCGACGCGACCAGGATCGTCGACCTGCGCGAGCATCCGGAAAACAGGCCGCTGCTCAAGACCAACGGTTATGCGGTTCCCGGACTGGCGGCCGGCAATTTTCGCGACCGAGGGCGAAACAAGCTTTTTTGCCTGGTGACCGCCCCCAGGGTCTTGCGCATGCCGCTGAATGACGGCAGCCTCGTTCTGGCAAGTCCGGCACATCCGGAGCGTCTGCTCGATGCGATTCGCAAACGCACAGGCCGCGCGGAGCAGGGGCCCGGATTGCCCCGAAGGAACGAGCGGCCGCGGTGAACTTCGCGACGGAGCCGCACGAAAGGATTTCCGCGCGAGTCGAGTTACAATAATCCTGTCAACAACTCGCCCGGGAACCCGGTTTTGGAAAAGACGCGCCAGCGCCAGCGAACTCGTTCGAACAAGAGCATCGATTTCTTTCGCGGGTTCCTGAAGGACCCCCGACAGGTTGGCTCGGTGATACCGAGTTCTCGCTTCATGGAACGCAAGATCATCGAGTTCTCGGAACTCGACGATGCCCGCGTGGTGGTGGAGCTGGGCCCCGGCACCGGGGGAACGACTCGAGCCCTGTTGCTCGCGATGCGCCCCGATGCGCGCCTGCTGGCGATCGACCTGGATCCTCGTTTCACGGAAATCGTTGCGGCGATCGACGATCCGCGCCTGATCGCCCATACCGGAAGTGCAGCCGACCTTGGCGCGATTCTCAAGCAGCACGGCCTTCCGGCGGCCGATGTCGTGATCTCCGGCATCCCGTTTTCGACCATGCCGTTCGAGATCGGATCCGGCATCCTGGAGGGCGTTCGCGACAGCCTTTCGGCCGATGGTCGCTTCGTGGCATACCAGTTTCGCGCCGAAGTGGCCAGGCTGGCCGACCCGGTTTTTGGTGACTCCAGCCGCGCTGCGCCGGTGCCGCTCAACATTCCACCGATGCGAATCTGGCAATGGATCAAGCCGCCGGTTGGCGGTTGATCCGGAACGCCCGGGTTTTCAACGACCGCGGCCGGCGCGGAATCAACTGATTTTTCAGCGTTTGTTTGCGCGCAATTCACGCGGCAAGGTATAGTTGTCGGTTTAACCAGCCGCCCAGCACAGGTCTCGACTTGGACAAGATCATCATCCGGGGTGCGCGAACGCACAACCTCGCAAATATCGACCTGGAACTGCCGCGCGACAAGCTGATCGTCTTTACCGGGCTGTCGGGCTCGGGCAAGTCGTCGCTGGCATTCGACACCATCTACGCCGAGGGCCAGCGTCGCTACGTGGAGTCGCTTTCGGCCTACGCGCGTCAGTTCCTGTCGATGATGCAAAAGCCGGATCTCGACCATATCGAGGGCCTGAGCCCGGCGATATCGATCGAGCAGAAAGCCGCCAGCCACAATCCTCGCTCGACCGTCGGGACGGTGACCGAGATCCACGACTACCTGCGCCTGATGTTCGCGCGGGTCGGGACGCCTCATTGCCCCGATCACGGCGAGCGGCTCGACGCCCAGACCGTCAGCCAGATGGTGGACACGGTACTGAACCTGCCCGAAGGCACCCGGCTGATGCTGCTGGCCCCAGTCGTCAGGAACCGCAAGGGCGAGCACGCCAATCTCCTCAGGGACCTGCGCGCGCAGGGGTTCATCCGGGCGCGCATCGACGGCACGGTCTACGACCTTGACGGCGACCTGCCGGCGCTGGGGTTGCGGCAGAAGCACACGATCGAAGCGGTGGTCGATCGCTTCAAGGTTCGCGACCCCGGCTCGGAGACCGGGGCAAGCTTGACCCAGCGCCTGGCCGAGAGCCTCGAGACGGCGCTGGCGCTGGCCGACGGCATCGCCGTGATCGCGCCGATGCCGGGTGCGGGCGAAGAGTCGGAAAGCGATGACGATGCGGCGAACCTGGCCGAAATCCTGTTCTCGGCACGCTTTGCCTGCCCGGTCTGCGACTACAGTCTTCCCGAGCTCGAACCGCGGATGTTCTCGTTCAACAACCCGAACGGGGCCTGCCCGTCGTGCGACGGGCTGGGACACAAGCAGTTCTTCGATCCGGCGCGGGTGGTCGGCAATCCCGAGCTGAGCCTGGCCGGCGGGGCGATTCGCGGCTGGGACCGCCGCAACGCCTATTACTTCCAGATGATCCAGTCTCTGGGGCGGCATTACGACTTCGATCCGGAAACGCCGTTCGGCGAGCTGCCCGAGAACGTGCGCGAGGTGGTCCTGCACGGCAGCGGCTCGGAGAAGATCAGTTTCCGCTACTTCGGCGACGGCGGAGCGCAGTCGCGCAAGCACCCGTTCGTGGGCATCATCCCGAACCTGGAGCGTCGCTACCGCGAGACCGATTCGCGCATCGTGCGCGAAGAGCTGTCGCGCTACATCTCCGAGCAACCGTGCCCGGCATGTCATGGTCAGCGGCTCAACGCGGCAGCCCGCAACGTCTTCATCAACGACCGTTCGCTGCCGGAAATCGCGTCCTGGTCGATCGAGCAGTGCCTGTCGTTCTTCGATTCGATGACCCTGAAGGGCTGGCGCGGCGAGATCGCCGGACGCATTCTCAAGGAAGTGCGCGAGCGGCTGCAGTTCCTGGTCAACGTCGGGCTGGACTACCTCACGCTCGATCGACAGGCCGACACGCTATCCGGCGGCGAAGCGCAGCGGATCCGGCTGGCCAGCCAGATCGGCGCCGGGCTGGTCGGCGTCATGTACGTGCTCGACGAACCTTCCATCGGCCTCCACCAGCGCGACAACGCGCGTCTGCTCGAGACCCTGGTGCGGCTGCGCGACCTGGGCAATACCGTTATTGTCGTGGAGCACGACGAAGACGCCATCCGGGCCGCCGATCATGTCGTCGACATCGGACCGGGCCCCGGCGTCCACGGCGGGCGGATCGTCTATTCGGGCACGCCGCAAGGCGTGATCGACTGCGAGGCCTCCCTGACCGGCGATTATCTTTCGGGCCGCAAGGCGATCGAGGTGCCGGCGAAGCGGGTCAAGCCCAACAAGAAGAAGATGTTCAGGCTGGAAGGGGCGACCGGCAACAACCTGGCGTCGGTGGACGTCGAGATTCCGGCCGGCCTGTTCGTCTGTGTAACAGGCGTTTCGGGCTCCGGCAAGTCGACGTTGATCAACGACACCCTTTACAAGCTGATGGCCCGCGAACTCAACGGCGCGTCGGAGAACCCGGCCCCGTTCGAGCGCCATTCCGGGCTGGAACTGTTCGACAAGGTGGTCGACATCGACCAGAGTCCGATCGGCCGCACGCCGCGCTCGAATCCGGCCACCTACACCGGCCTGTTCACGCCGATTCGCGAGCTGTTCGCCGGCACCAAGGAATCCCGGTCGCGCGGCTACAAGCCGGGCCGGTTCTCGTTCAACGTCAAGGGCGGCCGCTGCGAGGCCTGCCAGGGCGACGGCATGGTGCGGGTGGAAATGCACTTCCTGCCCGACATCTTCGTGCCCTGCGACGTCTGCCACGGCAAGCGCTACAACCGCGAAACGCTGACCGTGACCTACAAGGGCAAGAACATCAGCGAAGTGCTGGAAATGACGGTGGAAGACGCCCTGCCGTTCTTCGAGCCGGTGCCGGTGGTGGCCCGCAAGCTGCAGACCCTGATGGACGTGGGCTTGAGCTACATCACCCTGGGACAATCCGCGGTGACCCTGTCGGGTGGAGAAGCGCAGCGCATCAAGCTTGCGCGCGAACTGTCCAAGCGCGATACCGGCAACACCCTGTACATCCTCGACGAGCCAACGACCGGCCTGCACTTCCACGACATCAAGCAGCTACTGGCGGTCCTGCACCGGTTGCGCGACGACGGCAATACCGTTGTCGTCATCGAACACAACCTGGACGTGATCAAGACCGCAGACTGGATTATCGACCTGGGTCCCGAAGGCGGCGTGCGCGGCGGGCGCATCATCGCGACAGGCACGCCCGAGCAGGTTGCGCGCGAGAAGCACTCGTATACCGGTCAATACCTCGCCGGTTTGCCGGGCGTGGGACGTAAATCCCGGAAGTCCGCGTAATCCCGCCCGTCTGGATCGAGGTCGAAAGGGATTACAATAACGACCGTTTCAACAAGAGCATCGAGAGCGAGTCGCATATGTCGGAATTCAGGATCGAGCTTGACGTCCGCTGGGGGGATGTCGATTCATTCGGCCACGTGAACAATGCGGTCTTCCTGGCCTACCTGGAGGAATGCCGAAGCCAGTGGATGGATTCGGTTCCCTGCCACTGGCAGGACGACGATGCCGGACCGGTCGTCGCCAACATCAACATCAACTACCGCCGCCCGATCCACTGGCCCGAACGCGTGGCCGTTACGCTCAAGCCGGATTCGCCGGGCCGATCCAGCATCAAGCTGGAAAGCGAAATTCGCTCCGTGCCGGTCGGCGACGGCGCGAGGAAAGGCGACAACAAGAAAGCGGACAGGGAAAAACCGGTTCTGTACGCCGATGCCACCGTGACACTGGTCTGGATCGACAAGAAGAGCGGCGAGTCCGTCCCTCTGCCCGGCTCGATCCGCGACCTGGCCCATCGCGCCTGACTGAACGCCCGGGACCGTCGCCCGGGTAGGCGAATCAGAAGCTGCCGCTGATCGAGAGCAGGACCGATCGACCTCGCCTGAGGTCGCGAATTTCTCGAAAGGCGACAGGGCTGGTGCTGCGCGGTCCGTCGAAGACGGTCCGGTCGCGAAGAAACCGCCGGTCCAGCAGGTTCTGCACGGTGAGCTGCATCTTGACACCGAAATAGCGCGTGGTCTCGACGAAGGCCTCCACGTCCATGCCGCGCTCGTCTATGTCCAGTTCATCGAGCTCGTAGACCGTCGCGCGATCCACGAAATCGGCTTCGATGCCCCACGCCCAGCCAGCCTCGACCAGGTCCCGGCGCAGCTCACCTTCGAGCGTGTAGCGCCGCTGCCCGGAAAATCTGCGCGTTTTGCCCGTGACGGGATCGGTGACGGCCGAATCCTCCCAACGTGCCGCAAGATCCAGCCGTGCCTGGTTCATGCCGATGGCTTCCAGCGCGAAAGTTCCCTCCGCGCTCATGCCCCAGCGGCGGCCATTGCCGATGTTGCCCGGCACCTCGAATTGGCCGCCGATCGGCAATCTGTCCTGCACGTCTCGCACCCAGTCGTGAAAGATGCTCAGCTTGGCCACGCCGATTGCGCCGAACCTGCGTTCGGAGGAGGCCTCCGCGGCCCAGGTCTGCTGCGGTTCCAGCTCCGGATTCCCGCGATCGATGTCGTTGTCGAAAAAATTGGCCGAGCTGATGAAGTCGCCGAAGTTCAGCTGCGCGATTTCGCGCCTGAATCCGATCCGGTCGAGCGCGCGCTCGTGGGGCGCGTGGACCAGGGTAAGCGAGGGCTTCAGGAAAAAGAACTCCTGGTCCGGCGATCCGGCGCCGGACTGGCTGATCCTGGAGAGCTCCGCACCCAAGGCCGACTCGAGACTGAATTCTCCGAATCGCCAGGTGTCGCGCAACTCCATGTCGCCGCGCAATTCTTCGACGCGGTTGTTCGCGCCGGGAACATCGACGGGAGTCAGCTCGCCGCCATCCCCGATTCGCAGCACCAGCGCATTGTCCAGCGCGTTCAGCGCGGTCTCGAGGTCGAACTCCAGCAAGTGGGCGGCGGAGGCCGTCCAGTCCAGTTCGAATCGAGCGATCGACTCCTGCTGCGTGGAATCCCGTATCGATTGACGCTGCAGGGCCGGCGGCAAGGGCGTGACGATCAGAATCTCGCGGTTTTCGTCATCGACGACCACGCTGCTGTGCAGTCCGATCAGCTTGGCCTGCCACGCCGGGGCCGGCTGCCATTCCAGGTCCCCGCCCAGCTCGACCTCGATTCCGCTGTCGTCGGATTCCTGGTTAAGGTTGAAAGGCTGTCCCGCTCCCGGCAGCGGGAAACGTCTCGAGCGCTCCAGGAAATCCGATCGCCTGTAGACGATTTCGGTGTTGAGTCGCAGCGTCACCGCTTCGAAGGTCGAGGTGCTGTTGGCATTGAGCTGCAGCGACCGGCTTCGGCTGCGTTCGAATTCTCCCCGGTTTTCGACGTCGAGGCCGTCGACCAGCAGCCTTTCGGTCATGGTGTTGCCGAAAAACGAGGTGCTTGCCGAGATGCCGGCACCCCAGTTGGTGTTTCCGGTCCGATCGACCATGGAAAGCCGGCCGCTCGGCGTGGGTCCGCCGCTGTCGAGATCCTGCTCAACAGTCGAGCTCCAGGTCCAGGCGCGGCGCGAGGTGTCGATGATGACGTTGACCAGCATCGCCTGGCCGCCGGCGTCGAATCTGCCGGTATTGCCGCGAATCAACTCGATTCTTTCGACGCGCGAAGCCGGAATTCGGGCAAGAATGCTGGAAACCGAGTCCTGCTTGCTGCTCGGTCGTTCGCCGTTGATCAGGACGTTGCCGCCGGCGCCGGCGAAGCCGCGGCTGCCGTCGCCGTCGCTGACCTGGAAACCGGGCACCTGCGCAACCATGTCGCCGGCGCTTACCGGCTGGTAGCCGCTGAAGAACGAGGCCGGATAGATCACCGTATCCTCGTTCGAGCCCCGGCCCTCCGGCACGCCGGGCTGCACGGCAGCGAAAGCGACCGGCGCCTGCAGCAGCGCCAACAGAATTGCAATCGAAAATGATTTCACCGATAGAAGGTCGATTCCGCTTCAAACCGCTCACCATAGCCGCGAATCGTCCGCGCCGCCTGTTCCGATAGTCATGCTTTACCGGGGCGTCCGGTTGTGCAAGGATTGACATTCGTGAAACCGATCGGGAGCCATGACATGAACCGTGAATCGCATCAAGTACCGTTTCACTTGTGGATCGTCGGCGTGCTCAGTCTTTTGTGGAACGCCATGGGTTGTTTCGATTATCTTGCGACAAAACTGCAGCTCGATTTCTACATGAGCCAGTTCACCGACGCACAGCTGGACTACTTTTACGGCTTTCCCGCGTGGATGAGCATTTTCTGGGCGTTGGGCGTGTGGGGCGCGCTGCTCGGCTCCCTTGCGCTGCTGTTTCGGAGCCGCTGGGCCGTCACGCTGTTTGCCGTGTCGCTGCTTGGCATGATCGTATCGACGACCTATACGGTGTTCCTGAGCGACGGCCTGGAGATCATGGGTAGCGGCGGCGCCGCTTTCAGCGCCGTGATCTTCGTGATCGGCGTGTTGTTGCTGGTCTATGCGCGGCGCATGCGCGCGCGCGGCGTGCTGGCCTGAGATCAGAGGATCCGAACCCGAAGCGATCCCGCCCGGCGTGACCGGGCGGGACAGGTTCTGCTGGATAATTCCCTTGTTGCTGCTTCGGCGGTGATCAGCCGGCAGGCTGGTCGGAGGCCGGCGGCTTGTCGTCGCCGCCCCAATCGGCGGCCTTTTCCTTGAGCTTGGAAAACTTCTTCGAAACCTTGTCGAGCTTGCCTTCCCACTCCGGATTGGGCTGCTGGCCCTCGGTGACCTTGAAGAACACCTGCATCAACGCCGTCATGCCGATGGGCTCGATGACCGCCTGCTTGATACCCCAGGCGAATACCACGGCGATGATCAGCGCCAGCGGGCCGGCGGCACCCGGGAACAGCGAGACCAGGCCGGCGACAGGCGCAAGAATGAGGAGGAAGACAAGGAAGGTCAGACCCCAGATGATGAATGCAAGCCAGAACGCGTTCTTCAGGAACGATTTATAGTTCTGTGCGTACAGCACCAGCGCGGTCCTGCTGGCGGCCCAGGGATTGTCCGCCTTCATCTTGATGTTGTAGGCCAGTATGACCTCGTCGAGGTAGGTCAGCGACAGGTTCACGATGGTGTTGATGAACTTGACCAGGCCCTGGATCCCGGGGATGGGCAGAAAGTTTGCAATCGTGAAGAACGCGCGATTGAATGCCTTGAGAATGCCCTTGATCAGCTGGTCGACCCCGAACAGCACCGATGATTCGGTGAAACGCTCTCGCACGATGCCCTGGGCGTAATCGATCTGCCCCTTGCCGCCGGGCAGTTCCCTGCCTTCCATCAGTTCGACCAGGACGGCGATATGACCGGCCTTGACCAGGTACAGCAGGTATTCGCGGATGAAGTACATGATTGCCCCCGCGATGCCGAACCCGGCCATGCCGCCCCACAGACCGCCGGCCTCGGCTTCACCGCCGATGGTGCCGATGCCGTAGCCGATCCCGGCGCCTATTCCGGTGATCAGGACGTAGGCCAGCGTGATGCCGAAGTAGATCAGAAACCGGAAAACCAGGAACGGCAGGGTCTTTGCCATGAGCGAGATGATCTCGCCGATCTTGAAATCCATCATGTTGGTGTTGCTCCCTTTTCAGTGTGCGCGACTTGGAATTTATACGAAATCTACCGGGGAATCGCGCCAGCCCCGCGCCGCGCGTCGGCGGTGCAGTTCCGGCCCCCGCGAGCATGGCCGGAACCTCCCGGGACCGGCACCGCATCCTTGACCAGGCCCGGCTGGACGGGCGGGCTCAGTCGAGACTGCGCATGTCGACGAACTGACCGCTTTCGCCTTCGCGCAGCCTGTCCAGCACGCCCAGAACACTCTCCGCGGCCGCGGCCGGTTCCGGCATGTCTTTCGTGCCCCTGGCGTCCTTGAGTTTCTGCACCGACGGAAATTCCTCGCTGTCGACTTCGCCGCACAGGTAGTCCTGCATCGGGGTATCGACCAGGCCGGGTGCAAGCGCCGTAAGGTGGGTATCGGGCATTTCGTGTGCGTAGAGCCTGACCAGGTTGTTCAGGAGTGCCTTGGACAGCGAGTAGCCACCCCAGCCGTAATTCATGTTGATCGCCGCCCCGGACGATATGGCGACGATCTGGTCGACCGGCAGCTGGCGCTCGATGATCCAGTCGAGAATGACCTTGTTGGACCAAACGTTGATGCGCATCATGTGCTCGAGATCGTGTACGTCGGTTTCGGATATCTCGTGAATCTTGCCAAGGATTCCGGCGTTGAGAACGACCAGGTCCAGCCTGAGGCAATCCGAAAGCAGCCGCTCCAGGGCGTCCGGCAGGGTGTTGAGGTTCGAAAGATCGAATCGCCGGTCGCGCAGACCGTCGTCATCGTGCAGCGGGCAACCCCGCCGGCTCATGCCCCAGACGATGGCGTCGCGCTTCAGCAGGGTTTCGGTCAATCCCAGTCCGAGGCCGCTCGAGTTGCCGGTAATCAGTACATTCATCGGTATTTATTCACCAGTGTCGCTTGAGCCTTTCTCCAGACTACACAGGTTGACGGCGTTTTTCCGGCCCGCTTTCGACCTTTCCGGGCAATCGCTTACTTGTCATGCCCAAGTGAGTTCTCGAACAGCTTGAGGATGCGCCGGTACTGATCCAGCCAGCTTTCCGGGTGCTCGTATCCGTGCGGCTCGAGCGGATACGAGGCCAGTTCCCAGTCCTGCTTTTCCAGTTCGATCAGGCGCTGCGCCAGTCGTACCGAATCCTTGTAGAAGACGTTGTCGTCGAGCATGCCGTGGCTGATCAGCAGGTCGCCTTGCAGGCCTTCGACGAATTCGATCGGCGAGCTTCGACGATAGGCCTCCGGGTCGACCTCGGGCGTGTTCAGGATATTCGACGTATAGCCGTGGTTGTAGTGGGCCCAGTCCGTAACCGGCCGCAGCGATGCACCGGCGGCGAATACCTCGGGCGCGTTGAACATCGCCATGAAGGTCATGAAGCCTCCGTAGGATCCTCCGTAGACGCCGACCCTGGCGGGGTCGGCATCGTGATTTTCGACCAGCCAGGCGACGCCGTCGACCAGGTCCTCCAGCTCCGGCGTTCCCATCTGCCGGTAGATGGCTGTGCGCCAGTCGCGCCCGTAGCCTCGGCTGGCACGGTAATCCATGTCGATCACGTGGTAGCCGCGTTCGGTGAGCAGGTTGTGGAACATCTGCTCGCGGAAGTAGTAAGGGAAACGGTGGTGCGTGTTCTGGGTGTAGCCGGCGCCGTGCACGAACACGACGACCGGGCGCGGCCCCTGGAAATCGCCGCGCGCCGGGTAGAACTTGGTCCAGATCGGACGCTCGACGTGGCTGGAGGGCACACCGGCGAATTCCGGCTGCTGCCATTCGATCGCCTTGTACTCGTCGGTCAGCGTATCGGAAGCGGCCGCCAGCTTGCCGCTTGCGCCATCGAGAACAGCGGCCTGCGGCGGGAGATAGCTGCCGGAATATCGAACGAGGATCCTGTCGCTGTCCGGAAGCGTCGCGTAGCCTTCCAGTCCATCCAGGTCGGTGAGCTTATCCATCCGGCCGCTGGCGATGTCCAGGCGATACAGGTCGTAGCGCGTCGGGTGTTCGGCGTTGGAAATCATCAGGGCCGATTCGCCGTCGGCGGCGAACTCGATATCGTAGACCTCGAATTCGCCGCGGGTCTGCTGCCGCTGCCGCCCGTCGGCGTCAATCATGTAAAGATGCGCGTAGCCGTCTTGCTCGGACTGCAACCAGGCGCTTTCACTGCCGGGCACCCAGCCGAACTCGTTGAACGCCCAGTTGATCCAGGCCGGGTCGGTCAGGCGGTGAATCTCTTTCGTCGACTGGTCGGTCGCGTTGACGACGACGGTCCAGCGGTCCTTGTTGTCGATGGCCCGTACCTGCACCAGGGCGCGTGAATCTTCGGAATGCCACTCGATACCCGATACCTGGACCGGCCGCAGGTCATCGGGCCCATGCGGGTCGATATCCCGGGCCTGTTTCAGCTCGGCGAGCGGATCGACGTCGCGACCGGCCAGCGAATCGAGTTCGATCTCGTGGCGCTTGCGCGTTTCGAGGTCCAGCAGCCACAGCGACTGTGGCGAAGGCGGCTTTCGACCCACCAGCGTTCGCACGTCTTCGATCTCGACGTATCCCGAACGAGTCACGAAACGCGGCATGTTGTCGGACTCGCCCTCATCGGCATCTGCATTCTCGACCACCACCAGCACCCAGCGCGCGTCGGGCGAAAGGCTGGTCGAACTGGCCGAATGACCCTTGCCCAGGTACCATGGCACCGGCACGCGCCCGGCATCGGCGCGGGCGTCCTGCAGGTCCTGCTCGTATTGTTCCTGGCGGCGCTGCCGCATGCGCTCCAGGGTGGAGAACAGGCGCAGCTGGTCGGCTTCCAGATCGTCTTCGGGTGCAGCATGCGGCGCATCCTCGAAACGCAGTTCGGCGACCGGTACGGCGGCGCCGCCGGCGAGAGCGATGCGCCACCAGCGTCCGTCGGACTCGAACTGGACGTGCTGCTGGTCGGCCGAGAAGCCGATGTTGCTTATCGTGTCGGTGCCGGTGAACAGCCGCGTCAGTGCGTTGTTGCCGAGGTCGCGCAGGAACAGGCTGTTCTCGCGAACCGACAGGGCACGCGACCGCAACGCGTCGAATACCGGATCGGCGGCGTCGGTTTCAGACTCGGCCTTGGCGGCAAGCCGGGAAGTTTCGCCGTCATCCAGGTCCACCCGCCAGGTATCGCGAATGTCGGAGCCGCTGCGTTTGACCCGGTAAAAGTAAGCACTGCCGTCGAGCTGCCACCAGGCTTGCTCGACCGGCGGACCGATCCAGTCGGGATCCTGCATGATGGTCTCGAGGTCCGGTGCCGCGACCGCCGCAGCGGAGACCGTCATCAGCATCACGATCGCGCAGGATTGGAACGGTCGGCGTATCAACTCAGGCAAATTCAAAGCACTTCTCCTTGTGGTGCCATTCGAGAGCATGGAATTCGGGGACGTGGAACGGCCAAGGATACATGCTCCGCGGGCCCCGAAACCACCCCTCGCCGAGGCCCGAAAACTGCCGAGGGCAGGGCCGGGAGCGTGAAACGGGTTGCTCTTGAAATCGCAAGGCCGCAGCGCCTGTTCTTGCGCGATCGCCGCGAGCTGTCGCGCACCTTTGCCGTGATTGCAGGTATTCAGGCCGCCTTGCGAAGTTGGCCGAAGGCCTGGATGATCCGATCGATATGTTCGGGCGTATGCGCAGCGCTGAGACTGATGCGCAGCAGGTTCAGTCCCTTGGGCGTGGCCGGCGGCACCATCAGGTTGGTATAGATGCCGTTTGACAGCAGGCCCCTCCAGTGCGCCAGTGCGCTTTCGCGATCGGGCAGGATGATGGCGGCGACCGGACCGGGCTTGTCGCTGCCGAGCCGGTAGCCGTAGGTCTCCAGGGCGCGGTAGAGGCGGTTGATATTGTCCCAGAGGCGGGTTCTCAGATCGGTGCCGGCAATGACCTTGGACAGCGCGGTGCGGGTCGAGGCGATGACTGCCGGCGAGGGCGATGCCGTGAAAATATACGGCCGTGCGGCCAGCCGCAGCAGTTCCAGCTGGGCGTGCGGGCTGGTGCAGAACCCGCCGATGCCGCCCAGGCTCTTGGAAAAGGTACCGACGACGAAGTCGATGTCGTCGAGCACGCCGGCCTGTTCCGCCAGTCCAAGGCCTTTGTCGCCGAAAACGCCGAACGAATGCGCCTCGTCGAGCAGCAGCCAGGCGTTGTGGCGTTTCTTGACCTCGATGAATTCGGCCAACGGGGGTTGATCGCCCAGCATCGAGTAAAGACCTTCGACCACGATCAGTGCGCGACTTGCATCGGCCCCGAGGCGGGAAAGCCGGCGATCCAGGTTCCCGGGATCGTTGTGGCGGAAAATGACCGTTTGGGCGTTGCCCAGCTTCGCGCCGTCGTAGATGCTGGCGTGGGAATCGCTGTCGAGTAGCAGGTAATCGTCCTTGCCGGCCAGCGTGGCGATGCTGGCGAGGTTGGCCTGGTAGCCGGTCGAAAAGACCATCGCCGAAGGCCAGCCGAACGCGGCCGAGATCTCCTGCTCGAGCGCGCCGTGGGCGTTGTAGCTGCCGTTGGCCATTCTGGAGCCCGTCGTACCGGTGCCGAAATGTTCGAGAGCCTTTTTGGCCGAGTCCACAACGTCGGGATCAAGCGTCAGGCCGAGGTAATTGTTGGTGCCGGCAAGAATGACGCGTTTACCGTCGATGACGCCCTCGGCGGCGGAAATGATGTCTTCTATCGGTGTTGCCACCGGCGGCGTACCCTCGGCGCCGAGTCCTGCGCGTGCCGCCGCCAGGTGCGAAAACTTGTCGAACAGGCTCATCGGGGATTGTCCTTGATCATGCTGCGCAGGCGCTCACCGAGCTGGTTCAGCGTCTGCACCTCGGCCAGCACCTCGACCGGCACCGAAATATCGAGTTCGTCTTCGATTTCCATGACCAGATCCATGACCTGAACCGAGTCGAGCCCGACGTCGCTGGTCAGCGCGGCGTCGAAATCGATTCCATTGATCTGGGGGAGCGCCGTCTCGACGGCGTTTCGAATCGCCTGGTCGACGCGGTCATTGTGAGTTGTCATCGATTGTTCCATCCCGGCAAGGTACCAAGGGCGCGTTCAAGCCGCGTCGTCGGCTTCCAGTTCAAACGTTTTTCGATGCCGAGATTATCGCAGACCCAGTCGGGGTGCAGCAGTTCGCGTGCCTTGCCCGGGCTCAGCATTGCACGCCGGCCGGTAACGCGGGACATGACGAGGCCGAACGCACTTCCGGCCGACAGGGCGCGGCCGGGGATCGACACGATGCGGATCTTCCGGTCGCCGGTCCTTCGCGCAAGGTCCGCAAGATCTTCCCAGCGCCAGCCCTGGTCGGGCTGGGGACCGGCCAGCGGCAGGATCTCCAGCGTCGGGCCGTGTTCGACGAGGCGCCGGATCGCCTCGGCAAGGTCGTCGACGTGCAGCATCGAGAAGCGGGAAGGGCCGCGGCCGGCGCGTATCAGCCACCCACGGGCAAGCGCACGCCAGATACCCGCCAGCGCCGGATCGTCGGGGCCGTAGACCGCCGGCGGGCGCAGGATCGAGAATCGACTGCAGTTGGAGGCCACGACCTCCTCGGCGGCACGTTTGGAGGCCGCGTACCACGACAGTTCCGGCCGCCGCGCCGCCAGCGACGAGACGTGGATCAAGTGAGCGTTGGACGCATTGGCGGCCACCGCGTCGACAAGCCGGCGGGTTCCGAAGATGTTGTCGCGCTCGAAATCGAGAGGACTGTTGCCCCGGATGGCGGCGGCGAGGTGCACCACACAGTCCGCCCCCTGGACAAGAGAGTTCAGTGCATCGGGCGAATCGAGCGTCCCGTCGATGATGGCGCAGTCGGTGAATTCATCCGGCAAACCACGGTTGTCCGCATCGCGGATCAGCAAACGAAATTGCGTATCTGGAAAGGCCCGCCTGAGCGCTCGGAGCGTGGCTTTTCCAACGAAGCCGGTCGCGCCGGTCACGGCGATCACTTTCATGGCATGTGAAGTCATTTCGGAGCGTATCGAGCGGGTGGCCGACGGTGGCCGCCGGACGCCGTCAGCCGCACGCGCAGTAGCTGCGGGATGACTTTCAGTTCGCCGGGTTCAGTGCCTGCGTGTGCGGCGTGCGGTTGACCAGTTCGCGCGGCAGCACTTCGGTTTCCTCCAGGCCGTTGCGCTTGAGAAAGTCGAGCCTCGTTCCGCTCCTGGAGAGCTTCCCCGACGACGTCCGCGGCAGCGTGTGCAGCGGAACCAGCTCTATCAGGCAGGCAATGCCGAACTCGGACTGGATCTTCTGTTTGAGACGCTCCACAAGGCGCGCCTGGCGGAACGGGTCCTGTTCGCGACACTGCACGACGAGCACGGCCACCTCGGTGCCGTCCTCGGCCGGGATCGCGAATGCAGATGCGTCCTCTGCACGCACTTCAGGCTGCTGCTCGGCCAGGTACTCGAGGTCCTGCGGCCAGATGTTGCGGCCGTTGATGATCAGCAGATCCTTGGCGCGACCGGTAATGAACAGCGAGTCGCCGGCGCGGTATCCGATGTCGCCGGTGTTCAGCCAGCCGTCGTCGGAAAGCGATGCGCTGGTCGCTTCGGGGTTGTTGGCATAGCCTGACATGACGCTCGGGCCGCGCAGGAAGATCGTGCCGCAGTTGCGCTCGTCGAGGACCTCGCCTTGCTCGTCGCGGATCTCGACCTCGTAGTCGGGCAGGGGGCGGCCGCAGTTGACGAATTCGGTAATCCTGCCGCATTCGTCGTCTGCACCCACCGGCTGTGCCCGGCGTGAACCGGCCAGGATATCCGCATCGAGTCGATCGACCTCCAGCCCTTGCGCCAGCGGCGCGAAGCTGACGGCCAGCGAGCACTCCGCCATGCCGTAGCAGGGCAGGAACGCGGTATCGGAAAAGTTGGCCGGCGCCAGCGCTTCGGCGAACTGGTTCAGCCACCCGGCGCGAATCATCTCGGCGCCAACCCCGGCCACGCGCCACGCCGACAGGTCGTAGCGTTCGACGTCCGAGGGCCGCAGCCGACGCGCACAAAGCGCGAAGCCGAAAGGCGGAGAATAGGAAATCGTGGCCTGGTTGCGCGACATGAACTCCAGCCAGAGGCGCGGCCGCATGGCGAAGTCGCGCGTACCCAGGTAATCGACCGAAAGCTGGGAGACGACGGGCCCGAGGATAAGGCCGACCAGGCCCATGTCGTGGTAGAACGGCAGCCATGATACGTAGCGGTCACCCCGCCGTATCTGGACCCCGTACTGGAGGATTCCGGCGAGGTTGGTCAGTACGGCCTGCTGGGTAATCATGGTGCCGCGCGGGAAGCGGGTGCTGCCCGAGGTGTACTGCAGGTAGGCGAGTTCTTCGGGCGCCGGCGGCTCCGGCAGCGCGTCGGCGGGTTCCAGGGCGGCAAAGGCTTCGAGCGTTCCGCTGACCGCCAGGTCCAGGCCCTTGACCGCCTCGTCGAGAAACGAAACGAAGTCGGACGACGCGTAAGCGGCACTGGCGCGACAATCCTTGAGCAATGCGCGCAGATGTTCGACGAAGGCGCTCTTGCCGCCCAGGTGTACCGCTGCCGGCAGCGGGACCGGCACCAGGCCGGCGTACTGGCAGGCGAAGAACATCACGTGGAAATCCGGCTGCGTGTCGGCGACCAGCGCGATGCGGCTGCCGCGCGCCAGCCCCAGCCCCACGAGTCGATGCGCGATCTCGAGCGCGCGGGCTCGCAGCTCGGCATACGTCATGACCGTGGTCAGTTCGCCGCGACCGTTGTGGAAATTGCAGCCGGTCGTCCCCTTGGCCGCGTAATCCAGTGCTTCGGCCAGGCTCCGGTAACCGGATGTCTTGAGCGGAAGCGAGTTGTTGGTGGGGGTTGGCAAGTGGTTCAAAACCGAATTTCCCTTGTTGTTCTGTCATCTCGCGTAAAATTCCGACGACGAAATGCCGCGCGAGTGGTTTGTTAATTCAAACGAGCATTATAAAGCGATGGCGAATGGAATGAAACTGTTCGGAACCGCCTCTTTTTTGTGAACAAATTAAGGTCTTCCCCGTTCAATTTGTGTTAATGATGACATTTTTGCAACATTATGTGGTACCCACGCCACAACCACAAGGATAATCGATGCCGCTGGGCGAAAAGAACGGCGAAACGAGTGGCGCGGCAATTGCAAAGACAATCGCCGGGAATCGGGGCATCGACGTTCATCCGGTCAGGACCCGGCGACAGTGGAAATTCTTTCATGGCCTCCCGGCTCGGATACAGTCCGACGCCTCCAACTGGATTCAGCCGCTTTCGCTGCAGTCGCGCCAGCTCTGGGCGCCCCGGCATCCTTTCTTCCGGCACGCAAGGGCCACGGCCTGGCTCGCCACGAGAGGCGGCGTGCCCGTGGGGCGGATCAGCGCCCAGGTCGATGCCCTGCAGGCCGAATGCGGCCGACCCACGATGGGCCAGTTCGGCCAGCTCGAGGCCATTGACGACCCGGCGGTATTCCGCGCACTGACCGACGCGGCCGGCGGATGGCTCGTCGATCAGGGCATGACCGAGGTCACCGGGCCTTTCGATCTTTCGATCAACCAGCAGTGCGGATTGCTCGTCGACGGTCACGACCAGGCGCCGATGATGATGATGAATTACAACCCGCCCTGGTATCCCGCGCATCTCGAGGCCGCGGGATTCGAGACCGCCGTCGAAACCCTGGCCTATCGCGGCTCGCCCCGATACGAATTGCCCACGCGGGTCGCCAGGATGCTGGGACGAGCAAGCAGGCGACTTGAAATTCGCCCCGTCACGCGCAGCGAGATCGGAAGCCTGGCCGAGCCCATGCGTCGAATCTTCAACGCTGCCTGGGCCGCGAACTGGGGTTTCGTGCCGCTGACCGAAGCCGAGTTCGAGCACATGGTCGACGAGATGAAGCTGTTGCTGCGCCCGGGTTACGTCCAGGTTGCGGCCATCGACGGCGAGCTGGTGGGTTTCATCGTCGCGTTGCCGGATCTCAACGAGCTGGTGGCCGACCTGCGAGGCCGACTGTTTCCGTTCGGCGCGCCGCGCCTGCTCTGGCGGATCGCCAGAAAAAGCAATCGGCGCGCCCGAATTCCGCTGATGGGCATCCTGCCGAGCCATCAGCAATCGTTCATGGGCGCCGCCATCAGTTATGCCCTGATCGAGGCGGTCGCCAGGTCGCTGATCGAAGACGGCATCGAGGTCACCGAGCAATCCTGGATTCTTGCCGACAACAAGGGAATGCGTTCCATCGTCGAGGCTATCGGAATGAAGGTGGCCCAGCGCTTCCGGATTTATCGAAAGGCGTTGGCGGCGTGACGGGCGGCGGGATCAGCGTGATCGTGCTGGCGGCCGATCGCGGACCCGACGATCCGCTCGCGGTGCGCGCCGGCGTGTCCGGAAAGGTCCTGGTCGAAATTGGCGGCAAGCCCATGCTCAAGCGAGTCATGGAGGCAGTCTCCGGTTTCGCTGCCGGCGCCGATCTTGTGGTGGTCTGCCGCGACGAACCGGCATACGCCGAAGCGGCCGACGTGGGTCGCGAGTTCCAGCGGGTCGATCCCGCTTCCGGCCCGGCGGCAAGTGCTGTTGCCGCTATGCACCGGATCGATCCGTCCGAGGCGGTGTTGCTGGTGACCGGCGATCATCCGCTGCTGCAGCCGGCCTGGCTGGAGCAGTTCGTCAGTCGGGCCGCCGCGTCGGGCGCAGATGCGGTGGTGGGGCTGGTCGACCATGCCTCGATCGCCGCCCTGTTCCCGGAAAGCCGCCGCACCCGCTACCGGTTCTCCGACATCTCGGTATGCGGAACCAACCTGTTCTACTTCGCCGGTCCGCGCGGTCGCAAGGTTGTCGAGCAATGGCGTGAGTTCGAGGCGCACCGGAAAAAGCCATGGAAGATCGTCGGGCGCCTGGGGCCGTGGAACCTGCTGCGGTACCTGGCCGGAAGACTTTCGCTGGGCGCGGCCATGGATGCGTTGTCCCGTCGTATGGGGCTCAGGCTTGGGGCGGTCACTCTGGACGCGCCCGAAGCCGCCGTGGACGTGGACTCGCAGGCTGACCTGGAACTGGTGACCAGGCTGATCGAACTGCGCGAGCGTGGCGGGAGATGAATCGCCTGGAGCGCTATATCGCCCTGCAGCTCCTGCGTCCGGTCGTGGGCGTTTTCTTTGTCGTTCTCGTGATCGTGCTGGCCTTCTATTTCAGCCGCTACCTGGCCGACGCCGTGATCGAGCGGCTTTCGATCCAGGCGGTCGCGCAACTGGCGACGCTGAAGGTCACGCTGTTCTTCGACGTGCTGATTCCCGGCTCTATGTTCCTCGGCATCATCGTCGGTCTCGGCCGGCTGCAGAACTGCTACGAGATTACGGCGATGGCCGCGGCCGGGGTGGGGCGGCGGTCGGTGATCCGCGCGGTACTGGTGATAGCACTTGCCGGCCTGGTGCTTGTGGGGTTGCTGACCCACTTGTTCAGGCCCTGGGCCTACGAGCACCTGTACCGCATGGAAGGCGAAATGGCCGCCCAGATCGATCTCGACCGGGTCGAGCCCGGCCGTTTCGAGATCGGCGACGAGGAGTGGATGATCTTCGCCGAGCGACGCGACGGCGAGGCACTGGTCAACGTCCTGGTGCATCAGCGCCTGCCGACTTACCGCAACCTGCTGCGTGCCGAGCGACTGGAGCAGCGTTCGCGCGAAGACGGGACCATCGCGCTGGATTTTCTCGGCGACGTCCGGTTCTACAGGCTCGAGCAGGGCGGCGATGCCGACCTGGTCAATCGATCCGAAAGCCTGACCGTCGTGCTCGACCCGCCGCCGCCGGTGGAGCGCAACCGGATCAGGCGGGCGCTGCCGTTCGGACGCTTGATCAACGCCGCCGGTGCGCTGGAGTGGGGTGAGTTGCAGTGGCGCACGCTGATGCCGCTTTCGGTGGTGTTGCTCGCGTTCACGGCGCTGGCGCTGGCGCGGATCAACCCGCGCAAGGGCCAGGCCAGCAAGCTGGTTGCGGCCAGCGTGGTGGTGGCGCTTTACTTCAGCGTGCTCGGCACGCTTGCCGACAGGGTCGATTCGGAGGCGATCGCGCTCTGGCCCGGCCTGTTCTGGCTGCCGCTGGTCATGACGCCCCTGCTTGCGCTCAAGCTCTGGTACCAGTGGCGCGGCCCGGGAGCCCCGCTATGAGCATCGTCTCGCGCTACCTGCTGGTTCGCCTGCTCAAGGGCTACGGCGTGATGTTCGTCGCCGTCGGCGCGCTGCTCTGGGTGACCACGCTGCTGGAATTGCTTGGGGACTCGGGTGGCGGGTCCGCGGTGGAAAGCGCCGTCCGCGCTTTGCTTCAGATCCCGGTCAACCTGATCGACATGCTGCCGGTGGTCGCGGTTCTGGCCACCGCCACTGTGTTGTCGGCCATGCACGCCCAGCACGAGATGACCGTGATGCGGGCATCCGGCGTCTCGCTGATCAGGATCATGCGCCTGGCGCTGCTGCCTGGCGTGGTCATCGCGCTGGCCGCGCTTGTCGCTCTGCAGTTCCTGGCGCCTGCGCTGTATCGCTCGCCGGAGCGGGTCGCGGCCGGCGGCGTCGGCGAGAACAGCCTCTGGCACCCGTGGCACGGCTTGTGGATGCGCTCGGAAAACCAGTTCATGAATGTCGGTCGCTTCGAGCCGGGCGAGTTGCCGGGGGAAATCGCGATCTACCAGTTCAATCCCGACGGCAGCCTCGGCAGCCAGATTCGCGCCGAGCGGGCCGTTCCGGCGCCCGGAACCTGGGTGCTGGAGGACGTGACCATCAAGCGCGTGGATCGCCAGTCCGCCGACCGGATTGCCAGTTTCGAGCGCTATTACTGGCCGTCGTTTCTTTCCGAAAGACAGCTGGAATTGTTCAGGAGGCCTCCGGCCAGCCTGCCGCTGAGCGATCTGTGGACTTACGTGCAGAGCCTCAAGATGCGCGACCAGGATGCCAGCGAGTTCGAACTCGTCCTCTGGCGACGCGTGGCGCTGCCGCTGGCGTGCATAGGCATGGTGCTGATTGCGACCGCCCTTGCCGCCCGGCCGACCCGTCGCGGCGCGGTCAGCGTCAAGGTCACGATCGCGGTGGGAGTAGGGCTCGGCTACCACCTTCTGGCCGGCATGGCCGGTTTCTTCGGGTTGGTCGCCGATCTTTCACCGATGCTGGTGGCGCTGGGGCCGCCGGTGGGGCTTGTACTGCTTTCGCTGTGGCTGCTGTTGACCAGCCGGTAACCCGGAATCCTCGATTTTCCGCAAGGGAACCTCTGAGCAAGTCTGCGCTTCGTGCAGACTTGCTCAGAGGTTCCCAAGGCAAAAAAATCGCCCGCGAGGGCGGGCGATTGATTTTTCGTGATAGTGATCGGCTGGCAAAATTTCGATCAGGCCGATCCGATCAGCGTGGGCTTCAGCCCTGGGCCTGGACCCATGCGCTGCACCATCCGTTACGGTTTACCAGCTTGCCCGGGAAGATCGCACACCCGATCCATTCGCCGTCGCCGCCCTGTTTGAGCTGGCAGTTGGCGCAATTCTGATCGGCGCTGTGGGAGGCCCACTTGCCTTCATCGACCGTGGTGGTGTCGTGCACGTAACCCAGTGCCTTGGCCTGGGCGTCGTTGGGGTCGAGCTGCTCCTGTGCAAACGCCGAACCGAGACGTGTACCGACCGGCAGAAGCAGCGCCAGGGAGCCCGCGCCGGCGAGCTTGAAAAGGTTTCTGCGGGAACATGTCGCCATGGTGTTGCTCCTTTGTGTTTGACTTAATTTGAATAGAAGACAAGTATATCGGATTCGCTGTCCGTCAAGCGACGATGACTGTTCACGCTGCGAGAAAGATTATGATAACGATTCGCGATTGAAGTCGTGATTAACAGGTCTGGTGTCGCACTCGAATATCTGAATAAACCCTGACTCCATGGATTCGTTGAAACAGCTTTGGTTCAACAAATTGTCCTTCGATCAATAAAAAAGACGGGCGCCGAAGCGCCCGCCTTTCTCATGCTTCTCGTTCCGTCAATCGGGATTACGGCATGATTACCGCGTCGATGACGTGGATGACCCCGTTGCTGGTTTCGATGTCGGTCGTAACCACGTTGGCGCCGTCGATGGTCACGCCCCCGTCTACGACTTCGATGTCGACGTCGGAACCTTGCACCGTAGTGGCCGAATCAAGGCCCACGACGTCTGCCGCCATGACCTTGCCGGGGACCACGTGATAGGTGAGAACCGCGGTCAGCTTTTCCTTGTCGGCGAGCAGTGCTTCGAGGTCGGCGGCCGGAATCGCGGCGAACGCTTCATCGGTAGGGGCGAATACCGTGAAAGGGCCATCGCCCTTCAGCGTTTCGACCAGGCCGGCGGCCTGTACGGCGGTTACGAGTGTATTGAAGCTTCCTGCTGCAACGGCGGTGTCGACGATGTCCTTCTTCATGCCGTGGTGGTCGGCGCTTGCGTTCGCGCCGATGGCGACGAGGAAAGTGACGGCAACTGCTTTGATCAAACTTTTCATGTTTTTCTCCTTTGGAGATGAGTAACGGGTGTCTTCGATGACACGAGCGCTAGACTGAAGTTCTCCGATAGTGCTGCGATAAAACGTCTCTATTTCAATGGCATAGCGGCATTCCGCCGTGCGCTGACTGGCTACAGCCTGATTTGGG
>PBLG01000050.1 GCA_002722315.1 Lysobacterales bacterium | reverse complement strand
TCTCCCACAGTCTGTGCCGAAAGGCCAGAAGGCGCATCAGTCCCTCCACCCCGACAGGTCCCTTTTTAGACCTGCGTGGAAGAACATACAAGGCGCATCCTGCGCCGATGGAATCCCCACCAATCGGCGCAGGATGCGCCTCCCACAAGATCCCGACCGACCACCAACCGCCCAACCAGCCAACCAGCCAACCAAATAACGAGATTTTTTAACCCCTTTCCAGAACCCGCGACGTTGTTCGTTGATGAAGGACATCTTCAAACAACAACCGGAGCATCGTCATGAACAAGCAACGCACAAGAGCACCCGCCTTCCTCGTCGCTTTCGGCTTCACCCTGCTGCTGGGCGCCTGCGCCCCACAGGAACCCGAAGACCCGGCGCAGACCACGGAAGTCGACAAGCATCCCCAGACTACCCAGCCCATCCCCGAGCTTCGCCAGCGCGCGGAAATGGAGCCGGCGCGTCCGACTTCGGAGTCGGCAAAGACGCTCGGACTTTCCGCCGACCGGGCCGTCGCCAATGGACGACCGATGGAAAGCTTTCAGCCGCCGCCGACAGGTTTCCGCATGCCCGACCGTCCGGTCGACCGCGAAAACTACGCGCACTTCGACGACAACCCGCTCAAGCTGGTCGCCGAACATCCCGTCTCCACCTTCAGCATCGACGTCGACACCGGCAGCTACAGCAACGTCCGCCGGATGCTGCGCGAGGGCCGGTTACCGCCCGAGGACGCGGTGCGCGTCGAGGAAATGATCAACTACTTTTCCTACGACTACCCGGTACCCGACGCCGGCGGAACGCCGTTCAGCGTCAGCGTCGAGCAGGCGGTCACGCCGTGGAATCCGAACACCCGGCTGCTGCAGGTCGGCATCCAGGGCTACCGGCCCGATCCGGAATCCATTCCGGCGTCCAACCTGGTATTCCTGCTCGACGTCTCCGGCTCGATGAACAGCGAAGACAAGCTGGGACTGGTCAAGAACTCGCTGAAGATGCTCACCCGTGAGCTCGACGCCGACGACAGGATCGCGATAGTGGTCTACGCCGGCGCGACCGGCGTGGTGCTCGAATCGACCCCGGGCGATCGGCACGCAACGATCGTCGCGGCGCTCGACCGCCTGTCGGCCGGCGGCCGCACCAACGGCGCGGCCGGCATCGAGCTGGCCTACGCCCAGGCGGCGCAGGGCTTCATCGAAGGCGGCGTCAACCGCGTGATACTCGCCACCGACGGCGATTTCAACGTCGGTACGGTCGACTTCGAGGCGCTCAAGGACCTGGCCGAGCGCAAGCGCGAAACCGGCATCGCGATCACCACGCTGGGCTTCGGCACCGGCAACTACAACGACCACCTGATGGAACAGCTGGCCGACGCCGGCAACGGCAACTACGCCTACATCGACACGCTCTCCGAAGCGCGCAAGGTGCTGGTCGACGAGATGAACGCGACGCTGATGACGATCGCCAAGGACGTCAAGATCCAGATCGAATTCAACCCGCGCGTGGTCGCCGAGTATCGCCTGATCGGCTACGAAAACCGCGTGCTGAACCGCGAAGACTTCAACAACGACGCGATCGATGCCGGCGAAATCGGTGCCGGGCACACCGTCACCGCCCTGTACGAGGTGGCCCTGCAGGGCGCCGGCGGCGAGCGCCTGGACCCGCTGCGCTACGGCGATGAATCGACGCGGGCCCGCGCCACGACCGAGACCGGCCAATCGCGCGAAATGGGCTTCCTGAGGCTGCGCTACAAGGCGCCCGACGGCGATGTCAGCAAGCTCATCGAGCAGCCGATTGAATCGACAAACGAGCGCCGCGCCGACGGAACCATGTCGGACAATCTCGCATTCGCTGCCGCGGTCGCGGCCTTCGGCCAGCACCTCAGGGGCGGCAAGTACCTCGAAGGCTTCGATATCGACGACATCCACGAACTCGCCAGCCGCGCCAAGGGCGACGACACGTTCGGCTACCGCGGCGAGTTCCTGCAGCTGGTTCGCCTGGCCGAAGGATTCCAGGTGGCCCGGAAGTAGTTGTCGTTTCGTCGCTGTGTGGGAGGGGCATCCTGCCCCGATCGGGTTCGCACCAATCGGGGCAGGATGCCCCTCCCACACAAAACGACCAAACCGCAGCAGTTGCAGCGTAAGCTTTCCCGATGACCGATCCGCGCACCGACGACGACCTGATGCTGGCTTTTGCCGGCGGCGCGTCGGACGCGTTCGAGGTGCTTTATGAACGCTATCGCAAGCCACTTTACCGCTACCTGTATCACGCCGTTGGCGACAAGGCCGCGGCCGATGACCTTTACCAGGACGTCTGGTCGCGCATCATCGCCTCGGGCGACCGGTTCCGTCGAGGCAACGGCTTCAATCGCTGGGCCTTCCGGATCGCCCACAACCGGCTGGTCGATCACTGGCGCGCACTGGGGCGCCAGCCCGGCATGGACGGCGAGGCGCTGGATACCCTGCCCGGCGACGCCCGCCAGGGGCCCGACGAGACGCTGGAACGGGACCGGCAGGCCGAAAGCCTGCGCGCGGCGCTGATGCAGCTGCCGATCGAACAGCGCGAGGCGTTCCTGCTGCAACAGGAAGCCGGGCTTTCGCTGGCCGACATCGCCGAACGCGAACGCGTCGGTCGAGAGACCATCAAGAGCCGGCTGCGCTACGCGGTCGGCAAGCTCAGGGGCATACTGGAGCCGGGCCCGGAGGCGGCCGGAAAATGACCGAACAGCGCAAAGACGGAAACGACGGGAGGCTCGAGACGCTCTACCGGCAAGCCGGAGACGTCGAGCCCGAGGCCGGCCTGGACCGGATCATCCGCGCACGGGCCGAAGAGGCCGTCGGCAGCCGGCGTTCATCGAACCGGCTGCCGTGGCTGGGCGGCCTGGCGACGGCGTCGGTGGCAATCATCGCGATCGCCGTCGTGCTGCAACAGGCGCCGCCCGGCGGCGAACCAATGCCCGAGGCGCCCGTGGCCGGCGAATCAGGCGAGCCCGAAGCGTTCATGGCGCCTTCGCCGGGCGCCGACGCGGCGCTGAAGTCGTCGGCCGACTCCTCGAGCGAAAGCCGCCGCGCGCGCACCGAGGCCCGGGAAATGCAGGCGCCCGGGGCCGGCCCGGTGCCACCCGCGCCTCCGGCCGAACCGCGCGCGCCCGCGCAAGCGCCATCGCGGCAAATGCGGGTGGAACGGCTGGGCGACATCGTCGCCGATCAGGCTTCGAACGTCGCCGAACCTGAGCGCTCGCTGCCGGAGGAAAGTACAACGTCGGGCGCCGAGGCAGATTCCGAGGCTTCCGAGACAAGTCGGGAAACGACCACCTTAGAGACAATCGACGACGATCCCGTCGCGATGCTTGCGCGGATCGAAGCGTTGATCCAGCGCGGCGAACTCCAGCGCGCCCGCGAGTCGTTCGACTTGTTCAGGCGAGCGCATCCGGACCACGCCGTTCCCGAAGAGATCGAGACCGCGCTGCGGGCGGAATCGGGCAACGACCCGAACTGACGCGCAGCCTTACTGGCCGGCGCCCACGCCGGGTTGATCAGTGTTTCACTACTTGAAATGCGACTTGAAGTAGTTGAACGAGTTGCCCAGCGCTTTCCAGGCATGCTCGGCTTCATCCTTGACCTGTTGCCACTTCTCCTCGCTGGCCGAACGAATGTCGTCGAGCTTGCGCTTGGCCTCGCGGCGTTTTTCGCGCAGGTCGTGGAGGCGATTCTCGTATTCCTTGCGTGCCTCGCCCTCGAACTTGTCGCCCCGCTTCTTGAGATCCTCGATCTTCTCGTCGAGATCGTCGAGGCGTTCTTTCATCCTTTCGATGAATTCATTGCGCGATTGCGTAGCCATTCCAGTCTCCTTCCTGTTGCATTGATTCCGTGCGATGGGCGGGCGGAATCCGTCCGACCCGCATGGTTTACCTTCTTGCCGCAGCAGCGGTTTTCAAGGCGCGCGGCACGGGCGTTGAACGCCTGCACTGCCGGAAATCACCTTCGCTCCGGGTGAATCTGTGTACTCTGTGGTCCCGGTAACGCAATCCGGCGCGACGTCAACACCAGGAGGTATCAACGATGGCCGAAATCAAGTTCTACACCAACCCGCGTTCGCGCGGCCGCATGATCCGCTGGATGCTCGAGGAAGTCGGTGCCGACTACGACCCCGTCTACCTCGAGTACGGCTCGATGAACAGCGAGGAATACCGGCGCATCAACCCGATGGCCAAGGTACCGGCGATCGTGCATGACGGCAACATCGTCACCGAATGCGCGGCCATCTGCGCCTATCTTGCCGATAGCTTCCCGGACGCCGGCCTGGCGCCGGCGCCCGACGCGCGGGCCGACTACTATCGCTGGCTGTTCTTCGCCGCCGGCCCGCTGGAAAGCGCGATCGTCAACCAGGCCCTGGGCGTCGAGCTCAAGGCCGAGCAGAAGGGCTTTGTCGGCTACGGCGACATGGACCGGGTGCTCGACACGCTGGAAGCGGCCGTTGGGCAGCACACGTTCATCACCGGCAGCACGTTCAGCGCCGCCGACGTCTACCTGGGCGCGCAACTGAACTTCGGCCTGCAGTTCGGCACCGTCGAAAAACGCAAGACGTTCGAGGACTACGTCCAGCGCGCCACCGATCGCGAGGCATTCCGCAAGGCCGCGGCACTGGACGACGCGGTGCTGGCGCAAGCCAGCGACTGAGTCTTGGTCGACCAGTCACGATTTCGGGCCGCCCCGCGTGCCATACTCCGGGACATGACGACGCCACTTCACGCATCGGATCTTCACGGCCTCAGCCGACTGGGCGTCGACGGCGTGCGCGGCGTGACCGACCTGGTCGAGGACGTACACCACGCCGTGCTTCGCGTGCCCGGAATCCGGGCCGTGGCGCCGGATTCACGCACCGGGGGCATTACCGGCTTCGTCTACCGCTCGATTCACGGCGTCACGGGACTGGTCGGCAGCGGCCTGGACCTGGCTTTCACCCGCGTGGTGCCGCGCCTGGTCTCCGGGCTGGAACCGCCCCGGCCTTCGCCAACTCGCGAACAGTTCCTGGCCATACTCAACGGCGTGCTCGGCGACCACCTGGCCGCCACCGATAACCCACTCGCGATCCGGAGCTCCATGCGCCGGGTCGGCCGGCCGGTCGCACTGGATCCCGAATCGCTGGCCGAGGCATGGCCGGAGGCGTCCAATCGACTGCTGGTCACCGCGCACGGCCTTTGCATGCACGACGGTTACTGGCGCCTGGAAGACAAGGACAGGAGCGGCCAGGAAAGCGGCCTGCCGGAAAGCCTGGCGGCGTCGTATGGCTATTCGACCGTCGATTTCTACTACAACACCGGCCGGCACATCTCCGACAGCGGCCGAGATTTCGCCGAAATGCTGGAGCGCCTGGTGGCCAACTGGCCGGTCGACGTCGAGCAACTGGTCATCCTTGGCCACAGCATGGGCGGGCTGGTCGCGCGAAGCGCAGCTCATCAAGGCCTCGAAGCGGGTCAGGCATGGCCGGCGACGCTGAAGAAGATCGTCTTTCTCGGCACCCCGCACCACGGTTCGCCGGTCGAACGCGCCGGTCACGGCATCGACCGCGTACTGGGCGTCACCCGCTACAGCGCGCCCTTCAACCGGCTGGGCAAGATCCGCAGCGCCGGCATCACCGATCTTCGCCACGGCAACATCATCGAGACCGACTGGGCCACGCACGGCCGGTTCGATCACGCGCACGACACCCGCAGCCCCGCGCGGCTGCCGGCTCACGTCGAATGCTTCGCCGTGGCCGCCACGCTGGACGAGGCGCCCGACAGCGCCCGCGCCCGCCATTTCGGCGACGGCCTGGTGCCGGTCCCGAGCGCGCTGGGCCAGCACCGCGACCCGGCCTTCGAGCTCCCGATCAAGATCCACAATCGTTTCGTCGCCACCGAAACCGGTCACCTCGACCTGCTGCGCTGTCCCGACGTCGCAAGACAGGTCCACGCCTGGCTGGCCTGAGTCCTTGCTGTGGGAGGCGCATCCTGCGCCGATGGTTATCCACAATCTGGGCTGGAAGCCCCTCCCACTCAAAACGACTGAGCGACGAACCTCTCAGCGCAAACTCTCGGCGATGCCGGCCAGCGTTCGACCAAGCCCGACCAGTCGGCGCTCGACGGCGCGGCTCTCGGCGGGTCGGCGCGCCAGGTCTTCGGCACGGGCCTCCAGGTCGTCGGCCAGCGAGGTGTCGGTGGTGCCGGCGGCCAGGTGAGCGTCGGCGCTCGCCAGCAGCTCGCTCATGCGTTCCATCCCGGCCGCATCGATCACGCCGTCGCGCACCAGCTGGTCGATGTAGGCGCGCGCGACCACCGGCTCCTGCTTCCACGTGATCGGGAACTGCTGCTGCGGGTTGAACAGTTCACCGCCGACCGTGGCCGAAGCCGCGGCGATTTCGTTTTCGCTCAGGTATTCGCTGGGCAGCAGCGCCAGCACGTCCAGCCCGCGCGCGATCTCGGTGCCGTAGATCAGGCCGTCGAACCAGTAGGTCGACCAGTAACCGCCCATCACCAGTTCCTCTTCGAACACCGGTCCGCGATCGAAGAACCCGATCTCGAACGCGTTGGCCGAATCGGTGAAATCGATGACCGAGACGCCGCCCTGGTACCAGGCCTGGACGAAGATGTCGCGTCCGGGCACCGGGATGATCGACCCGTTGTGGGCCACGCAGTTCTCTTCCTCGCTCTGCGGCGCCGGCATCTTGAAGTAGCCGCCGAACTCCAGCTGGCCGTCGACGATGTCGAAGATCGCGTCGGCGCCCCAGGTGAGCGGATCCGACGCCAGGCAGCGCGGCCGACCGCCGCCGCCCCACTCGTCGGTGAAGATCACCTTGGTGCCGTCGTTGTTGAACGTCGCCGAATGCCAGTAGGCGAACGACGAGTCGACCACCTCGTCGATGCGCTTCGGGTTCATCGGGTCGGAAATGTCGAACAGGATCCCGTTGCCGGAACAGGCGCCGGCGGCGATGTTCTTGCTCGGAAATACCGTGATGTCGTGGCAGTGATCGGTCTCGTTGGTTTCCTGGGTGTCCTCGCCGTGGTCGCCGCCCATCCACAGCCCTGCCAGCGTGCCGGCCTCGGGATCGGCGAATACCGCCGGGCTGTCGACGATGCGTGCCGATGCCGGATCGGCGACCGGAATCTCGATGACGTCGATTCGAAACAGCGCGGTGCGCTCGTCGCCGTAGCGCGACTCGTCGATGCAGCCGGCCATTTCTTCCTCGTCGCGCACGTCGCGCAGGCCGGAGTTGTAGACGATGATGCGCTCGTCGTCGCTTGACACCACCGAGTGGGTGTGGGAGCCGCGACAGGTCTGCACGGCGCCGACCTGGCGCGGACGGCGCAGGTCGCTGATATCGAAGATGCGCACGCCCAGGAAGCGCTCGCCGCTGACGTCGCCGATAGTGCCCTGGAGGCCGCAGTCCAGCCGGGCCCGGGTCTGCTCCACCGACATGATCAGCAGGTCGCCGACGATCGAGACGTCGCCCTGCCCGCCGGGACAGACCACCGAGCTCATCAGTTCCGGCGCACCCTTGCTGCTGATGTCGTAGACGTTGAAGCCGTGGTAGTTGCCGGCCACCAGCACGTTGCCGTCGAACGCCATGTCGGTGTTGGCGAAGCTCAGCGGCGGGCTTCGATAGTCATCGTCATCGTCTTCTTCCTTGCCCTCGGCGGCGTCACCGGCGTCGGCAGCCGCATCCGCGTCGGCCTCATCGGCGGCTTCAGCGTCGTCGCCCGCGGCCTCGGCCATCAATTGCTTCAGAGGCAGGCAGGCCGGGTTCTCGGGGTCGAAGAAGCCGGCCGGCTTCGGCAATGCGGCCAGCAGCTCGAGGTTCATCGCCGCCGACTTGGCGTCGTGCAGGCCGGACGCCAGGCCCACCCGCGGGTCGGGCGAGTAGCCGGCCAGCATCACGGTCATGCGCTCGATCTCGGCGCTCTGGTCGCTGGTGATGTCGGTGGTGAACTCGAACAGCACCGGCTCGTAGGCCGAACCCGACTGGTCGAGCAGGTCCTCGACCATGGTCAGGGCGCCCTTGTGGTGTTC
Source organism: Lysobacterales bacterium (assembly GCA_002722315.1). Classification (GTDB taxonomy): domain Bacteria; phylum Pseudomonadota; class Gammaproteobacteria; order Xanthomonadales; family Wenzhouxiangellaceae. The sequence continues at coordinate 12,649 of PBLG01000050.1, read as the reverse complement.
GATCATCAGCTCAAGAAACATCCGATCGAATTCCGCGCCGTCGGCCGCTTCCAGTTCGGCCATCTGCTCCGGCGTGGCCATGCCGGTCATCGTGTGGTGCATGTGCATGGCGTCGTGGGCGGTCGGGTCGGGTACCGTCTCGCCCCGCTCGGCCAGCCAGTTCTGCATGAACTCGATCTCGTCGGACTGCGACTTCTCGATCCGCCCGGCAACCTCCAGCAGTTCGTTGCGGTTGGTGCGCTCGGGCACCAGCGCCGACATCACCAGCGCCTGGTGATGGTGCGGAATCATGTCCTGCATGAAGCGCACGTCGGCCTCGGTGTAGCGCGTGCCGGCCAGGTCGGTCGCCTCGTCGGCGTTCAGCTCGCGGCTGTCCTGCCCGGGCGCGCCCGGGTTGATGATGGTCACCTGCGCCAGCACGGGCACTGCTACGGTGCAGGCCAGCATGGCCGCCAGCATCGCGGTCGTGAGGAAACGGGGGGTCAAGTCAAGAATGGATCTCATCTGTTCGGTTCCTTTGTAATCGTACGGCGGCGCGAGGCACTGCCGTTTATATTTGGAAGCGAACGAATCTAGCAGAATATGCGCGCGGGGTTTGTCGATTCGACGCGAAGCGCGTCGCAATCGCGCTCGGCGGCGGCCCAGATAAAACGATGCCGGCACTCGGCCGGCATCGCATCCTCGAACGTCAGTCGCGACCGCTTACCGGACGCACTCGAGACCGTTCAGCCCGGTCAGCCGGCCGATTTCCATCGTTCCAGGAACCCCATCGATGATCGACCGAAGCACGCCGGCGTTGCAGCCCGAGAACTCGATCTCCATCTCGCCGGCGCGGTCCAGGTCCACCAGGACCGGCAATTCCGTTCCGAACACGCCGCCGTCGGTGACGAAGACGTCCTCGACGTCGATCTTCAGGCCATTGCGGCGGCCGATGCCGAACAGCCAGCGCTGGCTGCCGGACTCGTCGTAGGTCAGCCAGTAGACCAGCGCGCGACCGTCGTTGATGATCTGCACGATCAGGCCTTCGCCGTTGGGCACCTGGTTGAACCAGTGGCCGCTGAACTTCGAATCGACCACGAACGGTGCGGCGGCCAGCGCAATCGGCTCGGCGCTGTACTGGACCGCTTGAAGATCGACACCCGTGGGCATATCGGGATTCGGCGTCAGCGATACCAAAGCACCGCAGGGCTCGCCCCCTTCGTTGCCGCATTGGGAGAGCCCCTGGTCGATGATCGAAGGCGCGAAGATAGGCGAAGCGGCCTCGCCGGCGATATAAGAAGTGCTTGGCGAGAAGGGTGATATCGAAATACCCTCGCCCGGCTCATCGCCCAGCTCGCTGCCGGCCACGTTCACTCTGGCAAAGAAGAAAAAGGCCGCAAAGCTGTCGATCGGATCGGTGATCAGATCCTGTACGTTGCGGATAGGCTCCGGTTCCACGCCGATGATCTCGACCTGCGCGAACACGACTTCATCCCCCGTGGGCACGCCCAGTGCTCCGGATACCGGCGGACTGGCGGAGTAGATCTTTCCATCGCCATCCAGGTCGCGACCACTGATGGTGCCGGAAATCGACGCGCCCCCGTCAAAGCCCGACTGCTCGAACGTGTAGCGCAGCAGTTCGGTGGTCACCACCGGCGCCGGCGACGTGTCGGCGAACAGCAATTCGAAGTTCGGGAACGGATCGACCGGGTTCAGCGTGGTGATGGCCGAGCACGCGAAGCCCTCGGCATTGCCGCAGACGCGGATCGGATCCGGAATGACGCTGGGCGAAACGGCAGGGGCGAACAGCGCCCCCGCGGTATACGAGGTGCTCGGCGCCAGCGGCGCGAACGACACCCCCTCGTTTTCGTCGTCGCCCAGGGGCCCGCCGTCGACGTTGTAGGCAAATCCCCAGAAGAAGTTGGACTGGTCCTCGATGCCGGCCACCGAGGCGTCGAAAACATTGGTCACCGGCTCGCCCAGCACGCCCTCTATGCGCACGCTGGCATAAGTCACTTCGTTGCCACCCGGGGTAATGCCCAGGAAGTCGGCCAGTCCGGGCGCCACCGAATACAGCCGTCCGTCGCCGTCGAGATCCTCGCCCACCAGCAGCCCGGTGACGGTGCCGCCGCCCGGGTAGGTCTGCGAGAACTGGATACTGACCTGCTCGGCCAGCGCGTTCGATGCCAGCAGCGTGCCGCCGGATAGAAGTGCCGCGCAGATCGCACCGCGCAGGATCGTGTGTTGCGTGTTTTCTCGAGTGCTGCTCATCTTTTTTCCTCCCCGGTCGAAACCGGAATCGTCTGAACATGAATGTCGGTCGGAACCTGCGCCGGACGGGAAGAGACGACCGACCGGCGAGGCGCCGAGCCGTGTTCGCAGGCCAGGGGCCGGAACACGGGACCCAAACTGGACGCCGGGGAGGTAAATGTCCTGTGCAAACGCTAAAATCTTCTAAAACCTCATTATTTCAAAGACATAAACACGCAAAAAGTCGCGCTCGACCGAGCGCCGCTCGTTGGAACGATGTGACTATAATCACGAATTACGCTCACTTCCGGAAACAATCGCGGTGAATTTCATCCAGATCGGCGATCGCGTGATCGACCTCGATAGCGGCCAGGTGCATGACCGCGGCAAGGTCGTTCAGCTGTCGCCGCGACTGCTGACGCTGCTGAACTATTTCGTCGAGCATGGCAGCCGGGTGCTCAGCCGCGACGACCTGATCGAAGGCGTATGGGGCCACCTGGAGGCGGCCACCGACGATTCGGTCAACGTCGCGGTCTCGGCGCTGCGCCGCGCCATCGGCGACGATCGCCGGCCGCACCGCGTGCTCAAGGCCGTGCCGCGCCGGGGCTACCTGTTCGAATCCGGGGCCTGGAAACGACTGGACGAAAACCAGGCCGCGGCGCTGATCGATACGGCATCGGCGGCGGCCGCACAACCGACACCGGTGCAAGCCGTTCGCCGACAGCCGGTACGCGTCGGCGTGCTTGCGCTGGTGCTGGCCGCGCTCGCGGCCGTCTTCTGGTTCCAGCCATGGCCGGGCCGCGAACAAACGACGGGCACCGGCCCGGAGCTGGCCGCCAGCACAGGTCGTGCAGTCGCGGTGCTGCCGTTCGCCGACATGAGCACGGCCGGCAACCAGGGCCCGTTCGCCGACGGCCTGGTCGACCGCATCATCCACATGTTGACGCTGTCGCCGAACCTGGACGTGGTCGCGCGCACGTCTTCGTTCGCATTCCGCGACACTTCGGCCAACATCGCCGAGATCGCCGAAAAGCTGCAGGTGGACGCGGTACTGGAAGGCAGCGTGCAGCATTCGGCCGACACCGTCCGCGTGCTCGCCCAGTTGATCGACGCCGATACCGAAAAGCACATCTGGTCGCGCACCTACGACCGACCCATGCGCGAACTGTTCGCGCTACAGGACGAGATCGCCAACGAAGTGGCGCGCACGATGAGCAACTCACTACTGCCTGAGCGCGATATCCCGCATGCCGAATCGAGGCAGGTCTGGGAACTGATCACGCGCGGGCGGTTCGCGCTGGAGCGCTTCACGCTGGAATCGGCTACCGCCGCGCTCGAATCCTTCGAGCAGGCGCTGGAGTTGCAGCCCGACAACGTCGAGGCGCTGCTCGGGATGGTCCGCGCCATCATCATGCAGCGCTCCCTTGGGCCGTTCGGCTCGAGCGCCAGCGGCGAAGACCTGACCGAGCCGTACCTTCAGCGCGCGCGGCAACTGGCGCCGGGCTCGGCGATGGTGGCCCGGGCCACCGGCAACTGGTACTTCAATCAAGGGCGCCCGGACGAGGCCGTCGCCGAATTTCACCGGGCGATCGCGATCAACCCCAACGATGCCGACGCATTCCGCTCGCTGGGCCGCGTGTTGTGGCGCCAGGCCCGCTACGACGACGCGATCGAACCGCTGCGCACCGCCGTGCGACTGGATCCGTTTTCCGGCATCGGCAGCGTCTGGCTGGCCGACGCGCTGTGGGCGGTGGGCCGGGCCGAGGAAGCGCTGTTCCGCTTGCGCCAGATCATCGAAGACCGGCCGGACTATCCGCAGGCACACGACCGCATGGCCACCTACCTGGCCCAGAGCGGCGAAACCGGCCAGGCCATGCGTCATATCCTGCACGCACGCGGACTGGATCCGGACAGCCCGAGGCGCTGGTTCCGGGTCTGCGAGTTCTGGCTGCAGCTCGGCGACGACGCTGCCGCCGAGCGCTGTACCGATGAATTGACCGCGGCACACGACGTGCCGTTCTACGGCGGCTACCTGCACCAGATCATTCATTCCTTCCGTGGCGAATGGAACGCGCACCGGCGCGAGCTGGAAGCGCTGGTCGATCTCGGCCACGACGATCCGATCATCCGTTCGGTGCTCGCCCAGAGCTATTCGAAAGCGGACTGTCCGCGCGCGCTGCAAGTCCTCGAAGATTCATTTCCGGAGCTGTTCGGCAGTCCGCCGGCGCTCAACCCGACGCTGTTGCTGGCCAGCAACACCGCAATCTACTGTCTGCGCAAGATCGGTCAAGAAGAACAGGCCGCGGTGCTGCTCGATACAATGGCACGGCTGGTCGAGCGCACCCGTCTGGAGCGCGCCCCGTGGGCCGTGGCCGGCTTCGAACAGGCATTCGTGCTCGCGCTGTCCGGCGACCATGATGCAGCGCTTGATTCGCTCCAGGAGCTGGTCGACGGTGGCTGGCGCTACTACTGGTGGGGCCTTGAGTATTACCCGACCTTCGCCCCCATCGCCGACCACCCGCGCTTCCGTGCGCTGCAGGAAAAGCTGGAAGCCGGCGTGCGCGAACAGCGCGAGTACTTCGAAACCCGCCGGGACGAACCGCTGATTTAGACCTTCCCGTCACCCGACCGGAGCGTACCCTTCTATTCCCACTGCCCCCTGCATTCCACCAGGAAATCGACGAACGCCCGTACCTTGCCCGGCAGTTCGCGCCTGGACGGATAGACCACCGCCAGGGTTACAGTCGGGGCGGCGTTGTCCGGCCAGATCTGCTCCAGCTCGCCCGCGGCGATCGCATCGCGCAGGAACAGTCGCGGCATGCGCACGATGCCGCAGCCGTCGATGGCCGCCTGGCGCAGCGTGTGGTCGTCGTTGGTGTGCAGGCCGCCGTTCACCGCGACGGTCAGCGGCTGGCCGTCGGCGTCGAGCGCCGTCCACTCGCGCGGCTTTGCGCTGCCCGTGTAGATGATGCATTCGTGATCGCCCAGCTGCGCCGGCGAGCCGGGCCGACCGTGTCGCTGCAAGTAGGCCGGCGCGGCGCAGAACACCATCGGCACCTCGGCCAGCCGGCGCATCACCAGGGTCGAATCCACCGGTGCCGAAATGCGGATGGCCGCGTCGAAGCGCTCGGCGACCAGGTCGACGAAGCGGTTGGAATGGACCACCTCGAGCATGATCTCGGGAAAGCGGCGCCGGAATTCGCCGACGTGCCGCGACAGGATCTCGGCACCGAAGAACGTGGGCGCGCTGATTCGAAGATGGCCGCGCGGCCGGTCGGCGTGCTCGGACACGTCACGCGCGGCCTCCTCCAGCGCCTCGATGGCCTGGGCGGCCCGGGCATGAAACGCCGCCCCGGCCTCGGTCAGCGTCTGCCGGCGCGTGGTGCGATGAAGCAGCCGAATCCCCAACGCACTTTCGAGCCGGCTCACGGCCTTGCTGACCGCGCCCTTGGACAGCGAAAGCGCATCGCCCGCCGCGGTGAAGCTGCCCGCCTCCACCACCCGGCAGAACACCACCATGTCGTCGATCGACCCTTTCACGAGCGTGCCTTTTGTTTCTTCAGGGAAACAATATTATTCCATAGACCCTGTCGATCTTTAAGACGGAAACAAATAAGCTGGTCTCCGACGTCGCGAGAAACACTCGCACAACCTGAACCCGACCCTGGAGATCACGAAATGAACCGAACCATTGACAACCCGCAACCCGCATTTCCGCGCCGCATCGACCACGGCATCGCCCTGCTTCGAATCAGCTTCGGGCTGATGCTGTTCGCCCACGGCTTCGTGCTCAAACTGATGACCTTCGGACTGGCCGGCACCGCCGGCTTCTTCGAGTCGATCGGCTTTCCCGGCTGGACCGCCTACGCGGTATTCGCCGCCGAGACCGTCGGCGGCCTGGCGCTGATCGCCGGCATCGGCACCCGCTGGGTATCGGTCGCCATCCTGCCGGTATTGCTCGGCGCGCTGTACGTGCACCTGGGCAATGGCTGGGTCTTCAGCAACGCCGACGGCGGCTGGGAATACCCGCTGTACCTGGTCGTGCTGGCCGTCGCCCAGTTCCTGCTCGGCGCCGGCGCCTGGTCGCTGGACCGCAAGCTGGCCCTGGAGCAGGCCCCGGCCTGATCCCCAACAACGAAACCAGCCCCTCCGGCCACGCCCCGCGCGGCCGGAGCGAATCCCGCCTTCGTCATCCCGGCCTGATCGCCCCCCTGCTCGTCATCCCGGCCAGGGCAATCCCCGCCTTCGTCATCCGGCCCGGACGCCGGCGAAAAATTGTGAAATAGCCCACAAAGCAATATACTCGGGCCACATTCGACCCTGTACCTTGAGTTAGCGCGCCGTGCAGCCAGGTTCGGATGATTCGCCGGTCCGATCACAGGCGGCGAACTCAATTGACGTCTCGCGACGCCGGGAAACGCATGGCCACCCATCGCTCACAAGATCGCTCACGAATCAGCAGAACGCTGGGGGAACTGCGACGCAGGCACGTATTCCGCGTCGTCGGCGTTTACGCGATCGCAGCCTGGGGCATCCTGCAGGTCGCCGACATCGTTCTGCCGGCGCTGCTGATCCCGCCCTGGGTGATGTCGCTGCTGGTCGTGCTGGCGATCGTCGGCTTTCCGCTGACCGCCGTGCTGGCCTGGGTGTACGACATCACGCCCGACGGCGTGGTGCGCACGCCCGACAGCGAACTCCGGCCCGACGCCGAGGGCGCGGCTGCCCCGCACTGGACCTGGAACTGGCGCTGGCTGGACTACCTGATCATCGCCGGGCTGCTGACGATACTGGCCGTCGTGCTCGTGCGCGGACCCGATGGCAACTCGCGGGACCTGCCCGAGCGTTCCATCGCCGTGCTGCCGTTCGCCGACCTCAGTCCCCAGCAGGATACCGGCTACTTCTGCGACGGCATGGCCGAAGCCATCCTCGATGCGCTGGCGCCGCTGTCCGGGCTGCAGGTGGCGGCGCGCACCTCGTCGTTTGCCTTCCGGGACAGCGACGCCGACGTGCGCGAACTCGCCCGCACGCTGGGCGTCGGCACCCTGCTCGAGGGCAGCGTACGCAAGGACGGCGACCGGATCCGCGTCAGCGCGCGGCTGGTCGACGGTCGGACCGGCCACCAGCTCTGGAGCGAGACCTACGACCGGATGCTCGAAGACGTCTTCGCCGTCCAGGACAGCATTTCGCGGGCCATCGTCGACGTGCTGCGGGTCCAGGTGCTGGATGAAGCGAAACTGGTCGAAGTGCCCACCGACGACCAGCGCGCCTACGAGGAATACCTGCGCGGCCGCGATCAACTCAGGAACGGCAATACCGTCGAAGACTACGCACGGGCCATCGAGCGATTCGAACGCGCGCTGCTCCTGGACAACGACTTCGGCCTGGCGCGGGCGGGCATCTGCACCGCCTACTGGCAGCAGTACGAACTGGTCGGCGACAGCGACCTGGCCGACCGGGCCATTGCCGCCTGCCGCGAGGCCGAAGCCGGAAGCGACCGGGCCGAAACCCTGGTCGCGCTCGGCAACGTGTACCGCGAAACCGGTCGGGTGGCCGAATCGCGCGAGCTGCTTCAGCGTGCGCTGGAATCCGAACCCAACAATGCCAACGCCCACGCCGCGCTGGCCCAGGCGATGCGCATCGACGGCGAACTGGAGGCGGCCGAGCACCACCTCGGGCGCGCCATCGAGCTGGATCCGGCCTACTGGCGCCATCACTTCGCGCTGGCGCGCGTGATGCACGAGCAGGGGCGCATCGACGAGACCATCAGCGAACTGCGCCAGGCCATCCGGCTGGCGCCGGACAACCCGGTGCCGTATGTCAGCCTGGGCGCAATCCATTACTACGAGGGCGACTACCTGCGCGCCGCGGAGATCAACCGCCAGTCGCTGGAGCGCAATCCGACGCCGCGGGCTTATTCCAACGCCGGCAGCTACTATTTCTACGCCGGCGAATACGCCCAGGCCGAAGCGATGTACCGACGCGCGCTGGAACTGTTCTCCCCGGGCGATTTCCGCTGGCACGGCTTTCTCGCCGAGGCGCTGGAAATGCAGCCCGAAAACGATCCGCAGGAAATCGCGGCGCAGTACCAGGACGCGGTGCGCCTGGGCTACGAACGGCTGGAGGTCAACCCCGCCGACCACGGCGCACGCAGCCTGGTCGCCGGCTACCTGGCCCGGACCGGCCAGACCGAACAGGCCCGGACCGAGCTGGAACGCCTCGAGCAGGTCGAGGACCTGGACATGCTGGCGCACCGCGCCATGGGCTTTGCCTACCTGGACCTCGGGGATCATGAACAGGCCGTCGGCCACTTCGAATCGGCCGTGGCCAAGGGCTTTCCGTCACAGATCCTGGCCGACGACCCCCGACTGCTGCCGCTGATCGACAATGCAGGATTCCTGGCGCTGGTCTCCGACCACGTCGATTCCACTACCGACCACGAGGGAAACAACCAATGAAACGTTTCATCACGGGTTTGTCGAGTACACGCCGGGGCCTGCTCTTGCTCGCCCTGGTCCTATTCCTGGGGTTGGGGCTGACGGCCTGCAAGGACACCGTCGACCAACCGCCGCCTCCACAGGACACCCCACCACCACCACCACCACCGCCACCACCGCCACCACCACCGCCACCGCCGCCTCCGCCGACGCCGGACACGCTGACGGTGACGCTGCCGGCCGATCCGGGCGCGCCGCCCACGGTATCCAACGCGGTGTTCCGCGCCAGGGCCGGCGCCAGCGTCGAGATCGACCTGGTCGACCAGGCCAATCGCCCCGGGCAGCGCGCGACCGTGCTCCGGTTCCAGGAAGCCGCCTTCCAGAATCCCGGCGGCCAGCCGATGAAGACCGTGCCGCTCACGCCCGGCAGGAACGTCTTCACCGTCCGAAGCTATGGCGACGGCGTATGCCGGGAAGAACAGGGCGGCTGCAAGTACGACGTCGTCAACACCGGCGACCCGGGCCGCCCGGTGCTCGATCCCCACGTCATCATCTGGCAGTAGCGGTCCGGCACGAAGCGCCACCGGCGACCCCTCGGTCGCCGGTGGTCGCGGTTACCTCGGGTCGCACCCGGCGCCGACCAGCGAGAATTACAACCGACACGAATCCTCGACTAGAATCGACCAAAAACGTGGGGCCGTAGCTCAGCTGGGAGAGCGTCGCGTTCGCAATGCGAAGGTCGGGAGTTCGATCCTCCTCGGCTCCACCAGAACCCTCCGCTGCCCGGGCGGGCGTGAAGCCGTGCGAAGCGCCGGGCCGGGGCCGGTCAGTCGCCCCGCTTGAGCGCATCCCGGATTTCGCGCAGCACTACCAGCTCCTCGCTGGGCGGCAGCGGCGCGGCCGGCGTCTCGGGTTCCTTGCGCTGCATCGAGTTGATGACCCGGATGGCGACGAAGATGGCCAGGGCCACGATCAGGAAATCGACCAGCGTCTGGATGAACGCGCCGTAGCCGATGGTGACCGCGGCGGCATCTCCGGCGGCCTCCTTGAGCACCACGGCCAGCTCGGAGAAATCCACCCCGCCGATGGCCAGCCCCAGCGGCGGCATGATCAGGTCGTTGACCAACGACTGCACCACCCGGCCGAACGCAGCCCCGACGATGATCCCGACGGCCATGTCGATCATGTTGCCCTTGAACGCAAACGCACGAAACTCCTGCAGCATCTTCATCTGAACATCTCCCTGGCGACGTTGAACAAGGGCCCTGGGCCCGATCTCCCGAAGTATACGCCGCCGATCGGCCCCGGTCCCCGGCCGCCCAGCGCCGAAGGCTGCCAATCGCCGGCAAGGCCGGCTCCCACACCTGTAGAAGGCTCCGGCCCGGTTTGTGGATAATCGCGCGCCCCGATCCCTCTACGGGTGTCGGAGCTGGCCTCGCAAGCGATTGAGTCTTCAGTTCAGTAGCCCGGATAAGCGCGCAGCGCGCATCCGGGGAATGGCGGCCTCGGAGACCTGGTCCCGGGTGCGCTTCGCTTACCCGGGCTACGGTTCTACCGTTCGCCGGCAAGGCCGGCTCCCACACTCGTAGAAGGCTCCGGACCGGTTTGTGTATATCCGCCCGCCCCGATCCCTCTACGGGTGTAGGAGCTTGCCTTGCAAGCGAAGCCTTTGCCGTAGAATCCCGCCATGCCGAATCCGCCCGCCCAAGACGCCATCATCGAAGCCACCCGCCGCTGGCTGGAAAAATCCGTGATCGGCCTGAACCTCTGCCCGTTCGCCGGCCAGCCCTGGCGCCAGGGCCGAATCCGAATGCAGGTGACCGACGCCACCACCCTGCAGGAACTGGCACAGGACCTCGCCGACGAGCTGCTGGTGCTGCAAAACGCCGACCCGGCCGACTGCGAAACCACGCTGCTGATCCATCCGGGCGTGCTGGCCGACTTCCTCGACTACAACGATTTTCTCGACATCGCCGACCAACTGCTCGAAGACCTGGACCTCGACGGCACCCTGCAGGTCGCCAGTTTTCATCCGGATTACCAGTTTGCCGACAGCGAGCCCGACGACCCGGCCAACTGCACCAACCGCTCGCCGTACCCCATGCTCCACCTGCTGCGCGAAGCCAGCATCGAACAGGCCACCGCCAACCACCCCGCCCCCGAGGCGATCTACGAGCGCAACATCGAGACCATGCGAGAGCTGGGCGTCGAGGGCTGGAAAAAGCTGATCGACCCCGAGCGATAAGCCCGAAACCCTCATTTTGTGGGAGGCGCATCCTGCGCCGACTGCCATTACCCGGAATCGCAACCCGCTTTTTTCCGTGGGAGGCGCATCCTGCGCCGATTCGGTTTTAAACCGACCCAACCCACCGACAACATCACTGAATCCCAGCCAACCGCTCCAGTCGCGCGCGCAGCTCCGGCAACCGGCCCTGGCTGGCCGGGTCTCCCGGCAGGAAACCCGCCATGGCCTCGACCAGGCTCGCGTCGGCGGAAAGATCACTGCATTCCCTGGCGATCGCTTGCCGGATATCGTCGGGCGACGCGGCAACCTCGTCTTCGAGTTCGACACGGCCGTCGATCAGGGTCATGACGTCTTCCAGGTCATGACTGGACAACAGGTCGCCTTGCCCGCGCGAGCGAAACGCATCGAACTTCGTCACCAGCAGTACCGGCGCCGATACCAGTCGAATCGATTGTCCATCCGGCAGCGCGACGCGATCCGCCAGTTCGACGGCGCGCGGATACCAGCGATTCCCGAAACCCAGGATATCGGCCGTCATCGGCATGAGGTCGACGATGATCTCGCCGTGGCGCCAACGGCAGATCGGCGCCTCGGCCGATTGATCGTTGACGAATCCGCATGTCCGCAACCGCTGCTCCGCGCGCCGGAAGTCGCGCGCCGAGACGACCTCGACCACCAGGTCGACGTCGCGCGTCGGGCGAATCATTTCCGAGCGCGTAGCGGTCACGAGGAGCCCGGTGGCACACCCGCCGACCAGTACCACCGATTCTCGCAAGTCGCCGAGCGCCGCGAATGCCGACTGCACCGCTTCGAGGTTGGGATCCCCCGGCACGCCGACCGTGGTCATCGAAAGCGCTCTTCCAGCAGCTCGGCCGCCATCCGGCGTTCGCGCGCCCGGCCGATGCGCAGCGCATCGAAAAGCGCCAGCAATTCATGCAGATTCGAATCGGCAAGCGCGGCCTCGGGCAGCCGGGGATAGAGCGGCAGCAGCGTATTGCCCCGCTGCTTGCCCTGCGAATAAGGCCACACCGGCGGAGAATCGCTGCTGCCGGCGAAATGCTTATCCAGCGGCGCCGCGCCGTGCGCGGTGGGCACGCCGATGGTCGGTTCGCCGATCACCGGCGGGAACGCGTAGCGCGCCCCGTGAACCAGGAATTCCAGCAGCGCCCCGCGCGCCAGCTCGTTGCCGTCCGGACCGGCCACCACCAGCCGCGCGGCAGCCAGGCGCTGGACCGCCGCATGCGCCTCGTAGGGCGAAAGCCGCATCGCCTTGGCCAGGTCGGCGTAGGACATCGACTCGCCGCGCAGCAGCAAGAGCTTCAGCGCCACCGCCAGGTCCTGCGGCTTGAGCGTCCACTGCTTGCGCCCGGCACGCCGCATCGCGACGGTTTGTTGGGTTCTCACGTTCATATGCCATATGCATATACCATATGGCAGCCCGGGACGCAAGGTTCAGCGGCAATGATATGCCATTTGCAAACTGCATATGAAACGCCGGCGATCCGGATTTTCCGGAACTCCGAAGCCCGCTTTTCCCGAAACCCGAAGCCGGCGCCAGTCTCCAAACATATCCGAAATCAGCTGACTTTCGTAGGAGGCGTCTCCAGGCGCCGACCAAAAAACCTTCGCGGCCTGGAGACCGCTTATATGGACCCCTCCCGGTTTGCAAGACTTCGATTTTCCATCGGGATACGACTGCGCGCTTATATTCGGCTATTGATTCGGGGCATCTCCATGGCCC
>PBLG01000049.1 GCA_002722315.1 Lysobacterales bacterium | reverse complement strand
GGGAGCGAAGCGACCATAGCGAGTTCGGCGGACCCCGGCCCGACCGAAACGCGCAGGGAACCGGGCCGGAGGCTGCGCCAGCAGCCGTAGGGCCGGCGGCGTCGCCCGGCAGCGTTTCTTGGTTACTTCTTGGGGCGCCAAGAAGTAACTCGCATCAGCCGGCGCAGTCGGCGGCGAAACGCCTTGGCCTCCGAATCGGCACGCGGGTGCCGCTCAACCGCCGGTGCCGGCCCCGCTGCCCGGCCGCGACTTCCGCATCGCAATGCTGAGCAGAATCACCGGAACGATTCCCACCACCACGATGCTCAGCGCCGAGGTCGACGCCTGGGCCAGGCGTTCGTCCGAGGCCAGGTCGAAGGCCCGGACGGCCAGGGTGTCGAAGTTGAAAGGCCGCAGAATGATGGTGGCCGGCAGTTCCTTCATCACGTCGACGAATACCAGGATGGCCGCGGCCAGCAGGCTGCTTCGCATTACCGGCAGGTGCACCAGCGCCAGTGTTCGCGCGGCGGTCTTGCCCAGGGTCCTCGAAGCGGCATCCATGTTGGGCGTGATCTTGCCCAGGCTGGCCTCGACGCTGTTGAACGATACGGCCAGGAAGCGGACGACGTAGGCGTAGACCAGCGCCACCATGGTGCCGGTCAGCAGCAGTCCCGGCAGGAATCCGAAATGCTCGCGCGCGAACAGGTTGATCCGCTGGTCGGCCCAGCCCAGCGGAATCAGGATGCCGACCGCGATCACCGACCCCGGGATGGCGTAGCCGACCGATGCGATGCGCGCGGCCGCGTTCGTGAGCCGGCCGGGCTGCATCCGCACCCCGTAGCCGATCACGACGGCCAGGCTGACCGCGGCCACGGCCGTGACCGAGGCCAGCTTGAAACTGTTCCAGGCATAACCCGCCATGCGCTCGCCCATTTGCGGATCGCCTTCGGAGATGTGCATTTCCAGCAGCAGCAGGGCCGGCAGCACGAAACCGACCAGGATCGGCAGGGCGCAGGCGGCGAAGGCCAGCAGCGCGCGCCCGCGCGGCAGCCGATACTGCGGCAGTTCGCGGTAGCGCGCCGTGGTGTGGTGAAAGCGCGCCCTGCGCCGCGACCAGCGCTCGAGCACCAGCAGCACGATCACGAACACCAGCAGGCAGGCCGCCAACTGCGCCGCGGCGGCGGCTTCGCCCATGCCGAACCAGGTGCGGTAGATGCCGGTGGTAAAGGTATCGACGCCGAAGAACTGCACCGCGCCGAAATCGTTCAGCGTTTCCATCAGCGCCAGCGCAAGCCCACCAACGATGGCTGGACGCGCCAGCGGCACCGCGACGCCGGAGAACAGCCGCCATGGCCCGCGACCCAGCGATCGGCCGACCTCCAGCGCGCAAACCGACTGTTCCATGAACGCCGCTCGGGTCAGCAGGTAGACGTAGGGGTAGAGCACCAGCGACATCACCGCAATGGCGCCGCCCAGCGATCGAATATTGGGAAACCAGTAGTCGTTGCGGCCCCATTCGAACCAATCGCGTAAAATCGTCTGCACCGGGCCGGTGAACTGGAGAAAGTCGGTGTAGGCGTACGCGATCACGTAAGTCGGAACCGCCAAGGGCAACAGCAGCGCCCATTCGAAGATGCGCTTGCCGGGGAATCGGCACATCACCACCAGCCAGGCCGTACCGACGCCGATGACCAGGGTGCCGGTGCCCACGCCCAGCATCAGCCCCAGCGTGTTGAACACGTAGTCGCTCAGCACGGTCTCGAGCAGGTGACCCCAGACCTCGGGCGACGGCACGAACACGAAGCCGAGCACCGTCAGCACCGGCAGCGTGACCAGACCCGCGATCAGCAGCGTCAGAATCGTCCAGCCGTTGGGTACGATCCGGAAGCGATTCGACGCGGCCCCATTCGTTTTTACAGCCTCGACCGTCAAGAGAGATCTCGCAGTCCGTTCATTTCAATTCGAAAGCGTAATCCCGAAGTATGCGGCATGGAACTCGGGCAGGGATGACCTCGTGGCGTGTCGACCCATCGGAACAGCGGTCGCAGATTCGACTTTTCGTAGCCCGGATAAGCGCGAAGCGCGCATCCGGGGAATGGTGGCCGTGGAAGGCCCGCCCCGGGGGCGCTCCGCTTACCCGGGCTACGAATGCCAGACCTTGCAAGCCGAACGTTTGCGCCTTTCTTCGTGTCCAGCTTTCGCTTTTGCTTTAACCAGCCGTTCCCCAATCCATAATCCCCAATCCTAGCGGCTCTTGTTCACCCCAGCCGCTCGCGGTCGTGGGGGCGATGGAAATCCAGCGCCGGGCCGACCGGCACCACGCCGCTGGGATTGATGGTGTCGTGGCTGCCGTAGTAGTGCAGCTTGATCGCGTGAAACTCGACCGTCTCGGAAACGCCCGGCCATTGGTAGAGTTCGCGCAGGTAGTTCGACAGGTTGGGGTAGTCGTCGATGCGGCGGATGTTGCATTTGAAGTGCCCGACGTAGACCGCGTCGAACCGGATCAGCGTGGTGAACAGCCGCCAGTCGGCCTCGCTCAGGCGCGACCCGCACAGGTAGCGATTCTCGGCCAGTATTTCCTCCAGCCGGTCCAGCGTTTCGAACAGCGGGATGACCGCCTCCTCGTAGGCTTCCTGAGTGGTCGCGAAGCCGGCCTTGTAGACCCCGTTGTTGACCTTGTGGTAGACCGTCTCGTTGATTTCGTCGATGCGGTCGCGAAGGTCTTCCGGATAGTAGTCGCCTTCGGCCGCGCCGATGCCGTCGAATGCGGAATTCAGCATGCGGATGATTTCCGACGATTCGTTGTTGACGATGGTGTTCTTCTTCTTGTCCCAGATCACCGGCACGGTCACGCGACCGGTGTATTCCGGATCCGCGGCGGTATAGACCTGGTGCATGTAAGTCGCGTCGTGAATCGGGTCGGGGATGACCTTGTAGCCCGGCTCGAAGCTCCAGCAGTTTTCCAGCATCAGCGGATTGACCACGGAAAAAGGCAGCATCTTCTCCAGGCCCTTGAGCTTGCGGAAAATCAGCGCCCGATGGGCCCAGGGACAGGCATAGGCCACGTAGAGGTGATAGCGGTCCGGCTCGGCCTCGAAGCCCGCCTCGCCGCTGGGGCCGGCCGCGCCGTCGGGCGTGATCCAGCTTCTAAACGCCGATTCCTGGCGCTTGAAGCGCCCGCCGGTGGATTCAGTGTCGTACCACTGGTCGTGCCATTTCCCGTCGATCAGCAATCCCATGTCTCTCTCCGTGAATTCAATCGCCCGGCGGCCGGTCGGGCCCGCTGCAAGAAGCGGTTCGGTGAACGTGACCGGGGCTTCGCCGAAATAGTTTCAAGTGTAACAATCCGGCGGGAAGGCCGCCATACGACCCACGGCCAATACAACAGGTCCACCTCGATCGCGTTCACGTTCCACCCACGTTTCGCTCACGTGCTTTCACCCCGATCTGCCTAGACTCCTGCCGTTTCGATCAAGGGGAAGACCTTCATGCAGCAATTCATCGACAGTCACGACCTCTCGGTGGTCGCGCTTTCTTACCTGGTTTCTGTCCTGGGCGCGTTCGTCGCGCTCTACGTGGCCGACTACATCGCCGACGAGAAAGGCAATATTCGCTTCGGCTGGCTGACGCTGGCGTCGGTGGTCTTCGGCGGCTGCGCCATATGGGCCATGCACTTTACCGGCATGCTGGCATTCGAAATGGAGTTCGCGGCCAGCTACGACGTGTCAATGACGCTGCTGTCTCTGGCATTGCCGATCGTCCTGGCCGGTGCCGGTTTCCTGGTGGCCTACAAGTGGCAGGACAGCACCGTGGCCTGGTTGAGCGCCGGAACGGTATTCGGGCTTGGCGTTGCCGCAATGCATTACCTCGGCATGCAGGCGCTGCGCACCGAAGCCATGATGCACCACGACACCATGCTGGTGGCAATCTCGGTCGGCATCGCGGTCGTCGCCGCCACGGCTGCGTTGCGAATCGTGGTGCACTGGCGCGGCATGCTTCGCCTGGTGAGTCCCTTCGTCATGGGCCTGGCGGTCTGCGGCATGCACTACACCGGCATGGCGGCCATGGAATTCATGCCGATGAGCGACGGCGGCGCCCGCGTCGACTATTTCGACGGCGCGTGGTCGGCGAGCTTCATGGGATTCGCCGCCGGGCTGGCGGTATTCCTGACGCTGCTGGTGGGTAGCGCGCTGGTGATGTTCCGCAAGGCGCTGGATCTCGAGCCGGAGTTCGCGACCAACTGACGCTGCCCGGCCCGGGGAACGCCTGAACGACTATGCGACGGTGCCCCCGGGCAGCGTCGCTCAGGGCCGCCCCGGGCGCGACGCATCGTCGAGTGCGGCACGGAAGCGATCGAGTTCGGGACTGTCGGCGGGCAGTTCGCGCGCGGCGCTGGCCAGCGCCGGCTGCAGCTCCAGGCGGGCCTCGTCCATTCGCGCCTGGCCGATCAGCAGTCGCCCCAGAGCCAGCCTGAAGTCGGCGGCCCGGAGTCCATCGAGTGTCCCGGCCGCGTTGTGCAGCGCCAGCGCTTCTCGCAGCAGCGCCTCGGCGTTCCCGGCTTGATCCAGCTCGGCCAGGATTTCGGCGTGCGTGGCCAGGCCGCTGGCGATCATGACGTTGTCGCGACCGAATACCTGCTCGCGCAGGGCCAGGCTTTCCTCGGAGTAGGCGAGGGCGGCCGCAAGTTCGCCCCGCTCGCGCTCGATATTGGCAAGGGCCGCAAGCGTGACGGCCACCGACGACAGGCTCCAGTCGCCGGCCGCGCGCTTGATCGCCAGCGCCTCCATCGACGCCGCGCGCGCTTCTTCCAGCCGCCCCTGGCGCCGCAGAGAAAGCGAAAGGTTGTGCAGCGGCGCGGTCACCTGCTCGGTTTCCGGCCCGCCGGCGCGGCGGTGAAGCTCGATCGATCGGCGCAGGGTCTCCTCTGCCTGGACGTAGTGGCCGAGGTCGTTCTGCAACAGGCCGACGTTGTTGTAGGAGTCGGCCAGGTCGTGATCGACGGGCCCGTTCGCCTGGCGCCACTGAAGCGCGCGCACCAGCATCGGCTCGGCCTCGACCAGCCGGCCGAATCGACGATAGATATTGCCGAGGCGGTTCAGTGAGTCGGCCGTCTCGGCGCTCGCGGACCCGGCGTGAAGCTCTCGCAGCCGAAGCGCCTGGGACAGCAGTTCGATGCCGCGGTCCTGGTCGCCCAGGTTGGAAAACGCCAGCCCGATGACGTGCATCAACCGGGCACGGCCCAGCGGATCGCTCGCCAGCTGTTCCGGCAGCCGTTCGGCGGCGCGCTCCAGGAGGTCGCGTGCGCGCACGTCGGCCGGGTTGGACTCGCGCGGATCCGACACCGCAAACAGTTCGATCAGGAACTCCGATGTCTCGTTGGCCACGCGCGCCTCGGTCTCGGCCGCGTCGCGCTGTTTCGCCAGTTCGCTGGCCTGCCACGCCATCACCGAGCCGAACCCGACCAGCAGGATCGATATCAGCACGGTGGTCGCGGCGCCGAACGGATGCCGCCGGAAAAGGCTTTGCAGCCGGTACAGCGCGGAATCGGCCCGGGCGTGCACCGGTCTGCCGTCCAGCCATCGCCCGAGGTCGGCGCCGAATTCGGCCGCGGAGGCGTAGCGGCGCGCCGGGTCCTTGTGCATTGCGCAGGCAACGATGCTGTCGAGATCGGCCATGCCGCGACCCGGGAGCGCCGGCGGCGCGGACTCACAGACAATCCTCTCGACCTCGGCGGCGCGGGTGGTATTGATCTCGTAAGGCCGGCGCCCCGACAGCAGTTCGTACAGCAGCACGCCCATGGAATAGATGTCCGACGCGGGCCCGACCGGCTCGCCCCGGACCTGCTCCGGGCTGGCGTAATGCGGCGTCATCGAGGCGGCAACGGTCGGCACCTCGGTGTTCGGTTCGACCTCGCCCAGCAGCTTGGCGATGCCGAAATCGAGCAGCTTGAGCTGGCCGTGGCGATCGATCTGCACGTTGGCGGCCTTGATGTCGCGATGCACCACCAGGTTTCTGTGCGCGAACTGCAGCGCCTCGCACAGCGCAAGAAACAGCTTGACGCGCCCGCGCGCATCCAGCGCCTGGCGGGCGGCGAACCGGTCGATGGTTTCGCCTTCGACGTATTCCATGGCGACGTACGGCGTGCCGTCGTCGTCCTCGCCGCCGTCGATCAGCTGGGCGATATTCGGGTGCCTGAGGCCGGCCAGTACCCGTCGCTCGATGCGCAGGCGTTGGCGCGCGAAGTCGGAATCGCCGGCAGCACCCAGCCGCTTGACAGCCACCAGCTGGTCGAAGTCGTGATCGGGCCTGCGACACAGGTACACCACGCCCATGCCCCCGGCGCCCAGTTTCCGGATCACCTCGAACGGCCCGATGGTGCGCGGCAGCCGGGTGTTCTCCTCCACCGCCGTGCCGATCGCGCCGAGCACCGGGTCGGCGTCCTGGTCGTCGGCGGCAAGCATCGCCGCCAGCCGTCTGCCCAGTTCGGCGTCGCGCTCGGTCAGTTCGCGCACCAGCGCATCCCTTTGCTCGGCATTGCATGCCAGCGCCCGCTGGAACCAGCGCTCCAGCTGCTGAAAGTCGCCCTGTTGCATCAGTGACCCGCGTCCAGCGCGGTGGCCAGCCAGGCGCGCGCGGTTCGAAGGTCGCGCTTGATCGTGGCCGGCGATACCGACAGCATGTCGGCCACTTCGTCGTCGGTCAGCCCGCCGAAATAGCTCAGCACAACGGCCTCGGCCTTTCGCGGGTCGACGCGTTCCAGCGCCTGGATCGCCCGGTCGATATCCAGTACGTCCACCACCGGCGGGGCGCTGTCGGCGAATCTGCTGTTCAGCGTGACCGCGGCTTGACCGCCGCCGCGCTTGGCCCGGTTTCTCGCCCGTGCCTGCTCGACCAGCACCTGGCGCATCGCGTTGGCGGCAATGGCATAGAAGTGTTCGCGGTCGCGCGGCGCGAGCTCGAGGTCGGCCAGCTTCAGGTAGGCCTCGTGAACGAGTTCGGTGGGCTGGCACTGCGCCGCGGATTCCTTCGCCAGACGTGCCTGGGCCAGCCTTCGGAGACGGTCGTGAACCTGGTGCCAGACTTCGTCGCGGGCGGCGCCGTCGCCTGCCGCTGAACGCTGCAGAAGTTCGGTCAGGGGCGGGTCGCTGGTTCCGGTCATGGGCGAGACGATGGCACTGGGTGATCCGATTATGCCCCAGCCGGCGCATAGAACATCAATAGCCCCCATTGCGATGATTCGATGCATACCAAGTCAAGGAAACCCTTCAGGTCCTGCCTGTCCGCGCTGGCGTTGTTTTCGCTGTCCGGCATTGCGTCCGCGCAACCGGCGAGCGCGCCCGGGGCGCCGACCGATCCGGCAACGGCAATAGAGAACCTGAAGCAGATCCGGTCGCCGGAGCTCAGCGCCGAGCGCATCCGGGCGCTCGAGACCCGGCTTGCCCGGGGCCGGATGAGCGACAACGACAGCAACCTGCTCTGCATCGGCGCGCTCAGCGCGCCGTTCGCCGCCGCTTTCGGTTTCGGACTGGTGCCCAACCCACCCTGGGATTACCTGCTCGGCCAGGTGCCGGCGTGGGCGGCCAACCTGGGGCTGAAGTTCTGCCCGCCGCTGCTGGAGGCGCCTGGCGATATCGAAGTGACGCCGAACGTCGATACCGACGCCGGTGCAAGCTGCGCCTACGACTTCAGCCAGCCGATCATCGCCGGCGGCCGCGAGGACTTCATGGGCGTGCCCTACAAGTTCCTCGGCAACTGGACCTTCACCGAGACTTCGTCCTCGCGCGGGATTGGCACGCCGACCGTGTTCCACTACAACACGCCGGTCGAGGTCCGGATGCTGCTGCCCGGCGAGGCCCCGCCGGGCTTCCTCGAGGAAATCCCCGATCCGCAGTTCGTCGCCGAGATCGGCCCGTTCGGCATTCGCGCCCCCAGCAACGACGTGTTCAATGCGATCGGCTGCGCGCTGGACGGCAGCGTGCCGATCAGCAATACCGGCGGACCGTGTCCGATCGACCTCGACCGGACGATCCGGCTGCCGGTCGGCCGTCACGCCGTCACCTGGCGCGCCGAGACCCAGATCGAGCTGCTCGACACGCTGCCGCCCATCTATGTGCCCGGCACGCCGCCGGGCTCGAAAAAGGGGATCGCGAAGCAGATCCTCAAGCGGGCCTACGAGGCCGTTCGCGAGGAAGTCGCGGGCGAGTTTCTGGAGAGCTATCCCACCGGCGTGGTCAACCTGCAGACCCAGGCCGTGCGGGTGCTCGACGTCACCGCGCCGCTGATCGGCTTCGTCGACCCGGCGCTGGCCACGTTCCGGGTCGAGGCGCTTGAACCCGGCGGGGCGTCGACCCTGGCGTTCCGCGGCGCGCTGCGCGATTCGATCGTGGCCTCCGACGCCTGCAACCGGACCCCGAAGGTCAACGCGCCGCTGCCGACCTTCCTGCCGCTGGGCAATCATCCCGTGACATGGACCGCGCGCGACGCCGGCCCGGCCCCGGGCGGCGGCGTCAACGAGTCCGCGCTGGTCCAGACCATCGTGGTGGAGGACACGCTGCCGCCGCAGATCGCGCCGCCGCCTTCGATCGTGGTCGAATCGAACACGTCGCCGGTGGTGATCGATACCGGTTCGCCGCAGGTATTTGATATCGCGGACCTGGAACCGACCATCGAATTCGACGGCCCGGCCGACTTCCCGTTCGGCGTCACGACGGTGCGCTGGCGCGCGATCGACGCCTCCGGCAACGCCTCGCCCTGGGTCGACCAGACCATCAACGTCAAGCTGACCGGAAGCAACAACGCGCCGGTGGCCGACGACGCGAACGCCGCGGGCGTTTCGTTCGAGGAGATCGACGTGGAGCTGACGGCAACCGACGTCGACGGCGATGAACTGTACTTCTACATCGACCGCCAGCCGGACGAGGGCTTCTTCGTCGCGCCGCTGCTGCCGACCTTCGTCGAGGATTTCCGGATCGAGGCCCAGGGCAATGCGAGTTCGACCTGCCTGGGCGGCGGTACGCTGCCGCCGCAGGACTACGTGTTCTTCCCCGAGTACATCACCACCAACGACGACGGCGTGACCTTCGTGATCGACCGCAAGGTGCGCTGCGACGACGAGAGCGTGACCGGCATCAACACCGACGATGCACGGATCGCCCGGCTGGGCCCGGACGGAGAGCTGCAGGCCGAGCTCAACCTCGGCAGCCAGCGACCGCTTCGCCTGTCGTTCCATCCGGGCGGACTGCCGAGCGCGCCGGAGCCGTTCGTTTACTGGCTCGACCCCGACAGCAACCCGACCCGGCTGCTGACCGTCGACCAGATGCTGAACGGGCCGCTGGACACCTTCGTGGTCGATGCCAGCATCGCCCAGCAGAACGACCCGGTCGACGCCGCCATCGACTCGCAGGGCATCGTCTACGTGACCGGAATCCGCGAAATGGACGCCTATGACTTCGAAGGGCGCACGTTCGATGTGCTGGACTATCTCGGCCCGGTCGATCCGCCGACGCAGGAGCTGTCGCGGAATTTCGAAGACGCCTGGGACATGGACGTCGACTCGCACAACAACACCTACATCGTCGATCGCGCCGGCCACCGGATCCACAAGTTCGCTTCATCGACCCTCGACCGCAACGTCAGTCCGGCGGCCTTCGTCGCCGGCGACTATATCGGCTGGCTCGGCAAGTGCACCGGCGATATCGCCCCGGGAGATGCGGCGGCCTGCGATGTCGCCCGCCAGCGCAGCATCGGCTATGCCTGCAAGGACAACACCTGCACGGCCACGCCGACGAGCACTTTCGGCGCCGATCCGGGTCAGTTCCGCAACCCGCGCGGCTTCGCGATCGATCCGAACGACATCCTGTATGTCGCCGATCGGGACAACAACCGTGTCCAGCGCTTCACGCCCAACGGGTTCTTCGCCGGCCAGGCGGCGTCGGACTGCGAAGCGGTCAACTGTTTCAACGTCGGTCAGTTCGGCATCGCCAACGATGTCTCGGTGAACTCGACCAGTTTCTACGTCCTCGACGTCAACACCGAGATCCTGCACATCTTCGCCGCCGACCCGGTGACGATGACCGGCCCGGACACCGGCTACGTCACATACCGCTCGAACAACAACTTCCTCGGCCTCGACACCTTCGACTGGTTCGCATCCGACGGGCTGCGGGTCGGCGGCGAACTGGTCCGAAGCAACATCGCCACGGCCACGGTCGATGTCGCGCAGAACCAGCGATTGCCGTTCGCCACCGAGGACCTGACCGCCCAGGTCACGGAAGACCAGGCCACCGGTATCCTGCTCGACGGCAGCGATCCGGACATCGGCAATACCTACCCGTGGGAGCCGCTGCAGAGCCTGTCGGCCGTGCTGATCACCCCGCCGGCGCGCGGCCAGGTCAGCATCAACGGGCTGACGGCGACCTACGTTCCGAACCCGGACTACAACGGCAGCGACACGTTCGAGTTCGCGGTCAGCGACGGTATCGCGATCTCGACGCCGGAGACGGTGACGATCGAGGTGCTGCCGGTCAACGACCCGCCCGAGCTGACCCCGGCCACCGATCCGGCGGACCTCATCGCCGGCATCGGCTACCCGTGGGAGCTCAACATCGGTGTGTTCGATCCCGATCCGGGCGATACGCACACAATGCTGGTGGCCTGGGGTGACGGTACGGTCGAGCCGGAGGGCGAGATCCTGAACGACGGCACCATCACCGGGCCGCTGCTGGACTTCAACGCCGGTGGCGAAGGCCTGGTCCACGCGCGACATGTCTACAGTTCCGGTGGCCAGCGTTCGGTCCAGACCTGCGTGACCGACAGCGGCCCGGCGCAGACCTGCAACTCGTTCACGATCGACGTCGTACCGATGACCGACCTGGCGGTGTTCGAGCGCAACGCGCCGCGCGCGATCCCGATCGGTCAACCGGTCAGCTACGTCATCGGCCTGTCGAACTTCCAGGGCGAGGGCGGTGCCGGCATTCCCGCCACCGGCGTCACGCTCGAAGTCGAACTCGATCCGCGCCTGACCGTGCTCGGCATCAGCGGCGCGAGCTGCGTCGAGGACGGCACCAGGCGCGTCTGCGCGATCCCGGACCTGCTGCCGATTGCCCGCGGAGCCAGCGACGGCACACCGCCGATCGATCGCCAGGTGACGATCAACGCCGTCGCCGATTCGGGCCTGCCGCTCGGCACGCGGTTGGCGTCCCGCGCCCGCGTTTTTGCCGAACCGATCAACCGCAACGCGAACGTGTCCGCCACCTTGGAGCGCGTGCTGGTCGCCGCCGGCGACCTGACCGTGGATCCGGTGCAGGACGATTCGGCCGACGCCAACCCCGGCGATGGATTCTGCGAAGACGAGGGCGGGCGCTGCACCTTGCGCGCAGCGATCGATGAAGCCAATGGCCTCGGCGGTACGCGAACCATTGCTCTGCCGGACGGCCTGTTCCGGCTCGACCAGGGCAGTGTGCCGGTCACCGGCGACCTGACCTTGATCGGACTGGGCGTTGGCCTGAGCGAAATCGTTGCCGAAGGCCCGCAGCGCCTGTTCGAGGTCGCGCCGGGCGGGCGGCTGACCTTGATCGGATTGACGCTCTCTGGCGACCAATACGTCAACGACGTTGCGGGCTTGATCCGCAACAACGGCGAACTGCTGATCGAGGACGCCTTGCTGCAGAACGGGGACGCCACGAACGGCGGCGCGATCTACAGCACGGGGACCTTGACCGTGCGGCGAAGCACCTTCACCAACAACGTCGCCAGCGTGGGCGGTGCCAGCGGGGGAGCGATCGCCAACTTCGGCCCAGCGGTGATCGAGAACAGCCTGTTCCTGGCCAACGAAGCGAGCAGCGGCGGTGCGATTACGAGCGACCCCAGTGAAGGGGCCACGCTGTCGCTGGTGCACGTCACGATGACCGGCAACCGGGCGCGCTCCATCGGTGCAGCGCTCTTCGACGAGTTCTCCGGTCAGCCCATGGCGACGCTCGAGAACACGATCCTGTCAGGAAACACAGCGGTGAATCCCGGCGGCGGCGGCTGCCTGAATCAGCTGATCTCCGCAGGCGGCAACCTGATCAACGACGATCGCGAAGGCTGCCCCTTCACGCCGGCGGCCGGCGACCTCGTCGACGTCGATCCTCGGCTTGAACCGGCGGTGGTGTTGGACAACGGCCGCATCGTGCTGGAGCCGCTCGCCGACAGCCCGGCCGTCGACGCCTTATCCGGACCGTGCATCGCCACCGACCTGCGCAACCTCGACCGTCCCCAGGGTGGTGCGGCCTGCGACATCGGTGCCTTCGAGCGCGGCGTCGCCGCCGAGGCCAGCGTGGCGCCGGCCTTGATCGATTTCGGCACGATCGCCCCCGGACAGTTCAGCGACCCGCGCGCGCTGACCATCGCCAGCACCGGCAATCTGCCGCTGACGGTGACCTCGATCGGTAACCCCGCCGCACCGTTCCTGCTCGCCGGCGGCGACTGCCCGCAGCCGCCCTTCGAGCTTGCGCCCGGCGCTTCGTGCAGCGTCGAGCTGCGCTTCGTGCCCACCGATACCGCGCCGGAGATCGGCGGCCTGACGGTGTCCGGCGAACTCGAAGCGCCGGAATTCGAGGTCGAACTCCGAGGCAACGTGACCCGGCCGCAGGCCGTCCCGTCGCGTGTCTCGATCGACTTCGGCGAAGTCTCGCCGGGCCAGTCTTCAGGGTTGCAGACGCTGTTCGTCGACAACATCGGCGACGGACCGCTGGAGATCGAATCGATCGTCGTTGCGGGCGCGTCGGCGGCCGACTTCGTGATCGCCCCGGCCGACGACCAGTGCAGCCTGCGGACCGTCCAGCCGGGCGATACCTGCGGTCTGGGTGTCCGCTTCGTCCCGCTGGCACCGGGCATTCGTGCCTCGACCATCCGCATCCCGTCGAACGATCCGGACGGGCCGAAATCCGTCGAACTCCAGGGCACCAGCGACGTGATGTTCTTCAGCGGGTTCGAGTGATGCCGTAGTCACAAGACCTCCGATTGCGGCAACGGGGCTCGATGTCGGCGGTGTTTCCGGCTGTTCGGCACGTTGCCAGGCGACGGCTGAACGCCGCATCACGAACCGGTGCGCGGTAGAGATGTGATGAGTTTCTCATTTCAGGTATTATCGCGTCAGACCCGACAATCCGGAAACCGACCATGCCGTACCGTCACGCGAATTATTTCGTCGGCTTCGTGCTGTTGACCATCGTCATCGGTTTCTGGGGCAGCTACTTCGTGCCGATCGCCGAGGTGCCGCTGGCGTTTCATGTGCACGCCTTCACGGCCATGGCCTGGGTGATCCTGCTGATGTTCCAGCACTGGTCGATTCACGGCCGCCGCAACGCGCTGCACAAGAAGGTCGGCATGCTCAGTCTGGCCCTGTTTCCGTTCCTGATCGTCGGCTTCGTGATGATCATCAACGTCGCCGCGGCAAGGTTCGTTTCGAGCGACAGCGCGACCACGCAATTCCTCACCCCGAGCTTCGGCCTGTCGATGGTGTTCGCGATCGTCGCTTACCTCATGCTTTTTTACCTGGCGTTGCGCAATCGCCGCAGCGTCAGGTTGCACGCCGGCTACATGCTCGCCACGCCGCTGGTGCTGTTCGAGTCGCCGTTCAGTCGCGTGATGCTGGATCACCTGCCGTTCCTGGTATTCACCGGCACCGGCTTTCCGCAGCGCATCCTGGATGCGATCGTCATCTCGATGGCCATGGCCGCAGTCTTTGCGCTGGCGATGTACCTGCGTGATCGCAAGACCGGCGTGCCGTTCCTCGTGGCCGCCGGCCTCATCGTCCTGCAGGCCGTGACGATGTATGTCGGAACGAGCATTGAATGGGTGCGCTCGGGCTTTGCCGCCTACGCCGCGATTCCGGACTGGATCACGATTGTCGCCGGCTTCGCCCTCGGCGCCGCCGTCGCATGGATGGGCTGGACGGCGCCTTCAGGCCGAAAACCCGGCCCGGCGTTAGCCCCGATGACAACCTAGGGAACCTCTGAACAACTCTGCACGGGCGCGACGGCGCCTTTGCGGGAGACTCCGGCTTGGCTTGGGCGAGCGTGGTTTGGTTACTCCAAATAAGCGAGTCCAAACAAGGCGGAGGCCCCGCAAAGGCCCGTCCCGTAGGGGTTTCGCCGGGAAAGCCGCATCTCGCGCGTTGCGAGCCTCGGCCGTAGCTATGGCTACTGTCACTCGGGTCGCATCACACGATCTGCGGCTTTTCCGACTGAAACGCGCTCCGCGCAGAGTTGTTCAGAGGTTCCCTAGATCAAGGGCATCCCGAATCATCGATTTCCTGCGTCGCTAGGAGCCTGTCGGACTTGACCGATCGTTACGAGGGAAAGCCGGTTGGAGTCAGATTCTTCGATCTTTTGAGGCGAATAGTGAGCCTATTTAACGATAACGAGCGGAGAATCTGGCCCAGTCCGGCTTTTCCGCAGTAGATCAGCGTTAAGTCCGACAGGCTCCTGGACGGCGCCAGGGGCGATGGATAGAGGCCGTTGCGGTAAAATCCACACCGTCAAGAAGCCAACCCGGGCGTCGGCCCGGGCCGCTTCCTGTTTCGAGGGTATCTTGAGCTTTCAATCCACGACCTGCGCCGGACGCATTGCCCTGGTACCCCTGATACTGGCAGTCGCCCTCGGGCCGGGAGCGGCCCATTCCCAGACCGATGACCAGGCCGCCGACGAGGACCTGCCGGCGCTCGAGACGATCATCGTCACGGCCCAGCGCAGAGACGAGGACCTCCAGGACGTCCCCATCGCGGTGACCGCGCTGGACGAGACGTTTCTGGTCCGTCACGACGTGCAGTCCATCGAGGACTTGAGCGGTTTCGTCCCGAACCTGTATGCCACCAACAGCGTGAACTACGGCGCGGCGCCGATGTCGATCCGGGGCATCGGTGGCGCCAACGGTGGCGGCAACTTTTTCAACGACGAACCGGTTGCCGTCTACCTGGACGAAATGTATATCGGGCGCCTGAGCTTCTCGACCAGCGACCTGGTCGACATCGAATCGATCCAGGTCCTGCGCGGGCCCCAAGGCAGCCTGTTCGGCCGCAACGCCACGGCAGGCGCGCTGCTGGTGCAACCCGCGCGCCCCACCGCCGAGCCGGAAGGCTACCTTCGACTGCGCTTTGCCGGGCACGGCGAACGACGGGTGCTCGGTGCCCTTTCGGGCCCGCTGACCGAAAACCTGCTGGCTCGTCTCGCTTTCGGCTACACGGATGTGGACGGTTGGGGCGAGAACACCTTCACCGGTGAGGACGTGAACGGCAGGGAGGACAAGACCGTCCGGCTCTCGCTGGCCTGGCAACCCTCGACCGAGGTCACCGCCGAACTGATGCTCGAGCGCAGCGACCAGGAAGCGAATCCCGCCACCATCAACGTGGCGCCGGTCGCGCCGGGCCAGCCCTCCTCGCCGTTCATTCGACGCGACGACCTCGACGAAGCGCTGGACGACGCCGAATATTCCTTCGACGAGCCCAGCGTCAACGAAACCGACGCCACGAATGCGGTTTTCACCTTGAGCTGGAAACTCGGCGACGCGACGCTGACCGCCGTCACCGGCTATCGGGACTACCAGCTGCTCGGCAAGCAGGATTCCGACAGCACGCGCTTCACCCTGTTCACCAACGGCGGCGCGATCGATTCCAGGCAACTCTCCCAGGAGCTGAGGCTGTCCGGCAACGACGACAATGCTTTCGTCTGGACGGTGGGCGCCTACCACTACGGCGAAGACACGGATGTCGTCTTCGATATCAACAACTTCCAGGGGCTTTTCGGGGCGGGCACCCAGGCCAGGTTCGATGCGCGACAGCGGCTCGACTCCTGGGCCGTATTTGCCGATGCCGGCTACGCCTTCACCGATCGGCTCTCGCTCACGCTCGGCGGTCGTTTCAGCACCGAGGAAAAGCGTTTCGACAACAAGCAGACCGTCTGGACCATCGGCGAAAGCATCCCGCTGCCCATCGACCTGGGCCCGTTCCCTGCCGGGTCACGCATTCCCGGCGGTGCGGCCGTAGTCGATCCGCCTGTTTTCTCCAGCGTCGCCGATTTCGACAATTTTTCGCCGCGCGCCGTAGTCGAGTACGAACTCCTGCCGAAGATGCTCACCTACGCCAGCTACAGCGAAGGGTTCAAGAGTGGCGGCTTCATCTCGTTCGGCCTGAGCCCGGCCTTCGCCGAAGAAGAAGTTCAGGCCTTCGAGATCGGGGTCAAGAGCACGCTGTTCCAAAGGCGGCTTCGGCTGAATGCCGCTGGATTCAGCTACGACTACACCAACCTCCAGGTTCGCCTGCCTGTGCCGACGGGCGGCGTCACCATCGACAACGCCGGAGCGGCCCGGGTCCGGGGGCTGGAGTTCGAGGGAAGCCTGCTGGTCAGTGACAGGCTGCGCCTGGATGGCAATATCGCCTTCCTGGACACCGAGCTGGAGAAATTCGACACCCAGCAGGTGCCGGAAGACCTGATGTTCGTGCTGGGCGCGCCGATCCCGCTGGAGTCGGTGAATGCAGCGGGCAATGAGCTCACTCGCGCGCCGGAGATTTCGTTGTTCGCCAGCCTGCAATACGCCGTGGACCTGGGGAAGGACTTCGAGGGACTGTTCGAACTGGCCTATCGCTACCAGGACGATGTTTTCTTCCTCGAGACCAACCAGGGCCGGAACACCTTCAAGGGCGGGAGTGCGAACCGACTCGACCTGCGGTTTGCGCTGCATCCGTATCGGCGCCCCTGGGATGCGGCGCTATACGTCAACAACCTGAACGACGATCGCACCATTACCCAGGTCACCGCGCTTGGCTCGTATCCCAATGCCGCCGTCAGTCCGCCGCGGCAATACGGGGTCGAGTTCACCTACCGCTGGCACTAAGTCGCGGATCGAGGGTCGGGGTCATTCCGAGGCGCCCTGGCCGGTCTCGCCCATGATCTGAAGTATCTCGCCGGTTTGCCGGAAGTGCGGCGAGTTCTTCGACCACCGGTACATCTCGTCGATGAATTTCTCCAGGATGTTTCCGGATTCCAGTTCCCGGGCAAGCTGGATTTCCCGCTTCGCGGACGCCGTGTCGCCGAGCCCGGAATGCGCCCAGGCGCAGGTCAGGTGGGGTTGATAGTAGTTGGGCGTGCGCGCGATGGCATCCCTGGCCCCAATCAGGCCCTCGGCGTAATTCAGCATGAACAGGTGGGCGGTCGCGCGATAGGTCGCCCACAGGCCGAAGCGAGGGTGGTGCGGAGCACGGGCTTCGGCGGTTTCGATCAGGCCGATACCGCCGGGGTCTGAGTGGCGCAGGCACAGCTGCCAGCCGAGCACGGCCAGCGCGTGCGCGTCGTTAGGGTTTCGTGCGGTCGCGATCTCCAGGTGCGCGATCGCGTGGTCCGGCCTATGGAACATCGTCGCCACGATGCCCGCTGCCGCGCGCACCTCCGGATCGTTGGGCGCGGCGGCAAGTGATTCGGTGATCAGGTCATCCGCCTGCGATATCGTCGCGGCCGGATCATCGGTCCATTGGCTGACGACGTTCTGGCTGAGCTGAACCGCCAGCGCGGCGCGGGTGACCGGATCAGCGGGCTCGATCGCCAGCGCTTCGTGCAGCATTCCAACGATTTTCCTTGCATTTTCGCGCCCATAGTTCAGCCTCAGCGCCTCTGCCGCCTGGACCCGCTCATAAGCCGAAAGATTGAAGCGACCGGTGCGCCGAACGCGCACCGGCTGGGTCACGTTCACCTTGGCGGCGATCGCCGTGGTGATACTGCAGACGACGTCTTCCTCGACCTCGAAGAAACGGTCGAACGCGGTATGGTATTTCTCCGCCCACAGCAGCACCCCCTCGGCGGCGTCACTCAAGTCGACGCGAATGCTGACCGTGTTGTCGAGGCGCGCGAGCGTGGCCGATACGAGATAGCGCGCATGCAGCGCGCGCCCGATCTCGGCCATGCCGGGTGCATTGGCCGAAAAGCGTGCGGCCGAGCTGTGCGGCGCCACCCGGAACTGCGGCGTGCGCGCCAGGAGCATCGTCAGGTCGCGGGTCAGGCCGTCGGCGAGAAGCCTTCCGTCGCCGCCCGCCGATACATCCACGATTGGAAGAACAGCGACGGAGAAAGGCGGAAAGTGGGCCGTTCTCGATTGCATCACGTCGGCTTTATCGTCGGCCGCCCAGACTTCGCCATCCAGCCGGTAGCCGAGTCTCGGCACGGTTCGGACCGCGTCCGCGTCCGCAGCGACGGCCTTCAGCGCCTTGCGCAAGAGGTAGACGATGCGCGTCAGCGCCTCATCGCTCGCAGCCTCGCCGGCCCAGATGCGTCCGACAAGTTCGTCGCGCGTCCAGAGCTGGCCCGTTCGTTCTGATAGGGCGACCAGCAGCGCCATCACCTTCGGTTCGACCCCGCAATCGGTTTTGCCGCCGCTGAGCCGCAAGGCGTCGGGTTCGACCAGCACACCGTTCATGAAAAAGGGCGTGTGCTGCCGCGTTGCGGTCTTGGCGGGCTTGTTCATATTTCCAACGTTATCACAGGGGGCATCATAAAAAAATCATCTATTCGTCAGGACCTGCTCGGGGCGGCGCCCTAGAGTCGTTTACATCCTTGCCGTCATTGAGCGGCAAAGGAATTATCTGGATAGCCAGCCATCAAGATTTCTTCAGCTCACAAAGCTTGGAGACAGGAGAGCAGCACAATGAAAGCAGCAACCGTCATTTCCATCCTGGCCCTGGCCGCACCGCTTGGCCTGTCGGCCCAGGAAGAACCCGAAGAAGCGGAAAACTACATTTACGCCACCTACTTTTACTGCGACACCGCGCGGCAGGGCGAGGCCGACGAACTGGTCATGAAGAACACCGCGCCCATCTATGACGCGGCCGTGGAAGACGGCACCATCAACGCCTGGGGCTGGCTGGCCCACCATACCGGCGGCCAGTGGCGACGCGTCCAATACCACACCTCGAACACGGTCGAAGGTCTGCTCGCCGCCCAGGAGACCATTGGCGAGCGCGTCGAGGAGGCCGGCAGTGCCAATGACGGCTTCGCCCAGATTTGTGGTTCGCACGAAGACTACATCTGGAAAAGCGAAGCCGGCAGCACGCAGCAGACCGCGCGTGGTCCGGCTGCGCTGTCGGTTTACGAAGTGTGCAATCTGAACGACGAGGCGCGTGCCAAGGAAATCGTCGAAACCAATTTTGCGCCGGTGCTCGACAAGGCCGTGGAAGACGGCAAGCTGACCTCGTGGGGCTGGAATTCGCACGTGCTGGGCGGTGAATATCGCGTCCTGCAGACGATGACGGCAAAGGATCACGCGACCCTGCTGAAGGCGCGCGCCGATATTCTCGAAACCATTTACGGCGATGGCAACGACGCCGCGGCCAACGAGTACAGCACCATCTGCACGTCCCATTCAGATTACCTGTGGAACGTCCAGCACGAAAAAGGCTGACCTTTGCTTGTTCGCAGAAATAGCCCCGCAAACGCGGGGCTTTTTCAGCAAAACGAGAAACCGGTAACACCAGGGCACGCCGAAGGTCCGCATGAGGCGGGTTCCAACCGGTCGAACGTTACTGATGTCCTGCGCACGCCTCCCCGAGATCGGGATGATCCAGGTCGACCGGCAGCCGGATGACGAAGCGGGTTCCCTGGCCCTGGATGGATTCGAAATCGATCACGCCGCCGGCCTGATGAATGATCGAATACGACACCGCCAGTCCCAGCCCGCTGCCACCGCTCTCGCGGCGCGTGGTGAAGAACGGTTCGAAGACCCTGGTTTTCAGACGGGGATCCATGCCTTGTCCATCGTCACGAACCGACAGGCTTGCCATGCCACTGGCCGGCGGATCGAGGTCGAGCTGGCGCTTGTCGTGAAGCTTGTCACCATAATCGTCAAGGCCGCCGTCAACCGGCTCGAGGCGGACCTGGATCGTGCCTTCGTCGGCGATCGCCTCGCGAGCATTGACGATGAGATTGATCAGCACCTGCTGCAGCTGGACCGGGTCGATGAAGCATCGGCCACAGTCATCGAGTTTCCAGGTGATCCGGATGCGGGCCGGCAACAGGCGATCGATGAAATCGCGCATGGACGCGATCTCGGCACGCAGGTCGATCCAGCGTGGCTGCACGGGCTGGCGTCGTGCAAACGTCAGTAGCTGGCGGGTCAGGCCGGCTGCACGCTCGGCTGAATCCAGGATTCGGCCGGTATCGCGCTGCAGGGGTGAATCGGCCGGCAACGAGTGTTCAATCGTTTCTGTCGCGTGCATGATTGCAGTGAGAATGTTGTTGAAGTCATGCGCCAGGCCGCCCGCCAGCATGCCGATCGACTCCATCTTCTGTGCCTGAAGGACCTGCGCCCGCCGCTGCTCGCGCCGGCGGTGAATGCCCAGCAGAATCAGCAGCCCGCCCGCGACAAGAAACACCGCGCCGGCGCCCCACAGCCAGGGGTTGTAGAGCGGGTGGCGCGCAACCGAAAGATCAAGGCCGGTCGCTTCGGAATACGGCCCCGCCGGTCGGCGGGCGCGCACCTCGAAACGGAAATCACCGGCGGGCAACTGTCGATAGATCGTGCTGCCCGATCGATTCGTCATCCAGTCGTCGTCATAGTTGACCAGCCGGTACTGGTACTGGAGCTGTTCGGCGCGCTGGTAGGTCGGACTGGCGAACGTCAGCTCCAGGAGCTTGGGCCACGGCGGCAGGGAAACCGGGCCGCTGGCATCAACGAGCCCGGAATCGCTGATCACCCGAAGCATGGCCGGCGCGGGGGGCGCCTGCCGGGCTGAAACGGCTTCCGGGTCGATCATGGCCGCGCCCCCGGTCGTCGGGTACCACAGCCGCCCGCGATCGTCGCGCCAGACGGCGGGCTGGAAGCCGCCGTTGGTTTCGCTGCGCGGCATGCCGTCAGACCTGCCGATCCGGACGATTTCACCATTCATTATTTGCTCCGGCGCCAGCGTCTCCATCGTGTCGGTCGGCAGGCGAAAGACGCCACGATTGCTGCTCAGCCAGAATCCACCCAGGTGGTCTTCGGTTGCCGAAAAGAAACGGCTGTCGGGCAAGCCTTGCTGCGGCCTGATGACGGTCGCCCGGGTGCCATCCCAGCACAGCAGGCCGGTGGCCGTCGTGGCCCAGAGCAGCCCGGAATGCGATTCGTACAGGCTGGTGACCGTCCGGCTCGGGAGCTGGTCGTCAAAAGGCGCACGAACGATCTCTTCGCCGCGACGCATGAACACGCCGCCACCGTCGCTCGCGATCCAGAGTGTGCCGTCGCGATCGACCAGCAGGCCCACGATGTACCCGCCGAACCCGCCTTCCGGTTGCCAGCGACGGAAGCCCTGCTCCGTCATTTCGGCAAGGCCCTCGACCGTGCCCAGCCAGAGCCGCTCGCCCTCCATGACCATCGATCCGACCGTCGGATGCGGCAGGCCGTCGGCCTCGGTCCAGTTCCTGGACACCCGGCCATCCTCGATCACGCTGAGCCCGCCCCGAGTGCCGACCCAGACCCGTTCGCCGTCCGGCCACAGCGACAGGACCTGGTCGGAAACGAGTCCCTCGGCGACGCTCAGGGTCTCGACCCGGCCATTCATCCGGCGTGCAACGCCGCCGCCGAAGGTCCCGAACCACATCGCGCCGTCCGCCCCCTGCACGATCGGCAGTACGGGGAAGTCGGGCAGTCCCTGTTTCTCCGTCAGTGGCCGGGCCAGGCCCTGGCGCATCTGGATCAGCCCGCTGCCGCCGGTCGACACCCAGACGTTGCCTTCCGCATCCTCGGCAAGGTGATTGATACGCGCCTGCGCCAGCCCGCCCGTGCCGACGAGGTAGTCGAACCGGCCGGCGCAGTGACGCGCCACCCCGCCGTTGTCCAGACCAACCCAGAGTCGGCTGCTTCGGTCGATCATCAGCGACTGCACGAAAGCATCTTCCGGCAGTCCTGCCTGTTCGTCGTACTGTTCAATCCGGCCTGATTCGGCACGGTAAAGGCCGGTGCGGGCACCGATCCAGAGGACCTCGTCATCCGTCTCGATCACGGTATTGACGTGAAGCCGGCCCAGGACCTCCGAGCCGGGCAAATCGTGAAAGCGCGTGCCGTCGAACCACTGGACGCCCTGGCCCCCGTAGCCGACCCACCAACCGCCGGCGGATCTCGGTGCAATGCTGTAGACGGATGATCCGGCGCGACCGGCCAGGGGTTCGGAAAACGCCCCGGTGTCGGTGTCGACGATCAGAACACCCGATCCGTGCGTGGCGGCCAGGATCCGGCCGTCGTCCATCGCGGCCATGTCGTAGACGCGGAAACTGCCCCGCAGCACGGGCTCGGGCCGAAAGGGCGTAGTCGTCCTGACCCGGGCAATGCCGCCCGCGCTGGTCGCGACCAGAAGGTGTCGGTCGCCGTCCGGCAGAAGCGCTTCGACATGCTCGCTGGCGTAGTCGATCGCCGCGGAAAAGCCCACCCGCTCGAATGTCCGGCCGTTGAATCGGGCCAGTCCGTCTTCGCTGCCGATCCAGAGAAATCCGGCGTCGTCCTGAGCCGAGGCATACACGGTATCCAGCGGCAGCCCGTCCTCGCTGGTGTAGTGCGTGAGTTGCCACTGGGAAAGGGGCGTCTCGCAAGCAGCCACGCCGCCGCTCAACAACAGCGTGAGCGCCGCGATTCCGGTAAGCATGCCCATCATTCGCCGCGGTGCAGCGCTGCGGGCGGCACCGTTGCCGTCAGTCATAAAGCCGGATTTCCAAGCATCACTCCAGATTGTGCGGCACCCGGGAGATGCGCGCAAGCGACCCTTGTTGAAACGGGGTCAGTGTGAATTATCTAAAAACGGGGTCAGTGTGAATTATCAGTTTTTTCCACGAAAACAAACCGAGACAGCCATGTCCTGAAAGCAGGTGCGATTTTTCCGCGCCTGTTTTCGCTCAGGTGCTGCAAGCACTGAATCGGGCAGGGTTCTCGTGCGCTGCGGTCAATCCATGGCTGATGCGGCAGACGGTCAGCGTCTGGCCAGGGAACCCGCTTCGCCGGCGGCCTGGAAGTCATAGCCGGGGAGTTGGCCCAGTGCGGCCATGGCCTCGTGGTCGGCAAGGATACGCTTGAGCGCGTCATGCCAGTCCGAGCCGATCGCACTTCGCGGCCAGGCCAGCAGGTAATCCTCCGTGGCCAGCGGAATGAAGTGCAGGCCGAAGTCCGAAGCGGCATTGGCGATGCCGAAACCGACGCGAGCCCGTTCGCTGGCCACCATTGCAGCCACCGCCTGGTGGGTGAATTCCTCGCACTCGTAGCCCACGATCCGGTCCGCTGCGATGCCCTCGTCGCCCAGCAGCGCATCGAACAGCAGCCGAGTCCCGGAGCCGGGCTGCCGATTGACGAATGGCAACCGGCGCTCGGCCAGATCCGTGAGCCCACGGACCCGATCCGGATTGTCGCGGGGCAGGATCAGCCCCTGCCGGCGGCACGCGAAGTGGACGATCTCGAACTGGCCTGCCGGCGCAAGTCTTCGAAATTCGGCGTGAATGTGCTCCATCGTCGGTTCCGTGGGCACATGGAATCCGGCGATCTCGCAGCGGCCGGCCGCAAGATGACGCAGGCTCTCGACGCTGCCCCGGTGCTGCAGGTTGAAGCGCGGCGGTGCCTGCTCGTTGAGCCGCCCGACGAGACGCTGTAGCGCTACATCGTGGCTTGCGCTGATCCGGACCGGATGAGCGGCATCGGTCATTCGGATCAAGTCGTGCTCGAGTTCGGCGGCGAGGCTCTGAAGGGTGGGCGCCAGGCGGCCGCCCGCCCGCTGCGCTGCCGCCAGCAGGCGCTGCCCCAGCGGCAGGATGCTCGCGCCGCGACCTCGTTCCAGCAGAACAAGCCCGGCGCCGAACTGTTCTTCCCAGTGCCGGAGAAGCCCCCAGGCATGGCGATAGGAAACCCCGGTTCGACGCGCGGCCGCGCGGAGATTGTCGCCCTGCTGGACGGCATCGAGCAGACGAAACAGCAGCGGATCGACGTCTTCGGCCTCGTCCGGCCCGATGCGCCAGCGAATCTCGAGTTCGACTTTCATGGCGGCGATGGACTTATGCGGTGCCTGCGGGGCGATGATCGCCATGCTCGCACAGTGGGTCGCTTCGAGCAATGCATCGAGCAATCGAGTCCGGTCGAACCGAGCGCGAATCGAATCGGGGTGCTCGATCGACGTCGTGCTGCCGACCATGAGCAGGCGGACGCCGGATTGCATCGCCCGGTGGGCGGGCCCGCCCACCGTACCCGGCTCGACCCGATTGTCGGACGAGAGGCCTCGGCGCGACAACGCTTCGGATGCCGCTGGAGCCGGGAAAACGGGTGCTTGAATTTCCTTCGCGCATTGCTATTCCCGTAGGTTTGCACGCTTCGACGAACGATTGAACCATATATGCAAACAAATGCCAATATATTTTTGCGCGGATCGAGACCGAGCTTGATTACGATCAGTAATCCGGCGGACCGTTATGCATTACTATTCCTGTCATTCGGGTCGCACGAGGGCGTGAAACCGCACGAAGAATCAATGCTGGTCGGTGGACCTGGCGCGTCCCGAGTTATGCATAATCAAACATAACAAGCATCAGCAACGGGAGGAGAGGCCTCATGAACAACCGGATTTTCATCATTGCCCTGGTCATTGTGCTGGGCCTGCCGGGATCGGTCTTCGCTCAGAGCAGCGCCGAGCTCGAGGAACTGAAGGCGCAGGTTGAAGCACTCAACGCGCGGATTGCCGAGCTCGAGCGCCGGGATCAGGAGAGTAAAGAGGCCGAAACCACGGCGCGTGCCGAGGCGCCGGCGGCCGGCGAATCCGAAGGCACGGGGGCCAAGCCGAGCTGGTCCGACCGGATCTCGCTCAAGGGCGATTTCCGTTACCGGTTCGAGGGCATCGACGAGGAGGGCCTGGACAACCGGAACCGCCAGCGCATGCGGGCCCGGTTCTCGCTGAGCGCCATGGTCAACGAAACGACCCGCGTTGGCATGGAGCTGTCGACGGGCGGCAACAATCCGCGCTCCCGCGACCAGACGCTCGACGGCGATGCAAGCGCCAAGGACATCACGCTGCGCCAGGCCTACGTCAACTGGAAGCCCGTGGATCAGCTTGGGCTGACCGCCGGCAAGATGCCGCAGCCCTGGTCGCGCACGCCGGTCGATTACTTCTACGACAGCGACTACATGCCCGAGGGACTTGCCGTGCAGCTCGATGCGCCGGCCGGGTTCTACGGCAAGGGATACTGGCTGCAGATCGACGAGCGCGGCGGCGATGACGACACCTCGGTCTGGGGCGGCGAAGTCGGTTACGCGGGCGACGTGTTCTACGCGAGTCTCGGCTACCAGGATTTCGAGGACATCGAGGGCTTCAATCCCTGCTACCAGGGCAACTGCAACGGCAATACCGTCGATGCCAACGGCAACCTGGTCTTCGACTACAACGTGACGCGGCTGCGTGCCGGTGCGAAATTCGCCGGCTTCAACCTGTTCGGCTCCTGGGCTCGTAACGGCGACGCCGAAGAGGACACGGCCTACAGCTACGGTGCCGTCTACGGCAAGGTCGACGACCCGGGCACGTGGTCGGTTGCCGCGGCC
Source organism: Lysobacterales bacterium (assembly GCA_002722315.1). GTDB lineage: Bacteria > Pseudomonadota > Gammaproteobacteria > Xanthomonadales > Wenzhouxiangellaceae. Next base: position 17,257 of record PBLG01000049.1, on the reverse strand, counting down.
TACCATGACGTGGAAAAGGACGCGCTCTACGGGGGCATGATCGATGCCACGTTCGCCGGCGGCCGATCCGCCAACGACGGCTACTCGATCAAGGGCACGTATGCGCTGGCCCGGAACTGGGTGGGCAGCTTCATCTGGTTCGACACGACAACCGACAAGCTCGGCAACCCGCATGACTACAACCGCTACCAGCTCGATCTTCTCTGGAAGTTCTGAGGTGGCACCCATTCACCGATGCGAGCGCCCCCAACGCATGAGGTTTGCGCGAATGAATTCGGCAACCAGGCCCGCGATCAGGCCGATGGCGACGTTGAACGCGATGCATGCCAGCCCGGTCAGCACGACCACGAGGAGCTGGCCGGGGTTTCTCTCGCGCAAGCTGTTGGCGGCCGCCATCTCCGCACCGGCGACAACCAGCAGCGCGCCGATGGCGGACATCGGAATCAGCGACAGCAGTTCGAGCGCGCCCGGTCCCAGCGAAAGCCCCAGGGCCAGGCACGATGCGCCGAAGATCGCCGGCGCCCACCCGGTGCGGGCGCCGAACCGATGCTGAACCACGAGCCCGCCGGCGCCATGACACATCGGAAACGCACCGAACGGGGCGAGCAACAGGTTAAGTCCTCCGGTACTCACCGCCAGCCGGTCGGGGCTGATGCGGTCTCGATCCTGCGGAAAATATTTTGCGGCCACCACGGCCGTGACCAGGATCGCGTTGGTGATGGTCAGCGCAAGCTGTGGGAGGAAGATCGACTGACCGGCGGACCGAAAGCTGGCGAGGTCCGGCCACCGGAAGTCCGGAAGCCACAGCCCGAATGCCAGCGCTTCCGGCAACCCATCGGTTCGGCTCATTCCCAGGGCGGCCGCACCGACCACGACCAGAAGCGCTGCGAAGGGTCGGAAGCGCGTCCAGTAGAACAGAAGCAGGACCCCGAGCGCGATGAGGGCGATCAGTTTCGCGTCGGCGGCCAGCGCCAGTCCGGCAAGTACCAGGTAAAGCCCGACGCCCAACTGAATCCCGTCCTGCACGGTCTTCGGCACGAGCCGGGCCAGTCGGCCGGCCATTCCGGTCGTGCCCAGCACAAGCAGCGTAAATCCCAGCAACACTCCGGCGGCAGCCAGCTCGATTGCTCCGAGCCCGCCGGCGATGACGAGCGCGGCCACTGCTTTCATGGGCTGCACCGGGATCGGGCGCCGGTAGACGATCGCCACGACGAGTGCGGAAATGCCGAAGCCGGTCAATACGCCCGAGGGGTCGAGGCTCTGAACGGCAAAGGCGCCGAGTACCAGCGGAAGAAAAGTGCCCAGGTCGGCGAACGCGCCGGACACCTCACCGATCCAGCGCTGTCCGGCTCCGGGTCCGGGTGCCGGTCGCGATACCCTGACCGTGACCTCTTTGGCACCCGTGCGTTCGGTATGCCTGTTGATGTGCCGATGCTTTTCAGAGCCAGGCAAGCGCGCCCATTCCTTCGGCCGGCCGATGCTTTTTGCGGGCCGGGCGTTGATCGAATCCCAGGCGCAGTCTACCGCTCTTCTTCCGCTGACTGGATGCAACCCTGATGCAGGACTTCGGCGAAGCCTTTCGGCTGGCATTCCAGCTTGTACTGACCGCAGATCCGGATCTGCTCGAGATCATTGTGCTGTCTCTGCGGGTCAGCCTGACGGCGGTGGCGTTTTCCTGTCTCATCGGTCTGCCGCTGGGCGCTGCACTGGCAATCGCGCGCTTTCCCGGGCGGCCGGCGTTGATCATCCTGCTCAACGCGCTGATGGGCCTCCCGCCGGTCGTGGTCGGGTTGCTGATCTACCTCATGCTATCCAACGCGGGTCCCCTCGGATGGTTTCAGCTGCTGTACACGCCAACCGCGATGATTATCGCGCAGACGGTACTGATCACCCCCATCGTCGCAGCCCTGTGCAGGGAAGTCGTCGAGCAGCTCTATAGCGAATACGCCGAGCAATTCCGGTCCTTGTGCATGACTCGTCGTCAGGCGATGAGCGCCCTGCTCTGGGACGCGCGCTACAGCCTGCTGACGGTGGGGCTTGCCGGATTCGGTCGGGCAGTGGCCGAGGTCGGTGCCGTGATCATCGTCGGCGGCAACATCGATCACCTCACCCGGGTAATGACGACGGCCATCGCGCTCGAGACATCCAAGGGCAATCTCGCGCTGGCCCTGGCGCTGGGCCTGGTGCTGCTCACGATCGCGCTCTCGGTCAACGCCGCCGTGATGATGCTTCGAATGACGGCCAGCCGCTATGCCTACGCCTGAGTCCGCGACGATGACGACACCAGCGCCAGACGCATCCAAGCCCAGGATCGGCGGCGAGGTCCGCGGACTGGTCTACCGTGCCGGGGGCGCGAACCGGATCGACGGGATCGACCTGGCACTGCCGAAGTCCAGCCTGACGGTCGTGCTGGGACCGAACGGGGCCGGCAAGAGCCTGCTGCTACGGCTGATGCACGGCCTGCTGGAACCCGCAGCCGGGGAAATTCTTTGGGATGGAAAGCGCCTGGATGAACGCATGCGGGTACGGCAGGCCATGGTGTTCCAGCGCCCGGTGCTGTTGCGCCGGTCTGTAGGCGCCAACATTCGCTTCGTGCTCAGGCTGCGGGGGAAGGCGACGCTGGAAGCGGTGGACTCGCTGTTGGCCGAGGTCGGTCTCGAACAGTTGGCGGACCAGCCGGCGAGACAGCTCTCCGGCGGTGAGCAGCAACGCCTTGCGCTGGCCCGCGCGCTTGCGCTGAAGCCGGCGGTGCTGTTCATGGACGAGCCGACCGCCAGCCTCGATCCGGCAGCCACCGCCTCGATCGAATCCATCGTCAAGCGGGCGCACGAGCGCGGTGCCAAGGTCATCTTCGTAACCCATGATCTCGGCCAGGCCCGTCGCCTGGCCGACGACATCGTTTTCCTGAACAGGGGCCGCCTCGTCGAGCACACGCCGGCAGAACGGTTCTTTGACCAGCCGGACTCCCGACAGGCCCGGCAGTACCTGTCCGGGAAACTGATCCTCGATTGAACCCACTCAACCAGCAAGAGGAGAAACTCATGCTCAAGAACAGACTCACCCGATTCCTGTCCATGTCGTGCCTCGCTGCAGCGCTGGCCGCGTCGCCGGTGCTGGCCGATGAATCGATCATCCTGCAGTCGACGACTTCGACGGCCAACTCGGGTCTATACGACGCCATCCTGCCGATGTTCCAAGACCAGACCGGCATTATCGTCAACGTTGTTGCCGTCGGCACCGGTCAGGCCATCAAGAATGCCGCGAACGGCGACGGCGACGTCCTGCTGGTCCACGCCAGGCCGGCCGAGGAGCAGTTCGTTGCCGAGGGCCACGGGGTCGAGCGCTTCGACGTCATGTACAACGATTTCGTCATCGTCGGTCCATCCGCGGATGCGGCCGGCATCGAGGGAATGGAAAGCGCGGTCGCCGCGCTGGAGAAGATCGGCGAGGCGGGAGCCGTGTTTGTTTCGCGGGGCGACAACTCCGGTACCCACAAGAAGGAGACGGCGCTGTGGCTGGCCACCGACATCGACCCTGACGAAGCCAGCGGCACCTGGTATCGCGAAACCGGGTCGGGTATGGGCGCGACCCTGAACGCAGCCGTTGGCATGGGCGGTTACACGATGACCGACCGGGGCACCTGGATCAGTTTCCAGAACAAGGGCGACCACGAGATTCTCGTCGAAGGCGATTCGGAGTTGTTCAACCAGTACGGCATCATCCTGGTGAATCCCGAAAAGCATTCGAACGTCAAAGCTGAAGCCGGTCAGGCCTTCATCGACTGGATTCTGAGCGATCAAGGGCAGGCCGCGATCGCGAGCTACACGCTCGACGGCAAGCAGTTGTTCTTCCCCAACGCCAAGTAACCGCAACGCGCCGAGATGCCTCGCGGATGTCCGTGCCGTGCCAACGGCGCGGGCATCGCGGGGCCCCCGGCCACAAAAAAGGAGCGATACGAATGTCATTCAAAGCCATGCTCATCGCGGTCGTCATTGCGGCAACGCAGACCGTGTCCGCCGACGATGATGCACCGCTCGTGCTGTATGGTGCGGGCAGTCTCAAGGCCTCGCTCTCCGACGTGGTCGCTGCCTACGAGGAAGCGACAGGCCATGAAGTGCGCACGTCCTTCGGGCCCTCGGGCCTGATGAGGCAGCGCATCGAGAGCGGCGAACTCGCACACGTGTTCGCTTCGGCGAACATGGCGCACCCGGAGAAACTGCAGGCGGACGGCCGGGCCGGCCCGGTGCGGCTGTTCGCGCGAAACAAGCTGTGCGCCATCGCCCAGGACGATATCGAAGTCACCGAAGATACGCTGCTGGAGGTCATCTTGCGTCCCGACGTGCGGCTCGGCACCTCGACGCCCGGGGCGGATCCATCCGGAGACTATGCGTGGGCGTTGTTCGGCAAGGCCGAATCCATTCGTCCGGGGAGTCGCGAGCGGCTCGAGAACAAGGCCTTGAAGCTCACGGGCGGGCCGACCAGCCGGAAACCGCCGGAAGGTCGCAATCAGTACGCTTGGGTCATGGATTCCGATCGGGCCGACGTGTTCCTGACTTACTGCACCAACGCTGTGCTGGCACGTCGCGAAATGCCCTCGCTGCAGATCGTATCGATTCCGGCCGGGATTGCCGTCGGGGCCGACTACGGTCTCACCGTGCTGGACGGGGCACCGGCAGACGCCGAGAGCCTGGCCGATTTCATTCTCGCGCCCGAGGCCCAGTCGATTCTCGAGCGCTACGGATTCGAACCGGCTGCAGCCGACAGCTGACTGAAAGCCCGATTTGACAGTGCCTGAATCCGGCCTGTACTTTGTCGCTTTGAAACCAATCAGGCGGAAACGCATGTCGATCAAACGAATTGCAAAGCGAATTGCAACAGCCGGCATTGTTTCCATTACATTGATTGGTCTTGCCGGATGCGGCGGAGAGGGCAGCTCCGGAGACGGTGCGTCGTCGGCTGCGCCGGAAGTTCGTGTCGTTGTGACCGGCGATGTCGAAAGCACGCTGAACACGAGCGGCGCGATCTACTGCGGGGCAGGCGAGGGTTCGGACCCGGACTTCATGTTCGAGCTGTATGCAATGTCACCGCCGGAGGGCATGAACATGCGTCTTGATCGGGACCTTGCACCGGGCACGCACCCCATCGTCGGTTCCGGCGACGATGCGCGTGATCGTGGCGCCGACGCGTACTTCTACTACACCGGGCCGGACCGGACGCGATTCGACCTGGTGGACGACGGCACCATCAATATCGAGAACATGCCGACCGCCCAGGGTGAAATGCTCGTCGCGTCGATCGAAGCCGAGGTGTCCGATGACGACGGCGCCGCCATCAGCTTCACCGCCGACCTGAACGTCGCAGCGGGCCGGCAGACGTTCGACGAGTGTCCGTGATATTCGGCTGAAGCCCGCCGGGAAAAGGCCCCGACCCGCGCGGACGCGTCGACGACCCGGTCAACTTCCTTTCGACTCGGCGATGGCATCCTGCACGCGCTTTCAGTAAAGTGCTCTTACGGCCTGCGTCGCGGGCGTACGGGGACGAAGATATTGAACTGCATTCGGGCCATGCTGTTAGCAACGCTCTGGCTGCTGCCCACGGCGGCACCAGCCGGCATGGCTGAGGCGCCCCCCGGCGAGCCACCGGTGCGCACGTTCTCGATGGCCGAGTACAACAGCAACGTGCAGAACTGGGGCGCCGCACTCGGGCCCGACGGGCTGATCTACGTCGGCGGCGGCATGGGGCTGCTGGAATACGACGGGGTGCGCTGGACCCGGCACGACACGCCGAACAACTCGCGCGTCCGCGTGATGCACATCCAGCAACGAACCGATGAACCGGCACGAATCTGGATCGGTTCGTCGAACCAGTTCGGCTACTTCCAGCGCGAGCCCGACGGCGCGATGGTCTATCACTCGATCAGCGACCGCCTTCCCGAGGCCGAGCGCGAGTTCGGCGACATACGCGGCATTGCCGAGGCGGGCGGCGCGATCTATTTCCAGTCGATCCCCATGCTGTTCCGCTGGGACGGTCATGAACTGCAGCAGCAGCCCAACTGGGGCGGCATCTTCCGCCGGATGGTGGCCATCGACGGTCGCGTTCTTATCGTCGTCCGTCAACGCCTGCACGATGTCACGGCATTTGGCTGGACCGACGAGAATCCACCCCCGCCGCTCGATCGCTGGCGCTGGGACTCGCTCGGCGAGCGGGGCCAGCGGATGACGTTCCTGTACCCGTGGCCCGACGGCCGGATGCTGTACGGTACCTACGACCACGGCCTTTTCTGGCTGGGCGAAGGCGCGCCCGAACCGTTCGAGGTCGCGCCCGGAACCGGCATCGACATCACCACCGCCTGGCCCTATCTTGTCCATCGTCGCGACGATGGCACGATCCTGCTTGCCACCCGCCACGCCGGCCTGCTGCACCTGGCCGCCGACGGCGCGCTGATCGAACACGTCAGCAGCAACAACGGCCTGCCGATGGACGTGATCAACGGCCTGGCCGAGGACGGGCAGGGCGGGGTCTGGTTGCCGCAGCAGGGCGTCATTACCCGCGTCGCGTTGGATGCGCCATTGCGCACTTGGGGCGAGGCGGCCGGCCTGACCGATGCCCGCGGGCTGACCGAGCACGACGGACGGATCGTCCTGGCGACCAGCGGCGGACTCGTCCGACTGGATGCCGCGGCCACCGACACCAGCCGGACGACGGCACTGGACAGCCCGATGATCGAGGCCTGGGACGTGCTGTCGGTCGACGGCGAGTTTTACGCCGCTGGCAGCGAAGGCGTGCATCGCCTTGTCCACGACTCCGAAACCGGCGCGCTGATCGAGTCCGAGCGCGTGCTGGCAGACCACTACGGCTATCGACTCACCCGCTCGCGCTTCCGTCCGGTGATCTACGCTGAAATGGAATCCGGGCTGTCGGTGCTGGTGCGCGAGAACGGCCGCTGGGTCGACGGCGGCCGCGTCGAGGGCATCGATATTCGCCCGCACCACGTCGCCGAGGATTCGCAAGGCCGGGTCTGGGCCGGCTCGGTGCTGGGCCGGTTCTTCCTGATGGAATGGGGCGCCGATGCCTTGAAGCTCGTGGCCGAGCTGGGTGCCGACCAGGGCGTGCCGGAAGGCTATGCCTGGCCGTTCGTGCTTGGCCGGCGACTCGTGCTCGGCACCTTCGACGGCGGCTACCGGCCGGTGTTCGACGCGGGGGGAAACATTACTGGCGTCGAGCCCGATCCGGATTTCGATAACGAAGCCCTGGGCGAGCCGCGGGGCGTCTACAAGGTGGCCAGCCCCGACGGCGTGCGCGTGCTGGCCGGCATCGGCGACGGCGGTGCGCTGCGATTCGGCTGGATCGACGAAACCGGAGCGTTCGACTGGCAGGAACATCCCGTGCCCGGCATCGAGATCGGCCAGAACGACTTCATCCAGACGGACGATAGTCATGACAATCGCGGTGCCTGGATCGGCCGCGCGCCGGGGCTGGTCCGGCTCGGATGGCCGGACCGTGAAACCGAATCCGCCGCGGCCCCGCTGTACGTCACCCGCGCCGGCGACCCGGAGCAGGACCGCTGGCTGCGCGGCGGGCCGGCGGCCGTCGATTACCTGGCCGAGGATGCGCTGCCGTTCAGCCACGCGCCGCTCCGCTTCGAATACGCGCTGGCCGCGTTCGCCCAGCCCGACAGGCACGAATATCGGGTGCGACTGGACGGCTTCGACGACCACTGGTCGCGCTGGTCGGCCGAGACCCGCCGCGACTACACCAACTTGTCCGGCGGCAACTACGTGTTCCGGGTCCAGGCGCGCGACGCGCTCGGCCGGGTGTCTGCATCCCAGCCGCTGCGTTTCAGCGTCGCGCCGCCCTGGTACCGTACCGCGCCGATGCTGGCCGCCTACGCCGCCGCCGCGCTGCTGCTGCTGTGGATCGCCGCGCGCTACGGCAGGAATCGCCGCGAGCGGCAGATGCTCGCGCGCCAGCAGGAACTCGAGACGCAGGTCGCCGACCGGACCACGGAAGTCCGCCGCCAGGCGCGCGAGATCCGCGAGATCAGCGATGCCCGCGCGGCCTTCTTCGCCAATATCTCGCACGAGCTGCGCACACCGCTCACGCTCACCCGCGCGCCGCTGGAAGAACTGGCGCGCGAATCGAACGCGCTTAAACCGCACCAGCGCGAACACCTCGACATGGCGCTGCGCAACACCGAGGCCATGCAGTCGCTGATCGGCCAGGCGCTGGACCTGCACAGGCTGGATGCCGGCAAGATGCCGTTCAACCCGATCCGCGCCGACCTGGCCGCCGCACTTTCCACGGTCGCCGGCCGCTTCCGCCTGGCGGCCCGCACGCGCGATATCGAGCTGGAACTGGTCGGCATCGAACAACCCTGTCCGGCCGTGTTCGACCCGGAGCACCTGTCGACCATGGTGTCGAACCTCATGTCCAACGCGCTCAAGTTCGCGCCCCGGGGCTCGAAACTGCAGGTACGGCTGACGCGCCACGCAGACGGGCCGGGGATCGCGGTGATCGACCAGGGCCCCGGCATCGACCCGGCCGACCAGGCGCGCATATTCGAGCGCTACCAGCAGGCCGAATCCACCGCCGTGGGCGGCTCCGGCATCGGGCTGGCGCTGGTGCGCGAGCTGGTCGAAATGCACGGCGGCCGGGTGAGCGTCGAAAGCCGGCCGGGCGAGGGCGCCTGCTTCGAGCTTCGGCTGCCCGGCGCTTCGACAACCCCGGGTGCCGGCGTCGCTTCAGGCGCCGGCGATGAACCCGGAGTGCCTGCCTCGGTAATGCAGGAAACGCCCGAGGCATCGGCGCCCGAAGAATCGGCGCCGCCGGGTGAGGTCGCCGGCGACTGGCCCACCGTGCTCATCGTCGATGACAACGCCGAGCTCCGCGGCTTCCTGCGCATGCGGCTGGGCCGCGCCTACCGCATCGTCGAGGCCGGCGACGGCCGCGAGGGCCTGGAGAAGGTGCGCGAATGCCTGCCCGATGTGGTCGTCACGGACGGCATGATGCCGGTGATGGACGGCCTGGAAATGACCCAGGCGATCAAGTCAGATTCCGAAACCGACTTCATCCCGGTGCTCATGCTTACCGCCCGCGGCGGCCCGGATGCGGTCGTGCGCGGGATGCAGGCCGGCGCCGACGACTACCTGGCAAAACCCTTCGACAGCGCCGAACTGGCCGCCCGCCTGGCCGGGCTGATCGCCTCCAGGCGCCGGCTGCGCGAACGCCTCGCCGCCGCACCCGAAGCCGCGCCGTCCGCGCTCGATGACGAAGCCGCAAACCGAGAAGATCCCTTCGTCGCCCGCGCCCGGGAAGTGCTCGCCGACCACCTCGCCGAACCCGGCTTCTCGGTGCGCGACTGGGCCGACCTGCTGCACATGGACCGCACCACGCTGTTCCGCAAGTTCAAGGCCGCCGCCGGCCGCTCGCCCGACGAAGACCTGCGCGAAATGCGCCTGCAGCGCGCCGCCGCCCTGCTGCGCGAACGCGCCGGCAACGTCGCCGAAGTCGCCGACGCGGTGGGATTTGCAAGCGTCTCGGCGTTCTCGAGACGGTTCCGCGAGCGCTTCGAAGAAAGCCCGGCTGCGTTTGCGAGGAAGGGGTAGGAGGGGCAGCGGTATGGGCGGTGGAACGGCGCACCAAAATCCTCTCTCCGCTTGATCAAATGCATGCATAAAGCTATAATGCATGCACATTTGCGCTTGAGAAGACGACGATGGCGATGCTGACTGTACGCAACCTGCCCGATGAGGTTCACCGTGCCCTGAGAGCGCGCGCCACAAAACACGGTCGCAGCATGGAAGCGGAAGTGCGGGCCATCCTGGAATCGGTCATGGTCCCGGAGGGGCGCGTGAAGCTGGGATCGCTGCTGGCCGAGCTTGGACGCCAGGCGCGACTGACCGACGAAGAGTTCGCGGTCTTCGACCAGGTGCGCGACAAGCACCCTGCGCGCACGGTTGAATTTGAGTGATCCTGCTCGATACCAACGTCGTATCGGAGCCGCTTCGCCGCGAGCCCGATTCACACGTTGTTGAATGGATCAACGCGCAGCCGCTGGAAACGCTTTACCTGTCGGCGATCACCGTGGCCGAATTGCGGGCCGGCGTCGCCTTGCTGCCGGCGGGAAGGAAACGAAGCGGCCTGTCCGGGAATCTGGAAAACAAGGTTCTGGCCCTGTTCGTCGGGCGTGTTCTTCCGTTCGACGTATCGTGCACCCCGGCTTACGGCAGGTTGTTCTCGCAAGCGCGAGCCGCCGGCCTTGCAATCGCGGCAGCCGACGGCTACATCGCCGCAATCGCCGCAACTCATGGACTGATCGTGGCAACCCGCGATACAAGCCCGTTCGAAGCCGCTGGCGTTCCGGTCGTCAATCCCTGGATTGCGTGATCTGCTATCGATGCTATTATCGTAAAACAAAAATACGATCGATCGAACGGACAAGCCGATGGAAACCATCAAGATTTCTCCCAAATACCAGGTCGTCATTCCGCGCAAGGTGCGCGAGGCAATGGACCTGAAGCCGGGCACCCGGCTGCAGGTCGTGCAGTTCGGTGATCGGATCGAGCTGATTCCCTTGCGGAGTGCAAGCAGTCTGCGCGGATCATTGCCGGGTCTGGACACGCGCGTACCGCGCGATGCGGATCGTGTCTGAAAGCCTGACAAACGTTGTTGATTCGTCGGCCTGGCTGGAATACTTTGCCGGCGGCCCGAATGCCGAACACTTCGCCAATGCGATCGAGGACACTTCCGCCCTGGTGGTGCCGTCGATCACGTTGCTGGAGGTGTTCAAGCGCATCGCTCGGCAACGCGATGAGGCGACCGCGCTGCAGTACGCGGCTGTGATGCAGCAAGGCCGGGTTGTCGAACTCGACGCCGCGCTGGCAATTCACGCCGCCGACCTGGGTCTGCGGCACAAGCTGCCTCTGGCTGACAGCGTCATCTACGCGACGGCACAACGCGCACGAGCAGTCGTCTGGACGCAGGACGCCGATTTCGAAGGCCTTGCCGACGTTCGTTATTGGCCGACCCCGGCGCGGTAAGGAATACAGACGGAGCGACTGGCGCGCTGACTCGGAAAAGGATGGGCCTCGAAGCCCATTGAACTGCGCCTGTCAAATTTTTGTCCGCTTAGCCCGCCTTATTCACCACGCTTCCGTCGCGAGGGGCCGTCAGGCCCAGTGGCTGTGGCGTTTCGCGACCGAGCGCACCGGAGACGTACTCGTCCGTCCGGTGAGGATGCGCGACCGAGCAAAACGCCACAGACGCGGGCCTGACGGGGCCGCAGTAGGAAGGGTGGTGAATAAGGCGGGCTTAGTCCCGAGGCGTGAGCTTCAACAGCCGTCCCTGGCTCTCGCCGCGCTCGTCCTCGAGCACCCAGACGCTGCCGTCGGGCGCCTCCTCGATGCTGCGGATGCGCGCGCCCATGTCATAGCGCTCGAGCTCGGCGGCACCGTCGCCGTCGAACCCAATCCGAACGATCGCCTGGGACGACAGACCGGCCGCGAAGGCGTCGCCGGCCCAGTCCTCGAAAAGCTCGCCACCGTAGATCATCAGGTCGCCCGGAGAGATGACCGGCGTCCAGGTGATCACGGGCTCGGTGAACTCCGGGCGGGTGTCGTGATCCGGCATCTCGCGCCCGTCGTAGTGATCGCCGTTGGAGACCACTGGATAACCGTAGTTCGCGCCCCGCACGATGCGGTTCAGCTCGTCGCCGCCGGCCGGGCCCATCTCGATTACCCAGAGCTGCCCGTCGGCATCGAAGGTCATCCCCAGCGGGTTGCGATGGCCCAGGGTCCAGATCTCGTCGTAAGGGCCGACGCCATCGACCAGGGGTTCCTCTTCGCGGTAGTTCACGAAGGGATTGTCCGACGGAATCGAACCGTCCTCCTCGAGGCGCAGGATCTTGCCCATGTTGCTCTGCATGTCCTGGGCCGGCGTGAACTTCTGTCGATCGCCGGAGGAAATCCAGAGATAGCCTTCGTCGTCGAAGGCGAGGCGATGGCCGTAGTGGCCGTCGTCCAGCACCTTCGGATACTGGCGCCAGATGACCTCGGCGTCTGTGAGCCGGCCACCGCGCTCGCCGATCTCGAGCACGCCGCGCATGACCGCCGCACCGCGGACGTCGCCGACGCCGCTCTCGGCGTAGCTCAGGTAGATGATCCCGTTGTCGGCGTAGTCCGGGTGCAGGATCACGTCGCCCAGCCCGCCCTGGCCGCCATAATCGACATCCGGCAAGCCTGCGACCGGTCGCGATTGCTCACCGGCCTGCGTGACGATCCGGAGATTCCCCTTCTTCTCGGTGACCAGCATCCGGCCGTCCGGCAGGAAGGTCAGCGCCCAGGGCTCGTCGAACGAGGTGACGGGTTCAACCGAAAATGGCCTGTCGCCCTGGGCCTGGACGGTGAACGCGAGCAGAATTCCGAGCAGCGCGGGCAGTGCGAATCGTCTGTTCATGGGTGGCCTGTCGTTGATGGGCTTGGCTTTCACCTTAACGAATCCCCGTGGAGAAAGTAGAAAAGCCAGTGAGACGTGGCCGTCCGCTTCCTCGCGTCGGCAGGCTTGGAGTTGGCATCGGGCGGAATTTTCCGTATAGTCAAAGAAGGGCTTGGCAGCCCCGGCGGTATCGGCAGGCAGTAGCGGAGCTATTCGGATGACCAGTTTCAATCAATACACTGCTGCACCTTTCACGCGCACGCCGATCCTGCGTTGCGCATTTGCCGTCCTGCTCGCCGTCGGACTCGGCGCCTGCGAGACGGATAAACAGACCGACACCGGTTCGGCCGAAGTCGATCCGGCGGCCGAGCGCGACACGCTGATGGCCCTGGAGCGAAAGTGGTCCGACATGTACGGCCGGGGCGACGTCGACGGCATCGCCGAACTCCTGGCCGAAGACTCGGTTCTCCTCGCACCCGGCCGGAGCCCGGCCGTGGGTCGCGACAGCGTAATCGAAGCCACCCGAGCCCTCCTCGCCGCCGACGCGGCCGAAGGCCTGTCGGTCTCCTGGGAACCCCAGGCCGCATTCATCTCGTCGTCCGGCGACATGGCCTACGACTACGGCCGGGCGACCACGACCCTGGCCGACGGTACGGTCGTCGAGGGTTCGTATCTTGTGGTGTGGACGAAGGAAGACGGGGAATGGAAAGCGGCAGCGGATATTTTTAATTGAATTCGGTGTTGCATTTGTGCGCGGTTTATGTAGGGCGTTAGGCTAATAAGGGAACGTAGAAGATGCGACCAGGATTCAGCGAGAGGACCTTTGAGTTCTGCTTTAATGCGGAGTTCTGCCATCTTAATTCGGCATTGCTTGCTTCTCACCCACACATCCCTACTCAAAATGCTGAGAAGGATCTTGGATATGATGTTGAATTTGAGTTAAAGAAAAAGGGGGCTACGAAGTCTATATTTCTGCAACACAAGGTCTCCTCGTACGCCTTCAAGAGGGCTGGCCGGAATGCCAAATTCTATGACCACCACGGTGGTGAGTATTACAGATTTGCCGTCGATAATGACCAACATTTTACGTTACACGATCTCGCGCTAAATAAAGGGGATGCCTACTACTGCGCCCCCTGCTTTCGTTCTAGCAAGGATCTCGAAACACATTGGCGTGCTAATGCAATTGGCGAAAATGCCATTCTATTGGATCCTCGTCAGGTAGGGCTCGTAGGGCCAGGGCGGCACAACATTACGTACGGGCCATCGGGAGAAAATCCGGCAATTCACTCGGAAACGAAGAGGTTCGAACGCTCTTATCGCGGTGACAAGAACCATCTTCCGCCATTGACGGAGCGATCATTAACAGAGGGATACTTTGAAGAGCTTAGCTCTGGATTAATGGCGCGAGCATCGAAGAGGCGTGATGCCAGATCGATCATCGACAAAATTAAGACCCACCGGCCAATAGAGATTGCTCAAATATTGCTAGGGCGTGTATACAAAGTATCTTGGTTGCTACTTGCTGATGATTAGTTCCCAAAACGATAAAGGGTCTAATCAGTGGCTTCAGCGGACCGCTTTTCCGGCGACTTACGCCTCCAAATCGACCGCTGATCCCAAGCGTTAGCAGACCAATGAAACAACTACCCAAAGCCCTATTTGCAAAATCTCTAGATTCACTAGTTCTTGCAATAGAGCATTTCAATAGACCATGGGATAGGGGTAGGCACGAAGCTGTATTGATTCTATTGGATCGAGCATTTGAACTCTTGCTCAAGTCTCTAATTCTCCACCAGGGAGGAAAAATTAGAGAGCCATACGAAAAAGAAACAATTGGTTTCGAAAAATGTGTTCGCAAATGCATTACAGATGCGGAAGTTAAATGCTTGACAGAGGAAGAAGGTCTGACAATACAAATAATAAACAGTTTTCGCGACGCGGCACAGCACGATATTGTTGAGCTCACCGAACAAGAACTGTACCTCTATTGTCAGGCTGGGATTACTTTGTATAAAGACCTAATTGATCGAGTGCTCGGAGAACAATTGGCAAACCATCTTCCTGAGAGAGTGCTGCCAATATCTACTAACCCACCAAAAGACCTCCATACTATGATTGAAGCGGACTTCAACCAAATTAAGGAGCTTGTAAAGCCAAAAACCAGGAGGCAATTAGAAGCCAAGGCTAAATTGAAGGCGCTAGCTATTGTCGAATCCTCCTTGGAGGGAGTGCGTTCTCAGCCGAGTGATCTTGAAGTTAAAAAGCTTGTTAAAGATGTTCAGGCGGGGAAAGCATGGAGGGATATGTTTCCGGGAATTGCAAGTCTTCAGCTTTCCTCCACGGGCACTGGCATAAATGTAGATATTCGCATTACTAAGAAAGAAGGAGAGGCAGTCCATCTTGTCCCTGAGGGTACGCCCGGGGCTACTGTGCTTGCGGTAAAAAGGGTAAATGAACTGGATTATTATTCACTATCGCCGAAATCGTTTGCAGAGAAATTAGAGCTCACGCAACCGAAAGCGCTTGCTTTGGCGAAACATCTAAAGCTTCAAGAGTCGGAAGATTATTTCAAAATCATCAAAATCGGCAAAAGCCTATTCAATCGATATTCCGGAAAAGCCTTCCAAATGGCTAAAAAGGCGTTAAAAGATGTCGATCTGGAGGCAGTATGGAAAGAGCATCGACCAAAGAGAAAGTAAACTTGCTAACGATGCGCTCATGAGGGACGCGCGCTTCGCAGCGCGCCCCACAGCTTGACTGTTATGTCTCATAAGTGAAGTTTCATAATATGGCAACTGTAGATCTCGAGGAATTGGATAAACTCCTCAATCAGGTGGCTTTCTCCTCTAGCAAGAAGGAGGCTGAGCGCCACGTTAGGAGACTTGAATTCCTCGCGGCCGGTGTGAGGAGTGCCGTTAGCGGCTATACGGCAGGAAAGTTAGATCAAGCAATAATCCACGCGAAAGCAGCATCAGGCCAAGTTAAGAACAAAGATCATCAGCTACAAAGAATGAGAAATGCCTGGTACATGTTTAAGAGCGACATTCAGGATGCTAACCCGAAAACATAATAAGTCGCTCAGATACGTTCAGGACCTGTTGGGCCTCCACCGGGCGTGCTTGCGCACTCCGTTTAGCCACGACGCTATGCCGATTGCGATTCGCCCGGCATAGGGCAGGAAGGAAAACAAATAATGTACAACATTTTAGTCAAGGTATCATCGTGGCAGGGCTCTAGCGGCACGATGCCAGGCAGCCGCCTTTTCGAACACACCGAGCAAAGCGTCGCTAGTCAATTCCAAGCTAACGGTACGGTCGACTGGGCCGCCCTAGCCGAGATGCCAGCGGTGTTTATGGAAGAAGGCACAGGAACCGAAGTCGCGCGCATCGGTCGGATCCTGAGCGCGCGAAAAAGCGGTCGAGACGTACTCATAGAGTACGCCTTTGATCCAGAGGTGCGCCCAATTCACAACAGGCAATTGATGAAGTTGCGGGCAGAGCTTGAACTCAACGAGGCGCAATTCTACCGCACACATTGGGCGATAAAAGATATTGATCTTTTTAGAGTTCTATTGCGACATCTAGAACCACGGCGCCAGCAGCCAAAAGTATTCAACGTTGATGAACTAGAGCGGATAGAACCGAGACTCGTCGCAGCAATGATGCCGTTTGGGGCCGACTTCGGGCCTGTGCATAATACAATTAAAGCAGCAGCAGAAAAGGTGGGGCTGATATGTCGGCGCGCTGATGATATTTGGGAGAACCCAGAAGTGATCCAGGACGTTGTGTCACTTATTGATCATGCAAATGTGGTGATATGCGATTGCACAGGCCGAAATCCAAATGTCTTTTATGAGACGGGAATCGCGCATACTTTAGGGCGAGAAGTTATATTGATCACACAATCGGAAACGGATATTCCGTTCGATCTCCGTCATCTCCGATACGTCAGGTATCTGAATAACGGCGAAGGGCGGGCGGAGTTAGAGCAGCGGCTTGTGGCTCGTTTATCAGACCTTACGAGTTAGGGAAGTACGCGGACATCCACGGCAACCAGATGGACATCCACCCAAAAAGAAAAACGCCAGAAATGCTAGCAGGATGATCTGCTTGGGAACAACGGGGACATCCACATAAACAACATGGACATCCATTCAAAAAAGAAAGCGCGCAGAAAGACTTGCGGAGTGATCGGCCTGGGCCGTTCATGAGCCGTGCTACGGAGTGCGGTCGCGGGTTGGTCAAACCTTGACCAATTTACTGAATCGCAGGCACGCCGACCCCAGCCCTATTGCTAAGCCTGGCGGTGTCGGATTGGAAGGGGTCAGCCTGGGCTAAAAAGCTTGGCGGCGGCGTAACGGGAAGTTTTGGGGTCAGGACTTGCATCATGCATTTTAAGCCAAATGCATGA
The DNA here is from genome assembly GCA_002722315.1 of Lysobacterales bacterium. Classification (GTDB taxonomy): domain Bacteria; phylum Pseudomonadota; class Gammaproteobacteria; order Xanthomonadales; family Wenzhouxiangellaceae. The sequence goes on along the minus strand of PBLG01000049.1, from coordinate 412 downwards.
TGCAAGTCCTGACCCTGACGACTCCAGTGGGGGGTGGCGTCCAGCGAGACGAGTTGGATGCGGGGCATGGGCATGGCGGGCTGGTGGAATTCGGGGCCTGGGAGATAGGCTAGCGCCAGGTTCGCCACTGGGCCAGAGGAAAACCTGCCGAATTCGCGTAGGATTTCTTCCCACGGTTTGGGTGTCCGAATTCTGCGTCCCGTGAAGAGGCGTTAAGAAAGCGCAGCTGAGCAGGTGGTTAGCCAATTTCAGTCTGGCTCGGCCCTTTAGGACGCGGCAAGGCCGAGCCGCTAAGGTCAGACATTAGGTTTTGAGGCTCTTCCCGGTTTTGTGTGGGTTGAACACTTCGGATAGGCTACCGTCTGGCCCCGATTCGAGTCCAGTCCCATGCACGACCGCGAGCTCTACCGCC
>PBLG01000048.1 GCA_002722315.1 Lysobacterales bacterium | reverse complement strand
GCTACATTATTGACAACCTCCCCGCTCAAAACGACGAAACCCCTTGAAAGATCAAGGGGTTTGCCAATAAACAGCCGTTTTTTCGATCAGAACTTCAGCTTAAACTGGCCCTGTTCGCCACACGCGTGCGGCGCGCGCCCTTGGGTTGTGCCATCGGTTGGAATGCCTGGTGGCCTTGGCGGCGCGCTGCGATGTTGTCGGCAGCGCGATCCTTATTGGTGACGCAGGGCTTTGTTCCGGTGGTCGCCGCGACGGTGGGAGAAGTGAGAATAATGGACTGGCGCTGCGAGGATATGGCGCATCCCGGAAGACAAGAAGCCGGGGCCGGTACCGTGGCACACCCATGAGACCGAGTCGAATATGACGAGAGAGTATGCATTTTCATGGCCGGTGCGCCGGTTCGGGTTGCTGGGGCTATCGGGGATTGCGGTGTGGGTGTCATCGCTTGTTGTATTCCACCTGACCGGCGGCCCTATTGACTGGACGCACGATTATCTCAGCGACCTGGCCAACGAACCGTTTGGCTGGCTATTCATGGTCGGGACGTTCGTGCACGGTTGGGGCAACCTGGCGCTGGCAGTGGGCCTGCGCGGCGCGCTGCGTCCGGGGCGGCTGCGGACCTGGGGGACAGCCCTGTTCGGCCTGGCCGCGTCCGGTATCCTGCTCACAGCGTTGTTTCCAGTCGACGCGCCAGATCAGGCACCAAGCATTTGCGGGCAGATTCACCGCGCGGCTGCCAGCGCCGCTTTTTCGCTGGAACTTGCAGCGATGTTTGTTTTTTCGACGGCCTTTGGCCGCCAGCACGCCTGGCGTCGGAAACGGGCCGTTTCGCTGGTATTGTCGGTGGCCGCGGCGGCAGCGCTGACGGGGTTCGCGATCAGCGTGTGGCTTGATCTCGCGCCGGGCCTGGCGGAACGTGTCGCAGTGGCGATTTTTTTGGTCTGGGAGATCTGGGCCGGCATTCAACTGATTCGGGCCCCATGGATCAGCCAGGCCGCGTAGAACGCGGGGCCGATGCGGATCCTGCCGGGAAGCGGCAAAATGGCCGGTACAATGGAGCGCACACTGCTGATGCGTTCACCACGAGGAGACCATGATGACGTCCAACTCCGAATCGGCCGGAACGGCGCCGCAGGGCCTTCTGGCGTGGGAGCACGCCCGCTTCGACCGGATCACCTCCGATCTCGAACTGCCGGAAGCCACGGTGTGCGCCCTGCACTGCGCGACCCGGTCGGTCACTGTGGAACTCCCGCTGACATACGACGACGGCTCGACCGCCGTGTTGCACGGGTACCGTGTGCAGCACTCCAACGCGCTCGGTCCCGCCAAGGGCGGCACCCGCTACCGGCCAGGTGTCAACCTCGACGACACCGCCGCGCTCGCACGGCTGATGACTTGGAAGACCGCGCTGCACCGGCTGCCGTTCGGCGGCGCCAAGGGCGGCATCGACTGCGACCCTGCTACGTTAAGCGCACGTGAGCGGCACGAGCTTACCCGCCGCTATCTGCTGGCGATCCTGCCCGTGATCGGCTCTCAAGTCGACGTGCTCGCCCCGGACGTTGGTACCGACGCGCAGGTCATGGCCTGGATGGTACGCATCGCCGCCGAGGCCGGCGTGCCCGACCCGGCCATCGTGACCGGCAAGCCGGTGCTGCTGGGCGGAAGCCGGTTCCGGGCCGCTTCCACCGGCGTCGGGGTCGCGCACGTCGTCCAGCGCGCCTGGGAGCACCTCGGTCACCGGCTCGACGGCGCATGCATCGCGCTCGAGGGGTTCGGGGCCGTCGGCCGCCATGCCGCCCTGGAGTTGGTCGAGCGCGGGGCCCGCGTGGTCGGGCTCAGCGACATCTCCGGCGCGATTGCCGACCCTGACGGCCTGGACCCGCAAGCCGTTCAGGACTGGGTCGCCTCGGGCCACGATCTGGCCAGCTACCCCGACGCCGACCGGTTCGAGGGGTCGGTATTGACGCTGGAGTGCGACATCGCCATCCCGGCTGCACTCGAGGGCACGATCACCGACGAGGTGGCCGACAACATGCACGCCCAGCTGGTGGTCGAGGGCGCCAACGGACCCACCGTGCCCACCGCCGAAGCCCGGCTGCACGACCGGGGCGTGGCAGTCGTACCCGATCTGGTGGCCAACGGCGGCGGTGTCATATCGTCGTACTTCGAGTGGGTCCAGAACCACCAGCGGCGGGCCTGGACCGAGAAGGATGAACGCCGTCGGGTTCTCGATCGGCTCGACCAAACCTGGGAGCGTGTGGCGGCCGCGCCGTTCCCGACCTGGCGGGACATCGCGTTGAGCATTGCCTTCCGTCGGGTCGCCCGCGCCATGGAGTTATCCGGCGAACTCACGTCTCCACAGACTGCGGAGGAGTGACCGACCGGGTCGTGGCGCTCGCATGTGGAGGACGTCAAACTGCTGCGCCCGGTCCGGGACGCCTATCTGAATGAAGCGACCACTAACGCCTGATACCTGGAGTATCCATGCTACCTTTTCAATACACATGGCTGATCTGGTCCAGCACCTTTCTGATCCCCTGGATTGCGTTGTTCGTCGCTTATCCGCACCATCGCAGGGTGATGTGGCGGTCCAGTCTTGCGACGATGCCTTTCGGCCTGACCGAGCCGTTGTTCGTACCCGAATACTGGAATCCGCCCAGTCTATTCAGCCTCGCGCAACAGACAGGATTCGATATCGAGAGTCTGATTTTCTGCTTCGCGATCGGCGGCATCGGCGTGGTGCTCTACAACATCATCACCGGCCAGCAGTTTGAGCCCTTGCCGCGCGCAGAGAGAGCCCGTCGCCGTCATCGTCACCACAAGCTTGTGCTTGCCTCGCCGTTTATCGTCTTTATCGTGTTGGTAGGGTTGCCCTGGAACGCGATCTATCCCGGCATCATCGCGATGGCGGTCGGGGCGGCCGCGAGCATCTGGTGTCGGCCCGATCTGAAACGGAAGACCTGGATCGGCGGCAGCTTGTTTCTCGCGTATTACGTGGTGTTCCTCGTCGGTCTCGAACTGATGGCCCCAGGTTACATCGACCAGGTCTGGAAACATGACGTCTTGACTGGACTCCACATCGCAGGCTTCCCGATCGAAGAAATCCTGTTCGCCTTTACATTCGGAATGTATTGGACCGGAGCTTATGAACACGTGGCGTGGAATCGTGCAGCGCCAGCGCGCCCGAGCCGGCCTGTCGTGCGTGAGGGGCGCTGACGACCGGAGATCGGCAGAAACTGCTAAAATTGAGTCTGGGCATGGGTCGCGCCGTAGCGACGATCTACATGAGGCAGACAGGAGCGTCATCCGTTGACCAAGAGCACAAACGCGGCAAAGTCCACGATGATGAAGAGTCTTCTCGCCTTCAGTTTCCTGCTGTTGGGCATGGCTTTTTTCGGCACCGGAACACCCACTGCAAAAGTTGTGACCGGAGCGTTCCCGATCTTTCTCGCCCCCTTCCTCCGCTTGCTTGCGGCGGCCGTGCTGACCACACCCATCCTGATCTGGTATCGAGACGAGCTTCGCGATATCAGCCGGGCGAGCTGGCTCTACATCCTCGGTATCGGAGCGATCGGACTGGTAGGGTTCAGCCTCTTTCTGCTCACGGGCATGCAGATGGTCAGCGGCGTTGTCGGCGCGATGGTCATGAGCTTGAGCCCCGCGGCCGTGGCGCTGGGGGCCGCGTGGTTTCTGGGCGACCGCCTCGGTTGGCGGAAGACCGTAGCGGTGATCCTGTCGGTTGCCGGCGTATTGATCATCAACATTTCGGGCAAGTCGATGCAGGCGCAGGGATGGGCATTGTGGCTGGGCAGTCTGCTCGTATTCGGCGCGGTATGCAGCGCCACCGCGTACTCACTGTTCGCCAAGAAGGTGTCGACCAACGTCCGCCCCATCCTTCTCGTGCCGCTGGCGGGCTGGATCGCGGCGATCCTGTTCGCCATTCCCGCCGGCTATCAGGCGCTCAGCTTCGACTTTGCCGTGCCGGGCTGGAATGACTGGGCGGCGTTGTTGTGGTGGGGCGTGGGGCCGTTCGGCATTGGCACCATGCTGTGGTTTCTCGGCCTGAAGGCCGTCAAGGCGAGCACGGCGTCGGGGTTCATGGGCGCCATGCCCGCCAGTGGACTGCTGGTGTCGTACGTCTTTCTCGGCGAAACATTTTACTGGATCCATCTGGTCGGCTTTGCCTTCGTGCTGGGTGGCATCGGCATGGTGTCCTGGGCACATTACCGCTCCGAAAAGATCGCGCAGCAACAGGGGAAGGAGTACGACACCTGTCATGCGACTCCTTGCTGATCCTTTCGTCGGGGACAAAGCGATGGCATGAACAACCGTCGCGCCCACTGCTACGGAGCTTTGCGGCTCCGGCGTGTCCGTAGCAGGACGGGCCGGACCAGCAGAATTACGGCTCCATCGGAATAGGCACGTCTATACTTCCTATCAGCAACTCGCGCTGGCTCATGGCGTCCACGCCATCGGCCCCGCCAGAAAAAACTGGGCGGCCAGGCCGATGACGAGCGTGGCGGCGAATGCGATCAACGCCACGACGCCGGGCCAAGCGCCCGGTGCCGCGATTGATGCCTCGGCCGGCCGGTACATCGGCACGACGATGCGCAGATACACCGCCAGCGAGAGCACGCTGTTTGCGATCGCTACTACCGCCAGCCAGGTGAAGCGGGCATCGATGGCGGCGGCGAAGAGCATGAACTTGCCGACGAAGCCGGCGAGCGGCGGGATGCCGACCAGCGACAGCAGGAAGACCACCATTGCGATTCCCGTCAGTGGTCGCGCGCGCCCCACCCCGCGGAACGCGTCCAGCACACGGCCGGTTGCCGCCGTAACGGCGAACGCGCCCAGGTTCATGGCCGCATAGGCGGCGGCGAACAGGATGGTCGCCGGTAACGCGAGCCTGCTCGAGCCCACCGCGACGATGCCCAGCAGAAAATAGCCGGACTGGGCGATCGACGAGTAGGCCAGCAGCCGGATGACGTTATCCTGCACCAGCGCGGCGAGATAGCCATAGGTCATGGTCAGAACGGCCAGACCGGCGATGATGGCGGTCCAGCCACTTTCCGGGGGAAGATCGCGAACGACCTGCGCGAGTGCGAACAGCGCCCCGATCTTGGGCACCACGGACAGGTAAGCCGCTATCGACAGCGGCCCGCCCTCGTAGGCATCTGGTGCCCAGAAATGAAACGGCACCAGAGATGCCTTGTAACCAAGCCCGATAACGACCGCCACCAGCCCGATGATGACGGCCATCGGCATGGCATCCGGCACCCGCAGATCAGCAAGCAGTGTGGAGCCGCCGGCAGCGAACCAGTAGCTCAGGCCGAAAATCATGATGGCACCGGTAACCGAACCAAACACGAAGTATTTCATGGCGGCTTCGGTGGCCGGGTCGGTGTCCGGATAGGCGACCAGGGCGAAAGTGGCCAGACCGGTCAACAGTGTGCCCAGCACCAGGAACATCGAATCGCCCGCGCCGGCCAGCACCAGGGCGCCGAAGGTGGCAAAGCACAGCAGGCTGTAGACTGTGCCCTCGCGCGCGGTGCCTCGCACATCCACTCGCGCCAGCAGCATGGAGAGCACGGTGGCCGGCAGCAGAATGAGCTTGGCCCAGACGCTCAGTTCGTCGATCCGGAAGCTGCCGCCGAACACCGTTGTATCCGCACCAACCAGGCGCAAGGTCAGCCCCGTGGCGGCGAGCAGGCCGATGACGGCGACCGCCAGCGCGATTCGCGGCCGACGCAGCATTTCCGCGACCAGCGCGCCGACAGCCGTCAAAAGGACGACAATTTCCGGGATCAACAGTGCGAGATCACGGCCCATTACAGCACCAGTGTCGACGTGGTCAGGTGAATGATGTCCAGCACCCAGGACGGTGCCACGCCGATGGCGACGGTAAGCACCAGCAGCGGTCCGATGGCCAGCCATTCCCGCACGCTCAGGTCCGGCATGGCCTGCCAGCGCTGCCGGGGCTCGCCCAGAAAGGCCTCGCGCAGCGCCTTGAGAAAGGTGCCGGCGATAATGGCAATCCCCAGAATCACAACAACCGCTACGGGCGCGGCACTCAAGGTGGCGAGAAAGATCTGGAATTCAGCCGGGAAGTGCGCCAGCCCCGGCAGGCCCAGGGACGCAAAGGCCGCCAACACAAAGGACCAGCCGAGCATCGGGACGGTTTTGAGCAGACCTCCGAACTCGCCCATTTCGCGGGTATGGGCGCGGTCCTGAATCATACCCACGAGCAGGAACAGGGCGCCGGTAACCAGGCCGTGACTGAACATCTGCAACACGGCGCCGTCCAGCGCGACCGCGCGCACCGACGGGTCGAGAGTCAGTGCCGCCACGGCAACACCGACGATCACATAGCCCATGTGATTGATTGAGGTGTAGGCCACCAGGCGCTTGAGGTCGCTCTGAGCCAGGGCGGCAAAAGCCCCGTAGAGCGCGCTGACGACACCGAGAACCAGAACAACCATGCCCGCTTCACGGAACGCATCGGGGGTCATTTGCAGGGCAAAGCGGACCAGCCCGTAGGTACCGAATTTCAGCATGATGCCGGCCAGGATGACGCTCCCGACGGTCGGTGCCTGGACGTGAGCGGCGGGCAACCAGGTGTGCAGCGGCACCGCGGGGATCTTTACCGCGAACGTGATCAACATGGCGACCAACGCCCACATGGCCGCCGCCCCCTCCAGCGGCGGATTCTCGATCCAGGCCCGCATGTCGAAGGTCGGCTCGGGACTGCCGAGGTAAAGCCCGAGGATAGCAAGCAGAAGCGGCAGACTTCCCAGCAAGGTGTAAAGGAAAAACATCAGCGCTGCCGGTTGCCTGTCTTCATGGCCCCACCCGGCGATCATGAAATACATGGAGACAAGGGAAACCTCGAAGAAGACGTAGAACAAAATCCCGTCAAGAGCCGTAAACGTACCGATGGCCGCCGTTTCCAGAAGAAGCACCAGGGCCACGAAGGCGCGCGGACGTTCGCGAAGCGACGATGAGTAGATGAACGCGATCATGAACAGTACGGCGCTCAGCAACACCAGCGGGAGGCTGATGCCGTCGACCCCCACCCGGTAGGCGGCACCGATGGCCGGTATCCATCGCAGCTCTTCGACCTGGGAAAAGCCCGCACCGCTCACACCCTGCAGCCACATGGCAACGGCGAAGGCCAGGGTCAGGAAGGCGGTGGCAATGCCGATGCCGTGCACGGTCCGTGCCGAGGGTCGTGGCAGGACAAGGAGCAGGGTGGCGCCGGCCAGGGGCAGGAACAAGGTGGTGGATACGAGTGGCAACATGAATATCGGATTCCCTTCAGAAACGCTACAAGATCACAAGCAGCACGACCAGCCCCACGGCCGCAACCGAGACACTGACGGCCAGCTCACGGTGGATCAGACCACTTTGCAGAGCGCGGGCGCGGTCCCCCAAGGCCCGCATGCCCGCCACCAGGGCGAAGATCATGCCATCGATGCGGCGCTCGTCGCTGGCGCGCGCCAGCCGCGCCACGGAGAGCCCGGCCCGGCCGACATCGAGGACGGCTGCATACAGACGCCCTTCCAGCCACTCACACCCCCGGGCAGCGGCCATAGCCGGCCTCCCGACCCAGACCGTAAGCCCACCGCCAATGGCAAGTCCGCGTCGTGCCCACGGGTAGATCGGCCCCAGCAGGCGGGGAGCCGGCGCGAGCCAGCCCAGGCCCAGGCCACTCACTGCGGCAAGGAGCCCAAGCAGCACGGCCACCGCGCCTGCCGGGACGGCGGGCAGATCAAGAACGGCCTCGATGGGGCCGAAGGCCAGACCGAGGGTAGTGGCAGGGATCACCAAACCCCAAACGCCCACCGTCATCCAGGCACTGCCAGCAACCGGTCGGGTTTCGCCGGAGCCTCGCCACAGCAAGCGCAAGGCCCGGGCCATATAGCCGCCGGTCAGCAAGGTACCGGCCAGCGCCAGGGGACCGAGCCAGGCGGCGCCCTGCGCAGACAGGGCGGCGGCGATTACCGCGTCCTTGGAGAAGAACCCGCTCAGTGGCGGGATACCGGCCAGTGCCAGCGCCGCCAACGCAAAGCCGGCAAAAGCCCAGGGTCTGGCGCGACCAACACCCTCTAACTGATCGAAACCGGTACCCCCGCGGGCATGCTGGAAGTCGCCGGCGGCAAGAAACAGGGTGCTCTTGATGGCGGCATGGGCGAGCAAATGCAGGAGAGCCGCCAGCGGTACCCCGGCGCCGACCGCGACCAGCATCAGGCCATACTGACTGGCAGTGGAAGCGGCGAGCAGGCGTTTGAGGTCACGCTCGGCAAGCGCAATAACCCCGGCCGCCACCGTGGTAATGCCGCCGACAAGTCCGATGGCGAGTAACACACCGGGACTCAGCAGCGGGGCCGAACGGATCAGCAGGATGGCGCCCGCCGCCACCAGCGTGGCCGAATGCAGCAGCGCCGAGACCGGCGTCGGGCCCGCCATGGCGCGCATCAGCCAGTCCTGCAAGGGAACCTGGGCCGACTTGCCCATGGCGGCCATGAGCAACAGCAGCCCGGCGGCGACCGTGGCGCCGCCGTCCGTTGCCAGGGTAGCGGCGATTTCGCTGGTGCCCGTCGACCCGATGAGGATGAATATCGCGACGTACAGGCCCAGATCGGCGCTGCGGGTGTAGAGGAAGGCGCGGCCGGCGGCATCCGCGGCCTCGGGCCGCTGGAACCAGAAGCCGATCAGCAAGTAGCTGCACAGTCCGATCAGCTCCCAGGCCGCCAGCAGCAGTATCCAGTCGCCGGCCAGCACCAGGGCCTGCATCGCGGCGAGGAACAGGGACATGACGGCACAGAACCGGGGCAGGCCCGACTCGCGCTGCATGTAGCCGACCGCGTAGGTCAGCACGAACGTGCCGACGGTGGCCACCGCCACGGCCAGCAGCGCTGTCAGCGGCTCGGCGGTCAGGCGCAATGGCATTTCTGGCAGGCCGGGCAGAAGCAGCGTTTCGGCCGGGCCGCCGGCAACCCGGGCCAGAAGCCACAGACTCGCCCCCAGACCGAGCACGGCACCGCCCAGGGCCAGCGCGGGTCCGCCCCGGCGCAGCACCAGGATGGCCGCGGCGGCGAGCAGGGGGAGCAGCACCGGCAGCAGCACGGGGCTCATCCTTTCAGGTCCCGCGCTTCCTCCATCTCCACCGAGCCCCTGGCCCGGAAGCGCGCAATCGCGACGCCGAAGCCGACGGCCATCTCGACGGCCATGACTGTCATCACTACCAGCACGAACATCTGCCCGGCGTAGATTTCGGGATGCAGAAAGCGCCAGAAGGCGACCAGGTTGACCAGCGCACCGGCCAGGATCAGTTCGACGCCCATCATGATCATGACCAGGTTGGTCTGCGATAGCGCCCCGTAGACGCCGATGCCGAACAGGATGGCACCGGTCACAAGCGCCACAATCAGAATAGCCGTCACTCCGGGCTCTCCATCTCGCCCTTATTGGCCCGAGCCTGCACCGGTATTGCCACCGCCGTGGCCGCAATCATCGCGGTGAGGATGGTGACACCGGCGGTTTCGAAGATCAGCATGGAACGCCCCAGCAGCTCCATACCCAGCGCCCGGGTCTGCATCGCGGCATCCGGCGCCTCGACCGTCACAGGTCCCCAATCAACCCAGAACGCGACCACTATCGTGACACCGGCAGCGACCACTCCGGCGCCGATCGAAAAGCGCTTCTGGTGGGTCATGTCCATGCCGCCCATGCCGCCCGGGTCCATCATGAACATCACCATGAAAATGGCCATGATGCTCATCTCTGTGGCCATCATCATGATCTGCAGCACGCCCAGGAATTCGGTCTGCATCGCCAGGAACATGCAGCCAACGGCGGTCTGCGAGAACAACAGTGCCAGCGCGGAACGCACCATGGACGAAGTCCGAAACACCACCACGCCGAAGCCGATGGCGGCCAGTCCGAAAACGGCAACAAAAAAAGCCTGAGCGTACATCAGGGCACCACCAGCACCAGTACACCGACAACAATGATATTCAACAGGGCGAGGGGAATGCCCAGGGTCCAGCACCACCGCATCAGATCCGCCTCGCGAATTCGCGGCAGATAGCGACCGACCAGCAGCATCGACACGGCCACGGCCAGGGTCTTGATCAGGCTCCAGGCCCAGGGAGGCAGCAGCGGCCCGTGCCAGCCGCCGAGGTAGAACACCGTGATCGCGGAAGCCAGCGTGACCACCAGCGTCAGCCGGGCCAGGCGCAGCACTGCCAGGCGCACGCCGGTATATTCGGCGTCCACACCCCCGCCCAGCTCCCCCGCTGCGATCGGCAGATCGAACGGCGCACGGAACGCCAGCGCCATGGCGGCAATGAAAAACAGCATGAAACCAAGCGGCTGATAGACAATGTTCCACAGACTGCCCTGGGAGCCAACAATCACGGTGGTCACCAGGGATTCAGCGCGCATGGCCACCGCTGTGATGGGCATGACAATGAGCATGGCGTAGGCGATGAGCTGGCCAAGGAATCGCCAGCCACCGATCATGGCATAGGCGCCATTCGGACCCCAACCCGCCATGATCACGGCAACCAGCACATAAGCAAGCGCCGCGTTGATGAACAGGGCACCGGTGGCCAGATCCGCGATGACCAGAGTCGGCGCCAGCGGCAGAACCGCCGCGCCAAGCACCGCGACAATCAGGAACAGCACCGGCGCAGTCTCGAAAAAGACCCGATCCGGCGTGCGCGGTACAATGGATTCACGACCCAGATGCGCCAAGCCGCTAAGCAGAGGCGCGGCCGGACGCAGGCGGCCGGTTGTCGTCCAGCCTTCGGTCACGGCAAGCAGCCAGACGCTGGCAAGTAAGGCAAGCAAGACGATGGCAAGGGTCACGAAAGCACCTCCCACGGCGACAAGTCCAGTGAGCCAACCGCCACCAGTGCATCGCCCAGCTCCCGGCCTTCGACAAGTTCTGCAACCAGGCCGATATGGTGACTGCAGGCGGTATCCAGCTTGTATGATTTCACCCGGCCGTGCTCCAGTTTCAGATTCAGTTGAGCCAGGCCGCGCGGGGTTTCCACGGTCGCCTCGCCGATACCGGATGCATGGCCGATGTTTCGAAGGGCCGGCAGGCCCAGCTCGCCGGTCGACTTGATGACATCGAGGCTTGCCGTGCTCTCGGCCAGACGCTGCCACAGGCGTGCCCAGGCATCTCCGGCTTCGTCGGCGGCAACCGCCACCGGCCCACGCAGGCCGGAAGAACCCGCTGGCAGAACGCCGGTCCCCTTCAATCGCGCCTTGAGCAACGGCGTTCGCCCGAGACGGTTGGCCAATGCCTGTAGCGCCGGCTCCAGTTCAATAAGCTTTTCCTGACTGGCATTCTGGATGCCCAGTTGCAGGGTCGAAGCACGATCCGTCAGCCAGGCGAAGCCGAGCTGACGCCCCGACTGGGCCAGCCATCCCAGGTGACTGGCGATGCGCTCACGCTCGAGTGCGCCGGCGCGGGCCCGGGCGGTTGCCGGGTCATCCTCCACCCCGGCCGCCCGCTCGATTGCCAGGCAGGCAAGCAGGCGGTAGCTCACGGGCGCCAGCGGCGTGGCCGACGCCAGACGCTCGACGAAAGTCTCGGCTTTCAGTTGTCCATTGCCGTCATCACCGTTGGCCATGCCCACCAGCGTTCTGGCACGCCCTTCAGTCACTCCGTCACCGTCGAGCGTCAGCGTCAACTTCAGCCCGCCAGGCAAACCGGGAAAAACCGGACCGAACGGCACCTCAATCCAGTCCATTGCCAGCCCGTCGGCGCTACGGGGCAGGTCCCTGGTCACTTCAACCATGGACATGAACCCCATGGCATCATGGTCGTGCCCCGAATGTTCGTTGCCTCCATTGTCGTGCCCCGCATGATCGTGACCGGAATGATCATGTTCCGAGTGCCCGGGGGCTCCCCCGTGGTGATGTTCATGATCATGGTGGTGCTCATGATCGTGGCCGTGCTCCGGAATCATGTCTCCAGCGCCGCTGTCATCTCCGGCATCGCGCGCCACCAGGTCCATGCCGCATTTGGGGCAACTGCCCGGCTCATCCTGGACGACTTCCGGATGCATGGGGCAGACATACTCGATCCTGGCATTCAGGACTGCGGCATCGAAATCCTCCGTCGAAGCGGCAAAGGCACTCTCCGCCAGTGCACGCCTCAGCCGCTCAGTCGCTTCTGTCAGCGCTTCTTGAGAAAGATCCGCCACCGCATCTGCATCCGGCAGGGAGGAGGGTATTTGGCCGCCCAGCACAAGAATGGCGCGCGGACGGGGCATCTGGGCGTAGAGCACTGCCGCAGCTTCGGTCATTTTCTCTGGAAGGTCGCCGACAATCAGTAGCACGCCTGCATCGCGAGGCGTCCCGGTGATGCGCAGGCCGGCCGCCGTCACATCCAGACCATGCGCCAGGGCCACTTCCGGCCCCGGGACGATCAGGCAGCTCAGGCTGCGCGCGAGGGCGCGGGAGATCCACTTCTGCAGCACCGCGAATCGCTTCTGTCGCCGCCGTGCGCCCGTGTCGGTCATTACCGGCGCAGAAGTCATTGCCGCCTCAGAGCGCCCTGGCTCCATCCATAGAGCAGGCCGAGGAAGAGAATGGCCAGAAACACGCCCATATCAAGCAGGGCAACCAGCCCGACTTCCTTGTACACAACCGCCCATGGATACATGAACGCCATTTCCATATCGAAGGCCAGAAACAGCAGCGCGTAACCGTAATAGCGCGCATGATAACGGCCCCACACCGGATCCCGCGACAGCACACCGGAACTTGCCGGCACATCCTTGCCCGGCTCCCGGCGTGTCGGCCCCAACGCGCGGGCAAGGCCGTACAGGCTCAGAACGACGCCGCCGGTGCCGATCGCCAGGCCCAGCAGCAGACCGTATTGCTCCAATGCACTCATCATGCCTTCTCCATTTCGAGCGGCCATGGGCTTCCAGGGCGCCGGATCAGGGCAAATTTCCGCTGCCAGGCCCCTTGCTTATAACCAATGCTATACGAGACGCGAATAGTGCTGCAAGGCCAAGGCATGGTGTGCAAGGGATTGTCTCCGGTAATCGTTACTCGTAATCTTTACTGGGAGCCCGGGTGATCTGCGCGGTCCTGCGAGGCGTCCGCAAGCCGTCGCCACTGACCCCAGCGGGGGATGAACATGGGCACTTGCCGCCGGTAGGTGCGATAAACGTCGCCGAATCGGGCGATCATCTGTTCTTCCTCACGGTATGCCAGCCAGGTGTAGACGAGCACGATCACTGGAAACAGCCCGACCGAGAATAGCGTTGGCCAGTGCACTATGCCCTCGCCGAACAGGGCAACGAACAAGCCTGTGTACTGAGGATGTCGGACATAGGCATAAAGTCCGTCGGTGACCAGCCTGTCTTCCTTGCGTGCCCGGTATACCTGACGCCATCCCTGGATGAACAGGCCGATGCCGATAAACGCAAGCCCGTACCCAAGCAGCATCGAGACGAGCATGCCGGTCTCGCCCAGCCCGACCAGCGTCGACCACAAACTGGCGCTGACGTACTCGCTGTCGAGACCGAAGAAACGCACAAGAAGATAAATGGTGAGCGGAAAGCCGTACATCTCCGCGTACAACGCGATAATGAAGGCTTGCACTACCCCGGCACCGGCCCATTCCCGCCAGTTCTTCGGCGCGAAATAGCGGTAGAAGAACCACGACACCAGCACGATGAAGATCAGCGCGATGCCCCATGCACCGGCATGGTTGAACGACTCGTTCATCGGAAATGACCTATTGCTTTTATGTTTGCACCGCGGGATTTGCTGCGACCAGCAGGGTCATACATTTTCATTACTTTCTCCTAGATGGGTTAAAGTCAGCACCAAACCGGCGATAGAGCCAATTGTAGATCGGGCAGAACACCAATCCGGCGTAAACACCGTAGAGAAAGCTCTCCACCAACCCGAGCAGGAAACCCCACCAGGTCAGCCAGACGAAGGCGGGCAGCACCTGTTCGAGAAATTCATGCATATGCAGGCTTCGTGGTGTCACAAGCCCAAAAAACACGCATACGACGAAACTGATCGCCGCAAAAAGCCCTAACGCCCAGGAAATCAGTTTGGTATCAAGCATGGCGCCTCTGTCAGTGGTGATGCCCGGAAGACCTGTTCGGGCGGGTTTGATTTGTGTCGGTACCGCTGCCCGGTTTAACCGGCGGGTCATGGGTCCCGCCATCACTGCCGTGCCCGCCATGGCCCCCGTGCCCGCCATGGCCAAAGAGGTGCATGCCCAAAAAAACCAATGCGATCACCAACCAAAACCAGTTTTGTGCAAACCATTGCATAATAGTTACCTGTTGCCACGTTATTTGTTCTGATGGCCGACAATCGGTTCCGCGACCGCGCCTGCAGCGGGTAAAAACCATACTCCAGTTCGCCGGCGGTGTTTTTGATCTAAATGAAGAGACAGGCTCAGGGCACTTATTCTCCCTGATCTTCTTAAAGCTATCATGATTCAACTTACTAACGGTCTCATTATTGAGCAGTCACTCAGAGCTACGGACGCGCTTGCCCGCAAGGTGCGTGAGTGCAGGCATAGTGGGTCTATGTCAAATGAGCGCAACGCAGCGGGCAAACGCGTCCGTAGCTCCCTTAGGGGCTTGACTGTCAGCGATTGTGGCTGCGATTGTCACAACCAGCGCGATGCTTGATGCAGGCTGGCTACACCGGCGCATCGGCGCCTTGCCACAAGCGCTGACAGACGAAAGCTGAGTGTCTGCTCAATAATGAGACCGTTAGTATATCCCTGCGCTGATCAGGCAAGGCTTCCAGGGCAAGGCATTGCACTGCCGCAAACGGGATCTGTGCACTATCTTATTACCCGATGCCCGCCATCTGGAGGAAGAGGAAGCCGAATACCGTAACCGCAAAGGTGCCGGCTCTCGAACTGGCGCCGCCCATTGATTCAAATCAATGGGCGGCAACGCGTCATGTCGCACAATAGCCGCGGGCGACATCCCGCGCCGCCCACACCATCACCTATGCAATGGACGAAAAGCGAAGGAGAGCAATGTGAAACGGCAAAGAAATAAAGACGCCTACGAGGACCCCGTCTGCGGCATGGAGATCAGTCGCAAGACCGCGCTCGATGAGTTCAGCTACCACGGCAAGACCTATTATTTCTGTGCCGGCACATGCCGCGAAGCGTTCGAGGCCGAGCCGGAGAAATACCTGCGGCAACATCGTCAGCACGGGGTAAGGCCGAAATAGGAAATTCAGTCATGAACACCATCGACAACATCAGCCCGTTCTCTCCTAAGAAGACAGTTCCCCAATGACCGTACCGCGCAGCCTGCAGATCGTCCTGGCCTTTGGCGGCTTCGCCTGGGCCTGGGCGCGCCTGCATCGAAAAGCACCGCAGCAGCTACCCGAGCGGCTGCGATCAACGCTGGAACGGCTGGGGACCACCTTCGTCAAGCTCGGGCAGGGCTTGAGCGTGCGCCGCGATGTGCTCCCGGCCGGGTATCGGGAGGAACTGGAGAACCTGCACAGCAATGCTCCACCGTTTGATCCGGCCCTGGCCGTCGCGGCGATCGAGGCCGCCTTCGGCCAGCCGCTCGCAGCCCTGTTCAGCGAGTTCGAGCGCACGTCATTCGCAGCCGCCTCGGTGGCTCAGGTGCATCGGGCGCGGATGCGCGACGGCACCGAAGTCGCTGTCAAGGTACGGCGCCCAGGCGTCTCCCGGCAGGTCAAAAACGACCTGCGGCTGCTGCGTCGGCTCGTCAGGGTCATGCAATGGCTGCTGCCGGGCCTGCGGCGGCAACGACCGCTGGAACTGATCGACGAACTCGCTAAACAGTTGCGGGCGGAGATCAATCTCGAACACGAGGCTACCAACATGCGACGGTTGCGGCCGGCGATCGAGCGAAATTCCGTCCTCACCATGCCAAACGTCATCGAGCCGTATGCGGCCCGGGACGTGCTGGTGCAGGAATTCAGCCACGGCACGCCGCTCGCGGCCGAGTTCGGCACCCCGCGCGGCGTTGAGTTTGCCGGCCAGCTGCTGGACGCGTATCTGGGGCAGCTGTTTTTAGGTGGCGTATTCCACGGCGATCCCCACCCCGGCAACTTGTTCTCGATGCCCGACGGTCGCCTGTGTTTTCACGATTTCGGCAACATCGGCTATCTTGACCCGATCGCGCGACGCGCACTTGCGCTAATGGTAGAAGCGGTGTCCTATGCGGACGCCGAAGGCACGATGGACGCTGCGCTTGAGCTGGGGTTCCTGACCCCGCCGATCGACCGTCGCGCGCATACGCGCGCCATCAGCGAAATCCTCGACGAGATGGCAACCCTGGCGCTATCTCGCTGGTCTCTGGCTGAGACGATCTGGCGTATCGCCAGGCTTGGCCATGGCGAGCAGTTCCGGCTTCCGCGGCACCTTCTGGTACTGATGCGAACCTTATTCTTGGCCGAAAACACCATTCGCGCCCTGGATCCCGACTTCGATCTGCTGGCTGCGCTGGGAGAACGCAGACAAATGTTGGAGATGGCGTTCGAGCAGGCCAGCCTGGCCGGCGACAAGCGTCCGCTGGCGCAGCGGGTCACACGCACCGCCGAGGCCCTGTCGACGATCGCGGCCGATCTGTTGCGGCAAGCGCAGTCCGAGGACGGCAGGCCGAGCGTGTTGGTGCATCACCGCGGCCTGGAGGAGCTGGAACTGCATCTGGGACGCACCGGCAATCGTCTGTCGCTGGCGCTGGTGACGCTGGGGCTCTATATCGCCGGGTCGTTGCTGATGCTGCACAGTGCCGGTCCGCGCATCTGGGGCGACGTTCCGGTCCTGGCTTTGGTAGCCTATGCGATCGCATTGCTGTTGTCGCTGCGGCTGGTTGTGGCCATTGCACGGTCGGGGCGATTATGACGATGCCCTCGTACCGTGGCGCCGTATGTATGCAATCGGCCCCCGTCCTCTTGCATTGCGTCAGGAATATCTGGATTTTGCGGTTCCACGTAATCTGATATGGCTACCCTGAAACAGCGCGGTGCATTAGTCGACGCGAAATGCAGTGTTTCTTCTATTGAAAACCTTGCTGACCGACATAGCCATCTCTCCGCTGTTCGCGTATCCGGGCAATCATAGGGCCACCGAGGCGGCAATGACATTCTTCCTCGAGCGTAATGTAGTGCGGGCTATTGTTATTTCCATCGCTGTGTGCGCCATCATTTATCTGGGAATGGACATCGCGGTGAAGCGGGAGGTATTCCGTCATCTGCGTCAGGAGCTCGAAGCCAAAGCGCCGATCCTATTGGCGGCGATCATTCTGGACGTAGTGGTGCTCACAACTTTTCTGGTGGTCAAGGCGCGCAGCGACATACTCGTAGTGATCGTCGCCCTGCTGGCGATGCTGTTGGTGTTCGCCGGCGAAAGACTGTTTCTGCGGCAGTATTCAAATAAAAGCGCGGCGTTGCATTCAAGCCAATAAGCCTGCAATTACAATTTGCTGGTAACCTGCGCTTCACTTGCCTTGGGCGAGGTTTTCCGGTCGGACACCTGCGTGTGATCAGTGGTGTTGAAACCCTCAAATGACCTGATATTGGTCGGTTGGACCACCTCATACACATTCCTGGCGATGCGCCGTGACTGGCCACTGCAGTCGACGCGCCAGGAGCCTGTGCCATGGTAATTCGCTAGCCACAGCAACAGCCCTTGCCAGGAGGCGCCGGGCTATCGTGCGCATCGGCAGCGCCATAACCCGCTTGTTGCACGGCTTGTCGCAGCTTGCCAACCGACGTTGCCTGTGGGTCGAATGTGACCGTAGCGGCAGCCGCCGCCAGGGAAACATCAACATTCTGTACACCCTGAATCGCCTGCAAAGCGCGGCTAACCGCCTTCACGCAGCCGCCGCAGGTCATGCCGGTAATTGATAGTTGCTCGGTTTGCATGGCGAGTTTTCCTCATTTGTTACAACTAGGGCTATTCGCTGAACAGTCAAAAAAGAGGGGGTCGCAGCCCGTTTGGCATATTTGATTTGTAGATACGCAATTGAATCACTGGGAGCAGCCAAATCCATTTTGTGTAGCATAGTGCACATGCGATTGAATCTTTCTGATTTAGGTCAAGTTGCCCAGTGCGTCAGATAAGCAAACTGTAGAATTGAAAATTCAGATCCTTAGAAATGGGCGAGAGTGCGCTATGAAATCTGAATACCAGGCGAACAGCATCACCTTGATTGGTGGTGTCTCGATGGGCACTGGTGTGATGATCGGGGCGGGGATTTTCGCGCTCACCGGACAGATCGCCGAACTGGCGGGGACCTGGTTTCCGCTTTCCTTCATCGCTGGCGGAATCGTCACCGGGTTCAGCGCCTACACCTATGTGAAGATGTCCAACGCCTTCCCATCCGCCGGCGGCATCGCGATGATTTTGAAAAAGGCATATGGCCCGGGGGTGATTGCGGCAGCGGCGTCATTGCTGATGGCGCTGTCGATGGTGATCAGTGAAAGCTTGGTTGCGCGAACCTTCGGCACCTATGTCCTCAGGCCGTTCGATCTGGGTGAGGGTAGTGTTGCGGATAGTATTCTTGTGCCCGTACTCGCGGTTGGGCTGATCGTTTTCGCCTACATTGTTAACATCTCGGGCAATCGCTCCGTCGGCCTGTTCTCGGTCGTTATGGCGTTCCTGAAAATTGGCGGCATCGCCGTGTTCGGCGCTGCTGCGCTCGCGGCCAGCGGGTTTACATTCCAGCCTGTTTCCGGATCGGCTCAAACAGTCCCAATCGCAGGCTTCACGGCGTCGATCGCGCTGTCAATCCTGGCGTTCAAGGGCTTCACCACGATCACCAACAGCGGCGCCGAGATCGTTGATCCGCACCGCAATGTCGGCCGCACGATCATCTTTTCCATCGCGATCTGCGTTGTGGTCTATCTGCTCGTCGCGTTCGGGGTTGGTTCCAGCCTTTCGCTTGAAGAAATAGTCGCCGCCAGGGACTATTCGCTGGCTGAGGCGTCGAAGCCGGCGTTCGGCTCGTACGGCTTCTACTTCACCATCGCGCTTGCTGTCGTGGCCACCGCCTCGGGCGTACTCGCGAGCGTCTTCGCCGTCTCGCGCGTGCTGGCAATGCTGACCGATATGAAGATGATCCCGCACAGCCATTTCGGCATGTCCGGCCCGATCCGCGAGCACACGCTGGTCTACACCGTGGTAATCGCGTCGGTTCTGGCCGTGTTTTTCGACCTCAGCCGCATCGCGTCCCTTGGTGCCTTCTTTTACCTAGTGATGGATATCCTGATCCATTGGGGCGTGTTCCGCCGCTTGCGCCACGAGATTGGAGCGAGTGGCGGGGTGCTGATTGCGGCCATAGCACTCGACGCGGTCGTGCTCGGCGTCTTTGGCGCCATGAAGCTGCAATCAGATCCACTCATCGTGGTCATCGCGGTTATCGGCATCGCCGTCGTGTTCGTTTATGAGCATATTTTCCTGTCGCGGCGCATCATAGACGGAGAGCATGGCGATCACTGACCGTCGGCGCTGGCCACCGCTTATCATCGGGCAGTTGTGTCGTTTTTGAGATATGTCTGTCATCACAGGTGAAGACGATCTCCGAGTCGGGATTGGCGGCGTGCTTATCCTTGTCGGGATAACCGGGTCGTAGCCGCCTTCTTGAAACAAGTACCCACCATGTCACCGGAGACATCCCAGAAGTTCAAGCGGCAATACGAGGCCGAATGAAGGGTTCAGGGGGAGAACGGCAGCATGGGTGAAGGTGCGAATAACGCAGACTGGCCATCGTGAGATTTTTGCCAAAAGGACGTTAAGAGACGGCACGGATATCGTTCGCCGATGGTCGCTGCCGGGTCGCATCAACGACGGCTTTTTCGGCCACGGAATCTGGATCGCGCGCCAGGTCATCGAGGATTGGACAGTCTGGCCGCTCATTCCCCCGACAGTGATCGGCGAGGTGCTGCAGCGTGTTGGCCATGGTCTCCAGTTCCCTGATCCTGGCGTAGAGTTCATCGACATGGGCAAGTGCGAATGCCTTGACGTCAGCGCTTGCGCGTTCACGATCCTGCCAAAGAGCGAGGAGCTGGGCGATGGATTTGAGCGAAAAACCAAGATCGCGCGCGCGGCGAATAAATTGCAGGGTATGGACCTCGCTGTCCCTGTAGACACGATATCCCGCCGCTGTCCGGGCTGCCTCCGGGATTAGGCTGATGCTTTCATAATAGCGGATCATCTTGGCCGAGACACCAGATGCCTTTGCTGCTTGTCCAATGTTCATGCGGTTTCTCCAATCGTTACCCATATAGTACCAAGCCGTTACTTGCGCCTGCGTTGAGGTACAGCGGCTCAGGCCGTTGCGGCGAATGGGTTACTTCGCTCGGCCGCCGCTTCGCTCTCGACGCCCGTGGTCAGCGGCGGCGAGAACCGCTTGAGCCGCAACGCATTGGTCAGTACGCAAACGCTGGATGCCGCCATGGCGGCGGCCGCGAAGATCGGCGACAGGAGCAGGCCGAACGCCGGATAAAGAACGCCCGCCGCCACCGGGATTAGGCTGCCGTTGTAGGCGAAGGCCCAGAAAAGGTTCTGCTTGATGTTGTGCATCGTCGCGCGGCTGAGCGCGATGGCGTTCGGTACATTTCTAAGATCGCCGGACATCAAGACAACATCCGCCGACTCGATCGCAACATCGGTACCGGTGCCGATGGCGATGCCGACATCCGCCTGCGCCAGTGCCGGGGCGTCGTTGATGCCGTCCCCGACGAAGGCGACCTTGCGTCCATCACTTTGCAGGCTCTTGAGCGCGTCCACCTTGCCGCCGGGCAGCACTTCGGCGAACACCTCATCGATACCGAGAACTCTGGCGATGGCGTCCGCCGTGCGTTTATTGTCACCGGTTATCATGGCGACGCGCAGCCCTTCGGCATGCAACGCCGCGATGGCGGCTGGCATGGCTTCCTTGATCGGGTCGGCAACCGCGATGATTGCGGCGAGCCGGCCATCGATTGCCGCGTAAAGAGGGGTCCTGGCATCGTCGCCCAGGCGCGCCGCGGCGTCGGCGAAAGGTGCGACATCCAATCCCAGCTTGTGCATATAGCGGTCCGCACCGACCTCGACGCGTTGGCCCTCGATCTGCGCCCTGACACCGAAGCCCGGCTCGGCTTCGAAATCCCGTGCCTCGGCAAGCGGCAGGCCACGCGCCTTTGCGGCTGCAGCAATCGCTTCGGCCACCGGGTGTTCCGACTGGCGTTCCACAGACGCGACGAGGCGCAATACCTCGGTCCCGTCAAAGCCAGGCGCGGTCACCAGATCGGTCAGCTCGGGACGTCCCTCGGTCAACGTACCGGTCTTGTCGAAAGTGATAATCCCGGCGCCGCGCAATGTCTGCAGCGCCTCGGCCTTGCGGAACAGAACACCCATCTCAGCCGCGCGGCCCATACCGACCATGATCGAGGTCGGCGTCGCAAGGCCCATGGCGCAGGGGCAGGCGATGATGAGAACCGCGACGGCGTTGACCAGGGCGAAGGTCAAGGCGGGTTCAGGGCCGAAGACAAACCAGATGCCCAGTGTGAGCAACGCCACGCCGATGACGACGGGCACGAAAACCCCTGTGACCTTATCGACCAGCGCCTGGATCGGCAGCTTCGAGCCTTGCGCCTGTTCGACCAGACCGATGATCTGCGCCAGCACCGTGTCGGCACCAATTCTGGTGGCACGGAAGGTGAAGCTGCCGGTCTTGTTGATCGTGCCGCCAACGATTTCCGATCCGGCTTCTTTCAAAACAGGCACCGGTTCCCCGGTGATCATCGATTCATCGACATATGAGCGTCCATCGGTCACTTCACCGTCGACCGGCGCCTTCTCGCCCGGGCGTACCCGGACGAGATCGTCGAGGCGAACCTGATCGACGCCGATCTCTATCTCCTGGCCATCGCGGACCACACGGGCGGTCCTGGCCTGCAGGCTCATCAGCCGCCGGATCGCCTCGCTGGTCCGGCCCTTTGCCATCGCCTCCAGATACCGGCCAAGGAGAATGAGTGTGACGATGACCACGGCCGCTTCGTAATAGACATTCTGCGTCCCTTCGGGCAGCAGCCCCGGGGCGAAGGTCGCAACAACCGAATAGCTCCAGGCCGCACCAGTGCCGAGCGCCACCAGCGAGTTCATGTCGGGTGCCCGGCGCCCAAGAGCCGGTATCCCCTTGCGGAAGAACACCAGACCCGGTCCGAACAGCACCACCGTCGCAAGGGCGAACTGGAGGTACCAGCTCTTGGGGTGGCCGATCGTGCCCATGACCCAGTCGTGCATGCCCGGGATGAGGTGTGAGCCCATTTCCAGGATGAACACCGGCAGGGTGAGGATACCGGCGAAGATCACTGATCGCCTCAGGGTCCTGATCTCACGCTCACGCGCTGCCCGCTCGCGATCTGAGCGGTCCGGGCTGTCTCCTTTGAGTTCGGCGTCATAGCCGGCGCCCTGGACGGCCGAAATGAGCTGGGCTGGCTGCAAGGCGCCCGAAATCACCTCGACGCTCGCGATTTCGGTCGCAAGATTGACGTTTGCCGTAACCACACCGGGCACGGTGTTGAGCGCCTTTTCGATACGCCCCACGCAAGAGGCGCAGATCATGCCGCGCACGGCGAGGTTCACGGTCTCGGTACGGGGGTCGTAGCCGGCCTGGCGGATCGCCTCCGCAACACCTGCCAGATCGGGCATTCCGTCTGTAAAGCGGATCTCGGCGCGTTCCGTTGCCAGATTGACCGAGGCGTCCACCACGCCCGGCGCACTCCTGATAGCCCGCTCGACGCGGCCCACGCAGGAGGCGCAAGTCATGCCTTCGACCCCGAGAGAAACGCGATGCGCGTCTTTCCCGGTATCCAGGGTGGGCGGTGCAGCTATTGCGGACAGCCTTAATTGAGCTTTTTTCAACATGCCGGGAATCCTCGAAGTTCAAGTTATCGCGCTAAGATATGGCTTCCCATCATGGCAAGGTCAAGGGTTTTGATAATTTGCGCACAAGCTCCGGGAAGACCGGATAAGCGACTTGGGTAACAAACCGACACACTGACGGTTTTCTGGAGGCACTCAGTCCCGATAGCGGGCGTGATCGGCTGACCACTCTGGCGCGGTGGTCATGGAACCGGCCGATATCCGCAGGCGCTCCGGATCGACGATTTTGATGTCGCGAAGGTGGATTTTGATTAAACCTGCCCTTTGCAAATCAGAAAGCGAACGGCTGACGGTTTCCGTAGCCAGGCGCAGGTAATTGGCGATGTCGCTGCGCGACATGTCCAGTTTCAGTGCTTCGACAGGGAAGCCGCGTTGCTGCGAACGACGCGTCAGGTCAAGTAAAAATCCGGCAACCCGCTCCAGCGCGGTATGGTCAGCGGCCCGTATCTGCTGGTCGGCAATCTCTCGACTCATCAGGCGCACTAGTTGCCGGTGCAGTTCCGGAACCTGGTCGGCCACCTTTTCTAGCTTGGTGAAAGGCACCTGGCAAAGCGAACTGGCGGCCAGAGCCTGTGCTGAGCATCGGTGCACTCCGGAGTACACTGCATCGAGCCCCAGCAGATCGCCCGGCAGAGAAAATCCGGTGACCCGTTCCCGCCCGTCCTTATCGAGGAAATAAGATTTCAAGGCGCCTTGCCGGACTGTGTAAAGGGAGTTGAAATGGTCTTCTTGCAGAAATAAATGCGCACCGGTTTCCAGGCTGGCCCGGCCCTTACAAATCGCCGCAAGGCTTTCCACCGAGTCACGGTCCAAACCATCGGGCAAAAACAGGTCGATAAGTGGGCAGTCACGAGAATAATCGCGCAGGCGCTCGATATCGAACACGACAGCTCTGGATTTTGAGTTCATTTCAATCAACAATCTGCCGGAAAGCGTTCGAACTACCGGGCTTGCTGCCTGACTGGGCCAGTGACTGCTCAAACAATGTCCGGCAGATCCCGGGCCTCCTCAGGAACGGGTGATGATCCACGTTTGGCAGCACTCGCAGGCGCCAGTCAGCGTGATTTGCTGCCAGAGCCTTCACCTTTGTCACGGGTGCCATCACATCCTGGTCACCGTGAATCAGCAGCACGACAATGCGCGCTGGCAGGTTTTGCAGATCATGCGCGGTGTCGTAGCGATAAACGACCTCCCACAATGACGATGTTGATGAGCGCCAGGTGTGAAGAACCAGGTCCTCCGCCACTTCGCGGGACACATGCCGCCTTAGCAGATAGGGCAGAATGCGGCCGAACAGTCTACGGGTCATAATACAGGTGACGGTGGTAAGGACAATATTTGTGAACAGAAAGCCACCCCATATCGGCCCCCGCCGAAAATAATTATAGGCATTGCGTTGCGAACCAAAGTAGGGCATACCCAGTAAAATAATACTTTTGACCTGGTCCGGGTAACGTGCGGCATAGGCAACTGTCAGCAAGGCTCCCAGCGAATGCCCGACCAGCGACACCGGAGCCAAAGGTTCCAGTACCTGATGCAGTTCCGAGACGTGTCGCTCGACGCTATAGCGTGTCCACGGTTTTGGGGATTGCCCAAATCCCAGCAGGTCAACCAGAACGACGCGGTGGCGATCATTGAGGTGGCCCAGCCGTGATCTCCAATACCGTGTGGTGCCACCCAGCCCGGGGATAAAAACCAGTGTCTGATCTCCCTGACCCCGGATTTCTGTGTGGAGCATCCGGCTAGTCCGCGTTATTCATAAATGCGACCCTGGGTGTTGACATCCACTGGCTGTGCTCAATCGTCTTTGACCGGCCGCGAGGAACTGTGAGTGTGCACGACCTTCCAGTCTGAACCGACACGGCGAAACAGAAATGTCTGGTAGCCGCGCTTATGAATCTGCCGGGCATCGCGTTTAACCGTGGCGCTGATCTCTGTGGCGGCGATCGCCCAGGCAAAATCCCCTTCGACATGGGTTTCAATATCAGTGAAGTTCAGTTCGAGGTTATCCAGACTGTCACCTTCAGGTTCCACATGGTGATTGATCAGATCGGCCAGCCCTTCGTTCTGACCGCCGTTTTCAATATAGCGGGCACCCTCAAAGTCCAGAAAGTGAGCCCGGAAGGGTGTGCCATCGGCCGTTTCCCAGCCGCGCTCGACTGCCGCGATAATCGCCACCAGTCCCGGGGCAGCGCTGGACGGATCGCCAGCTTGCTGGTGGGCCTGGCCAATACTGATCATTGTCAGCGCCAGTGCTGGTGGAAACATGAATTTGAATATTGTTTTGAATTGCATCGGGTCATTCCAGGTAAAAGGCGGACCTAAATGTATCAGACCACGCACAACTGCGCTACAACCAGCGCCGCAGCAGTTTTCCCAGTAATTTCGCCAGGCCGCCCATGAGTCCACGATATTTAAGTGCTGAGCTATCCATGGCACGGGACTGCGCCAGGTCTTCCATGAATACCGCTTTGAGTTGTCGGCACATAACCGGCGCGCGGCTGACCAGATTGAGTTCCTGGTTGATAAAAAAGCTGCGGTAGTCGGCATTGGCCGATCCCAGCATCGTCCACTGTTCGTCAATCAGCGTCAGCTTGCTGTGCAACATCCGTGGCAGGTACTCAAAAAAGCGCACACCACGGCGCGCCAGGGGCCGCGCCAGGGCGTGACCGGCCCAGCGCGCAAGGCGGTTATCACCGCGCAGCGGGATCAGTATTCGCACATCCACACCGCGTTCGCTGGCCGACGCCAGTGCTTCACGAAAACGCCGATCGGAAACGAAATACGGGGTCGCCAGATCGATACTGCGCCTGGCCCCGGTGAGGGCATCGAGATACAGGCAATACAAGGTCCTCCGGCAAACACCGGTGGTACTGGGCAGAATCCGGTACTGGCCGTCCCAGGGCGGTGCCTTGCCACTGACATGGCCGCTCCACAAATCGTTGAACTGCCCGGCGGCCTGGCTGCCCAGGCGGCCCTCGACGCATACATGGACATCCCTCCAGCGCCGCTCACCAATTATCGACCGCGAACTCTCACGGTGAATGTTAAAGCCGCCCACAAACACGCAACTTTGATCCAGCACCAGCAGTTTGCGATGATTACGGCGATTGTAGTGCAGCGGATCACGCCAGCGCCAGCGGTTAAACCAGCGCGCCTCAACTCCGGCCTGGTGCAAGTAGCGGAACAACTCTTCCGTGCCCGCGAACAAGGTACCGGCCGCATCCAGGTGAACCCGTACCAACACACCGGATCGGGCTCTTTGGGCCAGCGCCTCGGCCAATAGCCAGCCGATTTCGTCGCCGGCGAAAATATAGCTTTCCAGCAAAACGGTTTCGCTGGCCTGACTGATTTGCTCGACCATGGCATCGTACAGATCGTCGCCCTCGGCGAACACGCGGCAGCTTCCCGGGGCCGGCTGATTGCCATCGGCCCGCGCCAGCGACGGGTTCAGCGATGCACTCATGAATGCTCCTCGACTGATGCTTGTATTCGGGGCGGGCGGCTGACCAGGTAGATCCCCAGCAGGCTCACGGCAATACCGCTCAGTTCGAGTGCATGCAGTTGTTCCTGGAAGAACAGCACCCCCATCAGCAGTCCGAAAATCGGTGTCAGAAACGTGAACACATTGAGTTGGCTCAGGCTCGCCCGACGCAACAAGGCAAACCACAGCACAAATGCCGCGGAGGTGCCCAGCACACTCAGTGTGATCAGATTCAATATAAACGGCAACGACCAGACAATGGCCCGCGGGTCTTCGATCAACAACGCCAGCACTGCCAGCGGCAGCGCACCGATAAGCAGTTGCCAGCCCATGGCGCGGAGGATGTCGACCGTCCCGGCGAGGCGCTTGAGGACCACGTTGCTGACCGCAATGCCGACTGCTGCCAGCAGAATGAATACGATACCGGATAATTGTGAACCCGCGCCAGAGATACTGGGCGCGCCAATCAGCACGATGCCGGCGAAACCCGCGGCTAGTCCGTAGCGTTGTACGACCGTCAGATGTTCGCTCAAGAAAATCCAGGCGAGCGCAGCCGCGATCAGCGGCTGGGTATTGGCGATAACGGTCGCCAGTCCGGGCGAGACCCGTCCGCCGCCATAGAACATACCGAAAAAGCCGATACTGGTCGCGGTCAGGCCCACTACCACAATACGGCCCCAGTTGGCTCGTCCCCCAATCGCCGGGCGCCGCAGCCAGTGCGCGGCAATCAGCAACACGGTGCCGGACAGGGTTGCGCGCAGGGCCGCAAAAAGCATTGGTGGCGAGTCCACCAGGCCGAGGTTGATCAAGGGAAAACATATGGCCCACAGAAACATTACCAGGATCGCGCCGGCGGCGAGCCGCCAGGGCAAGCGCTTCGGAGCTGATTCAATGTTCTGGTTCGTCCCGCTCACTCCTGGCCCGCCGTATTGCGCTGACAGCGGCACCAGGTGCAATCGCAATTGCGGTGCGCGCTGTCGGCGGGCTGCGGGGGTTGGCCGGGCAGCCAGCGTGACAGTGCGCTTTTCCACGGCGCCGGGGAATAGATGCGTTGCAGTTGCCGGCGCGGGTCGCTGCCGGCGATCAGGTATTTGATCAGAATGTTCCGGCCGCGGTCGCCGAGCCGCGCATACAGCCAGCGGTTGAACAGGCTGGCGGCCTGAAGTGCGGATAAACGCCGGCGCCAGGCCTTATCGTAGGCATTACTGCTGCCGGCCGAGCCCGCCAGATGGCCGGAGATCAGGGCATGACGCAGTCCAAACCCAAACAGCGCATCCTGAAAACCCGCAGCTTCACCGACGTACGAACGATTGCCAAGAACCGCCCCGTGGGGGTGATGATAGTTGCCGGTGCCGCCAAACCGTTTGGCGTTGTTCCAGCGCAATCCCGCGGCCTGCCGGAAAAACGCCACCGTTTCATCCAGAAATTGACGTTCATCGTGAAACCGGTCAAACAAACAAGCCGCGAGTGTGCCCCGGCCCTTGTCAACCAGCAGGTAACTGTAGCCGGCACCCGCCAGACGCTCGCCGACGGCTGCGTAACAGCCGTCGGCCATGTCGGTGTCAAAGACATAACCGACCGCGATCACGTCGGCGCGGTGCGGGCCTTCAGCGACCGCCCCGCCATTCGGGAGGTGGCGCCGGCGGTTGTTGAATTGAATCGTGACGCCGGCATGCAACGCCTGATTTTTCAGGGCTTGATCCAGGCTTCCCGGTTCGCGGCCGCGCCGCAGCAGATAGAAAAGGGGACGTTTTGCGCGGAGCCGGTGGTCGCTACCGTCGGGGGCAAAGCAGACGATTTCGCGGACCGCCGTGTAATCGAAGCTGGTCTGAATGCCCAGGCTTTCGAGTTCGGCCAACACATCGGTGTCCGAGGTCCAGTTTTCCAACCCCTGGAAATCACCATGAAAGCGCATCCCGGCATTCGCGCGCTGTTCGTGGACCATCACCTCGGCACCGCGCGCCCGGGCGGCCAGTGCCGCGCTCAAGCCGGCCGGACCGGCGCCAACGATTTCAAACACTAGTGTACCCCGCCGTCACTTCTCCGGATCCACTCCGATTTCGACGATGCCGGGTTCCGGATAATGGTACGGCGGCACCACCAGGTTGGTCGGTGCAGGTACAGCCTTGTAGACTCGTCCGGCCAGATCAAACTTTGATTTGTGGCAGGGGCAGAAATAACCGCCCATCCATTCGCTCCCAAGATCCTCGGGGCTCACCCGGGGACGAAAGGTCGGTATACAACCCAAATGTGTGCACAACGCGATCACCACCAGATATTCCGGTCGGATAGAGCGCCAGGTATTTTGCGCGTAGCCGGGTTGCTGAGTTACGACTTCGGAATCCGGGTCCCGCAAGCGCTCCGACAAGTGAGGATGTGCCAGTCGTTCCAGTATTTCAGGCGTTCGGTGCAACACCCATACCGGTTTTCCCCGCCACGATAGCGTGACCTGGTTGCCCGGGCGAATGGCATCCACATCTACCCGGACTGGTCCACCGGAAATTCGCGCGGCTGCACTGGGCCTGAGGGAACTCAGCAACGACCAGCTCGCGGCAGCAGCCCCCACCACGCCAACCGTTGCGGTTGCGCCTACAAGGAAACGCCGACGGTCGGAGGACCTTTTCGAATCATCAACACTGTCAGGTTTCGACCCGGTTGCCCCGGGTGAGGAACTGGTGGCGGAGTTGCCCGCACCGTCGTCGGGCTTCGAGTGTTTGTATTTAGACAAGACTTTCTCCTGTGTGGGAGGAAACGCCGCGACCGGTGGCCTCGGTGCGGCCGAGAGAGCCGCCCATCACCACGCCCGGGAAAAGATCGTTCGGCTCGCGACGAACGGGTGGTGAATAAGACGAGATAATGATCATTAAGAACACCATCACCGCACCCTTGCGGAACTGGTCGACCTGACCGTCGATTCCCGCCCCGTCCTGGCGGCGAGATATCCAGCGCCAAACAGATGATAACGCGCGAGGCCCAATACCAGCGCGGGCAACACAAGCCACTGCATGAGCGGCGCCAAGCCCGTTCCGAGCAGCGGTAGCACTGGCGCGCCTTCCGCGTAGCTCCAGCGGCCCCAGACTTCAGTGGCGAGGAACTCCATGAGCATCGTGATCGCAACTCCGACGCCGAGGTAGATGATGGATGTCTGCCACCCGGGCTTCAGAATCCATCGACGTGATCCGGCGACAACCGAAGCGCCCCAGAACGCCAGCAGCAGGATTAAAACGTCCCCGAAGGCCGCCTGTGTGCACACCAGGATCGCTTCGGCGTGCCGCATCTCGCCGATAGCCGCATAGAACGGGACTGCCCACATCTCCCAGACGAAGTTGAGCAGGAACCCGAAAACCGCAATGGGCAGTTCGGGGGTGAGCAGCGGTCTGGAAAACCAGGTGCGCAAGGTCCTTCGGGGCATGGTTGCTGGATCCAGTGAAATGCGTCGGGCGTCCCGGGTCGGGACGCCCGGGAGTTTATTATCCGCCGGTTTATTGAGACTGCTGCATCGGCTTGTCGGCCTCCATGTGCATCTGCATCTGGTCCATCATCCCCTTCATCATCCGCATGTGTTCCTGCATCATTTTTCGCCGCATTTCGGGGTTCATGTCTTCCATTCCCGCGTGGCTTCCATCGCCACCCATCATGCCCTTGCCACCCATCATGCCCTTGCCACTCATCATGCCCTTGTCGTCCATCATGCTGCACATGGAACCCATGGCCTCGTGCATCTGCTGCCGATGCTGCGCCATCAGTTCGCGACGCTCGGCAGGATCCGTGGCATCCTGAATACGCTGCATGGTTTCCTGCATATCGCGCATATGCTGCTGCATGCTCCGCTGATCGCCCATATCAGCTTGACCAGAGGGGGCACCCGGGTGATGTTGCGCATGTGTTCCCGTGTCCTGGGCTTGCAATTCGATGGAATGTGCAAAAGCGAGACCGATTATCAGGACGGCTGTTGTGATTTGTGTTTTCATGATGATCTTCCTTCCTCTAGGTTGGTGAAAAAAACGGGCGAACACGTGCATGCTTTCAACGCAGCCGCAAACCGCTTTCACTATTGTTGACACCGCTGTCGAGTCCGAGTTCCCGGACATGCTGGTGCTGGGGTTCAACTCCAGCCGCGGCTGCAGAATCAGCCGCTGCGTCAATAAAAGTTCATACTCGAATTCCCCGCGAAAGCTCAAATGACCGTCCTCGCTGACGAACAGCGAAAGATCCGTCTCGAACCAGTATGGCGCCAGGCCCTGGAGGCCGAGAACTCCGTAGACGGTGTCTGGTCCCGGCCTGGTATCGTAGCGAACGCCGGTCTGAAGGCACAAGAACGGTGCTATCGTGTGGTTGTATAAGGCCTGGAATTCGGCGCCCTCCGGATCGCCGGAAGTTCGCCCCTCGCCTTCGGTATTCCACCAGGATTTGTTGAAGTCACCTCCGAGCCAGCCCTGCATGTCCCAAAGATAGGAATCTCCGTCGCCGCTCGCGCCATACTCCAGGCGATCAAAAATGGTAAACGTATAACGCGGGGAGCCCTTGATGAAATTCTCCCAGCCGGTCGGGGCGCCGCTGTATGAAGTTCGAGCCGCCCCTGGCGGCGCCACAATGTCCGGATCCATGATCTTTCCGGCCTTGGATTCAACTGCGAATCTAACCGCTGCACTTCGCAGTTGAATCCAAGGGTGTAAGTGTAGCCGGCGACATCGGCGATGTCGCGCAGGGAGTTCCACCAGTGGGCCGGGCAATGAGTTGTTGAACGTGATGGCTGATGCGCAGCCGTCGGCGATATCGATGGCTTTCCGGCGGATATGCAGATCAATGACGACGTCGCGCGGCGGACGGTCCGGCACACGCCCCGCAGTGGAGACCTTGCCATTGCCGGTGCTGCCGCGGGCATTTTCGGGCATTAGCGAATCCAGGCTGGCGATCAGGCCGGCGCTGACCCAGCGTCTGAAGAAGCGGTCGTCGCTTTTTATTGAACATTCGCTGGGTCATTGACAGCCTCAGTGAAAAAGAAATAGTTCATTCGCTATTGACTTGACTCCGTTCCGGCGCGCCATGCTATTCCCGTCGGATTCACCGCGCCGCTACGCTGGAAAGCGCGGGAATGAATCGCGGCGTGCGCGCCGCATATATCTGCCATAGTTCACCGAATTGGCGCTTCATTTCACGTTCCTCTCCGATTGCCAGGCGCGCGTACATCCAGACCAGGATGGGAAACATGGCAAGCGTAAGCAAAGTCGGCCACTGCAGCAGGAAACCGAACATCACGAGCACGAAGCCGGCATATTGCGGATGGCGCACCCACGCATAGGGTCCTGAGGTTGCAAGTACGTTTTGCCGTTGGGCGGTGTAGAGTGCCCGCCAACCGGCGGCGATGATGAGAAAACCTGCGCCGATGAAAATCATGCTCAGGACATGAAATGGTCCGAAATGCGGGTTTGCCTGCCAACCGAACAGCATTTCCAGCAGATGGCCGGCATCGTGCGAGAACCAGTCCACTTCAGGGTGGCGTGACTGCAGCCAGCCCGACAGAAAGTAGATGGTCAGCGGAAAGCCGTACATCTCCGTGAACAGCGCCACCAGAAAGGCACTGAACGCGCCGAACGAGCGCCAGTCCCGCTCGGTTTGCGGCCTGAAGAAACTGAAGGCGAAAAAGATGAAGATAGCCGAGTTCAGAATAACAAGACTCCAGAGCCCGTAGGCCGGCGCATCGTCAATCATGGTGCGTCTCCTTGCCATGCCCCGCGTGACCGCCGTGCATGAAAACGTGCAGTAACGGACAGGCGAGCAGGATAAGCCACGGCAGGGCGCCGAGCAAATGCAGCCTGTGCTCCTCCCAGAGCAGGAATATCATCGCGGCCAGACCAATTGTGACGACCGACCAGAATCGCATCCGCCCAGACAACGAATTCGTGATTGGTCTATTCTGGTTCACTATCCGATCCTCGTTCCGCCCAGCACATGTCACACACTGGATCGCCACGCGACAGTGTCTGCGTCCGTCTGTAATGACCGCGCACTCCGTCTCCGGCGATGACATCGGCGCCGGGTCAGTCGTAAAGGCACCAGCTTGTCCGGAAGGCTTCCAGCGCGTCGGGATCGTTGGTTTCGGCACTGAGCCGCCGGATATACGATTGCGGCGGACAATTTCTGAAATGAGTCAGTATCCTGTCGTCTTCTACCCGGGTCTCCACCTCGTACCCGGGTGCGCCCGGTGCATTGAACGGAAACCGCAAAAGCAACTGAATCGTCCAGCGAATGCGCTTGCCCGGGTCGCGAGTCACCAGTCGAAACGGCAGCGATGCAACCAACAGCATCCGACGGTAAATGTGCCATCCCGCATCCGATAGCGCAGCTTGCGCATCGGCTGGATCAATATCCGAGTGCCGCATGGCGCGGTCGCAAGCCGCGGTGTAGACGGCGAATTCCACCATAAGGCGGTTCCCGAATGAGGGCAGACGATCGAACTCAGCATAATCACGGATCGCCTCCGCTTCCGGCTCGAGCCTTTCCAGCAATCCGCGAATATCCGGGCGCAACAGGCGAACAGTTTCACCCTGCAAATTCTTAACCGCCCGATTCCGTAGGATGCGCTGCATTGACCGACTGATGGTGAAACGCATGACGCGTCGCATCCAACGCACCCTTACGGTTTCCGGTTTCATGTTCATATGGTCACCCTTCTCAGTCTAAGCGCGTTGGCGATCACGGATACGGAACTGAACGACATTGCCGCCGCGGCAATGATCGGCGAGAGCAGAATGCCGAAGAACGGATACAGCACGCCGGCGGCTACCGGAACGCCAAGGCTGTTGTAGATGAAGGCGAAGAACAGGTTCTGCTTGATGTTTCGCATGGTCGCCCGGCTGAGTCTGCGCGCCCGGACGATACCGCGCAGGTCGCCCTTGACAAGAGTGATTCCGGCGCTCTCCATCGCAACGTCGGTGCCGGTGCCCATGGCAATGCCGACCTGGGCTTGTGCCAGTGCCGGTGCATCGTTGATGCCGTCACCGGCCATGGCCACGAATCCGTCCGTAAATTGCAGCGAGCGGATTTTCTCCGCCTTCTCATCCGGAAGCACCCCGGCAAAGACATCGTCTATGCCCAGTCGTTCCGCTACTGCGCGCGCCGTGGTCTCGCTATCGCCGGTGAGCATGACGATCCGGATACCCTCTTTGTGCAGCGCTTCGATGGCCTCCGCGGTGGTTTGCTTGACCGGATCGGCCACCGCGACCAGCCCGGCCGGTTTGCCGTCGACGGCAACGAACATTGCGGTTCGGCCCTCGGCACGCAGGGTCTCGGCCTGCTCGGCCAGCGCCTCGGTCGGCACTTCCAGCGCATCCATCAGCGCCTTGTTGCCCAGCGCCACCTTCCGGTCGCCGATTCGGCCCATGACGCCTTTTCCGGTCACGGACGCGAAGTCGGTGTAGCGGTTGATCGCGACATCCCGGTCCTCGGCCCCCTGGACGATGGCCGCGGCCAGCGGATGCTCGCTGCCGCGTTCAAGCGACGCGGCCAGCCCGAGCACCTGCTCCTCGTCAAAGCCCCCGGCTGCCACCACCTCCTGGAGTATTGGGCGACCCTCGGTCAGCGTGCCGGTCTTGTCTACGACCAGGGTATCGACCTGACGTAACATCTGAATGGCCTCGGCATTCTTGAACAGCACGCCGGCCGATGCACCCTTGCCGCTTGCAACCATGATCGACATCGGCGTTGCCAGCCCCAACGCGCACGGGCAGGCGATGATCAGTACCGCCACTGCATTGATCAGCGCATAAGCCATTGCCGGTTCCGGTCCCCAGACACCCCAGACGATGAACGTGATGATGGCGACCAACACGACGGCCGGGACGAAGTATCCGGCGACCACATCGACCAGGTTCTGGATGGGCGCGCGGCTGCGGCTGGCCTCGGCGACCATCTGAACGATCTGCGCAAGCATCGTGTCGCTGCCAACGCGCATGGCCTCGATCACCAGTGAGCCGGTGCCGTTGACAGTGGCCCCTATGACCTTGTCGCCTTCGCCCTTTTCGACCGGGATCGGCTCGCCGGTGAGCATGGATTCGTCCACCGACGACCCGCCTTCGACAACGCGACCGTCAACGGGTACCTTCTCGCCGGGCCGTACCCGGAGCCGGTCGCCAAGCTTAATATCCTCCAGCGGCACATCTTCCTCTGATCCATCCGAGTTGACTCGCCGGGCGGTCTTGGGCGCCAGTCCCAGCAGGGCCTTGATGGCTGCGTTGGTGGAGCTTCTGGCCTTGAGCTCCATGACCTGCCCCAGCAAAATCAGCGTGACGATGACTGCCGCGGCCTCGAAATAGACGCCCACCGCGCCCCTGTCGCCCCGGAAGGAATCGGGGAAGATCTCCGGAAACATGGTTGCGATGATGCTGTAGACGTACGCCACTCCAACGCCAAGGCCGATCAGCGTGAACATGTTCAGGTTGCGTGTGGCCACAGAGCGCCATCCCCGAACGAAGAACGGCCAGCCGCTCCAGAGTACGACAGGGGTTGCAAATATCAACTCCAGCCAGATACCGATCCGGTGGGGTACCAGGGCTTCCATATCCACACCCGGAATGTATTTGCCCATGGCCAGGATCAGTACCGGGACACTGAGCACAGCCGCGACATGGAAGCGCCGCCGCATGTCACGCAGCTCGGACTGGTCGTCGTCCTCCAGGCTGACTGTTTCGGGTTCGAGTCCCATACCGCAGATCGGACAGGATTCGGGGTCGGTCGAACGGACCTGTGGATGCATCGGGCACGTGTAGACCGTACCGGTGTAGCCCTGAGGGACCGTATCGAATTTCCGGCTCTCGGCGTCGGTCGGTTCATTTTGCTGGTTGTCGTGATGACAATGCTCATGGCTCATTGCTGAAACTCCTGCGCTGCTCTGAGAACGCATCAAATTGAGGAACGATCTCCTGATCAATCTCCGGGCGGACTATTGCTGGTGATATCGATGGCTTCGGCACCCGATTCATCCAGGCATTCCTGCTCGACCTGGAGCGTGGAGAAAAAGAAGCCGTATTCGGTTTTCAGCATCCGGTACGCCGCTGCCAGCACTGCGTTCCCATCTGCATCGTCGCGGGTGCGCAGGTGTGCAGAGAATACGTACCGGCCGCTGGTCAGCGCCCAGGCATGCACATGGTGGATATTTGAAACGCCATCGACGTCTTCGAGCG
Source organism: Lysobacterales bacterium (assembly GCA_002722315.1). Taxonomy (GTDB): domain Bacteria; phylum Pseudomonadota; class Gammaproteobacteria; order Xanthomonadales; family Wenzhouxiangellaceae. The sequence continues at coordinate 13,775 of PBLG01000048.1, read as the reverse complement.
CCCGAGTGATCTCGGATAGATCGATATCGGCCGGTGTGCCCTCCATCAGCAGGTGCATCGAATCGCGGAGGATGGCCCAACTGGCCCACAGCAGAACAACACCGAAGGCGATACCCAGGATGGGGTCGATCAGCAGGAAACCGGTAAACTTGATCACGACCGCCGTGACGATAATCAGCAGGCTGCCGACGAAGGTCTGAATGATGTGCCACAGCGCTCCTTTTACATTCAGGTCGCTGCGGCTCTCTTTCCAGATCAGGCCCAGCGATATGACCTCGGTGACCAGTCCCCCGGCGGCGGCGAGCAGCATGGGCGTGGTCGGCAGATCGATCGGATCGGCCAGGCGCATGGCGCCCATGACGATCACGACCAGGGCCATGGCAAGAAGAAATCCACCGTTGACCAGCGCGCCGATGATCTCGGCGCGATACCAGCCGAAACTGCGATTCTCGTCGGCTGGTCGCCTGGCGAGGCTTGCGGCGACGATCGCGACGAGCACGCCGCCCACGGCCGAAAACGTGTGGAATGCATCGGAAATGACCGCGATCGACCCGGTCCACAGGCCGATCGCCATTTCGATCAGGAAATATACGCCGGTCAGCCACGCTGAGATGGCCATGCCGCGGCCACTGGATGGTATATGGCCGGCGTGCCCGCCCGCGGCGTGGACGGACTCCGGTCCTGCATGCTGGTTCATGGCTGGCCGCCTTTGGAGTGCCGGGGTTGACGGTCCGCGCCGGCAAACCACCGGTACAACGGCACGAACACGACCGCGACGTACCAGCCGTAGGCGTAGCTTTCGATCGCGCCGATCAGGAATCCGCGCCATGTCAGCCATTCGAACCCGGGCAGCAACGGCGCCCAGGCGGTCCACATTCGCATCTCCCCGGGCACCAGAAGCCCGAAGCCGATGCACAGCAGATAGGAAATCAAGAACAAGCCACCCAGCGAATTGGCAAGCGTCGGGATTTTCAGCGGGGAAGTCTCAGTTGAAGTCGCAGTTAAAGTGTGTTGCATTGTTCACTCCAGTTTAGCTTTGAGCCAGAGCGGCAATTGATAAAGAGCTGGTCACGGCCGGGACGGGGTCTCCCGACCCGATTCCGGCCTTACGGCACTGAACAGTCGCAATGTTCCCAGCGGCGTATTGAAACCACCCCTTTCCTGTACATTTTCGAATCCTGTCGACGAAAACAACGGCATCAGCTTGCCTTGCAGATTGTCCCCGGTGTTCGGAAACCCGTCCAGGCATTGCACCGGAAGAAACAGGGCCCGCATCAGACCGTTGGTGGGCACGCCCCAGTCCGCAACGTGAACCTCTCCGCCAGGCTTGAGTACGCGCAACAGCTCATGAATGGTCCGCTGCTTATCGTCCCAACCCAGGTGATGAAAGAACAGGCTGGTCAACACCCGTTCAAAATGATCATCGGGGTAAGGGAGTTCGTATGACAAGCCTTGTTCGAACCGGATGGCCGCACCAATGGTGGCGGCCTTGCGCATGGCAAGGCTCAGCACTGCAGCATCGCCGTCAACGGCCTGGAATTTCGCCTGAGGTTGCGTCTGCCAGGCCCGGATTGCAAGGGTGCCGGTGCCACAGGCAAGATCAAGCACGTGTTGCCCGGGCTGAATGTCCGCCTGTTCGATCAACGCATCCTTGAAGCGCCGCTCCCGTGTCGTCATCCGTACCACCGCATCGTAGAGCGGGGTCAGAAAACGAAACCCGAGCGCCGGCACATAGCCTTTTTGGTCGACCTTGCAGGTCGTATCAGTGCTACTGGAGAGACGGCGTCTCACCGGCGCTCCAACTCGACGATATCGTTCTTCATGACTTCGCCTTCCACGACTTCGACGGTCGCAAAATGGGCATCGATGATTTCGTCGACCCTGACCGTGCCTACCCACTCGCGAGCCCAAGCTGATTGGCCTTCCTCGGCCGCTTCTGACCTCTGCACAGCTCGATAAGTGTCCAGAAGCTGGCCCGTCTCGGCCCCGTTGGGCTCGCCAATGCATATGATTGTCCGCGTCTCGTCAGCCTGTACAACCTGGCCGGCCATGATCTGACGATGATAGAATGGACTACTTGCGCACCCGGCCACAAAAAGAAAAAGTGAAAAAATGACCGCATACCGCATAAGTTGAGTATTCATTACCTATCTCCTCACGTCGTCCTTCCTGGTTGAACGGAACCCGGACCATTCCGGGCCCCGTATGCTTGCCTGCATTCGTCAATCATGCGTCTTCATGGATCTGCAGCGAGCGACGCTCGCGAATCCGGATCACGTCCTCGGTCGGCTCGATGGCGACAATCCCGTCGCCGGGCTGCCCGGAATGGGCTGCCTCGACAATTGCGTTGGCGACCGCTCGAGCTCGAGCCGTGAATATCTCGATCTTGACAAACGGCTTCATCCAGTCCGCGGCGAAGAAATTCTTGTAATCGCCGTAGCCCTTTACCGGTGTGACCGTTATCCCGCGGATATTCGCCTGCTGGAGACTTTTCTCCACCGCCTCCAGGGTGCTTGAACGTATGATTGCGCTGACCTTGTAGAACATGACTTTCTCCTGGAGGATCATTTCAGTCGTGCTTCATATTGACTGAACACGGCCGTTTCACCGGTCTTGTCGAAACTCAAGACGTCGAATTTCTGCCGCTTGTTGCCGTCATACTCCATTCCGGGCGAACCCATCGGCATGCCGGGTACGGCGATGCCGGCAACATCGGGCTGTTCGGCCAGCAGTCGCTTTACGTCGGCAGCGGGCACGTGGCCCTCGATGGCATAACCACCTACTTCCGCGGTATGACAGGACTGGAGTGAAGCAGGAACGTTGAACTGCTGTTTGACCAACCGCATGTCGTTACCGGTCTCAGCGCGGATGACGAACCCCGCCTCGCGCATATGTTCCATCCATTTCCCGCAGCAACCGCAGGCCGGATCGTGATAGACGACCATTTCCGGGAGAGACTCCGATTCGCCCCTGGCGGGCGGTTCGGCGACTACACTCGTTGCGAATGAAGGAACCAGAAAGACGAGAGTTGCAAGAACAGTTTTCGAGATTTTCATGATGAGGCCTCCTTTGAAAGGCTGGTGAGTTTCCACAGTGAATACACTACCGGTACGACCAGTAGCGTCAGAACGGTCACGCTGACCATGCCACCAACCATGGGTGTGGCAATTCGGCGCATGACCTCGGAGCCGGTACCTGAACCGAGCATGATCGGAAGCAAGCCGGCAATGATGACCGAGACCGTCATGATGATCGGCCGCACCCTTAACAGTGCGCCCTCGGTCACGGCTTCCATGACGTCTGTTCTATTGAGCGAGCGCTCCTGTTGCACGGCCAGACTACGATGCCGTGTCATGGAATGGTCGAGATAAACCAGCATCAAAACGCCGATCTCGACCGCAACGCCGGCCAGTGCAATGAAGCCGGCGCCGACTGCGATCGACTGGTTGTAGCCCAGAAGATAGAGCAGCCAGTAACCGCCGACCAGCGACAAAGGCAGCGTGCCCATGATGATCGCCACCGAGACCAGGTTGCGGAAGTTCATGAACAGCAGCAGTACGATGATGCCGACTGCCGCGGGCACTACCATTTTGAGCTTGGCTGCGGCGCGCTCCATGCTTTCGTACTGGCCGGACCAGCCCAGCGAATAGCCGGCCGGTAGTTCGACGTTCTCGGCCACCGCTTGCTTCGCCCTTGTGACAAAACCGCCGAGGTCGGAATCGGAAACGTCGACGTAGATCCAGCCGTTGAGGCGAGCGTTCTCGGTTCGGATAACGCCGGGGCCGCCTTCGACTTCGACTTCGGCGACCGCGGACAAGGATATTTGCTCGCCGCCCGGGGTCACGATGGTGAGCTGGCGAAGCTCGCTCAGGGAACTGCGCAGATCGCGTGGATAGCGGAGGTTGATCGGGTAACGTTCCAGGCCCTCGACGCTCTCGCCAACGCTCATCCCGCCGATTGCCGAGCGGACGATATCGTGTACATCGGCAATGTTCAGACCGAACCGTGCCGCGGCAAGGCGATCGACATCTATGGTCACGTACCGTCCGCCGGTGACGCGCTCGGAGTAGACCGATGCGGTTCCGGGGACGTTTTTCAGCGTTCGCTCGATCTGTTGGCCGACTTCGGAGATGACGTCCAGATCCGGTCCGGCCACCTTGATGCCGACCGGCGTCTTGATGCCGGTGGCCAGCATGTCGATGCGGTTCTTGATCGGCATGATCCAGGCGTTGACCAGACTGGGCACCTGGACCAGCGAATCGAGCTCGGCCTTGAGTTTTTCCATGGTCATGCCCTCTCGCCATTGGTCGCGGGGCTTGAGCCGGATCGTGGTCTCGACCATGGTCAGCGGTGCCGGATCGGTTGCGGTGTCGGCGCGCCCGGCCTTGGCGTAGACGGTCTCGACCTCGGGAACGGTCATGATCAGCCGGTTGGTCTGGCCGAGAATTTCGGCCATCTTGCCGGCCGAGGCTGCCGGAAATGCGCTGGGCATGTATAGAAGATCGCCCTCGTCGAGTTCGGGCATGAACTCACTGCCCAGCCGGGAATACGGCACCCAGGTAGTTGCCAGCACCGCCAGTGTTGCGAGTATGGTCAGTTTCGGGAATTTCAGCGCCAGGGCAAGGACCGGCCGATAAGCCGCGATCAGCACCCGATTGATTGGATTCTTGTGCTCGGGCGTGATATGCCCGCGAATCAAATAGCCCATCAACACCGGGACCAGCGTGATACCGATTCCGGCGGCTGCTGCCATGGCGTAGGTCTTGGTGAACGCCAACGGCTTGAACAGCCGGCCCTCCTGGGCTTCGAGCGCGAAGATGGGCACGAAACTCAGCGCGATGATCAGCAACGAGAAAAACAGCGCCGGGCCGACCTCGCTAGCCGCATCGGCCACGACACGCCAGCGGCTACTTTCGTCGAGATCGTCACCGTCTTTCTCGAGGTGTTTGTGGTAGTTCTCGATCATCACGATGGTCGCGTCTACCATCGCTCCGATCGCAATCGCGATGCCGCCCAGCGACATGATATTGGCGTTGATGCCTTGAGCGTTCATTACGATAAAGCTGGCCAGAATGCCGAGCGGCAGACTCAAGATCACCACCAGCGATGAGCGGAAGTGGAACAGAAACAGGAGGCAAACCAGCGCGACAACAATGAATTCTTCGACAAGTTTTTCCTTGAGCGTATCCACGGCACGCTCGATGAGTGAGGAGCGGTCATAGGTCTCGACAATCTCGACGCCTTCCGGGAGACTTTCTTTCAATTCCTCGAGCCGCTCTTTGACGCGCTCGATCGTGGCCAGCGCGTTCTCACCGAATCGCATCACGATTACACCGCCAACCGCTTCGCCCTGGCCGTTTAGCTCGCCGACACCACGCCGCAGCTCCGGCCCGTACCGAACCCGCGCAACATCGCGGATCAGCACCGGCACGCCTTCGGCGGTGGTCTTCAGCGGGATGTTCTCGAGATCCGCCAGCGAATCAACGTAGCCGGTGGCGCGGATCATGTATTCGGCCTCGGCCATCTCGATGACGCGACCACCGCTTTCCATGTTGCCGCGCCGAATTGCATCGCGTACGCGGGTCAGCGGAATGTCGTATGCGCGCAGCTTGTCCGGATCGACGACGACCTGGTACTGCCGCACCATTCCGCCGATGGACGCGACCTCCGAAACACCTTCGACGGTCTGCAGCTCGAATTTCAGGAACCAGTCCTGCAGCGAGCGCAGGTCGCTGAGGTCGTGCTGGCCGGTGCGGTCGACCAGTGCGTATTGATAAACCCAGCCGACGCCGGTGGCGTCCGGCCCCAGCGCGGTGCGCACACCCTCGGGCAACGTGGGCGTGACCTGGCTCAGGTATTCCAGAACGCGAGAACGCGCCCAGTACAGGTCAGTGCCGTCTTCGAAGATAATGTAGACGAACGAATCATTGAAAAACGAATAACCGCGCACGGTCACGGCCCCCGGGACCGCCAGCATGGCGGTGGTCAACGGGTAGGTGACCTGGTCCTCGACCACCTGCGGTGCCTGACCGGGGTAGCTGGATTTGACGATCACCTGCACGTCGGACAGATCCGGAATCGCATCCAGTGGTGTGCGCAGCATCGATATGATGCCCCAGCCGGCCACAAGCGCTGCCAGCATCAGTACCAGGAATCGGTTGGCAATCGACCAGCGAATGAGATTCTCGATCATGATGCATCTCCGTCGTGGTCCATTCCTTCCATGTCATGGGCGGAATGATCCATCTGGCCTTGATCCCTCTCCTGCTCGCGGGGGAGGGGCTGGCTGGGGGCATCGTGATCCATCCCTTCCATCTCGGGTGTCGACTGATTCATGGCTCCCATGTCGTGCCCGGAGTGATCCATCCCCTCCATTCCGTTTTGCTTCCCCCCTTGTTCGCGGGGGGCGGTCGGGGTGGAGGCGTCTTGCTTCATATCGTGTTCAGAGTGGTCCATGCCTTCCATGTCGTGGCCGGCATGATCCTGCCCGGGCAAAGGGCCGTCGCCGATCATCCGCAGCAGAGACGCGTCCATGCTGGCTTCCGAGTCGATCAGGAACTGGCTGGAGACGACAATGTCTTCGCCTTCGGCAAGGCCCCCGAGTATCTCAACGCGGCCTTCGCTCTCCAACCCGGTACGCACCAACGCGGGCCGGAAGTGGCCGTCGCCCAGTGCGAGAATCAAGCGCTCCTGGCCGCCGGTGCGAATGACCGCCTGGCTGGGCACATGAACGATATCGGAGCGCGGCGCACCGTCGATCGCGACGTTGGCGTACATGTTCGGCTTGAGCACGAGATCCGGGTTGTCGAACGCCAGCCGGACGCGCGCCGTGCGGGTCTCGGCCCGGATCGTCGGATAGACGTAATCGACTTCGCCGGTCCATTCCCGCTCCGGCGCGAATGGCAGTTTCATGCGCGCCGTCTGGCCGGTTTCGACCCAGTCGATCTGATTCTCGAAAACGTCAACGTCGACCCAGACCGTGGACAGGTCGGCCAAGCTCATGATGGTAGTGCCGGGCTGGACGAACATGCCCTGGCGAACGCCAAGGTCGATCACATAACCATTGATGGGGGCGTGTACGTCGAATAACTCGCTGGCCTCGCCGCGACTTTTCAGCGCTTCGATCTGATCGTCCTGCATGCCGAGCGCCCGGAGGCGGGTGGCGGTGGCACGCATCAACGCCGACTGACCGGAACGCATGGCCTGCAGATATTCGTCCTGCGCGCTGACCAGCGCCGGTGAGTAGATCCGGAAGAGCAGTTCTCCGGCCTTGACCCGGTCGCCTTCAGTGTCCGCGACAAGTTCCTCGATCCAGCCTTCGACACGTACGTGGATGTGCTCGAAACGATCAGCGTCTGGGGTGATGAAGCCCACGGTCTCGATGTTGCGGTACAACGTGCCGCGCTTGGCCGGCGCAGTCTTGATGCCGATGTTGTTGATGACGGTCGGGTTGATCCGAATAGAAGGTTGGTCGCTGCCCGAAGCGCCGCCTTCGTCGGCGTAAACCGGGATCAGGTCCATGCCCATCGGCGACTTGCCCGGCTCATCCCTCCGGTAGTTCGGATCCATGGGTGCGGCCCAGTACAGAATTTCACGCTCGTCCCCGGTGGCTGAACCTCCGGCCGAACCTGGCTCGGCGCCGACGAACCACAAGGCCGTGGCGGCGCCTACAAGTGCAGCGCCCATTACTAAAACTGCAATCTGGATCTTGGTCTTGTTCACGAAGGTTCTCCTGTCAGCCAGGCCAACAGCGCCCAGGCCTTGGCGGCCTGGGTCTCCAGCTCGGCATGCTTGAGTTCGACGTCCAGCTCGGCGAGCTGGCTACGAATGAGTTCGGCGAAGTCGGTTTGACTGTTCGCATACGTGGTGATTGAGGCCTCGGCGGTTTCCCGGGCGCGGTTACCGACAGCCTGGCGATAAAGTGCAATTCGTTGGTTGAGACGCCGCCAATTGGCCATTTCCTGCTCAAGTTGCCGCCTCAGGTCGAGTAGAAGTGCGTCGCGATCAAGGTCGCGGGCGCCGCGTTGGTGCACAGCCGCGGCCCGTTGTCGGTCCTGGCGTTTGTCCGTGAACAACGGCAATGAGAGCGTGACGCCGATGCTGGCCAGATCCGGCCTGTCTGTCCGCAGGCCATAACCGCCCTCGAGCGCGAAGGCCGGCTTGTAGGCCTGCTCGGCCAGTTTGATACCGAGTTCGGCAACTTCCACACGTGCATCGGCGACTCGCACTTGCGGATGATCGACGAGGCGGTTTTCGAGCGCAGCGAGGGGGCGGGGTTCAGGAAATGCCGGAAATTCGCCGGGTAACGGCCGGAACGCTTCGCGCCCGATATAGCGGGCAAGTGCCTCGCGCGCGACATCGGCGAGGCGCTGGTGTTCGACCAGCCGGTCGTCGAGCAGGGCAAGCTCCAGTTCGGTACGCAGTACGTCCTGGGCATGCATGCGGCCGGTAGCGAAGCGCGAGGCCAGGGAATCAATCTGTTTGGCGATCGCTTCACGGCTGCTGGTCAGAATCCGGGTCGCGCGCGCCTGATAGGCAAGATCGAGCCAAGCGGTGCGGGTGGCAAGTTCGACCTCGCGCAGCGCCGCTTCTCGCCGAGCGCGCTCGGCCTCGGCCTCGGCACGCCGTTGCTCGCCTCGAACCTTCAGGGTCTTTCCGGCCGGGAACTCCTGGCGCAAGCCAAGGCGAAGTGCCTGGGTCATGCCCTCCTGATCGAACTCGAATGAATCGACCGGAACGTTGGCAACCTGGCCAGTAATCTTTGGATCTGGCAGTTGCGAGTCGGCCACGGCGCGGTTCTCGAGCGCCTCGGCGCGCGCGGTGAAACGTGCGAATTCGGGGTCTTCGGTGGTCAGCGCCGTTGCGACTGCCTCATCGAGGGTTAGCGGTTGCGATTCGGAAGAAACCCCGCGATCGACCCAGCCCAGTAACAGGACAACGACGAAAAAAAGGGCAAATGGTTTTTCAGGGTGCTGCATGTTCGTACTCCGTGCAAAAAGGTATATGCACCTCGGCCTTGAACGGCCGGGCGCAACTTCAGTAGCTGGGAGTAAGAACTATTCGTTGAACTGGGCGTGGATCAGGTGTTCGCGAGGTCCTGCGCGTACCGGGGGGGATGTTCTAAATGCAACGACCGAGTGCCGTGCCGGAGGTTCAGGCACCTGTGAAACATGCTTCAGAACCAGCAGATCGAGCGACTGCGTTTTCTCTGCAAGCCGTGGCGAGTCCAGTGAATCAGGGGCATCGCAGTCCTCGGGCGCAACCTCTTGACATGGGTCGGGGGGGCAGAGTGGGCAATCGTGCTCGGGCATTGTCGCACCGGCCTGCATCGCCATCGCGCAGGGCGCAATGGCAATAGAAAGCCAGACCAGCACGAAAAGCGCGAGATTGACCCGCGACAGCGTGCCCGAATGACGGCGAATGCGATGCAAAATATCCATGTTGCGCAGAGTATACGACAATCAGCAAGATACCAAAATTGACCTTGAACAAGTTTCCAAGTTCCCTGCGGTCCACGCACTGCTTGATTCAGGCTGCCAGTTCATCGACCAGATGCCTGGAAGCGGACACGTAATGACCGCCGAACAGGTTGGCGTGATTGAGCAGGTGGTAGAGCTTGTAGAACCGTCGGCGATCTTGCCAGCCGGCTGCCAGCGGCCACTCGGCGGCATAGGTTTCGAAGAAGGTCCGGTCGAACCCACCGAAAAGATCGGCCATGGCCAGGTCGCACTCCCGGTCGCCGAAATGCACCGCCGGGTCGAACAGTACTGGCTGCTTGTCGCCAAGCATCGCGGCGTTGCCGCCCCACAGGTCGCCGTGGAGCAGCGACGGTTCGGGCGCGTAGTCTGAAGAGCGCCGCTGCCACGCTGCCTTCAGCCGGGCCGTGTGGTCCCGGGAAAAATCGCGCTCGCGTTCGGCGAGCAGTTCGATCTGAAAACCGAGCCGGCGTTCGAACAGGAACGTCGTCCAGTCCGGCGTCTGCGCGTTGGGCTGCGCGGTGGCCCCGATGAAGTTGTCGATCTCCAGCCCGTGTTTGTCTGCGCGGCACCGGTGGAGATCGGAAAGCTGCCGTCCCAGCGCGGTATTGCCTCTGCGACCCAGCGGTGTCAGTTCCAGCCATTCCAGCGCCAGCCATGCCGTGTCTCCGGCATCTCCGAAGCCGAGCACTGAAGGCGTGCGGATAGCGCCGGTGGCGGTCAGGCGCTCCAGCCCGTCGCGCTCGGCGTCCAGAATCGACGTCTGCGAGGCCGACATCGTCTTGACGAATACCGACTCGCCGTCGCCGTCGAGCCGCCAGCTGCCGGCGATCGAGCCGCCGGAGACCGGCTGCGATCGGACTTTCTCGGCGTTCCAGCCGAGGGCTTCGGCAACGGCGTTAATGATCTGGCGGTGCATGGCCTTCCGCTGAGTTCAACCGTCGACCATTGTCTCAGGCTATCGCACGCATGGCGAACAGCGGCAGCTCAATCGCCGGCAAGGCCGGCTCCCACACCCGTAGCAGACGTGTGCGCGGGATGAACCCCGAATCGCGCTACGGGTGTGGGGGCTTGCCCTGCAAGAGATGGCGTTGACCCGAACCCGTGCGGGAGCGGCTTCCAACCCCGACTGGCGCTGATGGGTCGCTGTTAATAGTGTTCTGAACGTCGCCGAGAACTGAAGTCGCCGCAGCGTGAAGCGCAGTAGCTCTGCGACGATTTCAGCAGCGCCGCCGACCATTGAAATCGCCACAGCGCGTAGCGAGCGACGCGCTGGGTGCGGCCGCCGGCGCGCAGAATCCGCAGTGTACTTGCGGGTACATGAGGATTTCGAGCACCGCCGGACGCGGTCAGCGTGGCGCGCAGTAGGGCTGCGGCGATTTCAGCCGTGTACGTAGCGTTCCAGTTCGTCAATCAGATGCTGCTGGTCGTCGATGACTGCGTTGACCAGGTCGCCGATGGAGACCAGCCCGACCAGGTCGCCGTCGTCGACCACCGGGAGGTGTCGTATGCGATGGCGGGTCATCAGCGCCAGGCCGGCGTCGGCGGTGGCCCGGCCCTCGATGCTGATCAGCGGCGAGGACATGATTTCCTCGACCTTGGTTTCGCGCGAACGGCGGCCTTCGAGAATGACCTTGCGGGCGTAGTCGCGTTCGGAAAGCATGCCGACGGGCTTGCCTTCGCGCATGATCAGCAGCGCCCCGATCCCCTTTTCGGCCATGTGCCGGACCGCGTCGTAGACCGTACTGCCGTGCGCCGCCCAGACCAGGTCTTTGCCCTTGTGGTCAAGAATCTGATGGATGGTGTGCATCGGGTCCTGCCTCCCGCGGGGGTTGTATGGCCGGAGTCAGTATAGGACAGAAACGGGCGCGGTGAAAATACCGGTCCCGGCATGCGCCAAGTATGCTCAAACCGCCTAATTCACCAGGCGTCCGTAGCGAGGCATCGTCACTCGATCGCGGCCTCGGCCTGCGGCAGCCCGTCGATGTTCACCGTGACCTGCCTGCGACCCAGCGTGATCGCCCCCTGCGCGGCCAGGCCCTCGAGCCCCTGGCGGGCGGCGCTGCGGGCTTCCTCGGGCGGGGCCTGTTGCGCCAGGCCGGCGATGTTTGCCCACCAGTCGGCGATCGTGGCGCGGTCGCCCTCACCGGTCAGGATCAGGTTCCGATCGTCGGGCACCCATAGCCCTGAAAGCCGGGCCTGTCCATCGAGCACCAGTTCTTCGAGCTCCACCGTCAGCCCCGCGGCGGCGAGCTGCTGCCATGCGCTGGCGGCCCCGATTGCGCCCAGCCCGGCGGCCGTGCTGTCGGGCTCGGCGCCGGCCAGCTGGTGCAGCGCCTGAACCAGTTCGGCCATCGCCGGCATGCTGATGGAATCGATGTTGACCACGAGCCGGCTTTCGGCCTGGCCCACACGCCGGGCACTCACCGAAAGCCGACCGCTGGCGCTTTGCATCGATTCCGAAGTCAGCTTGAACTCCAGCACAGGGCCGGCAAACGCCAGCCGGTTGCCGATGCCGTCGAGTATCAAGAGCCCCTCGGCGGTCCCGTAAACGCTGGTATCGCCGCCCTGTTCGGCCACCACGCGCAGCGACGGCGCATCGTACTGCCAGGTCACCGGCCCCGGCATGTCCAGCGCGGGCGCTTTGGCATTTACGGTCAACGTGCCGCCCAGCGACACCTTCGCGTCGATATCGATCGCGGCGGCCGTCTCGACCAGGTTCACCAGCCCGTCGACCGACACCCAGCCCGCCCCTGGCGAGGCGTGGCGGAAATTCAGCCGTGCGTTGAAATCCTCGTCGTCGATTCGGACGCCGGACCGGAACCAGCCGCGATCCCACGCCACGCGAGCGTCGGGCAGCCGGTCTTCGACGGTGCTGGAAATACCCTTTTGAACGAACAAGCCGATCGCCGCCGGCACGCCCAGCACGACGGTCACCGCGGTGACAAGCACCAGGACAAGGATCAGTTTTTTCATGCCGGACACTTTACCTTTGTTGGCTTCATAATTATCGTTCGACTCCTCACGCGCGCTGCCCGATGCCCGACCGCAAGCAAAACGATGCCCCGCTGCCGCGCGAAGCCATGGCGCAGCGCCTTTCTGCAGGGCTGAACAGCCTGGGGCAGTCGCTGTCCGATGAGCGCATCGAGACCCTGCTCGACTACCTCGCCGAACTGGTGCGCTGGAACAAGGCCTACAACCTCACCGCGGTGATCGACCCGATGGAAATGGTCCATCGCCACGTCATTGACAGCCTCAGCATCCGCCCGTTCCTCGAAGGCCGCCGAATCCTCGATTCCGGCACCGGCGCCGGCTTGCCCGGCGTGGTGCTCGCAGTCGCCGAACCGGACAGAGAATTCGTCCTCGTCGACAGCAACGGCAAGAAGGTCCGCTTCCTGCGGCATATCAGGAGAACCCTGGGCCTGGAAAACATCGAGCCCATCCACGCCAGGCTCGAATCGCTGACGCTCGATCCCCCGCCCGACCAGATCGTCGCCCGCGCGCTGGCCCCGCTCGCCCGCCTTGCCGACTGGCACCGCCCCTGGCTGGAACGGGGCGCATGCCTGCTGGCGATGAAAGGACAGCTCGAGCAGGCCGAGATCGACGACGTGCCCGACGGCTATTCGGTCGAAAAGCACGCGCTGGAATGGCGCGGCATGCAGGCCGAGCGGTGTATTGCGAAAGTGGCGATGCGCCAATCCTGACGCCGGAGAAGGCGCGCACTCGCGAGCAGGCATCGGAAAATTCCTATCCGGGGTAGGCAAAAGTCCTACAAGAAGCGGCCGCCTTTCCGACTGACTTCAAGCGGCGCATACGGTATCTTCGGTCTCACTCTCGGTTGGCGGCAAGGCTTCGATAGCCGTCCATTGAATTTCAGGAACAGGGACGTATCCATGGAAGAGAAGGAATGGAGCCAGAAGCTGCTGGTATTGCTCGGACCGTCGATACTCGTCATCGTTGTTTTTTTGCTTGTCGAATGGCGGACTGACGCAACTATCGAGAGAATGGCCGATGTCTGCGAGCAAGCTGGCATGGGGCTGGAGATTCAGAAGATCAACTTCTGGGGTGGCGTGGAAGCTCGGTGCATGCCCCGGGCCGATGGCTGAAGGAACTCCTTCGAGAGTCGAAACGCGAAGGTCTCGTAGGGTGGATAAGCGAAGCGCATCCACCAATTGCCGGAGCTCCCTGGTGGATGCGCTTCGCTTATCCACCCTGATATGGATTGACCTGTCAAGTCTTGCCCGATTATCTTGCATTCATAGTGTTTCTCGTCAGTGGTTTTGGGTCAGGGTCTGGACG
>PBLG01000047.1 GCA_002722315.1 Lysobacterales bacterium | reverse complement strand
GCGGTAGAGCTCGCGGTCGTGCATGGGACTGGACTCGAATCGGGGCCAGACGGTAGCCTATCCGAAGTGTTCAACCCACACAAAACCGGGAAGAGCCATTTTGTTAAGGGCAAGCTGGTCGACACCGCTTTGCTGCAGAGCAAAGTTCATCTCTGAAACAATATTGGCGGCTCTGTTACTCTGATTGGCTACGTCTGAACCGAACAGGAACAGAACCTGGACGTCGCCCGAGCCAGACGACCCGGAGGATGAATGGAGATAATTGCTTTCCTTAGACGGGCCTTTTTCACGGCCTGGCTTATCCAAGAGTCTGTCGGCTATTACGACATCATTTGGATTTTGCTTGAGCATAGCTGGATCTATAAGCGATAGCGTGTGCGCGCTCGAATTGAGGGCACTTGATCGGTTTGGATATATGACAATTGTCAGGCCTGCTATTCGAATTTTTCCAATTAAGGCGTTTTTTTCATGGTGGGTCAACGAAAAGGAACTTGCATCTATTCCGCCAACTCGCCCACTCAGAGTATATGCTCCCGATTTCGACTGCTCCAGAAATTCGACTACAAGAGCCAGGGGCCCACCAACCGAAGGCACATCGAGAATCAACACATCACCAACTCTACCTGGAGACTGAATGCCATCCAAAGCGTGCGATACCGAAGAAGAAATTGCCGAAAAATTTACGATGATCGGCACGGATAGAATGTGTGCCTCTGGGGCCTGCGTTCGCCAAACAGCCCCATAGCTTTCGAAATGTTCGTCCGATATGCGCTCCTTAATGAATGTCGTGGTGCTGAGTTGAGGTGGTGTGAAGGTGGCGTCGCCCAAGATCTGCGCACTACAAAAAATTGGCAGAGAGAACAGAAACAACAAATAAATTGCTTTCCTTAGCATATCATTACCCCAGTTTATAGCCCGCAACTACGGTACAGGCAAGCGGAATTGTTGTCAAATTCGGTGTTTGCGAGCATCGGTGGTCCTGCCTGATTGTCCATTGGCTCACGCTCCGTTGCAGACCTGGGCATTGTTGGTGACCAGTTGCAGTAGTTGAAGGTTCTTGAGTCGGTTCCAGCGTTTCTCGTTTTTCAGCAGCAGTTTGAAGATTGTGGCCGGAGCCATTTCTCGCGAGCTACAGGCCCGGATTCTCCTAACCCTCAACCTGACCGTGGCAAACGTCGACTAAAATCGGGTTTGGTCGTGTGCATGGTGGGTTACAGTTGCGACGCCACTGACAAGGTGCTCGCGGATACCAGCGATCGGGCCTTCCACTACACCGTCTGCGACCTGGTGCATGAGGTTAGCCGGGGTGCCTCGCATACCAAGTTCCACTTTGATGTCGGCAAGAAAGCGTGCGCTCAAGCGCGAACAGTCGGTTCGCACGGTCATCTAGAAAACCGGGAAGAGCCAAAAACCAATACCTGGGTCCGGTCGAGGTCGTCTGGGTCGGCCGGTATCGCCGCAACATTGGCGGGGTCGTCATCGACACCTTCTACCAATCACCGGGCGACCGGCGCCGACAGTGCGGGCACGGCTGAATGCATGATCCGCACCGAGCGCGGCGCGCAATACCTCAACGACCTGCAGACGCTGTTTCTGCCTGCCTGAGCGGAGCGTTCCTTCGCAAGTCAATCCCGACCACTCCCGGCCACCCGTTCCAACGCCGCCGCGTCAAGTCGGTAAACCGTCCATTCGTCCATCGGCTCGGCGCCGAGGGCCTTGTAGAAATCGATCGCCGGGGTATTCCAGTCGAGCACGCTCCATTCCATCCGCCCGCAGCCGCGGTCGCGGGCAATCCCGGCCAGGTGCAGCAGCAGCGCCTTGCCGATGCCCTTGCCGCGCATGCTCTCGCGCACGAACAGGTCCTCCAGGTAAAGCCCCGGCTTGCCCAGCCAGGTCGAGAAGTTGTGGAAGTAAAGCGCGAAGCCGGCCGGTTTCCCTTCCCATTCGGCAATCACGGCTTCCGCCGTCGGGCGCTCGCCGAACAGCGCCCGGTGAAGCAGTTCCGGGGTGGCGACCGCCGACTCGGGCGCTTTCTCGTAGACGGCCAGTTCGTGGATCAGCGCAAGCAGTTCGTCGATGTCGTCCGGGCCGGCCGGCCGGATCGTGAGCGGATTCTGGTTCGGGTCGGACATGGTCTCAACTCCGGTTGTTTCGGGTATGGTGCCGGAACGCGACGGCGTCGTGGGAGTCGGTTACAATATCCGGCCACGCGCCCGTAGCTCAGCTGGATAGAGTGCTGCCCTCCGAAGGCAGAGGTCACAGGTTCGACTCCTGTCGGGCGCGCCATATTTCCAGGGCCGCTGCATATGGCGGCCTTTTTTGTGCGCGCGATGCGCGACCTTCCCGCGGCCAATCAGTCTTCCGTCTTCAAGGAACGTCTGAACCACTCTGCACGGGCGCGACGCGCCTCTGCGGGAGGCTCCGGCTTTTCCGACTGAAACGCGCTCCGCGCAGAGTTATTCAGAGGTTCCTCAACGCCAGCACCCGTTCGGTCGCCTCGCCGATGTCGCGCCCGAACGCCACCAGACCCTCGTCGTGGCCGCCCATCACGGCCACGCGGGATTCCGCTAGGTCGGTTTCACGGTAAAGCCGCGCGAATTCCCGCGCCATCTCCGGCGTGCCGTAGGGCACGTCGCGCGACGTGGTCGGAATCCGGTCGATCAGCCGGCGCCAGAGTTCGCCGCTGTGGACGTGCGCGATGGCGCCGATGGCGGGATCGAGTTCGTAGATCGCGGCATGGGTCAGCGCCTCGGAAGAGGCCTGGACCGGCCCCTCGCAGGTCACGCGGTTGGCGTCGATGTCGCAGGCGATCACCCGGCTCCAGTGGCGCGCGTCGGTACGCGCGATGTGGCCGGTCTGCGTCCCGCTGATGATGAACCCGCTGTCGGGACAGCGAATGCTGAGATTGCCGAAGCCCACGTCGTGCTGCGCGTAATGGCCGACCAGCCCGGCGTCGAACAGACGGTTCCGGCAGGCGTCGAGCTCGGCGACGGTCTCGGCCGCCAGCGCCTGCCCGCGGCGCCACGCGCATTGGTATTTTGTGTAGCCCTCGTCGATCACCGGTACACGAAATCCGTTCGCCTGGGCGAAGTCAGATGATTGCGGTCAGGCCGGATGCAACCGATCAGTGACTTCCAGCACCCGACTACGATCTTCCGGAAACCGGAAACCGGAAACCGGAAACCGGACTTCCGACCACCGACCACCGACCACTGATTACCGAATCACCCCTTCGGCCCCAGAAATATCCAGAACAGGAAACCGACGAGCGGAAACAGGATCAGCACCACGATCCAGACGAAGCGGACGAACACGCCGACGCGGGCCTGTGCGGTCTTGATGATCGCCCAGACGAGGATGACCAGCCAGATCAGGCCGAGCAGACCGATTTCGGGACCCATGGCATTCTCCTGCAGTTGGATTCGACTTCCGATTATTCCAGATCAGCGCCGTCATCGTGCGGCTGGAATCGGGATCAGTTACCGAAGTTATCAGTTACCGAGGTTATTGACTTTTGCCCCGGGGGGGGGCAATATCGTAGCCGTGGGGGCATAAGCGGGACTTTCATGCATTTCGTTTCCGTTTTTGCCGTTTGGCGTGGGTTGGTCGTCAATTGACGATTCCGGGGATCTGGAGTGGCCTGATCATGTTTTCGTTTCGGGGAATTTGCAATTTTGCAGGCGCGGTTCTGTTTAATATGGCGGTGGCGTTAAGCGCCAGTGCTGGCGAATTTGGGTCGGCAAGTCTGTTTGCCGCGTCGGAGGCTACAGCTCGAGTCGGGCCTGAGTTGCGATGGTACACCGTCTCTACCGACTCGATCCTCGCCCAGCACGACATCGTGCTCGACCTGGGCAGTCTAAGAGGCGACTCGAAGCGTACTCAGCCGGCCAACCTGCCATCAACTCGGGTGAGTGTCGGCCATGTCTTCAAGGCACTGTTGCCGGACATTTCTCGCCCCGTTCAATTCCAGGTCGACGAGGTGGCCGAGTATGTAGCTGGAGTAGTCAGCTACTCGGGCCGCGTACTGGATATTGAGGGCGCGACTTTTACGATTTCCGAAAAAGAAGGGCGCGTACTCGGAAAGATCATGCTGGGCCAGTTGAGTTTCGTCATAGAGCCTTCTTCAACGAAGCCGAACTATCACGTCCTTACTGTGCTTGATCGGGGTCTTTTCCCCAGAGATGCGTATCACGCTCTTCGAAAATCGACGAGCTCTAACTGGCAGCCCGAAGCTACGATCCAAGCTATGGGTCTGGGTACCGGCGAGGTGCGTGTGCTGTTCTTGTTTGCCAACAACATCAGCAACCCTTCGCTGATGGCTGCAAATATTGTTTCTGAATTCAATGCAGCACTGACACGCAGTGGTGTCGCGAGCGCCAATCGTCTGTCCTCGGCCAATGTTCGTGTTGTTTCGAGCGCGTTCAGTGGTTCGAATGACTGCAAGGGCAAGCTCCTATACGATATGTATCAACGAAACGGCGTCTTTTCGTCACTCGATCAATGGATGGCCAGCGACCACGCGGACATGGCGCATCTGGTTGCGAGTACTGTTGAACCATTTAACGCAGTTCAATGTTCGCCGGGCCTGCCTTCAGGCTTTAATGCGGGCAGCCGAATCGGGGGAATCGCGACCGGGTTCTATCCGGGGGACGTAGGGATTAGCGATCATTCCTCGAATACCTTTGCGATGACCAATAGCACTTATGTTCTGGGCGACTTAACTGCGCTTCATGAGATCGGACACTCCCTTGGCGGTGAACACGCCGATGAAACTGACGGGCAGGGCGTCGCAGGATTTCCCTATTCAAGTCGCGCACATGGCCGGGAACATAATAATGCAGGGCAGTGGCAAACGATCATGGGCGGCTATACGACATCGCGTTGCGTCTTCGATGCGTCGCAGCCCGATCCTGCATCCCAGCCGTGCGAACGAATTGCGTACTTTTCCAATCCGGGCCTGACCGCTTCCGTAAACGGTCAAATCGTCGTGATCGGAACCAGTTCCAGTGATGGGGGCGATCAACGAGACGGCGGTCAGCGCCACGCCGATATGGAAACCTGGCTCGAGTCCACTGGCATGCCCATCGTGTCCGGGTATACTCAAAATCCGCCGCCACCTTCGTCCCCGCCCACGCTCAGCGTCATTCCGGGATTTTGCTTTGGGCAATCCTGGCTGAACTGGACCAGTGTGAGCGGCGCGTCAAATTATCGGTTGTTCCGGTCGTTTTCATCGGGGTTTTCGGCGCCTAGCACGATCTATGACGGGTCGGGAAACTCCACAATGATCAATATACCGGGTCCACCCGAGCCCGGCACCTGGTATATGCGGGTCAAGGCATGCAATGCCGGAGGCTGCAGCGGCTGGAGCAATCAAACGAGCGCAAACTGGGTCAATGGTTGCTTTTGAGCGGGCGGCAGGAAACGAGAGGCGCATCTTCTTGTGCAAAATCGGTGAATTCGCGACCTTGTTAATTCTGCGGCTCGATTGAGCAGTGAAGGGCCGGTCAATGGAACGACATCCGCAGTATTCAGGGTTCGTAAATCAGGACCGGATTCGAATATGGATAAGGAGTTTGAAATGACATTCAGGAAAGCACCGGGTCTTGTGGTCGTCATAGCAGCAACCGTTTGTCTTGGGATATTCGCTCAACCTGCCGGAGCCCAGTTCGAGGCGCCCGACCTGTATGACAATTCTCTTCCAGAGTCCGGTCGCTGGTTTACGAACGACGGCTCCAGGACGGGCTTCTTCATCGAGGTTCAGGGCCGCGTGCTCGCAGGTCTTTACGTCGGGGGCGACGCCGACGGCAACAACGCGTGGTTGAGCTTCAGTGGTGTACTGCAGCCGGTACCCGTCACTGCCGATCCCGAAGGCGGATGGATTCTCGAAACCGACCTGCTGCGCTTTGCCGGCACCGGCTGCATCGTCGCCTGTGCAGGCGCCACCGTTGGGCCCAGCTCATTCGAGGACATCGGCGACATCCGCATCGATTTTCTCGGCCGGAGCCTGGCCCGAGTCTGGATCGACGACCAGCCTGCGCGGGAAATCGCGCCGATCTTCTTCGGCGTCGAGCGTGCCGAACTCAACCCGCAGGCGCCCCCGCTGTTCCTGCCCGATCTTGCCGGCAAATGGGTGGTCGCTAAAGCCCACTTCACCGAGTTTCCTGACGACCATCGAAGCGCAGCCGTGATCGAGATTGGCGAGCGCACGGTCGAGGAGCTCGCGCTGCCCGACGACCCACCCCCGGAGGTTCCAAATTTCCGTTACCGGTATCCGATCATCGATGATCCTGATGCGATGTTCCCGACCGGCTCGTTCATCGAGTGCACGACATCCGTCGACGCAACGCGTCGACCGTCGTGTCTGCTGCTGTTCGAGCTGGGTCCGATGGCGCAATTCGACATCCGTTTCGATTCGATCACGGATTCGCGTCTGACGGTCGTGCAGAGCTTCGACGTGCCAAGTCTCAATGATACTCTTCACTACCAGTTGTTGAAGCTCAACCACGATTAAGCAGGACCGAATCTATTCGAATAACTTGCTTGGAGGGATCGGCCGGGCGATGGGTTATCTCTTGCGAGCGAGGATCGTTGACTGACAGGGCGCCGCTCAGCGACGTGAGCGCAGCAAACGACGACGTCCGATTCCCGCCTTAGGCGCTAGATCACCCCAACAGGATGGTTTAAGGAGCCAAACGTTGGCAAAGGGTTTCTGACCATGAGGTTATAGATGGCAATCAGTAGAGCATCGGCGCTTGCCACCGTCATCGCAGCAGCCGCGGGGCTTGGAGCATTCACCCAGCCTGCCGGGGCCCAGTTCGACCACCTCGACCAGTTCGCGAACCCGCTTCCGGAGTCCGGGCGCTGGTTCACGAACGACGGCTCCAGGACCGGTTTCTTCATCGAGGTTCAGCGCGGCGTGCTCGCGGGTCTGTACGTCGGGGGCGACGCTGAAGGCAACAACGCGTGGGTGAGCTTCAGTGGCGTACTGCAACCGGGTGCGCTTGCCTCCGCCCCTGAAGGCGGATGGATTCTCGAAACCGACCTGCTGCGCTTTGCCGGAACCGGCTGCATCGTCGACTGTGCAGGCGCCAGTGCAGGACCCAGCTCATTCGAGGACATCGGCGACATCCGCATCGATTTTCTCGGCCGGAGCCTGGCCAGGGTCTGGATCGACGACCAGCCTGCGCGGGAAATCGCGCCGATCTTCTTCGGCGTCGAGCGTGCCGAACTCAACCCGCAGGCGCCGCCGCTGTTCCTGCCCGATCTTGCCGGCAAATGGGTGGTCGCGAAAGCTCAGTTCGCCGATTTTCCCGATGAGTATCGAAGCGCAGCCGTGATCGAGATCGGTGAGCGCATTGTCGAACAACTCGATGTTCCAGAAGATCCTGGCCCCGACGTACAGGACGTGCGTTACATCAATTCGATCATCGCTGATCCCGACGGAATGTTCCCGCCGGACTCGAGGGTTGAGTGCATCACATTCATCGACCGGTCGCGTCGCCCATCGTGCTGGATTGTATATCCGCTGGGCCCAATGAGGACATTTCAAATCCGTTTCGATTCGATCACGGATTCTCGTCTTACGGTAATCGAGACAGGTGATGTGATCCCTCCCATTACCCAATACCAGCTTATCAAGCTCAACCACGATTGATCCTGCTTCGGCTTCGGGCCATCCGGCTCGCCCGGAATCCGGAGAAGCCATCTGTCGCAGTGCTGCAGAGGAAATCAGACCAGTACGATCAGCCAGATCAGGCACTGCGGCCCCTTCGGCCCGATAATTACGGCTTCAGTCGGCGACGCTGCAGCGGATCTCGCCGTCTTCCTCGACAACTTCGACCATCCGCAACGCCGCGCCCTGGCACGGTCCCGACACGCAGGTGCCGTCGGCCGGTTCGAATACCGCGCCGTGGGCGGCGCAGACCAGCCGGCCGTATTCGTCGGTCAGGAACTTGTCCGGTCCCCAGTTCAGCGCCCGGCCGGCGTGAGGGCACACATTCAGCCACGCCCTTGGCGTACCCTGATAGCGCGTGAGAACCAGCCAGAGCGGGTTTTCGCCTCGCTCTATACAGGCTTCGCGGAACGCGCCTTCGGCCAGCGCCGAGGACGAAAGCGGGAACTGTTTGCCCGATTCTGAGGTCATTAAGGTCATGAGAAATTTCCAGGGATCATTCTATCGCGTGCCGGAGAGCCCGCTGGCCCGCTTCGGGCTGGCGCTGCTGGGCATCGCGATTCTTGCGGTCAGCTTCTTCGTCGGGCTGGTGTTCCTGGCGGTCGCCGCC
Organism: Lysobacterales bacterium; assembly: GCA_002722315.1. Lineage (GTDB taxonomy): Bacteria > Pseudomonadota > Gammaproteobacteria > Xanthomonadales > Wenzhouxiangellaceae. The sequence goes on along the minus strand of PBLG01000047.1, from coordinate 155,308 downwards.
GGGCTGGCGATCCTCGCGGCCATCGGCCTGACCATCCGCAACTGGCTGACGGGCGGACGCAAATCGCGCAAGCCCGACGACCTGAGCGTCGAGTACCGGGTGATACGGCGGGAACAGGACCGGGACCGGCGCTGAAAAAAGCGCCTCGTTGCCCTCCGGAACCCGGTCAGACGATCGCCAGCAGGACCACCACCGCCAGCAGCACCGCCATCCAGATCGCGGTCCGGCCCATCGGGCTGCGGCTGGAGAAGTAGCCGTAGGGCTTTTCGCGAATCAGCTGTACGGTATTGGCCCCGACCAGCAGCACCGCCCGGGTCACCGCGTCGCGGGCCCGCCCCAGCGCCGTATCCAGCACGCCAACGACCCAGGGCAGCGCCCGGCGGTAGACCCAGTCGAAATCGAGGCTGATGGTCAGCGTCCGCCGCATCATCGGCAGCATCACGAAGAACGCCAGGCCGGCGAACAGCAGCAGCTGCAGCTGGGTCACGACGTGGTCGGCGGTGTAGGGCACGTAATCGACCGGGTAGGGCAGCAGGGAATACAGCAGCCCCGGGAACACGCCCAGCCCGATGCACAGCACCGAGAACAGGATCATCGCCGCCTGCATGTTCCACGGCGGATCGGCCGGACGCAGGCCCGAATCCTTCTGGAAGAACACGAACCACGGGAACTTGATGCCGGCGTGCAGGAATACGCCGGCCGAGGCCGCGACCAGCGCGAACCAGACGAAGGCCATGTGCTCGGCGGCGGCCGATGAGTTGATCATGGACTTGGAGATGAAGCCCGAAGTCAGCGGGAAGGCCGAGATCGCCAGCGCGCCGATGGTGCCGCAGATGGTCGTGACCGGCATGGTGCGGAACAGTCCGCCGAGGTTGGAGCACTTGCGCTCGCCGGTCTGGTAGAGCACCGCACCCGCGCTCATGAACAGCAGCGCCTTGTAGATGATGTGGGCGAACGCGTGCGCGGCCGCGCCGTTGAGCGCCAGCTCGGTGCCGATGCCGATGCCGCAGACCATGAAGCCGACCTGGTTGACGATCGAATAACTCAGGATGCGCCGCATATCGTTTTCCAGCAGCGCGTAGATGATGCCGTAGAAGATCATGAACAGGCCGATCCAGATCAGCAGCGGCTGACCCGGGAACAGCAGTATCAGCGACAGCACCGCGGTCTTGGTCGTGAACGCCGACAGGAACACCCCGCCCATGGGGCTTGACTCGGGGTAGGCGTCGGCCAGCCAGGCGCTGATCGGCGGTGCGGCGGCGTTGATCAGCACGCCGATGAAGACCATCCAGGTTGCAAAACTGTCAAGGCTAAGCGCCCGGATTTCCACCGTGCCGGTCTGGATCAGCAGGCCCTCGATGCCGATCTTGAGGATGATGCCGCCGACCAGGTGGATAATGGCGTAGCGGATGCCGGCGGCGCGCGCCGACTCGGTGCCGCCGCACCAGACCACGACGGTCGAGAACAGCGCCATCAGCTCCCAGAACAGGAACATCACCAGCAGGTCGCCGGCGAAGCTGACGCCGATTGCGCCCGAGGCGTAGAGCAGAGCGGCACTCAGCTCCCACCATTTCGACTGGCGAAACGCGAACAGCACGCCGCCGAAGGCCATCAGCGCGAAAACGGTCGCGAACAGGCGCCTGAGCGCGCTGCCTTCGACCAGCTGGATCTGGTAGCCGAGGAAGGTCGCCGTCTGCTGGATGCCGTCGTCCACCTGCCAGATGAAGTACAGCGTGACCAGCGGGGTCGCCAGCGCAAGCAGCGGCCGAAGCGCGGGACGCGCGACCCCGATCAGCAGGGCGCCGAAGATCATCAGGAACGCCGGCGGCAGGACGAACTCAAGCATCCCGGTTCTCCCGCTGGTCGGTCTTGTCTTTCCCGCGCTTGTCACGACCAGAGTCGATGTCGGGCGAAAGCCGCGGCTCGATCCTGTAATAGTCGTCGGGGCGCTTGAGCCAGATGCCGAGCAGCTTGGCGAACACCACCATGCCCACGCAGGTCAGGAAACCGTACAGCGCGTTGAAGCCCGTCCATTCGTCCACGCCGAAATAGCCATGTACGTGGATGAAGAACTGCGCGACCACGGTCGCGGCCAGGATCGCGCCGAAGATCCACCACAGCTTGCGGATCGTGGCCGGGCGCACCAGCCAGTGATCATTGTCGGGCGTCTCTCGACGCCTGTCGTGACCATGGTCGGGCCCGTTGTGCTTGTGTTGATCGGTCATCGGGCAACCTCGAGCATGCGGGCTTCAATGTCGACGATCGGGCCGTTGAACACGAAGAACAGGATGGTGCCGGCGGCCGTGAAGGTCAGGGCGGCGACCATCGGCCAGGGCGCCTCACCATGTTCTTTCGGCGGCGCCTGGTCTTCCGGCCGGAAGAACGCGCGGAACACGATGGGCAGGAAATACGCGGCGTTCAGGCCGGTTGAGGCCATGAACACGGCGAGCACGAAGAAGTTGTCGACCTGGAAGGCCCCGGCGATGATGTACCACTTGGAGACAAATCCGGCCGTCGGCGGCACGCCGATCATCGAAAGCGCGCCGATCGCGAACGCGACCATGGTCCACGGCATGCGCAACCCGATGCCGCGCAACTGGTCGACCCGCGTCTTCTTCGAGGCGATGTAGATCGCGCCGGCGCAGAAGAACAGCGTGATCTTGCCGAACGCGTGGGCGACGATGTGCACCGCGGCGCCGATCTCGGCGTAGGGCGCCAGCACCAGCGCGGCCAGCACGATGTAGCTCAGCTGGCTGATCGTCGAGTAGGCCAGCATGCGCTTGATCTCGACCTGTTTCAGGGCCACGATGGAGGCCGCCACCACGGTGAACCCGGCCAGGTAGACCAGGTATTTCTCCAGCGGAACCGTGGCCAGGAAATCCAGGCCGAAGATGTAGACCACCACCTTGGTGATCGTGAACACCCCGGCCTTGACCACGGTCACGGCGTGCAGCAGCGCCGAGACCGGCGTCGGCGCGACCATCGCGGCCGGCAGCCAGCGGTGCATGGGCATCACGGCCGCCTTGCCGATGCCCAGCACGAACATGGTCAGCAGGATCGCCGCCGCGGTCGGGCCCATCCTGTCGACCAGGATGCCGCCGGGGACGAAATCGGTGGTGCCGGCCACCACCCAGGTCCAGATGATGGCCGGCAGCAGCAGGCCGATCGAGGTGCCCAGCAGCACGCCCATGTAGGTCCGGCCGCCGGCGCGGGCGGCGTCGTTCTGCTTGTGGGTGACCAGCGGCCAGGTCGACAGCGTCAGCACCTCGTAGAAGATGAACAGCGTCAGCAGGTTGCCAGCCGTGGCCACGCCCATGGCGCCCGAAATGGCAATGGCGAAGAACGCGTAGAACGAGGTCTGGCGCGGCTCGTTGCCGCCGCGCATGTAGCCGATGCCGTAGACCGAGGTCACGAACCACAGCAGGCTGGCCAGCAGCGTGAAGATCAGGCCCAGCGGCTCGACGTCGAACGCGATCTCCAGGCCCGGAATGGGCTCGGCCACGCTGAGGCTGGCGCCGGCGCCGTTGACCACCGGATCGATCAGCTGCGTGGCCAGCCCGAACAGCGTGGCGGCGGTGATCAGCGTGATCGCCTCGCGCACGTTGGGCCAGCGCCCGGCCTGGCTGATCAGCAGCGCGCCGACCAGCGGCACCCCAATCAGCGAAACGATCAGCATCTCGGGGCTCATGGGCCGACCCCCATCAGGACTTCTGCGCCGCGGGTCGCGGTATCAAGCGTCAGCGAGGTATCGATGCCGAACCAGAAATTGGCGGCGATCAGCAGCCACAGCGGCACCATCATCCATGGGCCCACTTCCCTGATCGGGGCCCGGTTCTCGGGAGCCGGCCGGAGGTAGGCCGCCTCGGCGATGCGGCCGATGTAGATCACCGCCAGAAGCGAGCCGACCAGCACCACCGCCACGGCCACCCAGTTGTCCTGCGCGATCGCGGCCTGGATCAGGGCCCACTTGCTGATGAACCCGGCCGTCAGCGGCACGCCGATCAGGCTCAGGCCGGCCAGGACGAACGCCAGCATGGTCCACGGCATGGATTTCGCCAGCCCGGCGAAATCCTCGACCCGGTTGGTTCCCAGCCGATAGATGACGGCGCCGACGGCCATGAACAGCGCGCCCTTCATCAGCGCGTGGTTGAAGATGTGGACCAGGCCGGCGGCCAGGCCTTCGACCGAAACCAGGCTGATGGCCAGCGCTATGTAGCCGATCTGGGCCACGCTGGAATAGGCCAGCATGCGCTTGGCCGTGGGCTGGTCGATGGCCGAGATGGAGGCGAACAGGATGCCGATGATGCCCAGCGTGAAGAACACCTCGCGATAGGGCATGTCGAGCGCGAATTCCACGCCGAATACCGTGAAGACAAGCCTGAGCAGAATGTAGACCGCCACCTTGGTCGCGGTCGCGGCGATGAATACGGTGACGGCCGAAGGCGCGTTGGCGTAGGCGCCCGGCAGCCAGCGATGAAGCGGAAACAGGGCCAGCTTGAGGCCGATTCCGACGACGATGAAGCCGAACGCCGCGCGCACCGCCCGGGTATCGGAGACCTCGGGGACTCTCTCGGCCAGGTCGGCCATGTTCAGGGTGCCGGTGGCGATGTAGAGCAGGCCGATGCCGATCAGGTAAAAGGTGGCGCCCAACGTGCCCATGATGAGATAGCGAAACGACGCCAGCAGGGCCGCGCGTCGCTGGCCGTGCGCGATCAGCGCATAGGTCGACAGAGACGAAATCTCCAGGAACACGAACACGTTGAACGCGTCCCCGGTCAGCGTGATCCCCATCAGGCCCGACATGGCCAGCAGGAACAGCGCATAGAACGGCCCCTGGCGCTCCGGCACTTCCTGGTTCACGCTCTTGCGCGCCCACGGCAGGATGACCACGGCCATGGCCGAAATCAGCAGCGCCAGGAACGCATTGACCGCGTCGACGTAATACTCGATGCCGAACGGCGGCGGCCAGTTGCCGAAAGCGTAGCGCAGCGGCTCGTCGACGGCGGCCGGCAGCACCAGCGCCGAGATCGCGGCCGAGGCGATGACGGCAAGCATGGCCAGCGACCACGGCATCACCCGTCCCGGCAACAGCGCGCAAAGCGGGGCGGCGATCAGCGGCACCAGCACGCTGAAAGGCATCCATTCCAGTATCGTCATTGACCGTTCCCGTGCCCGTCGGCGTCTTCGCCGTCGTCCTCGATCAGGTCATCGTCCTCGATGCTGCCGTAGGCTTCGCGGATGCGCACCGTCAGCGCCAGGCCGACGGCAGTGGTGGCCACGCCCACGACAATGGCGGTCAGGATCAGCACGTGCGGCAGCGGGTTCGAATAAAGCTCCACGCCCTTCTGGTAAATCGGCGTGGATCCGCCGATGACCTTGCCGGCGGAAATGAACATGATGAACACCGAGGTCTGGAACAGGTTCAGGCCCATGATCTTCTTGGCCATGTTGCCGCGCGCGATCACGGAATAAAAGCCGATCATCATCAGCACCACGACCACGTAGTAGTTGTAATGGCCCAGCAGATCCATCAGTCGTGTTCCTCCGGATGCCAGGCCTGCCCCAGGTCGCCCCGGCGCCGGGCGAACATGGTGAAGATCAGCATCACCACGCTGGCCACGGTGACGCCTACGCCGAATTCGACCAGGATGATGCCGGCCTGCTGGGCGGCCTGCGGGTCGTCCAGCAGCGGGTAGAAATCCAGGAAGCGCCCGCCGAGCATGACGCCGAGCAATCCGATGAGCGCGTACAGCAGCGAACCGGCGGCCGACAGCACGAACATCGCGCGCTCGGGAATCACGGCCAGTCCCGCCTCCAGGCCGTAGATCAGGACGAACAGAATCCAGGCCGCGGCGAACATCACGCCGGCCTGGAACCCGCCGCCCGGCGAGTAATCGCCGTGGAACTGGACGTACAGCGCAAACAGCATGATCAGTGGGATCAGGAATCGCGCAATGATGCGGAGAATGCCGTTCTCTCTCATTCGGCATTCTCCGTCTTGCCGGACTTTCTGCGGGTCGGCCGAACCGAAAGCAGCGAAAACACGGCCAGCCCGGCAGTGAAGATCACGATGACCTCACCGAATGTATCGATGGAACGGTAGCTGGCCAGGATCGCGGCGACCATGTTGGGTACGCCGAAATCCTTGTAGGCATGCTCGATGTAGTAAGGCGCCACGTGGGTGTGCACCGGGTTGTCGGGCTGCCCGAACGTCGGCAGGTCCGAGACCGCCCAGACCAGACAGGCGCCGGTCACCAGCACAACGCCGATTGCCGGCCAGTTGATGCGGTCGATGCGCTTTTCGTAGCGCGGGGCCAGGGTCAGGACGGCAAGGATCAGGATGGTCGATATTCCGGCGCCCACCGCGGCCTCGGTCAGCGCCACGTCGCCGGCGTCCAGCACCACGAACAGACCGGCCGAAAGCAGCGAGTAGATCGAGAAAAGCATCGCGGCCGAAAACAGGTCGCGAACCTGCACGACGGCGATTGCCACCGCGACCAGGAACGTGAGCAGCGCGATGTCGATCAGGAATTCGATGACGGTTCTCCCGAGGAATCCAGCGGCGCGACCGGCGCCGGCTCGCCTTCCAGGGTTCCGGGGTCGTCGCCCGCGGCCATTCCGGCCCGCGCCAGGGCGTGGCTGGCGGTCGGCGCTGTAAAGACCATGAAGACCAGGATCAGCATGAGCTTGATGCTGACCAGCGCCAGCCCGGCCTGGATCACCAGTCCGACGATGATCAGGAACGCGCACAGCGTGTCGGTGATCCCGGCCGCGTGCAGCCGGGTGTAGAAATCCGGGAAGCGCAGCGGGCCGATGCCGCCCATGATGCCGAACAGCCCCCCGGCAAGCAGGAATACCCCGGATACAGCGGTGAGCATGGTCTCAACCATCCGTGATGTCTCCTTCGCCGGAGGCCGCCAGGTCGCGCATTCGCGAGAGCTTGAGCACGGCGACAATAGCGATGAAGTTGATCAGCGCGTAGACCAGGGCCACGTCGATGAGGTCGTCGTTGCCGCTGATCGCGGTAATCAGCGCCACGATGAGCACGGTCTTGGTGCCGATGACGTTGACCGCCACGATGCGGTCGAACACCGAAGGTCCCTTCAGCGCCCGAACCAGCGCCAGCGCCATCGTGACGAATATCGCCAGTGCCGTCAGGACCAGAACCGTCGTCATTTATGGTTCTCCAGCCAGGCGATCTTGGCCTCCATGTCACCCGACTCCAGGCTGGCCGCGGAGCTTTCGAGCAGCGCGTGGACTTCGAGATGGTCATCCTCGAGCAGCAGCGTGACCGTGCCCGGCGTCAGGGTGATCGAATTGGCGTAGGTGACCTTGCCGACCGCGGAACCCAGGCTCATGGGCACTTTCAGCACCCGGGGCCGCACCAGTTTTCCCGGCCAGAGAGCGGCACGCGACACCTCGATGTTGGACTTGACGATTTCCCAGAGAAGCCAGAGCCAGTAGATCGGCAGCCGCCACGAATACAGCACCGGATTGTGCTCGACGCCGACCACGTCCATGCGCCTGGACATCCAGACCACGAACACGACCGAGCCCGCGCCGAGGATGTACATCAGCGGTTTGTAGACGCCGGACATGCCGAGCCAGAGCAGCGACAGCACGACGGCCAGGGAGAATAGGTATCGCATGATGAGCGAATACTACCAAAAGGGGGTTCATGCGGGGTGCAAGGGAGAGAGCAGGTTCCCCTCGCGGATCTGTTGACGGAACCGCGACGGGCCTGAAATATGCTTCGCCCAACGCAACTCGCGAGAAATCATGGATTCCTCCACCGACCTGATCTGTCTGTCCTACTGCTCGACCGCGTCATTCGCCAGTGCGCCGCGCGGTTTCGGCGTGGACCCCGAAGTGACGCGCATCCTGGTTCACTCGCGGCGCAACAACAAGCGACGCAACGTCGGCGGCGTGCTGCATTTCGGCAACGGGTATTTCTTCCAGTACCTCGAGGGGCCGGCCGACGTGGTCGACGGGTTGTACGCCAGGATATGTCGCGACGAGCGGCATCACGACGTGCGCCGGCTGACGCGCAGACCGATCAGGACGCGCCGGTTCGAGCACTGGTCGATGAAGTTCGTCGCCATCGAACGGATCGTCGGCGACGTGCTTCAGCGACACGGCATGGCGCAATTCGATCCTTACCGGTTCACGCCCGCCCTGATCGACGACCTGGTGGTGTCGTGCATACACGGCGACGACGACGCGCCGGCCGCGCGGCCCGAACCCCAACCCCGGCAGCGCTCGAGTGGTCCGGGGCTCTGGAACAGGTTGTTCGGGCGTCGCTAGCCGAGTCTTTCGAGATCGTCAGCCGACGATCGAAATGCCGATCCAGGCCGCGTGCAGCCAGAAGACGAACGCCAGGTACATGCCCAGGCCGCCGACGACCGCGATGACGTCGTTGAATCCGCTTCGCGGCGCGCGCGGAATGTCGCGCTGGGGACGACGCTTCATCGAAATGCGGTCGACCACTGCCCAGGCGAGAAATCCGCCGAACAGCAGGACGTCGGCCAGCGTGCCGTTGACCAGCAGGTGGGCCAGCGCCCAGGCCTTGACCGCCACCAGCATGGGGTGGCCCAGCGCCTGGCTGATCCGCCCCGGGAAATAAGTTGCCAGCAGCGCCGGAAACACCGGCAGCATCACCAGCATCGCGAGGTGGCGGGTCCATTCGGGCGTCGTGTAGAGAATGGTCGGATCGAGACGCGCCTGGCCGTATCCGTGCACGATCAGGAAAAGCCCGACGATCGCGATGAGCGCGTAAAGCCCCTTGAACGGCCACTCTCCCATGCGGGCGGCCATGGCGTCGCGAGCCGGCAGCGCCACGATGGAAATCGAGTGAATGCCGAGAAACAGCACCAGGCCCAGGATCAATTGCAACATGTCAGATACCTCACAGGTAGGGTGAAAACAGCCAGCACAGCGAATCCCGCACTCGGACCGGCAGGCTGCGACCGTCGACTTCGGCGAGTGTAACGCGTCTGCCCCGGTGTGCCGCCTCCAGGGCGCGCCTGGCCATCCTTTGGGCGAATTCCGGGCTGAATATTTCCAGCTGGAGCTCGAAATTGAGCCTCAGCGAGCGCGGGTCCCAGTTGGACGAACCGACCATCGCGTACCGGTCGTCGACGACGAACAGTTTCGAATGCGCGAACGGCGGCGGCTGGTAGAAGACTTCGACGCCCTGGTAGAGGATCTCCCAGAGCATGTTGCGCGTGGCCCAGTGGACATACGGCAGGTTGTTGCGCTCCGGAAGGATCAGCGTGACCCGGACCCCCCGCAGGCTGGCGGCCTGCAGGGCGCCGATGATCTCGCGCGGCGGCAGGAAATAGGGCGTCATGATCACGATGGACTCGCGCGCGGTCGACAGCGTGGCGCTGAGCAACTGCGTGATCTGGTCGAGGTGATCGTCCGGCCCGTCGGTCAGCACACGGGTGTGTATGCTGCCGGCCGGGCATGCGGACACCGGCGCCGGCGGTTCCGGCGTACCGGTAACGAATTCCCAGGTGCGCAGGAACTCGTTTTCGAGCTGCAGCGCGCCCGGCCCCCGGACTCTGAAATGGATGTCGGCGACCGCGTTCTTGCCCGGGTTCTCGCCCAGCACGTGGCGATCACCGATATTCAACCCACCGGTGAAGGCGGTATGACCGTCGACCACCAGGATCTTGTGGTGGTTCCTCAGGTTGATCGAAAGACGCGGTGGCAGCAGGCGCGGCGGCAGGAACACCGCGGTACGGATGCCGGCCGCGCGCAGGCGGCGCGGGGCGCGCGGCCAGCTGTAGAACTGCCCGACGCCGTCGACGACCACGCGCACATCCACGCCGCGCCGCCGCGCCGCCGCGAGGTGCTCGATGACGGCCGTGCCGGTCTCGTCGGTGTCGAAGATATAGGACGAGAGAAATACCGACCGTGCCGCCTCGTCGATGGCCTCGAGCATCGCCGGGAACGTCTCGTCGCCGTTGACCAGGGGATCCACGGCATTCCGCGCAGTCACCGGGTGTTCGCTGAGACGTGCCCCGATCAGCTCCAGCGGCTGCAGTTCGGTCGGCATCTCCGGCCGGTCCGAATTCTCGGGAAGGCGGCCCCGGCCGCGCTCGAACCCGACCCGCAGGCCCGGAAGCTCGAGGCGCCGGGCGCGCCGTCTGATTCGGTTGATGCCGAGGATGGTGTAGAGCACCGGGCCAGCCACCGGCAACAGCAGGCACAGCGCGATCCAGCCGAACGCGGCCCTCGAATCGCGCTTGAACATCAACGCATGCAGCGCGGCCACCGGCGAGATCACCAGGTGAAACAGCGCGGCAATCAGGCCGGCGTCCAGCAGCGTGGGCCACTCGGGCATCTAAAGGATTTTTTCGCCTGGGATCAGCCGAGATGATAGCGCGGGCGGGGCCCACAGCGCGTGCGTCGCTTCGTCGTTTCGTCGCTTTGTCTTTTCGAAACGACCAGACGACGAGACGACGAAGCGACGACCGGGCTTTTCGTCCGACTACCGATTTTCCGGAATCCGGAAACCGGGGATGCATTTCCCGGCACGTTGCGTTACAATCATATCTTTCTATCCGTATCAAGAGATAAATAAACCAATGAGTGAATACCTGTTTACCTCGGAATCAGTATCGGAAGGCCACCCGGACAAGATGGCCGACCAGGTTTCGGACGCCATCCTGGATGAAATCCTGCGCCAGGATCCGAACGCGCGCGTGGCCTGCGAGACCTTTCTCAAGACCGGCGCGGTCATCGTCGGCGGTGAAATCTCGACCACGGCCTACGTCGAACTCGAAGACCTGATCCGCCAGGTCGTGACCGACATCGGGTACAACTCTTCGACGGTCGGATTCGACGGCCAGACCTGCTCGGTGATCAACATGATCGGCAAGCAGTCGCCGGATATCGCCCAGGGCGTCGACCGCCAGACGCCGGAAGACCAGGGCGCGGGCGACCAGGGCCTGATGTTCGGCTATGCGTCGAACGAAACCGACGCGCTGATGCCGGCGCCGATCTTCTACGCGCACCGCCTGGTCGAACGCCACACGCGCCTGCGCAAGCACACCGACAACCCGCTGCCCTGGCTGCGTCCGGACGCCAAGAGCCAGGTCACGCTGCGCTACAAGGACGGCCAGCCCGTCGCGATCGACGCGGTGGTGCTCTCGACGCAGCACGACGAGGGCGTGGAGCTCGACGAGATCCGCGAAGGGGTGCGCGAGCACATCATCAAGCCGGTGTTGCCCGAGGAATGGCTGCACAACGACACGCTGTATCACATCAACCCGACCGGCAAGTTCGTGATCGGCGGACCTGTCGGCGACGCCGGCCTGACCGGGCGCAAGATCATCGTCGACACCTACGGCGGCATGGCCCGTCACGGCGGCGGCGCGTTTTCCGGCAAGGACCCGTCCAAGGTCGACCGCTCGGCCACCTATGCCGGCCGCTACGTGGCCAAGAACGTGGTCGCGGCCGGCCTGGCCGACAAGTGCGAAATCCAGGTCAGCTACGCGATCGGCGTGGCCCAGCCGACCTCGATCTCGGTGACCACCTTCGGCACCGGCAAGATTCCCGAAGAGCAGATCGAAAAGCTGGTGCGCGAGCACTTCGACCTGCGGCCCTTCGGCATCCTGAAGATGCTCGACCTGCTGCACCCGATGTATCGCCAGACGGCGACCAACGGGCACTTCGGGCGTATCCCGGAACAGACATCGGCCAAGGTGATACGTGACGGCAAGCAGATCGAAGAGCATTTCACGACGTTCAGCTGGGAGAAGACCGACCGCGCCGAGGCGCTGAGGCAGGCAGCTGGGCTTTAACAACTAGAACTGCAGGATGCAGGAGGAAGGATCCAGGAAACAGCCGACGCCCGACCGGTCGATTGCTGCCTCCCGGGTCCTTCATCCTCAATCCTGAATCCTGAACCCTAAATCCGAATACTGAGGTTTTACCAATGAGTGCCAAGCCAGAAGACGTAACCAAGGGCGTGCTGTTCGATTCCAGCATCGCTTCGACCGAAAACGACTACCTTGTCGCCGATCTGTCGCAGGCCGCCTACGGCCGGAAGGAAATCAAGATCGCCGAAACCGAAATGCCGGGCCTGATGCAGACCCGCGAGGAGTACTCCGCCGACAAGCCGCTGAAGGGCGCGCGGATCGCGGGATCCCTGCACATGACCATCCAGACCGCCGTGCTGATGGAGACGCTGGTCGAACTCGGCGCGGAAGTGCGCTGGGCGTCGTGCAACATCTACTCGACCCAGGATCATGCCGCCGCCGCCATGGTGGAGAAGGGCATTCCGGTGTTTGCTTACAAGGGCGAGAGCCTGACCGAGTATTGGGAGTTCACCCATCGCATCTTCCAGTGGCCCGACGGCGGCACCGCCAACATGATCCTCGACGACGGCGGCGACGCCACGCTGCTGCTCGATCTGGGCGCGCAGGCCGAGGAAGATCCGTCGATCCTGGAAAACCCGGAAAGCGAGGAAGAGGCCGCCCTGTTCAAGGCGATCAAGAAGCGCCTCGAGTCCAACCCGGGCTGGTACACGGCAGCGCTGAAGAACATCCGCGGCGTGACCGAGGAAACCACCACCGGCGTGAACCGTCTTTATCGCATGCAGAAGGAAGGCACGCTCAAGTTCCCCGCGATCAACGTCAATGATTCGGTGACCAAGAGCAAGTTCGACAACCTGTACGGCTGTCGCGAATCGCTGGTCGACGCGATCAAGCGGGCCACCGACGTGATGGTGGCCGGCAAGATCGCCATCGTCTGCGGCTACGGCGACGTCGGCAAGGGCTCGGCCCAGTCGCTTCGAGCGCTCTCGGCCAACGTCTGGGTCACCGAGATCGATCCGATCTGTGCCCTGCAGGCGGCGATGGAAGGTTATCGCGTGGTCAACATCGAAGACGAAGGCGTCATCGAGCAGGCCGACATCATCGTCACCGCCACCGGCAACTACAACGTGATTCGCCACGATCACATGCAGCGCATGAAGAACCAGGCGATCATCTGCAACATCGGACATTTCGACAACGAAATCGACGTGTCCAGCCTGCGTCAGTACGAGTGGGACAACATCAAGCCGCAGGTCGACCAGATCACGTTCCCGGACGGCAAGTGCATCACGCTGCTGGCCGAAGGCCGCCTGGTCAACCTTGGCTGCGCCACCGGCCATCCGAGCTTCGTGATGTCGAACTCGTTCACCAACCAGACGCTTGCGCAGATCGAGCTGTTCAAGTATCCCGAGCGATACAAGAACGAAGTCTTCGTCCTGCCCAAGCACCTGGACGAGAAGGTTGCCCGTCTGCACCTGGAGCGGGTCGGCGCGCGTCTGACCGAGATGACGGAAAAGCAGGCCGACTACATCGGCGTGACCGTCGAAGGTCCGTACAAGCCCGAGCACTACCGCTACTAAGCAGCGCATCGGAACCATCCGGGAGGGGCCATCCCCTCCCGGATCCCTTTAGGGCTTTCGTAAATCGTGACGGATGAACGAAACGACTTCACGTCACGATTTACGAAAGCCAAGCGATGAACTCACTTCAATCGAATTCAATACTATGTCTCTTAGCCCCCAGCTCAGCTTCGAATTCTTTCCACCCAAGAACGACGAGCAGGTCGAATTGTTCAAACGCACGCGCGACCGGCTTGCGGCACTGAAGCCGGAGTACATGTCGGTGACCTTCGGTGCCGGCGGATCGACGCGTTCCAGGACCCGCGAGACGGTGTTCAACATTCAGCGCGAGACCGGGATACCGGCCGCACCCCATATCTCGTGCATGTCCGAGGACATCGACAGCATCGACGAACTCCTCGATTCCTATCGCGAGTACGGGATAGAGCGCCTGGTAGTCTTGCGAGGCGACCGTCCTTCCGGCGGCGGTAGCGGCATCTTCGATTACGCGACCGACCTGGTCCGCCACATCCGCAAGGGATATGGCGACCAGTTCCAGATCGAGGTCGGCTGCTACCCCGAGTACCATCCGGAAGCCAGGTCGCCGGAAGAAGACCTGAAACACTTCAAGGAAAAGGTGGACGCCGGCGCCGACAGCGCCATCACGCAGTACTTCTTCAACGCCGATGCCTACGAACGGTTTCTCGAAGACTGCGCGCGCCTGAACATACAGGTACCGATCGTGCCGGGCATCATGCCGATCACGAATTATTCGCGGCTGGCGCGCTTCTCGAAGATGTGCGGCGCCGATATGCCGACGTGGATATTCAAGCGCGTCAGGGCGTGGGAAGAGCAGGAGGATTTCAAGTCGATCCGGCAGTTCGGCGAGGACGTGATCACCGACCTGTGTCGCAAGCTGATCGACCTCGGTGCGCCCGGCATTCACTTCTACACGCTCAACCGAGCGCAGGCATCGCTCAAGCTGTGCCGCAACCTCGGCCTGGGCGAGGGTAACGAGGCCGGCGACACGCGCGCAGCCTGAGGTCAAGCTCAAGCCAGCGAAACAATAATTGGCACTCTGTAGGAGCCTGCTTGCAGGCGAATGGCTATGGAGCCCCGCTTCTGTTCGCCTGCAAGCAGGCTCCTACAAAAGCTGCCTGCCTGAATCGTATCGAGCCCCAGGTACCCAACGAGCGAGCTTCGTGCAGAGTTGTTCGGAGGTTCCCCGGTCAGGCATCTTCGCGTCTGACCTGGAAGTCGGGCTGACCGGGGCCCGGCAGCCTGATTTCGATCGGGCTGCAGCAGACCTGGCAATCCTGCACAAGCCACTGGCCCGCATCGCCGGGCTCGGCCTCGACCTGGTTGGTCTCCCCGCACCACGGGCACTCGAACGTCAGACAGTCCGTCAGCATCGTTTGGGAACCTCTGAATAACTGTGCGCGGGCGCCCGGCTACTCGTCGCCGTAGATCTTGACCTCAAGATTGCCCTCGCGGTCGATGGTTGCCCGGTACATTCCCGGCGTATTGAACGGCGTCGCGATATTTCCCTGTGCGTCGAGTGCAATCACGCCTCCGTCGCCGCCTTCTTCGGCGAGTATCCCGTTGACCACCGCGTCGGCGCTTTGGGCGAGCGTCTCGCCGGCATGCAGCATGCGAGCGCAAATGTTGTACGCGACGACGTGGCGGATGAAATACTCGCCGTGGCCGGTGGCCGAAACGGCGCAGCTTCGATTGTCGGCATAGGTGCCTGCACCGATGATCGGCGAATCGCCGATGCGGCCGAAACGCTTGTTTGCCGTGCCGCCTGTCGAGGTGCCCGCGGCCAGGTTTCCCGCACGATCCAGCGCCACGGTGCCGACCGTCGAGAACCACTCGTCGTCGGGCGAATGGTCGGAAGCCACCGATTCGGTCTTTGCCGCTTCCCTTGCCTTTATCCGGCGAAGCTGCTTGAGGCGAAACTCCGTGTGGAACCAGGATTCCGGCATGAACTCCAGCCGTTGTTCGCGGGCGAATGCCTCGGCGCCGTTACCGGCCAGCAGGACATGAGGCGAGTGCTCCAGCACGGCCCGCGCGGCCAGTATCGGATGCCGGACGCCGCGCACGCCGGCAATCGCGCCCGCGCCCAGGTCGTGCCCGGTCATGATCGATGCATCCATTTCGACCCGCGATTCGCTGGTCAGCACGGCCCCGCGGCCCGCGTTGAACTGCGGGGCGTCCTCGAGAATGGTTATTGTCGCGGTGACCGCATCGATGGCCGCACCGTTGCGCTCCAGCACCTCGTAGCCGGCGCGTATGGCTTTCTCGAGAATGCCGCGAATCTCGCGCTCGCGTTCGGCGGTCATGGAGTCGCGCGAAATCGTGCCGGCACCGCCGTGAATCACGATGGCGATTGGAGCTTCATCGGAAGTTTGATCGAGTGCCGCTTCGCCCTGGGAGATCGCTGGCCGGGAAAGAAGCAGGAAAGCGACGGCGATTGATTTGATTACGAGGCAGCGCATGGAACAACTCCGATAAGGCATGACTTTGGACAGTGTATCGGATCGAGTGATTGTTCAGTAAATGCGCATGTTGCGATCTTCGTTATCCGGTTTCACGGATGTCTTCGCGAGTTTCACAGAGGTCGCGGTCCGGGTTCACGCGACGGGCGTAGTTTCCGTGTCACGCGCAACGGCATGGGGTCGTTGCGAACAATAAACAGAGGGTAACGACATGGAAACTTTGCCGACGCTTAGCTTCGGTCAATACAACCTGGTGTTCAACGTATTCTCGTTGTCGGTTGCCGCCTTCGCGGCCGCGACCATCTTCTTCTTCATGCAAAGAAGCAGAGTGGCGCCGGAATACAGAACCGCAATCACGATCACCGGACTGGTCACCTTCATCGCGCTGTATCACTATGTGCAGATCCTGTTCGACTGGAGAGCGGCATTCGAACTGGTCGATGGCGCCTACGTGGCATCAGGAAAGCCGTTCAACGATGCCTATCGCTACGTAGACTGGCTGTTGACTGTTCCACTCCTGCTGGTCGAACTGCTGCTGGTCATGCGTCTCTCGAAGCAGGAAACCGTCAGCAAGGGATGGCTGCTCGGCGGTCTCGCCGCGCTGATGATCATCCTCGGCTACCCAGGTGAAGTCAGCGCCGACGCCGGTACCCGCTGGCTGTGGTGGAGTCTTTCGATGATCCCGTTCCTGATCATTCTCTACCAGCTGTTCATCGGTCTCGGCGACGCGATTGCCCGCCAGCCGGCTTCTGCACGCGGCCTGGTCAGTGCGGCGCGCTACCTGACCGTCATCGCCTGGCTGTTCTACCCGGTGGTCTTTCTGTTCCCGATGCTGGGTCTCACGGGCGCAGGCGCTGAAACCGCCGTCCAGGTCGGTTACTCGATTGCCGACATCGTGGCCAAGGCTGTCTTCGGACTGCTGATCTACACGATCGCGGTCATCAAGACCGATTCCGAAGCCGCCTGAGGCATCGGATGGCGATTGTCATAGCAATAGTCACAACAATAGTCACAACAATAGTCACAACAATAGTCACAACAATAGTCATAGCGATAGTCATAGCAATCGCCAAAACAGTTGTCATGACTAATGCCGCGACAATCGTGACCACAATGGCCCGGCCGGAACGTTCGGCCGGGCTCTTCTTCTTCCTGCAGCGATGACACCGACCGAGTTCGAAACCAGCCTCACCGAACCGATCCGGAGTCGGGCCTCCGAGTCCGGACTGGAACTGCGCCAGATCCATCTTCGCATCGGCCTGGTCGTGCTGATCGCTCTGTTGCCCGCCGGCAGCCTCCTGGGCACGCTGGCGGTGGAATCGCAACTGGCGCTTGTCGCCCTTCCGATCGCGCTGCTGGGCGTCATGCACGGCGGCCTGGATCCCTGGGTCGGCGATATCGTCATGCGCGATCGGCTCGGAAGGTCGGGGCGCGTGCTGTTCGTCTTCTCCTACCTTGCCGTCATGGCGATCGTGATTGCATGCTGGGTATTCGCGCCGCTGGCGACGCTGGCCGGATTCCTGCTGATCTCGGTGCTGCATTTCGGCGAGCAGGATGCCTATGCGTTCGCCGGCAGAAGTGACGGGCTCTCGATCAGCGTATTCGGCGCCATACCGGTGCTGGGTCCGGTCGCAGCCCATCCGGCGGAAGTCGCGCTGATCTTCGGCTGGCTGACGGGCGTGGAACAGAGCGTGCTCGCCGAAATCCTGAACTGGCTGGCGCAGCCGCTGATCGCGATCTGGCTGGTCGGCGCGGGCATGCACGTGGCTCGAATGCACATCGAGGGCGATTGCGGCCGGCGATTTCAGCTGGCGGGCCCCGGTGTACTGGTGGCGTCGATGCTCCTGCTGCCGCCCCTGATCGCGTTTGCCGCTTACTTCTGCCTGCTCCACAGCTTCGGTCACCTGCTGGACATGGCCGCCCGCTCGCACGGCCCCTGGCGGGACTGGTCCCCGGGCCAATGGGCCTCGCGCCTGTGGCCCGCCACGCTTGGCGCGCTCGCGCTGGGCATGATCGGCTGGGTGCTGCTCTCCGGTCTCGAAACGAGTGATGCCATCGGCCGTGAAGCGCTGGCGCAGGTCGTTTTCTGCGGCCTGGCGGCATTGACCGTCCCGCATGTCCTCCTTTACGCGGTCTTCCGAGGCTGCCTGGAATCAAAACCGGAAAAATCCCAGAGTCGATCAAAAGCGCCCTGATCCTGTCGCGGCGCCCTGAATCCTGTATCTTTCAGCGGGGTACGCTGGAATTCCGACATCGTCGGCGGAGGCGGCCGGCAATCGTGATTCGCGGAAATCTTCAGGAGCTCGGAGTTGAGGTTGGGACGTCTTTCATTCCTTTTGACCTGCCTGATCGCCGCTTCGGCGTTTGCCGATGACCCTCCGGGTGCCGATTCGTTGTCGGACCGGATTGCCGAGATCGAGCACGTCCACATTCACCAGCCCTGGCCGGTTTCACAACGGATGATCGATGCGCTGGAACCGGAGCTGGTCGACGCCTCGACGGAACAACGTGCCCGGGTCTGGCTCATGGAGGCTCGAAACCTGATGCTGGACGGCCGCTACGACGAGGGCCTGGAATTGCTCGACCAGGTTCTCGCCAGGCCGGTCAGTCCCGCCAGGCGGCTCCGGGCGCTGGAGCTGTCGGTCAACGCCAATTACCTGATTCACAACTACGATCGCGCGTTCGACCTGATGGCCCGCGCGCTTGGGCTGTTCCCGGATATCGAGGACGCAAGGCAGAAAGCCGACGCGCTGACGCTGGTCTCCAGACTGTACTCGGATGTGGGGGAGCATGGCCTTGCGCTCGAGAGCGCTGCCGAAAGCCTGGACATGGCCAAGGGAACCGGCCACGCGCGAACGATTTACAACTCGATTTACTCGTTGATGCTGGTCCAGAGGAGCGCAGGATTTGCCGGGTTTGCGCTGGAGCGCAGGCGCGAGATCTGGGAGCATGCCCAGCAGTCCGGCGATCCGGTCGCGGTGGGAAGCGCCATGACGCTGATCGGAAGCGTGTACAACGCCGCCGGGCGCCACGAGGAGGCAATCGGATGGTCCAGGCGCGCGATTGAACGGAACCGGGAAACCGGTTTTCTCAACGGTGAACTGGAGGCGCGGAAGGAGCTTGGCATCGCGCTGCTGAACACCGGCCGGGACGAGGAGGCTCTGCCGATCCTGACCGAGCTGGTCGAACAGTTCGAATCGCGCGAGAACTGGCGTAGCCTGATGGAGATTCACGAGGCGATTGCCGCCATTCACCAGCGGAGCGGGCGTTTCGGCCAGGGCCTGCAGCATCTTTCCCGGTTTCGCGACGCGGCAGAACGATTCAATGACGAACAGCGCGCGCGCAGGCTTGCCTATCTCCAGGCGGAATTCGAGAACCAGCGGCGCAACCAGGAACTCGAGTTGCTTCGCCAGCAGAAAGAGCTGCTCGCGATGCGCGAGGAGACCGCGGCCGCGCAGCAATCGACGCGCCTGCTCGGCACCACGATGCTGGGGTTGATCGGCCTGCTGCTGGTCGGTCTGCTGCTGCGTTTTCGTGCCGATCGTCGCCGTTATCGCCGGTTGTCGGAAATCGACGGCCTGACCCGGGTGTTCAATCACCGGAGATTCCATCATGCCGTGGAGGAGTCACTGGCCGAAAACCGCACCAGGGGCAAGGTCTGTTCGCTGGTGGCGGCCGATGTTGACCTGTTCAAGCAGATCAACGACCGCTACGGGCACCAGGCCGGCGACCAGGTCCTGCGCAGGCTGGGTGCGCTGCTGCTGGAGCAGTTTCCCGCACCGTGCATCGTCGGGCGCATAGGCGGCGAGGAGTTCGCGATCTTTCTGCCGGGCCACAACCGGCTCCAGGCGCATCAGCGAATCGGTGAATTCCGCGACCGGATCAGGCCGATGGAATTCAACGGTCATTCGATCGCGGTCACGCTGAGTTTCGGGCTTGTCGAGTCGCGACGTGAATCGCGCCTGGAGAAGCTGCGCGCACGTGCCGATCACGCCCTCTACAGGGCCAAGCGCGCCGGACGCAACCAGGTGATAGACGCGGCCGACCTGGGGGCGTTCTGAGTCGGGTCACGCCCCGGTCCAGCCTGAATTAGGGTTCCCGGAAAACACGAAGCCCTGCTCGGGGCAGGGCTTCGTTCACATGCTGCAAGGGGGAGTCTCAGCAGTCGCCTGTGCGCGTACCGGACATCTCGACGTTCATGTTCATGACGCCCATCGGAGATTCGATGTCGCCGTCGATGGTGCCGGTCATCGAATCGCCATCGAATTTCATGCTGGCATTCATGGTTACCGAGCCGCCGTCGGGGCTCTTGCAGGTCATGGTGTAGTCCATGCCGTCGGCCCGCATGTCCTTCTCGCTGAACTCGCAATCGTCGTTGTCTTCGAGGAATGCCTGTCCTTCGGCGATCTTTTCCGCCGTCACGCATTCGCTGGACGTATCGGTGCGCGGCGGGATGGGAAACTGCTCGGACTGGATCGTCACGGTGCTCGTGGTTTCCCACATGCCCGGATTGATGTTGGGCTCTTCGGCGACGGCGGCGAGGCTGGCGGCCGAAGCCACAATTACGGTCAAAGCGCGATAAAACTTCATTTGATTCTCCTTGGGAAGGATTGGTGATTGCCTGATTCAGGTGATGATGGGTTCGATCGGCTGCGGCCGGGTAAGGTCCTGCCGGTCAGTCCCGAAGCTCCAGGGACGCCGAAGGCATGCCCGACTGCCTCCACATAGAATACGTGAATCCGTGCGAGTACACGACAGATTCAGCGGCCGCCCTCGGCGCGCTCGATCTCCTCGGCCTGGCGTTTCGCGGCGTCGGCGACGTCCTGCTCGACGCCTCGAGCGCGCTCGAGGGCCTGTTGCTGCGTCTCGAGGATATTGCTTTCCGGCGCGTCGCCGGTATCGTCGGTGCATGCGCCGGTCACTACGGCGACGAAAAGGACGGCGAACAGGGCAATGGCTTTTCTCATGGTTGATCTCCTTGGCGGCGCAGCGCCTGGCTGGCGCCGGGGCAATCGTCGTACGGGCCGGGCGGATGCCCGAACCACGGCGTCACGATGACTGATTCTGCCCCGTCGAGTCGCTGCCTGCAACCGGGTCGGGCGCGATTTCGGGCAGCTCGAGCCCCAGCTTCTTCGCTCGCTGGGTCCACTTGTCGCGGGCCGCCTTGCGCAGGTCTTCGATCGCGTCGCTCTCGTCGACGATCTCGATCCCCAGCAACGTCTCGAGAACGTCTTCCATGGTGACCACGCCGGACAGGCCGCCATACTCGTCGATGACCACCGCGAAATGCTCCTGTTCGGCCAGCAACTGACTGAAGAGCACCCGCAGTGAAATGAATTCGGGGACGAACAGCACCTCGCGCTTGAGATCGCTCAGGCGCAGTTCCGGCCTGCCGCGCGCCAGGTTGAGCATGATGTCGGCCTTGAGCACGTATCCGCTGATGTCCTCGTCGCTTTCGCCGTATACCGGGTAGCGCGAAAACACCAGCTCGTCGGACTTTGCCATCAGTTCGCCCAGCGTGGTGTCGTGCTGGAATTTCTTCACGACCACGCGCGGGGTCATGATGTCCTGTACCCGAATCGCGCTGAAGCGGATCAGGTTCAGGAAAATGTTGGATTCTTCTTCCTCGAAAATCCCTTCGCGCGTACCGATCTGGGCCAGGGCGCGGAATTCCTCGCGGCTGACGCTGGGCGCGCGCTTGCCGCGCGAGAGCAGGCGGGTGATCTGCTTGGACATCGCCACCAGCGGCCACATCAGGACGATCAGCACCCGGCAGGTGTGCGCGGTGAAAGCCGAAAGCTGCTTCCAGTAGGTCGCGCCCAGCGTCTTGGGAATGATCTCGGAGAAGATCAGGATGGCCAGCGTGACCAGTGCCGAGCTCACGGTAACCCATGCATTGCCGAACACGATCAGCGCCTGGGCGCCGACACCGGCCGCTCCGAATGTATGGGCGATGGTGTTGAGGCTGAGAATGGCCGAAAGCGGACGATCGATGTCGCGCTTGAGCCCGCGCAGCAGTTTTCCTGCACTGGCGCCTCGCTCGTTCATCACGGCAATATGTGCCGGCGTGACCGACAGGAGCACGGCTTCGAGAATGGAGCACAGGAACGAAACGCCGATGGCGAGAAACAGGTAGAAAAGCAGAAGGGTCATGGCACGGCAAGGATGCGTAGTCCGGAGATTATACGGCAGCCTCGCGACCCGGACTCCGCGGGTAACGCGATAAGCCGACCCGGCCGCGGTGCGATGGACCAAGCTCGGTCACGCATCCGCACCGCGACCGCGACGGGCATTCGAGCGCGGCCGCCGCTTTGGGCCGATGGACGGAACGAATCAATTCTGGCCAAGGTAGGCGCGGCAGGCCGCGCCGATGCCGCCCGAATTTCCGACCACGACACCGGTGCCGATGTCGGCCGCGGTCCAGCCCAGTGCCGATTTGATCGAACCCGAGGCGGCATACAGGGCGTTGCCTGTGGTGGTCGCCGCCGCACCCGCCGCGCTTCCGGCGGATGTTGCGTAGGTCA
Organism: Lysobacterales bacterium; assembly: GCA_002722315.1. GTDB lineage: Bacteria > Pseudomonadota > Gammaproteobacteria > Xanthomonadales > Wenzhouxiangellaceae. The sequence goes on along the minus strand of PBLG01000047.1, from coordinate 132,902 downwards.
GGCCGAGGTTTCCGACTATGCAGCAGTCGGCCATGTCCTGGTTGTCGGCGTATTGCTCGTCGCAGCTTTCAACGCTCTGGGCGAACAGAAAGACCGAAATTCCGATCCCTACCGTGGCGATCAGGTACTCGGTGAATTCCGAGCCACCGTGCGTTCCCATTCCCAGTGTCTCCCCGGTAGATGGGTCGATCCGCCACCAGAACGGCCGGGCATCCTCCGCAATCGCCAGCAGGTAGCCGTTTTCCAGGTCCCGGCCGGCCGCTTCCCTGGCTGCATCCGGCCATTGCTCGGTTCGAGCGCCTGATCGGTCCAGCTCCGCGCGATCATCGACCAGGGTCCTGGGCAGACGCTGCTTCCAGGCGTTGTCACCGCGGGCAAGTCGAGATTCGAGTAGCGTTTCGCGAACGCCCTGTTCAATTGCCGCGTTAACGTCGAGACTCAGCGATGCATCGTCTCCACGAACGAGAACGGTGGAAGGATTGGACAGAATGTCGGTGACTGTCATCAATTCACCGGTCGGCGAGGTGTTGGTCCTCCGCCCGATCAGCAAGGGTCCGGGGCGGAATGTCGCCTTTTCTTTGGTTGGTGGTGCCAGCAGGGCGCCGGCGGCCAGTTTGAAGTCAAGCCAGCGCGGCGAAGAAAGATCCCGGTATGCCCTGGAGGCCTGAATCTCGTCGGCGGTCACCGCCCCACGGGCGAATGCAAGCATGGGCGCCACCGCGCGGACGAACGGCCGAAAATAATCGAGTATGTCGTGATAGAGCGTCTTCGGATCTTCCGGGCCGACGTGAACGTCCAGGATCATCTGGAACGCGCCAGCCCGGGGGAATGCCGTTTCGTCAAGGCCGCGAAGATCGGCTACCCGCCGCGTAACGCTGCGCTCGCCTTCCGGGGAAGCGATATCCACTTTAAGGACGACGCCCAGGAGTTTCGGAATTCGGGCTGGCCCGTCGTCGCCCATGCCCGCCAGTGCCCCGGCTGCCTGGCCGCCGCGCGAAGACACCGTGGCAAACAGCCTTCCGGCAGCCGTTCCCGCATCCGCCGGATCCGCAGTCAGCCCAAGCCAGGAGACGGCCTGCCCGCCGGGGGCCTTTGCACCGTTCAGGGTCGGTACGATCACCGAGGATTCTGGCGTTCCGTCAAGCGTTTGGGGCGCCATGCCCAGATAGATCTGGTTCTTGAACAGGTTGGCGGTCGGTCGCTCCCAGCTCGACATCACCGGGACCAGTTCCGGTTCTTCGGCGCCGTCGTCCATGCCGCGTTCGATGAACAGCTGAAGGGTTACTCGGTGCTGGAATTCGGCTGGAACCGAATCGTCGAAATAGCGCTCTGGCGTAGTCGTGGGGGCGGCCTGTTGACCGAAGGCGGGGTGCAGGTCCGTCCAGTCCGAGTTCGGGCCCAGCCGCCAACGGACCCACGCGTAGTCCTTCGACACCGCGCGAACCAGATCATCGACCGAAGTGCTGCTTGCCATTTCATGCTCCGAGTCGCGAACCAGCTTCGCGATCATTTCGGCGATTTCATTCGAGTCGGCTGCAAGCGAATCGCCCCCGGACTCGAGCGTCGCCTGCATCCCGGTGCGGTAGCGTCCTGCCAGTTCGGGATCGAATGCCTCGAACGCGGCGGCGATGGATTCGCTGTCCGGTGCCTGGTCGTTCGCCTTGGCCGGCACGGTCAACGCCTGCTCGACCAGTCGCCGGGCGTCGGCATCCGGAAGCGCGCCGGATACAATCTGTGCATCTCCGCCGATGGTCTTGATCAGCGATGCGAGAAGAAGAGCCTGATCCCATGCATTGCCTGCGCCGATAACGGCTGCGCCATCGGGCCCGCGAAGAACGCCTCGGTAGGGCTGGTAATGGATGCCGTTGGTCACGTGCTCGATCGCCGCGTCGAAATCGAAATCCAGAGCGAACGCCCGGTCGGTCATGTCGGCATGCGGTTTCGGGACAAGCGTTTGCAGTCTATCGACGAACTCGACCGCAGCCTCTATTCGTTGCTGAACCGGCTCCGGCGGCGGCCAGGAAACGTCGGCATGCACATTCGAGACGGGCGCGGAAAGGAGGACCACGCCGGCTGCTACGCGCAATCGGTCCCATGCGTTCTGGATGAACTGAGGGCGGCATTGACGATTCGGATACGGGATCATGACGGTTTCCCTGGTAGTTGAGGAATTCGGACCTCGGTCGATTGGGCGGGGCGAGTCGAGTTCCGGACCCGGAGAATCGAGCGTCGTTCGGGAACTGGCGCACTTTGTGCGCGGGCACCGTACTTACATGGAGCAATGCGGCTTTCCGGCTCGCACTTCGGGTTCGTAATACATAGTACGGAATTCAATTGCCGGAAGAGACAGGATTCGGCAGCAAAAGACTTCAAAGAGGATCGTCGATGTCAGTCTTTCCAATCATTTCACCCAGGGGCGCATGTTTGGTCGGGCGTGCGGCGGTTTGTCTGTTCTGGTTAATTGCCTCGACGTCTGCATCGGCGCTGACCAGCCTCCTGCACGACGCCGAGCCCAACGATGCGCCGCATCAGGCGGTGCCGCTGAAGCTCCCGGTGGAGAAGGACGTCGTGCGCGTGCTGGGCTCATTGCAGGCCCAGGACCAGGATGCTTACCTCCTGATCGTGCCTGACGAGCATGCGGGGCGCCGTTTCGACCTCGAGCTGATCGGCCGCGCCGGCGCGTTGACGAAGCTCGACGTGTTCGATTTCTCTGAATTGGTCGACGCCCGCGGAAGGATTCCCGAAGCGTTGACTGCCAGGCCCACTTCCGTGTTCCAGCTCGCGACGAAGCAGGGGATTCGCCCGGTGGTCGCCGACGGTCTTCTGCTGCGTCCCGGGACTTATGTGCTCGGCGTTTCGCATTCCGGCGGGGAGGGGGGCTACGAGCTCAAGCTGTCGCAGAACGACAACCAGCGGATCCAGGTCGTCGACGCCGACGAGGGAACGGCCGACGCGCCAGTCAAGGTTTCCAATCGCGGCCGAACGACACTGTTCGCCGGTGCCGAGACCGTCTACGCCGTCGAGATTCCCGAACCCGGGGACGATCAGCCGGTGCACTGGGATATCGCTTTCCAGATGCCGGCCGGTAGGAAAGGTACGCTGCGCCTCGAGAACACCGCTGCGGAAACGCTTCTGGAGATCGACGACGGCAACGGGCTGGAAGTCCGCCGTCGCGGATTGGCGCTGGCGCCGGGGCCGTATTCACTGGTTACCGATGCCGGCGAGGCGTCGGTGCAGATGATTACGGTCGCGACGGGCGCTCCGGTCGCAGAAGGCAGCGTCGAGGTCGAACCCAATGATCGACAGCCTAATGCGATCGACTTCTTCCAGAACCTGAGCGGGCGTTTCGAGGACGGCGACAATGATCGTTTCGTGTTCGAACTCTCCGAGGACGAGGCCGGCATGAAATTCACGATCGAGCTTCGGGCCGAGCCCGGGAGCAGGCCGGAGCTGTGCTTGAACCGAGACTCGATCGGGCTTTCGGAGTGCCACCGGGCCGCCGGCGACGGGGTGGCGAGTTTCGCCGACGTCGTGCTGCCCCCCGGCCGTTACGAAATGAATCTCAACCACCGCACGGACCCGGCCGTCGACTGGGCGCTGACCTGGACCGAGCAGGGCGAGGCGCGGCCCGGCGAGGAAGCCGAACTCAACAATGTGCAGCGCATGGCGACCCAGCTTCACGAGCGCGGCTTCGGTCGCGGCCGTTTTGTCGGAAGAGAGACCGACTGGTGGCGCTTCAGCGTCGACGGCGAGCCGCAGCTCTGGCGTCTGCAGCTACAGGGCGACGACCTGCAGGAACTCTATCTCCACGATTCGACCGGCGCTGTCAAGCGGGTGCGCCCGGGCGCGGCGAATCGTGCACGGCTCGACAACGTCTTCCTGCTGCCCGGGGACTATTTCCTGGCTGCCTCCGGTACGGATTCCGACTACACGCTGCGCGTCCTGCCGCTGGGTCCGCCGCCGCCGGGAATGGAAATGGAGCCCAACGACGATTACCACGACGCTCTGCGAATCCGGTTCGGTCAGCAATACACCGGCACGCTGGCCGAGAGCGACGACATCGACCGCTACGCGTTCCTGCTGCTGGGCGAAGAGCATGTGCGGATTCGCGTGCAGCCGCCGGCCGATGGCGCAATCCGCGGCTATGTGACGCTGGGCGACGCAAGCGTGACCATCAGCGACATCCGCAACGGCGGCGAGCCTGGCGCGCCGCTGGAATGGGACCTGTTCCTGCCGCCCGGCGACTACGCCGTCCAGCTGAACGCCGGCCAGGCCTCGGACGCCGAATACACGCTGGTCGTCGAGCGCGGCGACTGGCTGGCGCCGGCGGTGGACCGGGAACCGAACGACTGGCGCGAGACCGCTGCGGCATTCCCGCCCGACGGCATGGTCCATGGCCGTGTCGGCGTGACCGCGCACAGCCGGGACTGGTACCGACTGCCCGTCCAGTCCGAAGCGGCGAGCCTGTCGTTTCCGCGGGTAAGCGGGCTGTCGCTGGAACTGGTCGCCGACGGATCCGACGAAAACCTGCTGGCCTGGAATCGCGAGGCCGAGCGCGAGGAGGCCGAACTCGCCGCCGGCGTGGCGCACCATCTCCTGGTTGGTGGCAATGGGGAATACCGCTTCGATCTTTCCGCACTGGTCACGGACGAACCGCCGGCCGGATTCGCCGAGGTGCTGCTCGACCTGGAACCGTCGCCGGTTCAGGCGTTCTCGCGCTGGGAGCAGGTGGTGAACGGGACGATCACGCTGCGAAACCCGCATGCCGTCGAGGTGCCGGTGAACCTGGTTGCCCACATGACCGATGCGCGCTGGCGCTTCGTGCCCGGGGCCGACATCCCGGCTACCGTTGCACCCGGCGGAGAAGTGGCCGTGCCCTTCGAGCTGCGCGTGCCGCCGGACGTGGCCGACTGGGCGCCGGTGCGGTTGTCGCTGGCCAGCGGCGATCATCCCGACGCATCCAGGGCGACCCGGGACATCGTCATCGATTCGGATGCCGCCCCGCTGCGCCCGACATTCCATTGGCCGCTGCCGGATGCATTGCGCGGCGGCTTCAACGCCGCATCGCTGGCGCTGGGCGCCGAGCCGGTGGCCAGTCCGGGGGTTTCGGAAAAGCAATTCGAGGAGATGAGCAGGCTGTTCGACTCACTGGCGCGGATCGGTCACTGGACGGAGTTCAAGGTGCCGTTCAATCGCGGCGAGGACATCGCGATGGGGCAACCGACGGTGCGCTTGGCCGGTGATGAGCCGGTGCCTGTACGCGGTTTCTTGATCAACACGACGGCGAGCCTGTCGCCGGTTTACTTCCTTCACGACTTCGCCGTCGAGCTTTCGATGGATGGGCAGACCTTCGAGCGGGTTCTGGAGGCCACGCTTCAGCCCCTGCCGATGGAGCAGGCCTTCGTGCTGTCCGCGCCGGTCGAGGCGCGCTATGCCCGGTTGGTGCCGTTGACCACGGCGTTCAGTTCGCCGTCGAACTTCGGCATGCGCATCGGCGAGTTCAAGGTCGTCGCAGAAGCGGGTTGGCGTCCCGTCGCCGGATCGGTCAACGTCGCAGATCCCGAGTTCGGCGGACACCTGGTGTGGGGTCGGCCATGGGTGCGCGGCAGTACCACCGATCGCAGCATGCTGATCGAGGACGGCGAAGCCGTGCGCCTGGATCTCAGGCAGCAAGGCGGAGAGGACGGCGAACTCGTGCTGGGCTTCCACCATGCCCGGGCGGCGCGCATCGACGCTGTATCACTGCTGAAGTTGGCCGATGCGCCGCCGGCCGCGCATCCGTCGAGAGTCACCGTCGGTGTGTCCCGGATCAGCCCCGTCGGACCCTGGGAGTCGGTTGGCGAGTTCGATCTGGTCGACGACGAGACGCGTTTCGATTTCGCAGCCCCGGTATGGGCGCGCTACGTGCGGTTCGTGTTCAGCGGCCAGGAATCGAAGCGATCGCTGCGCGTCCCTGACCGTATTGCCGTATTCGAGCACAGCGTCCAGGCCTCCGACCCGAGCATCCTGGGCGAATGGGGCCATTATGACTGGCGCGGTCCGCTTGAAGCCGCCGAACCGCCGCGTTTCCCGGGACTCTCGGGTGAGCCGGACAATCGCGACAGGGCGTCCGCACGGCCGCTGGCCGCCGGCGATCCGGCGCCGGGCCGCGCGCTTCTTGACGCCTATGCATCCTGGTACCGCCTGGACGTGCCCGACGGCATGAACCGGCTGGTGCTTCGCATGGCCGGCAACCCGACGCTGGAGGCGGCCCCGCGCCTGACCGATGCCGATGGCGAGCGCGTGCCGATATACCCGCTGAAGCAGGAACCCGACGGCCACCGCTGGGAGGCTTTCCTAGAGCCGGGCGCCGCGTACTGGCTGGAGGCCTACGAGCCGCCGCGGTCGGTGATCTTCAGCTGGGACACCTCCGGCAGCGTCGCGGCCTACCTGCCGGTGATTTCCAATGCGTTGTTCAACTATGCCCAGACCATCAATCCTGGCCGCGACGAGGTCAACCTGCTGCCGTTCGGCCACAATGAGCCGCTGCTGGCCAATTGGGTGGGCCACCCGTACCCGCTCCAGCGGCTGCTGGCCGCCTATCCGCAGGACACCAGTTCCAGCGACGCCGAGGGCACGCTGGCCGCGGCTGCCCGGGCGATGGTCGGCCGGCCGGGCAAGAAGGCCGTGATCCTGTTGACCGATGCTGCGACCAGCACCGATTCGGCGTTGTGGCCGTCGCTGATCGAAGGCGAGCCGCAGGTCTTCTCGATGGCGCTTTCGATGGAGGGTGCGTTCGGCGGTTCGCCGATTTCGGCCCAGGACTACATGCAGGACTGGGCGATGGTGCGCGGCGGCGAGTACCAGTACGTGACGAGCCTGGCCTTGCTGCAGATGGCTTTCGACCGGACCGTAGCCCGGTTGAAGCGGCCCGTGGACTTCGAGGTGGAGGTGATGTTCGAGGCCGTGGAGGATCCCGCGCCGGCAACGATTGAGGTAACCGCCGGCGCCGGCGGCGACCCGCTGGCCCGCGGCGCGGTGGAAATCATCCTGGACGCTTCCGGCAGCATGCTGCAGCGGATGGGCGGCACGCGCCGGATCGAGATTGCCAGGAATGCCATCCGGCGCACTGTCGAGGAAACCCTGCCCGACGGCATTCCCCTGGCGCTCAGGGTCTACGGCCACCGCGAAGCCGGCGTATGCCGCACCGACCTGGAGGTGCCGCTGGGGCCGCTGGACAAGCGCGCGTTCCTGGAAAACGTGGACGCCATCCAGGCGATCAACCTGGCAAAAACGCCCATCGCTGCATCGCTGGAGGCCGTGGCCTCCGACCTGGCCAATGCCGAGGGGCGGCGCCTGGTGATCCTGCTGACCGACGGCGAGGAAACCTGCGAGGGCGACCCGGCCGCGGCCATCCAGGGACTGGCCGATTCGGGCATCGACGTGCGCGTCAACATCGTGGGCTTCGCCATCGACGATGCCGAGCTCAAGCAGCAGTTTCGAGACTGGGCCGAGCTGGGTGGCGGCGAATACCTGGACGCCGGCGAGTCCGGTGAACTCGAAGCCGCGATGCGCCAGGCGCTCCGGGTGCCGTTCCGCGTCGTTGATGCTGCGGGCGAAACGACAGCCACGGGCTTCGTCGGCGGCGCCCCGGTCCAGGTGCCGCCGGGCGGTTACACGGTCGTCATCGAGCGTGCCGACGGCGATGTTTCGGAAACGGTCGATCTGGCGCCGGGCGATGCCAGCGTCATTGAACTGAAGTGAGTCATGTTTCGTTCGATGCATGGGGGTTCAAGTTGAAGCCGGTGGACGATCGAGCCGTTGGCCGCCGCGGACCCTGACCCCGGTTTGGCGCTGGCGTGCGATGATCTGTGGAAAGACTCGGATGGATGTCGTATGCACTACCGTCGTGCCCCGGGCTGGGGACGCCGCTCGCTCGGACAGATTCGGTGCGCCGCCGCATTGTGGTGTGCGGTCGGGTCGGTCGTCGCTCAGTCGCCCCTTGAACCCATCGAGGTCACCGCAACGCGCACGGCGCTGACCCTGCCCGATGTGTCTGCCGCGGTCACCGTGCTCGAGGGCGAGGATCTCAAGCGCGGCCAGCCGCTGGCGAGCCTGGTCGAGCTGCTCGACCAGGTGCCCGGGCTTTTCGTCCAGAACGCCGGCAATGCCGCCCAGGACGTGCGCCTGGCGCTGCGCGGCTTCGGTGCCCGCTCCAGCTTCGGCATCCGCGGCGTGGCGATCATCGTCGACGGCATCCCGCAGACCTTGCCCGACGGACAATCCCAGGTCGACAGCATCGATCTCGACGCGATCGAGCGGATCGAGATTCTTCGCGGGCCGGCCTCGGCGCTCTACGGCAACGCCGCCGGCGGCGTGATCCTGATCACCACCCGGCAGCCCGACGGCCGGGGCGAGGCAACCGTCGGCCAGACCGTCGGAAGCGACGGACTCGTCGATACCCGGGCGTCGCTAAGCGGCGGTACCGACCGGCTCGGGGTCAGGTTTTCGGCCAGCCGATTCGACCAGGACGGGTTCCGTCGCCATTCCGCGGTCAGGCAGTACCGTGCCCAGACGAGCCTGGCCTGGACGCCGTCGGATCGCACTCGCGTGACCGGCGTCGTGGGCTATTTCGAGACGCCGGACGAACAGGATCCGGGGGCGGTCACCGCCGAACTGGCTCGAACGTCCCCGCGGGCGGCCCGCGCGGCCAACGTGACGTTCGACGCCGGCGAATCGCTGGAGCAGTGGCGGTTCGGCGCCGGCGTCGAGCATGAATTCGGCGCCGCTGGTGGTGCCGATGGTGGCGTCAAGCAACGAATCCGCCTGTCCGGCTTCGGATTCCTGCGCGATTTCGAAAATCGCCTGCCGTTCGAGAGCGGCGGACAGGTGGCTTTCGACCGGACTTTCACCGGCCTGGACGGCCAGTACGAAATCGATGCGGACTGGGGCGGGATTCCGCAGCGCCTGACCACCGGCTTCGATTATCGGCGCCAGGACGACGACAGGCTGCGCTTCGACAACCTGGCCGGCATCCGCGGCGACCGCGTACTGGACCAGAACGAGCAGGTCGAGGCGGTCGGCCTGTACGCCCAGCATCGCGTGCGCCTGGCGCCGGACTGGACACTTCGGCTCGGTGTGCGCTTCGACGAGGTACGACTGGACGTCGACGACCACTTTCTGGCCGACGGCGACGATTCGGGCCGGCGGACCTGGCGCGAGACCAGTCCCGGCGCGGGACTGGTCTGGTCGGCGAACAGCGCCCTGAGCGTCTACGCCAACGTCGGCACGGCGTTCCAGACGCCGACCACCACCGAACTGGCCAACCCCGATGATCCGGGCGCCGGCGGCGGCTTCAACCGCGCCCTGGACCCGCAGACGGCGCGCAGCTATGAACTGGGCCTGCGCGGCGCGGTCGGGACCGGCCTGCGCTACGAGGCCAGCGTGTTCCGGGCCCGCATCGACAAGGCCATCACCAGCTTCGAGGTGCCGGAATTTTCCGGCAGCGGCCGCGATTTCTTCCGCAACGCCGGCCGATCGACGCGCAGTGGCCTCGAGCTGGCGGCATCGGCGCGGCTGGGAGAACGCTGGCGTCTGCGCGGCGGCTACACGTATTCGGATTTCGAATTCGACCGTTTCGTCACGCCGGACGGCGACTTCAGCGGCAACCGCCTGCCGGGCGTGCCGCGTCACTATGCGTTCGGCGCGCTGGACTGGAGCGGGTCGGCGGGCTTCTACGCCGGCGTCGACCTGCGTGCGGCCAGCGAGGTCATCGCCGACAACGCCAATACCGCGGCCGGCCCGGACTACGTGGTGGTCGACGCCCACGTCGGTCGAAACTTCTCTGCCGGTCGCCTGGACCTGGACCTGTCGGCCGGCATCGGCAACCTGTTCGACGAGCGCTACATCGACAATGTCCGGGTCAACGCGTTCGGCGGCCGATATTTCGAACCGGCACCGGGCACGACCTTCCACCTCGGCCTGGAGGCCCGTTGGCGTCGGTGAACCTCCGCGCGACCGTGCGAGGGCGGGCAACGCCGCCGGGCCGGTTTCAACCCAGGAATATGCGGCCGGCAGGATAGCGAACGCTGGGCGGAACCCGTGTCGCCATGAAAAGTCCCAGCGCCAGCGGTCCGACGCGCCCGATGAACATCAGGATCACGATGACCGCGCGCCCTGCCTGGTTCAGTTCATCGGTGATGCCGCGCGACAGGCCCACGGTGCCGAACGCGGAAACGGCTTCGAACAGCAGGTCGAGGAAATCGAGGTCGTTGGTCAGCGACAACAGGAACGTCGCGGCGGTCACGGCGAACGCCGACAGCGACACCAGCGCAAGGACTTTCATGATCTCGGCGTGACCCAGACTGCGGTGAAACGCCACCGGGTCGGACCGTCGCCGCAGGAACGCCGCCGTGGCCAGCAGCATCACCAGGAACGTCGTGACCTTGATGCCGCCGGCGGTCGAGGCGCTGCCGCCGCCGATGAACATCAGCAGGATGAACATGAGCGTGGAGCTGTCTTCCAGGTCGGCCATGTCGACAGTATTGAATCCGGCGGTGCGGGTGGTCAGGGCCTGAAAGACGCTGGCCATGAACCTGTCCGTGGTGGCCGCGAATTGACCCAGCGTTTCCGGGTTGTTCCATTCGAGCAGGGCAAACGTCGCGATCGACCAGGCGGCCAGCGCCGCGCTGCCGACAAGCATCAGGCGGGTGTGTAGCGAGAATTTCCGCCAGGTTCGGTGGTGGTAGAGATCGGTGAGCACGCTGAAACCGATGCCGCCGACCACTATCAGCAGCGGCACGACGATATTGATCACGGGATGGCCGCCCCAGCGGACGAAGCTGTCCGGAAACAGTCCGAACCCTGCATTGTTGAATGCCGAAACCGAATGGAAGAGCGACTGCCAGAGGCCCTCGAGCCAGCCGAATTCCGGCACGAACACGAACGCCAGCGCGGCCATGCCGGCCAGTTCGAACAGAATCACCACGCGCAGGATCACCAGCGCCATTCGAAGCAGGTCCGACATCGAAGTCTGGTTCAGTTCGTTGCGCAGGTAGATGCGCTGCGAGAGCCCGACCGGCAGGCCGAGCATTGAGAGAATGAGCACCGCGAATGTCACGATGCCCAGGCCGCCAAGCTGGATCAGCAGCAGGATCAGGGCCTGGCCCAGCAGCGTGAAATCGCCGCCGGTTTCCACCACCACGAGCCCGGTTACGGTCACGGCCGAAGTCGCGGTGAAGACCGCATCCGACCAGCTGATCCCGCCGTGAGTCGCGGCCGGCAGCATCAGCAGCATCGTGCCGACGGCAATCAGCAGCAGGTAGGTCAGCATCAGAACACCCGACGGCGGGATGTTGATCGCGCGGCGGCCGAACACGGATAGCAGCCCGGGGCTCATGGATTGCCTACAGGCTGTCGCTGAAGTCTCTCAGCGGATCGCGTCGGCCCAGCAGCAACAGCTTGTCGTCGACTTCCAGAAGGGTTTCGTCGTCCTGACCGGCAATGTATTCGCTGCCGCGCATGATGCCCACGACCCGGATGTCCTCGTGGTCGGCGAGTTTCAGTTCTTCCAGGCGCTTGCCTTCGAACGTCTCCGGTATGGACAGATCGACCAGGTAGTTGCCGTCGCCCAGGCTCAGATAGTCGCGCACCAGCGGGTTGTGCAACATCTGGGCCACGTGCTGGCCGATTTCCTCTTCAGGATGGATCACGCGGTCGGCGCCGAGACGATCCAGGATCCTGTGGTGGGTGGGATTCATTGCCTTGGCCCAGATCGTTTCCACGCCCAGCAGCTTGACGTTCATGGTGCAAAGCACATTCGATTCGAGATCGTCGCCGATCGCGATCACGGCGACGTCGTACTGATCGACCCCGGCCTCGCGAAGGGACTCGTCGTCCCTGACGTCGGCGATCACGGCCTCGGAGATTTCGTCTATGACGTCGTTGACGCGCACTTCGTCGCTGTCTATGCCCAGCACGTGGTTGCCGAAGCTCACCAGCTGGGTGGCGATGGTGCGGCCGAACATGCCGAGCCCGATGACCACGAAATTGCGTTTCTTGCCGCTCATGAACGGCCTCCTCTGATCGTTTGCGATCGACCCTCGGTCGAGCGCCTGGCTCGATGTTAACTGATCCCCGGCATGCATGAGCCAGGACGACGTCAGCATGATGCGTCTGGTTGCATTCCCCGCCGGATTTCGGCACCAGACGGCTTGAGGCATAATGGTTCAAACGACTTCTGGGAATTCCCGTCATGAACATGGGCAAGGTGGTTTTCGGCTTCTTCGTTCTGTTGGCGCTGACGCTGAATTTCGGTTTTTTCCTCGGCGATATCGACAATCCCGATCATCACAACGTGTATGAACTATTCGCCGCGCTGGTGGTGGGATTGATCGCCACGGTGCTGAAATTCGGCGAGCGATCGCACTTGGGTGCGGTGCTGCTCGCGTCCAGCCTGGTCGTCGATCTTCAGCTGATCGCCGCCGCCCTGGTCTGGGCCGTAGCCGTCCATGTAACCGAAGTCGGGCTGACCCCGGTGGTGATGGCGAGCATCGTTTCGCTTTCCGGCGGGGCGCTTCTGGCCAACCTCCTGTCGGTCGTGCTGCTCACCCTGGAAACCGCCGGGCTGAGCCGCTGAGCCACGGGCTGCCGGGATGAAGACCGAGTCATTGCTGTTCCTGTTCTTCCGGCGCATGCGCGTGCCTCTGATCGTGCTGATCTCGGCCTATGCAATAGCCACGCTCGGATTCACGCTGATGCCCGGCGTCGACGACGAGGGCAACCCCTGGCGCATGAGCATGCTGGAGGCGTTCTACGTGGTCAGCTATACCGGCAGTACCATCGGGTTCGGCGAGGTGCCCTACGAGTTCACGCCGGCGCAGCGCATGTGGACCATGGTCAGCATCTACCTGACCGTGATCGCCTGGCTGTTCTCGATCGGATCGATCATTTCGCTGATGCAGGATCCCATCTATCGCAGTGCGCTCAGGCGTGCGCGGCAGTCGCGGGGTGTGCGCGCGATGAACCAGCCTTTTTACCTGGTATGCGGCTATGGTGACACTGGCCGGATCATGGTCGGCGCGCTGACATCGCGCGGCCACCCGGTGGTCGTCGTCGACAAGAACCGCGAAAAGATCGAGACGCTCGAGGTCGAGGATCTCGGCGCGTCGGTGACGTCGTTCGGCATGGATGCGCAAAAGCCCGACAACCTGGTCGAGGCCGGTCTGCGCAACCGGTGGTGCGCCGGCGTGATCGCGGTGACCGGCAGTGACAAGACCAACCTCAAGGTCGCGATCAGCGCCAAGCTGCTCAACCACAGCGTCGTGGTGCACGCCCGCGCACACTCCGAATCGGCGACCGAGAACATGCGTTCGTTCGAAACCGATTACGTCGTCAACCCGGTCGAGGAGTATGTCCGCCGAATGGAGCTCGCGATCACCCGACCGGACCTGTTCAGGCTTTATCACTGGATTTCGTCCGGCCCGGGGGCGCGACTGGTACCGCCGCGCGAGGTGCCTGTGGGCAACTGGATCGTTTGCGGGTTCACCCAGGTCGGACGCGCCGTCGCCGAATTGCTCGAGCGCCAGGGCATGACCGTCACCGTGGTCGACCCCAATCCCGAAGGCCCCGGCCGACCGGACGGCACGGTTGCCGGGCGCGGCACCGAGGCCGAGACGCTGACCGAAGCGCGCGTCGAATCCGCGGTCGGCATCGTGGCCGCGACCAGCGACGACGCCGACAACCTGTCGATCCTGATCACCGCCCGGCATCTCAACCCGGACCTGTTCCTTGCCACGCTGGAAAACGGCTATTCGACCCACGCGCTGTTTCGCGCCGCCGAGCCGGACTTCGTCGGCCAGCCAAGCCAGGTCATCGCCGGCTACATGCTTTGCCGCGTAAGCTCCTCGCTGGTCGAGCCCTTTCTTTCGTCGCTGCTGGAGCGCGACAACGATTTTGCCCGTGACCTGCTGGCCAGGTTGTTGAAGCATCAGTCCGACGATTCCCCGGAGTTTTCGGGCGGCCGGATCAGCGCCAGGCGCGCGCCGGCAATCGCGCGCGCGATCGAAGCCGGCGTCGAGGTGCCGGTCTCGACCCTGCTGAGAAACCCCCGTCAGCGAGATGCGCGGCTCCCGCTGGAAGTGGTCCTGCTGCGCCGCGACGAAGAAGACATTCTCTGCCCCGGCGACGATGTCGCGCTCGAGTTGGGCGATCGCATTCTGCTGGCCGGTCGAAACCGTGCGGCGCGAAGGGTGCGTGCCGCGCTGGAAAACGACCGGATACTGGAATACCTGCTGGTCGGCGAAGATCGCCGCAACGGCTGGGTCTGGCGGCAAAAGGCGGTCTCGTCCGAGCGAGCCTCCTGACGCCTGCTCCGCTGATCAGGCCGGCGACGCCACCGGTTCCACGTCGTCAGCTTCCATCCGCAGGTAACTGTCGAGTTCGCCGCGAATTTCATCGATGATCGCGTCTCCGTGCGTGATGCGCATGTAGAAGACGGTGAAGTAGATGACCTTGACCGTGGTGGTGGTGCGTTCGAGCACGACGCTGCCCAGCTTGCCGATCCACAGCGCAATCAGCGTGGGAAGCCACGCGAAGTAGAGGCTCTCGGCATCGACGTCGATGCCGGTCCGGCCGAGCAGGTCGGCCATCCCGCCGACGTGAAACGCCGGCAGGTCGTTGCCTATCCAGAGCCCCAGCGCGCCCGAGCCGACCACCAGCAACAGGTAGACCGGCCCCATGATCGCGCCGACCGCGCGCGCGGCGATGTCGATGCCGAATACCCCGGCCAGGGTCTCCGGCACGTTGTCGCGAAGCTTGTGCATGCGCGCCACGCCGTCTCGAATGCCGAGCCCGTCGACCGCGGCGGCCGGCAGCAGGTAGTGGTTGACCAGGTCCCAGACTTCGACCAGTGCGCCGGCGACGATGCGCACCAGGAAGCCGGCTTTTTCGCCGCGCGCCAGCTGCGCCAGGCGCGCGACCAGCATGTCGATCAGCGCGAGCTTTCGAGCCGTCCAGGCGAGTTCGTCGACCCGAGCGGCGGCTTCGGCCGCGGAGCGTTTGCGGCCCTGAAGGGTTTCGGCGGCCAGCCAGCTCTGGCGAAGCTCCTGGCGGTTGTAATAGAAGAACTTGTAGATGAATAGCCCGATTGCTGCCAGCAAGAGCGCGATCCCGGTGCCGTCTGCATCGAGACCGAAGGCCAGCAGCGCGCAGAAGAAGACGCTTGTCGTCACAGCGCCATAGATGCTCATCCGGGCCAGCGGCCGGACGATGCCGGGGTCGCGACCGACCAGCGTGAAGGTGTGCTTGAACAGGTAGCCGAGCTGGCGAAGTCGTTCGCCGAACCCGGGTTTGCGGAGTCGTTCCTGGTTCATCGGAGAAGCCTTTTGAAATATGTTCGACGCTCAGCGCCTGACTACGCATGGCGTGAGCAAATCCGGACACTTTCGTCCCCGCGCATCGGGCGGGTCGACGCGCGCGGTCGTTCAGTCCCCCGCGGCGATACCTCTTCGGGTCTCCAGGTAAATGGCGAAACTGGCCAGCCAGTGGCCACCCTCGTAGTGCGCGTCGCTGACCCCGGCCAGCCCGGCTTCGGCGTGCCGTGCTGCGGTTTCGAGAAGCGGTGTGCGCCTGGCGTCGTCGGCGGGCAGGCCCGAGGCGATACCCTCCAGCATCCAGGCACGGCTGAGGTTAAGGCCGTCGAGGTGGGCCAGCTTGCCGTCGCTGCGATCGGTCACGCGCGCGACCGGCAACCAGTCGGGTTCGCCGATGTCCGGCAGGAATCCGCTCAGCCACTCGGCGAAGCGGTCGCTGTCGAGGACTCTTCGCAGGAAGTCCGCTTCGGCCAGGCACGGCGACAGGAAGTCGTGTCCGGACGGTTCGTACGCCAGCGGACATATGCGATCTTCCGCGTAGAAGCGCCGGCCGGCATCGGCCAGCAGCTGTCGGAACTCGGAATTGCCGACTTGTTCGGCGTAGTCCCAGGCCAGGCCGAAGGCGAACGCCGTCTGGTCGTGCTCGCCGATCCGGATCGGATAGGCCAGCTTGGGAATCCATTCGGACAGCCGCTGCACCGCGATCGATTCCAGCGGCACCAGCCATTCGCGCCACTGGTCGGCAGGCGGTTCGCCCCATTCGTCCAGTTCCGCGATCAGCTGCAGCAGCCAGGCAAGACCGTAGGGCCGCTCGAAACCGTCCCGCGCCGGATCGGCCATGTAGGCAGCCTCGGTCAGCAGGTGCTCGTGCGTGAGATTGCGTCCCAGCGCCTCGATCGCGGTCCCGCCGAAGTCGGTTTCCGGATACCGGCGTGCCAGCCGGGTCAGCAGCCAGTGGCCGTGCACCGCCGAGTGCCAGTCGTAACAACCGTAGAAGGCGGGTGTGAGCTCGCGCGGCGGCCCGACGTCGTCGTCGCCGGTCATGACGTGATGGATCAGGTTCGGATATTCGCGCTCGATGCAGTCAAGCGCCAACCGGGCGAATCTTTCGGCGGTTTCGGTATCCATTGTGTCGACCTCCCGGTCTGCGGCCTTGGCCTGGGGCGCAAATGCAACCAGGACGGCAAGCTGAATTGCGGCAAGCAGGAATGCGACTCGTACGATTTTATGCATGGGATTGTCTCCGGTGGCCGGTTCGGTGCGATTCGTTATTCAGCCGGGCGTCAGCGGGCGTCCAGGCTGTCTGGCCCGAACGCATCCGGCAGCAGCTCCTCGATGGTCCGATCGTTCAGTACACGGCCGTGTTCGTCGACCAGGATCACGCGCGTCCCGACTCGGGAGAACTCGTGGATTCGCTGGCGACAGTCGCCGCACGGCGGGCAGGCCTTGTCGCCGGGACCCAGCACGTAGACGGCCGCAAGTTCGCGATGACCGGCGCCGATCATGGCCGACAGTGCCGAGGCCTCGGCGCAGACACTCTTGAAGTGGGCCGTCTCGACGTTGCAGCCGGCAAAGGTGCGGCCGTCTGCGGATTCGACAACCGCCGAGACCTGGAACCCGGAGTAGGGCGCATAGGCCGCCTTGCGGGTCCGAAGCAGGGCCTGGAGTATTTCCGGGTCGATGCGTTTCATGATGGCAATGCCTCGCTTGCGTGCCGGGACGGCGACGAATTCACGGCGCGGTGGATCGCCGGCCGGGCCTGGGCAGGCGTGTCCGACAGCCTGATCGCGCCGGTCAGCCGGGCCGCGGCGCGCTCGGCCGCCTCGCGGGTACGTGCATGTATGCGTGCGATCGGCCGGTGGTCGTCGACCCGTTCGCCGATGCCGGCGACGTTCTCCAGGCCCACCGCGAGATCGATGTCCTGGTCGCTGCGCGTTCGGCCGCCACCGAGTTCGACCACGGCCATGCCGACCTGGTAGACGTCCATTTCGGCAATGAAACCGGGCTCGGCGGGGGCGGCGTCGACGACCACGGGGGTCCGGGGCAGAATCTCCCGATACCGCTCCAGCAGGTCGTTCGGACCGCCCAGCGCCGAGACCATGAACTGAAAGCGTTCCGCGGCGCGGCCGGAGCGGAGGCTTTCATCCAGCGCCGACAGGGCCTCGTCGCGTACGGCGAACAGCCCGCCGGCCAGGAGCATTTCGGCCGCCAGCGCCCGAGTGACTTCGATCAGCCGGCCTTCGCGGCGCTCGCCGCGCAGGATCTCGATGGCTTCGACGACCTCCAGCGCGTTGCCGGCGTTGCGGCCGAGCACCTGGTTCATGTCGGTGACCAGCGCCGAAGTCGGCGTGCCGGCGCCCGCGGCCACGCTGCAGATGGTCTCGGCCAGCTCCACGCAGCGCGATTCGGCGCCCATCACGCTGCCGCTGCCGGTCTTGACGTCCATGACCAGCGCATCCAGGCCGGCGGCGAGTTTTTTCGAAAGGATCGAGGCGACGATCAGCGGCGTGCACTCGACCGTGGCGGTCACGTCGCGCACCGCGTAGAAGCGCCGATCGGCCGGCGCCAGGTCGTCGGTCTGGCCGATGATGGCCACGCCGATCTGCCTGACGACCCGGGCCAGGCGTTCGGGATTCGGAAATGGATCGTAGCCCGGGATGCTGGCGAGCTTGTCCAGGGTGCCGCCGGTGTGTCCGAGCCCGCGCCCGGAGATCATCGGCACGAATCCGCCGCAGGCGGCCACCCACGGTCCGAGGATCAACGAGACCGCGTCGCCGACGCCGCCGGTGGAGTGCTTGTCGAGGACCGGTCCCGGCAGGTCCTGGTCGGCCCACTGCATGACCCGGCCCGAATCGCGCATGGCCAGCGTCAGCGCGACGCATTCGTCCCGGTTCATGCCCTTGAGAAAGACCGCCATGGCGAAGGCGCCCAGTTGCTCGTCGGCCACGCTGCCGTCGGCGATGCCGGCGACGAATCGTTGGATGGAGGCTTCATCCACGATGCCGCCGTCGCGCTTTGTCCGGATGATCTCCTGGGGTAGCGGCGTCACTTCGCTTCAAGCTCCCCCAGCAGCGCATCCAGCAGGCCGGAAGCGCCGATCCGGAAGGTCGCCGGCGAGACCCATCCGGGACCCATCACGTCTTCGGCGATCTGCATGTACTGCCGGG
Source organism: Lysobacterales bacterium (assembly GCA_002722315.1). Taxonomy (GTDB): domain Bacteria; phylum Pseudomonadota; class Gammaproteobacteria; order Xanthomonadales; family Wenzhouxiangellaceae. The sequence goes on along the minus strand of PBLG01000047.1, from coordinate 114,385 downwards.
CATCGGCGAGGGTGCGCACGCCGCCGGAGACCTTGAAGCCGACCGGCCGGCCGCTGTCGCGAATCGCCTCCAGCATGGTTCGGGCGGCCTCGGGCGATGCGCCCGCCGCGACCTTGCCTGTCGAGGTCTTGAGAAAATCGGCGCCGGCGTTGATCGCGATCTCGCCGGCGCGCCGGACGGCATGGGCGTCGGGGAGCATTCCGGATTCCAGGATCACCTTGAGCTTGCGCGCACCGCAGATTGCCTTGCACTCGGTCACAAGATCGGCGCCGGCGGCCTCGTCTCCGGCCAGCAGCGCGCGCCAGGGAAACACCACGTCCACTTCATCCGCGCCGCGTTCCAGCCCCTGCTCCGTATCGAGCAGGGCGAGCTTCAGATCGCTGCCGCCCTCGGGAAAGTTGGCCACTGTCGCCACCGCGACGTCGCCCGAAAGGCCGGCCCGATCCAGGGCGTCCCGGGCCGCCGGGACGAAATGCGGGTACACGCATACCGCGGCCGGGTGGCCGAAGCGCGTCGCGGCGCGGGCGCACAGCGCGCGCACCTGGCCGTCGTCGGCGTCGTCCTCGAGCCGGGTCAGGTCCATTAGCGAAAGAACCCTTGCTGCCATCTGTCGCGTGTCTTCCATCGAGCCGAGCCGGTTGGGGCGAATGTACAGGATAGCGAATGTGGCGGGGTTGGCGGCTGATGCCGGTTGCAGCGGCATGGTGCATGTAAAGTCAAAGGCCGTTTCGTCGCCGACTGATGGTTGTCGTTCGCGATTCGCACATTGAAAAGTCAAATTCCGTTTCGCCGCCAGCTTCGCTGGCTGATGCGACCTGCTTTTGGTGCGGCAAAAGTAGGCAAAACCGCTCGTGCCGCGAAGGCGCCCGGCAAACTGCGCCGGGTCCCCTGCGTTTCTCGCACCGAACGGCCGGTTCCGAACTCGCTCCCTTGCGGTCGCTCAGACATGCGGAACCGGACTTCTCCGTTCGCTGCTGCGATACTCGGCGCCATCGAGGCAGATGGGTGGTCGCCGAACGTTGGTTGCATGGCGGAGCGTATCCTCCGAACGTTCGGTGCCCGCCCACCGCCGTCGCCGCCGCCGAGCATTGGAGGGCGGGCCGGAAAAAGGGCCGCCGCATGTCTGAGCGTAGAGAGCGAAGCGAACGAAGCGAGTTCGGCGGACCCCTGCCCGACCGAAACGCGCAGGGAACCGGGCCGAAGGACCGGCGGCGTCGCCCGGCAGCGTTTCTTGGTTACTTCTTGGGGCGCCAAGAAGTAACTCGCATCAGCCGGCGCAGCCGGCGGCGAAACGGCTTTTGATTTTGAGTGGCCCAGACCCAGGATTCGGCTGAAAAATGTACAACCCCGGAAAAAGAAAAACCCCGCACCAGGCGGGGTTTTTCTTACAGCTTTGGGTCGGTCGCGATCAGATCGTGACGACGTTCGAAGCCTGCGGGCCCTTGGCGCCGTCGGTGACTTCGAACTGGACCTTCTGGCCCTCGGCCAGGCTCTTGAAGCCCGAACCGGTCAGCGCGCTGAAATGTACGAATACATCCTTGCCGCCGTCATCCTGCGAGATAAAGCCGAAACCCTTCGCATCGTTGAACCATTTCACTGTGCCAGTGGTAGTAGACATTGTTTCTTTACTCTTTCGTTTGGTGTGTAAACCGGACTGCCGAAATTGGCGATGCCCGATGTGCTGCTGGTGCGCTTTTTGACGGCGCGTGAATTCAGGAAATGGAGGATATTGAAGGGTAGTCTTTAGGGATTACGGTCAAAATCAACCACTGCTGTGTTCTGCAGCTTTGGGCACTATACGCCAGTTTTTTGAAGATGGGGAAAATATTTCGTTTCCGGCCGTGCCAGAATCCGTTCGAGACTCCTCAACGGAAAAAGCACTGGTGAGCGGAACGCTTCGATACGAAACCTGGGACGTTTTCACGGACCGCCGGTATGCCGGCAACCCGCTGGCGGTGATATTCGGCGCCGATGAGCTGTCCAGCGAGGCCATGCTGCGCATTACGCGCGAGTTCAACTACTCCGAAAGCGTGTTCCTGCTGACCCCGGAGACCGCTGATTGCGTTGCGCGGCTTCGCATATTCACGCCGGGCGGCGAACTGCCGTTTGCCGGTCATCCCACGGTCGGCGCGGCCTCGGCGATCGCGCGCCGGGACAGCGGTGTCGAGAGGATGGTACTGGAGTTGTCGGCCGGCCGGTTTCCGGTGCGCGTGGACCAGCGCACGGGCGACACCTGGCATGCCGAATTCGAGAATCCCAATCTGCCGGCCGTTCGGGCGCGCGGCCCGGCGGCGGCCCGCGTGGAGGCCGCGCTGGGCCTGCCGGAAGGCAGCGTCGACAGCGGTGCCCACGCACCGAGACGTTGCGGCGCCGGAATCGATTTCTTCTATGCCGCAGCGCCGCTGGCGGCCGTTCAGGGGGCGCGCCTGAATACCGCGGCTTGGGACGCGCTCGGCCTGGGCGATGCCTGCGGCGTTCTTCTGTACGCGCGAGCGGCGCCGGGCTCGGGTTCCGACTGGCACGTTCGCATGTTCGGGCCGCACATCGGCGTTGCCGAGGACCCGGCCACCGGTTCGGCGGCCGCCGGGCTGCCGGCGCAGCTGATGGCGGCCGGCGCCCTGGCCGACGGGTACCATGACTGGCAGGTGGAGCAGGGCATCGAAATGGGGCGACCGGCGCGCATCGGGGTTCGGTTCGAGGTCCGGAACGGCGCGTTCGAATCGCTGGCGATCGGCGGCGATGCGATCAGGGTGTGTGCCGGAGAAATCCACTGCTAGGGTCCCTGGTTTGCCTGACAAGTCCGGTCGAAGCGACTCGCCCGCCGATTCGACGATGCTAATATGGCCGCGGGAATCGAGGGACCCTCCGACGACATGACAGCGTTCGAAGACTACGCGCCAGACGCGCTGGTGCGGGCCGCGTTTTGCAGCGAAGCCAACTTTTCCAGCTGGGCCGACCCGAGAGGGGTCGAACTCGAGATTTCACGGATCATGTACCCGGCGCCCAGGCTGCAGGCCGATGCACTCGCAGGTGGCATCTTTCATTACGGCAATCGCTATTTCCTGCAGTGCGTGGAAGGCCCGCGCGAAGCCGTCGAAGCCATCTACAGGAGAAACCTCGACGACGTCAGGCACAGGAACACCGAACTTCTGGTCGTCGAGCCGATCCAGCAGCGGATGTTCCCGGAAAACACGATGAATTACGTCAGCATGCGCCGGCAGCTTCTGGAGTTGCTCGACCGCCACGGCATCGGTGAATTCGACCCTTACCGAATAACGTCCGGGATGCTGGAGGAGTTCCTGCAGATGTACGCCGAGACGCACCGCTGAGGCCGATCGGCAGTGAATGCCCGGAGATTTTCCGGCAAGCGTGTTTGGAAGCAGTTGGAAGTCGGGCGTGCGGAGGAGAAATGGTGGCTACGGGTGGACTTGAACCACCGACCCCAGCATTATGAGTGCTGTGCTCTAACCAGCTGAGCTACGTAGCCACGGCAAGCCCGATATTTTCTTTCGTTTTTCGTTGAAAGTCAACCGGAAAGCCAGCCTGACGCCAGACGACTTTGGTGCCTGATCAGTGAAATACCCTGACTCGCTCAATGATGGCGAGTGATGACCACGATATTTACCGCGCCGGCGGGTTGACTCCCAATGCAGAATTGCGCGGGCGTCGCTCGCTGAGGGCCTCGCCACGCGTCGAACTGAAGCGAGCGACGCCCGCGCAATTCGGTATCGAAGCCAGCGATGAAGGCAATGTCGAAACACGGCGCCGACCAGGTTTTCATTTCTCCCTGCCCAGCCAGCGTTCGGCCAACAGCCCGTCGGTGCCGATCGCCGGCTGGGCGCCGGTCACCAGGTCCGCGACCAGTTCCGCCGAGCCGCAGGCCTGTGTCCAGCCCATGGCGCCGTGGCCGCTGTTGAGATAAAGCCCTTCGACGGGGGTCCGGCCCAGCAGCGGCGGACCATCGGGGGTCATGGGGCGCAGGCCGGTCCAGGCGTTGGGCGGCGAATTTCGGATCCGCTCGGCCATTTTCGGCAGCAACTGCGCCGCGCCGTCGAGCAAGACTTGCATGCGTACCGGGTCGATAGCCAGATCGTGACCGGCGAATTCGGCCAGCCCGGCGATCCGCAGCCGATTGGGCCCCAGCCGGGCGGTGACGAATCGTCGTTTCAGGTCCAGCAGCGGCATCACCGGCGCCGGATCGTCGGCGTCGATCTCGATGGTTGCCGAATAGCCCTTGACCGGATATATGGGCGCCTTCATGCCGAGCGGGGTGAGCAGCTCGCGGGTCTCGCAACCGGCCGCGACGATGCAGGCATCTGCCTCGATTTCACCACGGTCGGTCTTGACCGCGCGGAACCTGCCGGCCTCGCGCACGATGCTCGCAACAGGAGTTTCGAAGAGAACCCTTGCTCCCAGCGCGGCGGCGCGCTCGGTCACCAGGCGACTGAAGATGCGGGCGTCGCCGGACTCGTGGTTGGTGAAAAGAAGCGAACCGTGGATTTCGTCCGCGACCGGTTCCAGCGCCGGTTCCAACGCCACCAGTTCGTCCCGGCCGACGCTGCGAAGCTCGATGTCGGGATCGTCGATCAGGCGCCGCAGTTCGGCCGCGGCCTCGAGTTCCTCGGCGCTGTAATAGAGTTCAAGAGATCCTTGGGTGAATTGATGGTAGTCCAGCGCATGCCGCTCGCGCAGCGCCACCATGCACTTCTTCGCGTACATGGCCAGGCGCACGCAGTGGCGCGCGTTGGCGTAGTAGCGCCGCGCGCTGGAATGGCGGAGAAAATGCAATCCCCAGTTCGCCAGGCCGGGCAGCGCGGAAGCGCGAACCCGCCATGGGCGGTCCTTGTACAGCATGGCCGGCAGCAGCTTGAAGACGGTGCCCGGCGGGTTCCAGGGTTCGGCGTGTGCCGGGGTGATGCCGCTGCCGTTGGCCTTGCTGGTGCCGGCGGCCGGCTCGCCGGCCCGCTCGACGAGCGTGACGTCGAGTCCGCGCTCGACCAGCGAAAGGGCAGTGGTCGCGCCGACCACGCCGGCGCCGATTACGACGATATGCATGGTCGCGAATCTAGCAGAAACGTCCCCGTTATGGCGTAAAGACGACGGGTCGTCTCAGGGCTCGAAACCGTCGTTGAAGGCCGCCTGGCTGTCGATGGCCTCGACCAGGCAGTTCGCGCCTGCGACTGCAGGCTCCATTTGCGCGAGGCTGCAGGGACTGAATTGCTCGACCCCGTTGATACTCGGGTTCATGATCCCGCGGAAGGTCTCGGCGGCGCAGGCGTTCTGGCCGTCGTGCGGGGCGTTGAAGTTGTGCCCGAGTTCGTGGGCGACCACCAGCGCGCTCATGGTGTCGCTGTTGAGGTCCTGGTCGACGCCGTAGCCGGCCGAGCGGCTGCACAGGACGCCGACGAACGCGATCCCGATCGTGCTTCCGTCGAGGTTGCGACCGGTGAACAGGTGCGCCAGGCCCTGGAACGGCAGGCTGCTGCCGGCGCCCGTGCGCATGAATTGCCTGAAGCCCGGCTGCACCAGGTTGTTGTTCTGGTCGAAGCGTCCCACCAGCAGTTCGCCGGCGTCGGTCGCCACCAGCACATCGTTGTCGGTGAGGATTTCATGGTGCAGCAGGGTGATGCCCGTTCCGAGCTGGGACGAGAAGATCCCGTCGACGAAGTTGATGCGTCCGGCGACCACCGATGCGGTATTGGCCCCGTGCCGGCCGGTGAAATCGACATCGCTGACGATGGTCAGCGGCATGGCGAACATGGCCGTGCCCTGCAGCGTGACGACTTCGCGCAGATGCTCGACGAAAGCGCCGTAGCTTCCGCCGTCGGTTGCCGGCCCGGCTCGTTTTCCCGGATACACGCCGCCGTGATCGATAAGGCCGGGGAAGTCGAGGTCGCCGAAGCGGTAGACGATGGCCTGTTCCGGCGTCAGCCCACGTGAACGGGTATTCGAAAACCCGGCGGCACGGTCGATCAGGTAAAGCTCGCTGCCGTCGAAGAAGCCGCCGCTGAAACGGCCGTCGATCCGGTTCAACCGTACCCACGAGCCCGGGATGCCTTCGAGCGTGCCGGCCAGGAAAAGGTCGCCGGCGGCGATTCGTCCGCGCTGAGGCGCAGGAAGCGACGCGAGCAGGCCGCGGTTCGGGACAAGCGTCATCACGAAGCTGCGGCCGAACGCCTTGATCGGTATCCGCGCCCGGGCCGGATCGATATCGTGCTCGAGCTGCAGCGCTTCGAATGCCGCCAGTGCGACCTGTTCGGCGCGCGGCGCGGGGCCGATGGCGCAAGCCAGCAGCAGGAAGAGCAGGGCTTTTCGGAAGTTCATCGTGATGTCGGCCTGACCGCAACAGCGAGTCAGTTTAGCCAGTCGGCGAATCCAGTTCCTTGATCCGGTTCACAAATCCGGAATTGCTGCAGCTTTCCGCGCTTCCACGACATGTTTTCGACGCCGGTTGCCGGATGTGGTGCGCGACGGGGAAGGCCCCGCCGGCATGGGGAGGCGTGCCTTTCGGGTCAGCCGGGCATCGGCCGACCGAATTCCTGCTCGAAGCGGCTCCGGATCGTCTGCGGGTCGATATCGAAACCCTGCGGCGCCGAGTGCGCGATCTTGATCGAGCCCATCAGCGAACCCAGGCAGGCCGCGTCGGCCGGCTTCCAGCCCTGCTCCAGTCCGAACAGCAGGCCGGCGCGGTAGGCGTCGCCGCAGCCGGTCGGATCGGCGATCCGCTCGGGCTTGACCGCCGGAATGCGCGCCTCGCCGTCGGCCGTGATCATTTCGGAACCTTCGCCGCCGTGCGTGATGATCAGGCCCTGCTTGAGGCCGCTCAGCGCCTCGCCGCGATTCCAGCCGGTCTTCTTCGCGATCATCTCCCATTCGTAGGAATTGACCGTCAGCCAGTCGGCGTCGGCGATCATGGTCTTGAGCTCGTCGCCGGAAAACATCGGAAGTCCCTGGCCCGGGTCGAACACGTGCGGAATGCCGGCGGCCTTGAACTGTTCGGCGTGGTCCAGCATGGCCTGCTTGCCGTCGGGCGACACGATGCCGTAACCGATGCTGCCGTCGGTCGGAATCTTGTTGCGATGGTTTTCGTTCATCGCGCCCGGATGGAAGGCAGTGATCTGGTTGTCGTCCAGGTCGGTGGTGATATAGGCCTGGGCGGTGAAGTGGTCGTTGTCGCGAATCACGAACTTCTGGTCGATGTCCAGTTCGTCAAGCCGGTCGGAGTAACGATCGAAATCGGCGCCGACCGCGGCCATGGGCAACGGGTTGCCGCCAAGCTTCTTCAGGCTGTAGGCGATGTTGCCCGCGCAGCCGCCGAAGTTCCGGCGCATTTCAGGCACCAGGAACGCGACGTTGAGCATGTGGGTCTTCTCCGGCAGGATGTGATCCTTGAAGCGTTCCGGGAATACCATGATGTTGTCGTAGGCCAGCGAGCCACAGATCAGAATCGACATAATTCACTTCGGTTCGGGTCAGCCGAGCAGTATAAGGGATCGCCCAATTCGGCGCAGATCCCCCGGTTCCGCAGACTCCGCTCGCATCTCCGGCCCGCGTCCGGTCGGGGGAAGCCGGTTGAAATCGATGGAGCCGGCCGTGTAGACTAATGGATTGTTTCGACAAAACGGAATGATTGCTGACGTCTTTCGAGTGCAAGCATGAATTCGGCGCTATCGGCATTCTGTCCGGGAAGAGGTTTCCACCTCCGCCGAACTTCATGAGATGATCAGTCCGTTCCGGGGAGCCAATCAGTCGGACAGCCGAGGATTTTCAGCCAGAAAATTCGAGCAGTCGCCGGGTTGGACGGCCATACACGCAAAATTCAAACAGTAGATCTTACGGGTATGAATAAATTGATTATGAAACCAGACTGCATGCCGGCCATCCTGCTGGCCTCGATCTTCATGGCGATGGGAATGGCTTCGCCGGCTCACGGCCAAGCAGTCGAACCTGCGCTGGAGGCAAGCCGCCAGGCCGCGGAAGGGACGCGCGAGTCGCAGGAAAATATCGACGAAATCGATGCCCGGACCCAGGAATTGCTGGGCGAATACCGGGCCAATCTCAGGCAGCTCGAACAGCTCAACCGCTACAACGCCTCGCAGCGCCGCCAGGCCGACGCGCAGCGCGCGGAAATCGAATCGCTGACCGAAGACATCAACAACATCGCCAGCCTTCAGCGCGCGGTACTGCCGCTCATGCAGGACATGGTCGACTCGCTGGATCGCCTGGTGCAGGCAGACATTCCGTTCCTGGTCGGCGAGCGTTCTTCGCGGATAGAGCGACTGACGCGTCTCATGGACGATCCCTCGGCATCGCCGGCGCAGCGCTATCGCCTGCTCATCGAGGCCTACCAGATCGAATCGGAGTACGGCCGCACCATCGAGGCCTATCGCAGCGACATTCAGACCGCGGAACGTCTTTTCGAAGACGTCGACGTGCTTCGCATCGGCCGGCTGGTATTGATCTTCAAGACCGACGATGACCAGGTCCTGAAGAGATACGACGCCGAGTCCGGCACATGGATGGATCTGGACAAGTCGTTCATGGGCGACGTCAAGACCGCCATGCGCGTCGCGCGCGAACAGATTCCGCCGGAGCTCCTCTTCATTCCGGTGACGGAACCCGAGACCGCGGATGAGGGCTGAAACAATGACAGGAACGACGAAAATGCATCTCACCCAACGAATCAGAAGCCGGAGCCACACCATGCGCAATCGGTCAAATGGCCTTCTATCCGTGCTGGCCGTACTGGCAATCGGATTCTGCTCCAGCGCCATGGCGCAGAACCAGCCGCAATCGCTCGAGGAAGTCGTGCGGGCCATGCAGCAGGAACGCCAGGCGGTCGCGGAAGCCAACCGCGAGCGCGTCAACCGCTTCCGTCGCCAGGAAGCCAACCGCGAGCAGGAGCTCCGCCAGATTCGCAACCAGGTCGCCGAAGCCGAGGCCGAGGCCAGCCGGTTGGAGGATCTTCGCAACCGCCTGGATCGTGAGCTGACGGAACTTCGCGACCAGCTTGCCGAGCGTCAGGGCGAATTCGGCGAACTGTTCGGCGTGGCGCGAGCCGCCGCTGCCGATCTCGACGAGCAGCTGAACGATTCCCTGATTTCATCCCAGTTCCCGAACCGCGGCGACGAACTGTCCGAAATGGCGCAGTCGGATTCGCTGCCGACCATCGAGCAGCTCGAAGGGCTGTGGTTCACGATGCTGCAGGAAATGACCGCTCAGGCCAACGTGGCTCGCTACCAGGCCGACGTCGTTGGCAACAACAATTCATCGACTTCCGAGACCGTTGTGCGAATCGGTCCGTTCACCGCATTCGGCGACCAGGGTTACCTGGTGCTTACCGACGGCACGCTGCGCTACCTGGCACGCCAGCCGGGCGGCGGCGCGGTCGCGGCCGCGGAACGCGTCATGGAACATTCCGGTGACGGCGTCGTTCGGGGTTTGATCGATCCGTCGCTGGGCAGCCTGCTCGGCCTGGTGACTGAAACGCCGACCCTGCGCGAGCGCATCGACCAGGGCGGCTGGATCGGTTACGCCATCATCGTCGTGGCTGCATTCGGCATTCTGCTCGCCGTCTTCCGCTGGCTGATGCTGACCCTGACATCCATGAAGGTGCGGCGCCAGATGGGCAAGCACGAGCCCAACGATTCGAACCCGCTGGGCCGCATCCAGGCCGCCTACGAGGAGCACAAGGGCGAGAGCCTGGAAACGCTTCAGTTGCACCTGGACGATGCGGTGCTCAAGGAACTGCCGCCGCTGGAGCGCGGGCTGAACCTGGTCAAGGTGCTGGCTGCCGTAGCGCCGCTGATGGGGCTGCTCGGAACCGTCATCGGTATGATCGTGACGTTCCAGGCGATCACCCTGTTCGGTACCGGCGATCCGAAGCTGATGGCCGGCGGTATCTCGCAGGCCCTGATCACGACGGTGCTCGGCCTTATCGCCGCCGTGCCGCTGCTGATTCTGCACGCCTTCGCGTCCTCGACTTCGCGCCGTCTCGGTCAGATCCTCGAAGAGCAATCGACGAGCCTTGTCGCCGACGCCGAGAAATCAAACCGTTGATGCATGCATTCGAGGGTAATCTGCCGTGCTTGAACTGCTGAATCCGGTCAACGCCTGGTCGGCCATCCGGGGCTTCCTCGAAGCGGGAGGCCCGGTGGTGTTCGTGCTCCTGTGCAGCACCGCGCTGATGTGGGTCCTGATCAGCGAGCGCATCCTGTATGTGCTCTTTTCCGGCCCCCGTCTGCGCGATGCGCAGGTGGCGCGCTGGAAATCGCTGGATAACCACGTCAGCTGGGAATCGCACATGTTCCGCGAGCGATTGATCTCCGAAGCGCGGGTCGAAAGCGAGCGCTACATGGGTGTCATCCGCGCATTGATCCTGATCACGCCGTTGCTCGGCCTGCTGGGTACGGTGACGGGCATGATCGAGGTCTTCCAGGTCATTACCGACACGGGTTCATCGAATGCGAGGTTGATGGCGTCCGGCATCTCCAAGGCCACCATTCCGACCATGACGGGCCTGGCGGTTTCGCTGACCGGCGTGTTCGCGATGAGCTTTCTCGACCGCCGCAACGAAATCGCGGTCGCCGATGTTTCGAACCGGCTCGAGCTCGATGCCGGGATGGGCTTCGGCACCGGCAGACGGCTGCTGACCGACGAGGCCGACGAGGCCGAAGTCAACATCACGCCGCTACTGGATATCGTCTTCATCCTGCTGATCTTCTTCATCGTCACATCGACCTTCCTCGACGAGGAGGGCATCGAGATCGCGACGCCGCAGGAGAACGAACAGGAAGAATTGACGCGGCCGCCGCCGACGCTGGTGCTCAGCGTTCGCAATGACGGTTTCGTCATGGTCAACAACGTTCGCATGATCGACCCGCGCTCGGTCAAACCGGTTGTCGAGGCCTTCACGGCAGAAGAGCCGCGCGGCGTGGTACTGCTCAATGCAGCGCCGGACGCCGAGATCGACGTGACCGTGATGGTGCTTGACCAGGCGCGCCAGGCCGGCGTCGATCCGGCCCTCGCCATCCAGGGACGATAGGAGAATCGGAGCACACATGGCCAGAAGCCGCAGAGTTGCAAAAGCCGACGAGAGCGATGTCAACGTGACGCCGCTGTTGGATATCGTTTTCATCATGCTGATCTTTTTCATCGTCACGGCAACCTTCATCAAGGAGCCGGGCGTCGAGGTCACGCGTCCCGAGGCGCAGACCGCCGAAGACCAGCGCCTCGTCTCGATCCTGGTTGCAATCGATTCCGATAACACGATCTGGATCAATCGCAAGGAAGTGGCGCTGGACGCCGTGCGGGCCACGCTGGAGCGGCTGCGCCGCGAGAATCCGCGCGGCAGCGCGGTCATCCAGGCCGACGGCAAGGCGCACAGCGAATACCTGGTCGACGTGCTCCAGCAGATCCGTGCCGCCGGCGTCGACGATGTTGTTGCCGTATCTACCGTCAAATCATGAATAATCTCATTCGCCTCATTACCGGCCTGCCGGGTGCTGTCGTCGTAACGTCGTTCATATTTCTCGTTCTGGCGGCGGTGATTTCCAACCAGGGAAACGTCGAACTCAGCGAAGATCGCTCGGTTCAGATCAACGTCACCCGGCAGCTTCAGGACACGGCAGACCAACGGACCGAAGACTTCCAGCGTCCTGTGCTGGACCAGCCGCCACCGCCGCCGCCGACGGTCACCGACCCGAGTTTCCGTCCGGAAATGAGCGTGCAGATGGGTGAGCTTCCCGATCTGTCGAACGTCGATATCGACATCGGTACCGGGTTCAATCCGGATCGCGATGCCCAGCCGCTGGTGCGCATTCCGCCGCAGTATCCGCAGCGCTGCATGGCCCGGGCCGAGACCAGCGAGTCGGTGCTGGTGGAATTCGACGTGACGCCCGAAGGCACGGTGGTCAACCCGCGCGTGCTCGAGTCGACAAATTCCTGCCTGAACAGCGCCGCCATGCGGGCGGTCGAGCGCTGGCGCTACAACCCGAAGATCGTCGATAACGTCGCAGAGCCGCGAGTGGGCGTTCGCACCACGATCGAATTTCAGTTGGAGGGCTAGCAATGATGCGCAAGACGCAGTTCATTTCCGTGCAGCAGCTGTTGTTGACGCTGACGACTGTAGCGATGTTTCTGTTCGCCGGTGCGCTGGTCGCGCAGAACGATTCGCGCGAGCAGAAAGAGAAGGACGACCCCGTACCCACGCTCGATCCGCGGGTGGCCCAGGACTTGCTCGAGGCCTACGAGCTCATGGAGGAAGACGCCTATCGGGAGGCGCTGGAACAGCTGAACAGCCTGATGAACCGTCGCGGCGACTCGATGAAGGATTTCGACAAGGCCTCCGTCCTCCAGATTCGCGGCTCGGCTTACGTCAATCTGGAAAACATGGACGCCGCGCTGGACGATTTCTCGGCCGCATTGAACCTCAATGCGCTGCCCGAGGACCAGCAGAATCGGCTGCGCTTCAACCTGGCCCAGATTTACTTCGTCAACGAGCGTTACGAGGAGTCCATCCGTCTTTTCGAGGAATGGATGACGGCCGATGTGAAGGTCACCGACACGGCCTATTTCATGCTGGGTGCCGCGTATTACAACCTCGATGACTACCAGAAGGCACTGGAGTCGATCCAGAGCGCCGTCGACGTCTCGCCCCAGCCGCAGAAGCGTTATTACGACCTGCTCAATGCGATCTATTCGGAGCTGGGCAACGTAGACGACCGTACCCGCCTGCTCGAGACCATGGTCGAATTGTGGCCCGACAGTCTCAGCTACTGGCGGCAGCTTTCGTCCCTGTATCTGGAGCAGGGCGAACAGTTCAAGTCGTTCTCCGCCCTGGAGACGGCCTACATCAACGGGCTGGTCGAGAGCGGTGAAGACATCGTCATGCTGGCCCAGTACTACTCCAGCTTCGACAACCCGCATCGGGGCGCGAAGCTGATCGAGAAAGAAATGGAAGCCGGCCGGGTCGAGCGCAACGTCGAGAACCTCGAATTGCTCTCGCAGCTGTGGAGCCAGGCGCGGGAGCATGACAAGGCCATCCCGGTACTGCGCCAGGCCGCCCGGCTGTCCGACGAGGGGCTGCTGTCGTTCAGGCTCGGTCAGTCGCTTCTGGCCAACGAGCAGAACGAAGAGGCCGAACAGGCGCTGGAAACCGCGCTTGAAAAAGGCGGTCTCGACGAATCGCGCCGCGCCGAAGCATGGATGCTCCTCGGGAACGCGCGCTTCAACCAGGCCGACCCGGGCGACCGCGAACAGCGAAATGCCGCCGACGAGGCGTTCGCCCAGGCCCAGAACTTCAGCTCCACGCGCCGACAGGCTTCCGACTGGCGCGGCTACATCAACGCCATCAACCAGACCGAGAGACGACAGGCCGCGCTGGAAGAAGAGCAAAGCGAAGTGCTGGCCTCGGCGGCCCGGGAGCGTCTCCTGACCGCCTGTCGCGCCCAGCAGCTCGCTGGTTCGGAGCTCTCGGAACGATGCGCGACCTTGCTGAACGAGTCCGAGAACGGAGACGGCTCGGGTCAATGACCGTTTCCAGGCGGGTCGATGTCCCGACCCGCCCCGATCCAGCCGGCTTGACGCCGTTCGCTCCCTTCCCGCGACCAATATGCCGGGGTGGCCGCCATCGGCCGCACCCGCACCCCCTGATGCGCATGGAATTCGGCGCGGAACCACATGCCGCAGAAATTCGATTCCATTGTTGATATTAGGTTAAATCGGCGTTATGCTCCAACTCGCAGGGTGCCCTCAGGCCTGTGCAATGCAATGCGCGCGTGCCTGCGGTCAAAATCCACTCGGATAACCGAATCCGTAGAGACAAAAAAGAGGTATACCCACAGTGAAGTCCGAACTACTCAAGAATCGCCAGACGCCCCTATGGCGCGGAATGGCACCGATATTGGCGGGCCTGGCTTTCGGCATTACGCCGATGATTGCCATCGCCCAGGACCAGAACCAGGACGAGGACCAGGAAACGGCGGAAGAAGCCCCTGACGTCGAAAGAATCGTGGTCACGGGTTCGCGCCTGATGACCAACCCGAACGTTCAGGCGCCGAACCCGGTGCTGACCGTCGGACAGGAAGAAATCGCGTCGCGCGGCACGGTGAGAATCGAAGACCTGACGAACCAGCTTCCGCAGGTTTTCGCCGCCCAGGCATCGGAAGTTTCCAACGGCGCCAGCGGTACCGCTCAGTTGGACCTTCGCGGTCTTGGTCCGGTCCGGACCCTCGTGCTGATCGACGGACGTCGCCTGCCTTTCGGCGATTCTTCCAGTTCTGCGCCTAACCTCGACATGGTGCCGACCCGGCTTATCGAGCGACTCGACATCGTGACCGGCGGTGCGTCGGCCGTGTACGGTTCCGATGCCGTGTCCGGTGTTGCCAACTTCATCCTCAAGCGCGACTTCGAGGGCATAGAGGTCGACGTGCAGGGCGGCTTCAACCAGGCCGGCAACGACCGCTCTTTCTTCGAAAATGTTCTCTCTGCGGGTGCTCAGCCGATTCCCGGCTCGACGACCGACGGTCGCGAGATCAACCTCTCGCTGACGATGGGCGCAAACACCGGGGACGGCCGCGGCAACGCCACGCTGTTCTTCAACTACGAAAACCTCAATGCCATCACCCAGGACGGCCGCGTCGAAAGCGCCTGTGCGCTGGGTGCGGCCAGCGGCGCCCAGAGTTTCGGTGGTGTCGGCTGCGTCGGCTCGAGCAACTTCCGCCGATTCGCCAACTTCGCCGACGGTGGTGACGTCTTCCAGCAGGAAAGCGGCAATCTGACGCCGTTCGCCGGTGGTCCGGCCGAAACGTTCAACTTCGGCCCGTTCAACTTCTTCCAGCGGCCGCGGGAACGCTTCCAGATCTACACCCGGGCCCACTATGAGTTGACCGACGACATCGAGGCCTTCGCCGACCTGAGCTTCACGAACACCAGTTCGGATGCGCAGGTTGCCCCGTCCGCCTCTTTCGGCAGCTGGACGATCAACTGCGACAACCCGCTGATCCAGGATCCGGGCGGCCCCAGCGGAATCTCGCTCTACGACACGTTCAACTGTCAGTCCCAGGACGACGAAATCGCCGGGCTTTTCGCCTCTCACCGTAACGTCGAGGGTGGTCCGCGTAACTCCAGTCTGGACAACACCTCGTGGCGGACGATCGGCGGCCTGCGCGGCACGATCTTCAATGATTTCGATTTCGAGATCTTCGGGCAGTTCGCGCGTACCAGCGACACCGACATCTCCGAGAACGACTTCATCATCGAAAACGTCCAGGACGCGTTCCTCGTCGTCGAAGATGAAAACGGCAACCCGGTCTGCCGCTCCGGCAACGCAGGTTGTGTGCCGTACAACATCTTCCAGCGCGGCCCCAACGGCGAATCGCTGGTCAGCCAGGCAGCGCTGGATTACGTCCAGGGCATCGGCATCACGACCGGCCAGACCGAGCAGAAGGTCTTCGGCGGCAACATCCAGACCGATCTGGGTCGCTACGGCGTCCAGTCACCGATGGCCAACGAAGGCGTCGGTTTCCTGGTCGGCGGCGAGTACCGCGAGGATTCGCTGAATGCCAAGCCGGATCAGATTTCGCAGCAGCCGGACGGTGGTTTCACCGGCGTAGGCGGCCCGACGTTGCCCGTTTCGGGTGAAATTCGCGTCAGCGAAATCTTCTTCGAAGCCCAGGTGCCCCTGATCGCGGATGTGCCGGGCATCGTACGTTTCGATATCGGTGGCGCCTACCGTTATTCCGACTACACGACGGACGGGGCCAATACCAAGAACAGCTTCACCACCGATACCTACCACGTGTTCGCGAACTGGACACCGATCGAGGATCTCCGTCTGCGCGGCCAGTTCCAGCGGGCCGTCCGTGCGCCGAACGTGATCGAACTGTTCACGCCTCAGGGCACGAACCTGCCGAACCTGACAAGCGGTTCGAACGGATTCTTCGATCCCTGCGCCGGTCCGAACCCGGCCGCCACGCTCCAGGAATGTGCCAACACCGGCGTAACGTCGGGTCAGTACGGCAATATTCCCGACGTGATCTCGGGTCAGACCCAGTCGCTTACCGGCGGCAACCCGAACCTGGATCCGGAAGAGTCGGATACGGTCACCATCGGCGCGATCCTCACGCCGGAGGCGGTGCCGGGACTTTCGATCTCGGTCGATTACTTCGATATCGAGGTAAGCGATGCAATCGCTGCGGGTATTCCCGCGCAGACCACGTTGGATGAGTGTCTTGCAACTGGCGACGCGGCGTTCTGCGACCTGATCCAGCGTGACAACGCAGGATCGCTGATCGCCGGTACCGCAGGCGTCGGCTTCCAGCAGACCAACATCAACATTGCAACGCTGGAGACCAGCGGCGTCGACTTCCAGGTCGTTTACGACCTCGACCTGTGGGACGTCGGCCTCGAGGGTCTGGGTTCGGTGCGGTTCGACTACGCGTCGACCTTCCTCGACGAGTTGCAGACGACACCGTTCCCGGGCGCCGATCCGATCACTTGTGCGGGCGAACATGCCGGCTCGTGCCGTATCCCGTCGCCGGAGTACAGGCATCGGATGCGCAACACGTGGACGACGCCCTGGGATATGGATATCGACCTGACCTGGCGCTACTTCTCGAGCACCGACAACAACGCCGGTCCGGCGGTCAACCCGGCCATCGACCGGAAGATCGACGCGATCAACTACCTCGATCTCGCAGTCAGGTATAACTGGTCGGATGAGATCCAGTTCCGTGCCGGTGTGAACAACCTGACGGGAACGAAGATCCCGGTCGTGACGTCGGCAGGCCCGCCTGAAGGTAACGGCAACACCTACCCGACGCTGTTCGATACGGGTCGCTTCATCTTCTTCGGTGCAACCTATCGCCTGTAAAAAGGCGCCTGTTGCAGGCACTGAACGAAGTTGAAGGAATGAAAAACCGCTGGCCCCAGGCCAGCGGTTTTTTTTATGGGTTTCCACCTTGTGACGGTCCGGTGCTACTGCGGACGCCGCGGGCACCGCGCCTGACGCGCTTTGCTCGGGCGCGAGTCCTCGACGTAGCGCTGCTACGCCTGCGGGTCGCGCCTTTCGCAAATCACGCCAGGCACGGCACCCGCGACGCCCTCGCGACGCACCGGACCGCCACAAGGCGGAATGTTCGCGACGGTCCGGTTCTACTGCGCACAACGTGGCACCGCGCCTGCCGCGCCTTACTCGGGCGCGGGTCACCGATGCGGTTGCCTACGGCTGTCATCCTGTCAGGAGGGGGGGGCAGGGATTCGGTAGGGTGGATAAGCGCCAGCGCATCCACCGATTGCACGTCGGGCAAGTGAGGGCGCCGGGCGCCGATCCACCCTGCCGGGCGCACTGGAGACAAGGTCGATGCCGCGTGGCGATCCGCTTCAACTGCGGACCGGTGCCATGAACTCCCGCCGTTGCCGGCGGCAGGTTCAGCGTGAAGCCGAACCCGCCAGTTCGATCGCGGTATCGACGATGCGCTCGACCGTCAGACCGAACGCTTCGAAGAGCTCCGGTGCCGGAGCGGAGGCGCCGAAGCGGTCAATGCCGATTATCGCGCCGTGCGGTCCGACGAAGCGGTGCCAGTACGCGGTGACGCCGGCTTCGATGGCGATTCGTGCGGTCACGCCGTCGGGAAGCACCGAAGCCTTGTACTCGGCCTCCTGGGCCAGGAAGCGCTCGGGGTTGGGCATCGAGACCACGCGCGCGGCGATGCCGCGCTCGGCCAGTTCCTCGGCCGCATTCACCGCCAGTTCGACCTCCGAGCCGGTTGCGATCAGGATAAGGTCCGGGCCATTGCCGGCCTCTCGCAGGATGTAACCGCCGCGACGGATGCAGGCGAGCTGTTCGGCATCGCGGGGCTGGTGGGCAAGTCCCTGGCGGGTCAGGACCAGCGCCGAGGGGCCGTCGCGGCGCTCGATCGCATCGGCCCAGGCCGCGGCCGTTTCGACCTTGTCGGCAGGCCGCCAGACCTCCAGGTTCGGAATCATCCTGAGGCTGGCCACGTGCTCGATCGGCTGGTGGGTCGGTCCGTCCTCGCCGAGCCCGATGGAATCGTGGGTGTAGACGTGGATCGCACCGGTGGGGATCAGCGCCGACATTCGAACGGCATTGCGCGCGTAGTCGGAAAACACCAGGAACGTCCCGGTATACGGGATGAACCCGCCGTGCAGGTGCAGCCCGTTGGCGATCGCGGTCATGCCGAATTCGCGCACCCCGTAATAAATGTAGTTGCCGTCCGACGCCGAGTCCATGATGTCGACGCTTCCCGACCAGTTGGTGTTGTTCGAGCCGGTCAGGTCTGCCGAGCCGCCCAGCAGTTCCGGCAGCAGCGCTCCGAACGACTCGAGCGCCATTCCGGAGGCCTTGCGCGTGGCGACCTTGCTGTCGTCGGCCTGCATTTTTTCCACGATTGCCCGGGCCTGCGCTTCGAAATTCTCCGGCAGCGCGTGCTTCATCCGACGCTCGAATTCGGCCGCCTGCTCTGGGAACCGGTCCGCGTATCGCTGCATCACGGATTGCCAGGCTCGCTCGGCCTCGCGTCCGCGCTCGCGAGCGTCCCACCCGGCGCGTACGTCGTCGGGAATCTCGAACGCCGGGTACCGCCAGCCGAGCTCGGTGCGGGTCGCGGCGATCTCCTCGTCGCCCAGCGGAGCCCCGTGGGTGTCCGCGGTGCCCTGCTTGTTCGGCGACCCGAAGCCGATCGTCGTCTTGCAGCAGATCAGGGTCGGGCGATCCCGGTCCGAACGGCCTTCTTCGATCGCCGCGCGCACGGACTCGGCGTCATGGCCGTCCACGTCCTCGATCACCTGCCAGCCGTAGCTGCGGAATCGGCCCGGCGTGTCGTCGGTGAACCAGCCCCGCACCTCGCCGTCGATGGAGATGCCGTTGTCGTCGTAGAAAACGACCAGCTTGCCCAGGCCCCAGGTGCCGGCCAGCGAACAGGCCTCGTGAGAAACGCCCTCCATCAGGCAGCCGTCGCCGGCGAAGACCCAGGTGTAGTGGTCGACGATATCCAGGCCGTCGCGGTTGAAGCGACGCGCCAGCAGCTTTTCGGCCAGCGCCATGCCGACGCCGTTGGCAAGGCCCTGTCCGAGCGGCCCGGTCGTCGTCTCCACGCCCGGCGCCTCGCCGAACTCCGGATGGCCGGGCGTGGGGGCGTGCAGCTGGCGGAAATTCTTCAGATCCTCCAGCGAAAGCGCGTAGCCGCTGAGGTGGAGCACGGCGTAGAGCAGCATCGAGCCATGGCCATTGGAGACCACGAACCGGTCCCGGTTGATCCAGTCCGGATTGCCGGGATTATGGCTGTGGAAATCGTTGAACAGTACTTCGGCGATATCGGCCATGCCCATGGGCATGCCGGGGTGGCCGGACTTGGCGCGCTGCACGGCGTCCATGGCGAGGGCGCGGATGGCGTTGGCGAGGTGGCGTCGGTCGGTCATTGGCGAGTCTGGTCCTTGGCGTTTCTGGGTCTTGGCGTTTCTGGGTCTTGGCGTTTCTTGGCCGCGCTGTTGCGGTCCGGGACGCTCCCCGGCCGGTAGAGAACGATAGTCTATCCGATCGAATCAGGGCGCCGAGGCCCGGATGCTCGGCCTCGTGGGCCGGCCTGGTGAACAGGGCTTGCCGAACCTGCCTGCCGCAGGCTATAATTGAATGGATTTGCTCGGCGTTGCCGGGGAAAATCAAAATTCACACGCGTTCCGTCACATCAGGCGGGGTTGCTCTTGGGTCGCGGCGCTTCGTTCATTCGGAGTCCAACCGTCCCGGGGTCGCCGGATGGGGAATTGCGGAGGTTCAAACCAATGCCGGTCGGAATCAAAAAAACGGCCGCGCACCAAAAAGGAAAGTAACCATGCCTGACGTCACCATGCGCCAGATGCTCGAAGCTGGCGTGCATTTCGGTCACCAAACCCGCTACTGGAATCCGAAGATGGAGCCCTATATCTTCGGTGCCCGCGGCAAGATCCACATCATCAACCTCGAACGCACGCTCCCGCTGCTCAAGGAAGCACTCGATTTCCTCAGCCGCATGGCGAGCAAGCGCGGCACTGTCATGTTCGTCGGCACCAAGCGTGCAGCCGGACAGGCCGTTGCCGAAGAGGCTGCGCGCTGCGGCATGCCCTACGTGTCGCACCGCTGGCTCGGCGGCATGCTGACCAACTTCCGCACGATCCGCCAGTCGATCAATCGTCTCAAGGAACTAGAGGCGATGGAGACCGACGGCAGCTTCGACAAGCTTGTCAAGAAAGAAGTGCTGGAACTGACCCGCGAGCGTGATCGCCTCGAGCAGAGCCTGGGCGGGATCAAGAACATGAATTCGCTGCCCGACGCGATGTTCGTCATCGACATCGGTCACGAGGACATCGCCATTGCCGAAGCCCGCAAGCTGGGCATTCCGGTCGTGGCCGTGGTCGACACCAACCATAACCCGGAAGTGGTCGATTACGCCATTCCGGGCAATGACGACGCGATTCGCTCGGTCCGGCTTTACACCCAGCTGGCCGCCGACGCGATTCTGGAAGGCAAGGCCTCGGTGCCGCAGATTGGCGGCGACAAGGACGAGTTCATCGAGCTCGACGCCGAAGGCAACCCGATCGACACCAGCGACGGCGAAGCTGCCGCGGCGGCGAAGAAGACGGCCAAGAAGAAGGCCAGCAAGAAGGTCGCCAAGAAGGTCGCCAAGAAGGTCGCCAAGAAGGTCGCGAAGAAGACCGCCAAGAAGGCTGCGGCCAAGGCCGGCGACAAGGCCGAGGCAACGCCGGAAGGTACCTCTGAAGGTCCGGCGAAGGCGGAGGCAGAGAAGGCCGACCGCGCCGCGGATACCGAGGAAGCCGCGAAGGCTGCAGAAGAGACTCCGGAAACGGCCGAGGCGCCGCCCGCCGAAACGACCCCGGATTCAGAAACGAAGCCGGCCAAGAAGGCCGCTGCGACCAAGTCAGAGGACAAGGAAGAATCATGAGTATTACCGCATCCCAGGTAAAGGAACTGCGCGAGCGCTCCGGCGCCGGCATGATGGAATGCAAGAAGGCGCTGGTTGAAACCGGCGGCGACATCGAGGCCGCGATCGAACACCTGCGCAAGAGCGGGCTGGCCAAGGCCGACAAGAAGGCCGGCCGGGTGGCCGCAGAAGGCGCGATCATCGAAGCGTCCGACGATGCCGGGTCCGTGCTGGTGGAAATCAACTGCGAGACCGATTTCGTCGCCAAGGACGATAATTTCCGCGCGTTCGCCGACCGCGTGGCCGAACTGGCGCTTGCCGCCGGCAACGACGACGTTGCGGCGCTCGCCGAAGCCGACTTCGAGTCCGGCGACACCGTCGAGGCGCGTCGCCAGCAGCTGGTGGCCAAGCTGGGCGAAAACATCCAGATTCGCCGTATCCAGCGCGTCGACGCGGACGGCGGCGTCATCGGTGGTTACATCCACGGCGGACGCATCGGCGTCCTGGTGAGCCTCGAGGGCGGCGACGAAGCGCTTGCGCGCGACATCGCCATGCACGTGGCCGCGCTGAATCCGCCGTTCGTCGATGCCGATTCGGTTCCGGCGGACGTGCTGGAGAAGGAAAAGGAGATCCTCCGTGCGCAGGCCGAGGATTCCGGCAAGCCGCCCGAGATCATCGAAAAGATGATCGTCGGCCGTCTCAACAAGCACCTGGCCGAGATCACGCTGGTCGGTCAGCCGTTCGTCAAGGATTCGGACCAGACCGTCGGCGCGCTGCTCAAGTCGAAGGGCGCCAAGGTCCGGAATTTCGTCCGTCTCGAGGTCGGTGAAGGCATCGAGAAGGAAGAGTCCGATTTTGCCGCGGAAGTCATGCAGCAGGCCCGCGGCAGCTGAACGCCGCACAACCCGAGGATCGCTCATGGAGTCACCCCGTTATCGTCGAATTCTGCTGAAGCTAAGCGGTGAGGCGTTGCTCGGGGATCACGACTACGGGATCGATCCGAAGGTCAGCAGCCGGATCGCCGCGGAAGTGGCCGAAGTCGCGCACGCCGGCGTCCAGGTCGGCATCGTGATCGGTGGCGGCAACATCTTTCGGGGCGCCGGTCTCGCGTCGGCCGGCATGGATCGGATTACCGGCGACCACATGGGCATGCTGGCAACCGTGATGAACGGACTGGCGCTCCAGGACGCCCTGGAGCGCGCCGGCACGACGACCCGCGTCATGTCGGCCATCTCCGTGCGTGAAGTCTGCGAGGACTATATCCGTCGGCGCGCCATCCGGCACCTCGAGAAAGGGCGGGTCGTGGTGTTCGCGGCAGGCACCGGCAACCCGTTCTTCACAACCGACACCGCGGCCAGCCTGCGCGCGATCGAAATCGGCGCCGATCTGATGATCAAGGCGACCAAGGTCGACGGCGTCTACTCGTCCGACCCGACCAAGGATGCCGATGCGCGCTTCTACCGCCGAATCAGCTACGACGAGGTCATAGGCCAGAAGCTCAAGGTCATGGACGCCAACGCCATGGTCCTGTGCCGCGACCAGTCCATGCCGATTCGCGTGATCGGGCTCAACACCGAAGGCAACCTTGCCCGCCTGGTCGGCGGCGAGGATATCGGCACCCTCGTCGAGTAGCGGCCTGCCTCATGCCGGTTTCTCCGAGAATCGCCGGCATGGGTACTGCTACAATCGAACGCCTAACGGTCGCCAGGAACATTGAACGGTAATCCTATGCTTGCAGATATCAAGAAAGACGCCGCGTCGCGCATGGACAAGAGCCTGGAATCTCTCCGGGCCGAGCTCGCCAAGATCCGCACCGGGCGTGCCCACCCGAGCCTGCTCGAGCACGTACACGTCGAATACTACGGTTCGGAAGTGCCCATCGGCCAGGCGGCCAACGTCACCGTCGAGGATTCGCGCACGCTGGCGGTCACGGCCTGGGACAAGAGCATGGTCGGCAAGATCGAAAAGGCCATCATGACCTCCGACCTTGGATTGAACCCGGCAACCGCAGGCACCGTGATTCGGGTGCCCCTCCCGGCGCTGACCGAAGAGCGGCGCGGACAGCTTTCCAAGGTGGTTCACAACGAGGGCGAGCAGGCCAAGGTTGCGATTCGCAACATTCGCCGCGATGCGAACACCCACATCAAGGACCTGCTCAAGGACAAGGAAATCACCGAGGACGACCAGCGTCGCGCCGAGACCGAGATCCAGCAGTTGACCGACCAGCACGTCGAGCGTGTCGATGCAATGGTTGCGGAAAAAGAAAAAGAGCTCATGGAGATCTGAAACCATGTCCGGTGCAGGTCTGCCGCATCATCTGGCAATCATCATGGACGGAAACGGCCGCTGGGCCGCCCGGCGGGGCAAGCCGCGAACCTACGGCCACCAGGCCGGCACCGAGGTCGCGCGCCGCATCGTTCGCGCCGTGGCCGAGCGCGGCATCCCGGTTCTGACCGTCTATGCATTCTCCAGCGAGAACTGGCGCCGCCCGCGCCACGAAGTCACTCGGCTGATGAGCCTGTTCCGGCGGGCGCTGGATCGCGAGGTGGACCAGCTCGATCAGCACGGTGTGCGCCTGAACTTCATCGGGCGCCGGGAGGCTTTTTCGAAATCCCTCCAGCGCGGCATGGCGCGCGCCGAGGAATTGACCCGCGAAAATTCGCGGTTGCTGCTCAACATTGCCGCGAGTTACGGCGGGCGCGACGATATCGCCACGGCCGCGCGCCGGCTCGCCGAGCAGGCGCGCCGCGGCGAGCTCGACCCGGAAACGATAGACGAAACCACTTTCGGCAACGCATTGCAGCTGGCCGGTCAGCCGGAACCCGACCTGTTCATCAGGACCGGCGGCGAACGCCGGCTCTCCAATTACCTGCTGTGGAACCTCGCGTATACCGAACTCCATTTCAGCGATACGCTCTGGCCGGACTTCAGCGAAGCCGACCTGGACGCGGCGCTGGACGACTTCAGGCAGCGCGAGCGACGCTTCGGAGGCCTTGCCGAGAGCCAGACCAAGAAGCATGCTTAGGTCGCGGGTGATTACCTCGGTGATCCTTGCGACGCTGGTGCTCGCGGCGTTGTTTGCATTGCCGACCACCTGGTTGAGCGTGGTGCTGGCGCTGCTTCTGCTGGTTGCCGGCGGCTGGGAAAACGCGAGGCTGGCCGGCGTCGAAAACGCCGCCGCCCAGGCCGCCTGGATCCTGGTGCTGTGCATTGGCGGCGCGGCGCTGATCTGGGCTACCCATATTCCTTCGGCGATTCCCGTGATGCTGGGCTCGGCGACCGTCGGCTGGCTGTTCCTGGCGCTTTGGCTGCGCTTCCCGGCATTCGGCAGGCCGGCGCCCACGGGCGGTCTTCCGCGCTTTCAGCCGCTCAAGCTGATCGTCATCGGCCTGATCCTGCTGGCCGCGTTCGTGGCCATTTCCTGGCTGCATTTCTACAGCCCCTGGCGAGTGGTGTTCCTGCTTTTCATCATCGCCGCGGCCGATATCGGCGCATTCTTCACCGGGCATCGATTCGGCGGGCCCAAACTGGCGCCGGTGATCAGCCCGGGCAAGACCTGGTCCGGCGTTGCCGGCGGCCTTGTCGCGGCGGTTGCAACGGCCGCGATCTGCGCGCAGCTGATGCCGGCCATCCCGCTGGCGCCCGTGTCCGCGGCGCTGGTGGCGGCGGTCCTCGTCGCGCTCTCGATTTTCGGCGATCTGTTGATGAGCCTGTTCAAGCGCCACCGTGGTCTCAAGGACACCTCGGCATTGTTGCCCGGGCACGGCGGGATGCTCGACCGGGTCGACAGCCTCTCGGCGGCCGCGCCGGTTTTCGCCTTCATATTGTGGTGGCTCACCGCGGGCGCATGACAATCGCCTGTCGGTGGATGTCATCTGCCGGGAACGTCTGACGCCAAGGAGCTTCAAACAGCAATGGAAATTCTCGGATCAATCTTCTGGCTTGCGGTCGCGCTCGGGCTGCTGGTGACCTTTCACGAGTTCGGCCACTACTGGGTGGCCCGGCGCGCCGGCGTAAGGGTGCTGCGCTTCTCGGTCGGCTTCGGCACGCCCCTGTGGCGACGCAAGGGCGCCAACGGCGTCGAGTTCGTCATCGGCGCAATCCCGCTGGGCGGTTACGTCAAGATGCTCGACGAGCGCGAGACGTCGGTCCCGGAAGACCAGCTCGAGCAGGCATTCAACCGGAAATCTCTGGCCAGGCGTTCCGCGATCGTGGCGGCCGGCCCGGTCTTCAACCTGATCTTCGCGGTCGCCGCCTTCTGGGCCATGTTCATGTTCGGTATCCCGGAATCCCGGCCGATCGTCGGTAATCCCGAAGGAATCGCCCAGGCCGCCGGGCTGGAGCACGGCGACATGATCGTGGAGGTCGACGGACAGCCGGTCGGCACCTGGACCCATGCTGTGCTGGCCCTGGTGCCGCAGGCGCTGGACCGCAAACCGGTGTCGCTGGTGGTCGAAGACGCGCAGTCGCGCCGCAGGGAGTTGCTCTTGCCGCTGGACAGGCTGGGCGACGACTTTCGCGAAGACCGGATTCTCGACGAGCTCGGCGTCGAGCCGTGGCGGGTCGATCTGCCGCCGGTCGTCGGACAGGTCAGCGAGGATTCGCCGGCCGAGCGTGCCGGACTGGAGGCGGGCGACCGCGTGACGGCCATCAACGGCGAGCCTGTGGACGGCTGGATGGCCCTGGTCAGGCGGATTCCGGAAGCCGCATCGGACGGTCGGCCGGTGCAGATCGAGATCAGTCGCGACGGCATGATTCGCGAACTCGAGATCGTGCCGGAGCTCGTCGACGGCCGCATGATAATCGGCGTCCGGCCGGACGAGCCGGGTCCGGAAGCGCGCGCCGCAATGGAACGGGCGTTCACCATCCTGCAGTACGGCCCCGTGGAAGGGCTGGGCGAGGCGGTCGGCGAGACCTGGAGGCTGACCACGTCGACGCTGGGAATTCTCGGCCGGATGATTACCGGCAACGCGTCCCTGAGCAACCTGTCCGGACCGATTACAATTGCGCAGCTGGCCAACGATTCGGCACGCCTCGGTGTTTCGAGATTTCTGTTTTTCCTTGGCCTGATCAGCCTGTCGCTGGCGATCATCAACCTGTTGCCGATTCCGGTTCTCGACGGTGGGCATCTGCTGTACTTCCTGATCGAGTGGATCAAGGGAAGCCCGGTGTCGGAGCGCGGCCACATGATCGGCCAGAGCGTCGGCCTGGTGATGATCCTGGCCCTGATGAGCGTCGCGATATTTAACGATATATTACGGCTGGTTCAATAAACTGCGCGCCGACCACGCATCATGATTCAGACGACGAAAGGGTTTCGATGAGATTTTTGCCTTTACTGCTGGCCCTGTTCAGCCTCAGCGCTTCGGCGCAGACATTCACGGTCGATGAAATCCGCGTGGACGGCCTGCAGCGCATTTCGGAAGGCACGGTGTTCAGCTTTCTTCCGGTCGAGGTCGGTCAGCGGCTGACCCCGGCGCTGGCCCGTTCGAGCATCCGCGACCTCTATCGCAGCGGTTTCTTCGAGCAGGTCGAGATCGGGCGAGAGGGCGACATCCTGGTCATCAAGGTCGTCGAGCGGCCGGCCATTTCGTCGGTGCAGCTTGAAGGCAACGACAAGATTCCCACCGAGTCGCTGCTGCCCGCGCTTTCCGAGATCGGTATCGCCGAGGGCGAGGTGTTCGACGAACTGGCGATCGACCGCATCCAGCAGGAGCTGGTTCGCGAGTACTTCAACCAGGGCCATTACGCGGTCGAAGTCGATCCGCAGGTGACCGAGCTGGACCGGAACCGGGTCAGCATCGTGATCCAGATCGAGGAAGGCGACCAGGCCAAGATTCGCCATATCAACATCGTCGGCAACGAAACTTTCAAGGAGAAGGAGCTTCGCGACGAGTTCGAATCCGACGAGAAAGCGGGCCTGATGTTCTGGAAGGGCCGCACCGCATACACGCGCGAGAAGCTGTCCGGCGATCTCGAGCGGCTTCGGGCCTACTACCTGGATCGCGGCTACATGGACTTCGCCATCGAATCCACCCAGGTCTCGATCAGCCCCGACAAGCAGAATATCTACATTACCGCCAACGTCCGCGAGGGCGAGGTGTTCACCGTCGACGACGTCCAGCTGACCGGCGACCTGGTGCTCTCGGAGGAAACGCTCAGGAAGTTCGTGCGGGTCGATCCCGGGCAGGTCTTCTCGCGCAAGGAGGTCGAGGCGACGGTCGAGGCGATCACGGCGGTACTGGCCAACTTCGGCTACGCTTTCGCCAACGTCAACCCGGTCCCGCGCATCGACCGCGACGACAAGACGGTCGAAATCACGTTCTTCGTCGAGCCGGGCAAGCGTGTCTACGTGCGCCGCGTCGAATTCCGCGGCAATACGATGAGCAAGGACGAAGTGCTCAGGCGCGAAATGCGCCAGTTCGAGGGCGCCTGGTTCTCGCAGGCGGCGATCGACCGTTCGAGACTGCGGCTGCAGCGCATCGGCTACTTCGAAAACGTCAATATCGAGACGCCCGCGGTCGAGGGCAGCGAAGACCAGATCGACGTCATCGTCAGCGTCGAGGAGCGCGCCACCGGCAGCTTCCAGGTCGGCCTGGGCTTCTCACAACTGCAGGGGCTGATCGCCTCCATCTCGGTGCGCCAGGAGAACTTCCTGGGCTCCGGCCGCACGATCGGACTGGGCATCAGCCGAAGCTCGATCACGAGCAGCCTGAACCTGAGCTACACCAACCCGTATTTCACCGATGACGGCGTTTCGCTGGGCTGGTTTGCCAGCTACTCGGAAATCAACCAGGGGCGCGCCAACATCTCGGCGTTCTCCAGCAGCCAGGTGGCGCTCGGCGCGAATCTGGGCTTCCCGATCTCCGAGATCGATTTCGTCCAGGTCGGCGCCAGCGTGCGCAGCCAGGACATCAGCATCGGACAGCTGGTTGCCGTTCCGGAGGACCCGGACGACCCGAACAGCCCGATCGACTTCCAGTTTGCGATTACCCGGCCCCTGGCCATCACGCTGGACACCAACGGCGACGGATTCCTCAGCTCCAGCGAGCGGAACATCGAAACCGCCTTCGTCAACGGCAGCTGGGGGCGCGACACGCGAAACCACTTCCTGACGCCGACGCGCGGCTCGCTCAACCGGCTGAGCCTGAACGTGGCGCTGCCGGGCAGCACGCGCGAGTACTTCACGGCCTCCTACCGGGGCCGCAAGTTCTTCCCGCTGGGCGGCGACTTCGCCTTCGTTCTGCGCGCCGACCTGTCCTACGGCGAGACCTACGACGGCAACGATTTTGTCGACACCGACCCGCCCGAGCCGGAACGACTGTCCGGGCAGTGCCAGATCGACGAGATCGTGACCGCCGATTCCGGCTTGCCTTTCTGGGAGCATTTCTTCGCCGGCGGCGTTTCCGACGTGCGCGGATTCGAGGACAACACGCTGGGGCCCAAGGACCAGTTCTGCCGATCGGTGGGCGGCGATTTCAAGGCGACCGGCGGCATCGAGATCGCTTTCCCGCTGCCGTTCGTGGAAGTCAGCGGCACCCGCATGGCCTGGTTCGTCGACGCCGGCAACGTGTTCACCGACATCGACGGCTTCGACCAGGACCTGGTACGCGCTTCCACCGGCCTGTCGCTGAGCTGGGAAGCACCCGTCGGCCCGATCATCCTCAACATATCGACGCCGCTGAAGGATCGCGAGGGCGACGAGACCCAGTTCCTGCAGTTCTCGTTCGGCACGCAGTTCTAGAACTCACCATCCAGAACTGATCGTTAAGGAACCTCTGAACAACTCTGCACGGGCGCGACGGCGCCTTTTCCGACTGAAACGCGCTCCGCGCAGAGTTATTCAGAGGTTCCTTAAGCACCGGGACTGGCGGATTTGGGCGTCGAAGGCCTATACTGTATAGTCAGGTAGTTGTGTCTGAGTCCGGATGGCCGACGTGCGAGTTTCGATTTTCATGCTGACGATGTTGCTGGCCGGGGCGGCCCTCGCCCAGGACATCCGCATCGGTTATGTCGACATGAAGCGCCTGCTGGACAACGCCCCGCAGGTGATCGCGGGTCGCGCCGAGCTCGATATCGAGTTCCGGCCCATCAACGACGAGCTTCTGGACGACGAGTCGCGCCTGTTGAGCATGGAGCAGGAACTGGCCAATTCGTCGGGTCTGACGGCCGAGCAGGTGGCCGCCCGTCAGCGCGAAATCCGCAACCTCGACCGTTCCATCGAGAGGCGTCGCGAGGATCTTGCCGAGGAGCTCAATTTCCGGCGAAACCAGCAGATCAAGGAGCTGGGCGAGGAAATCGAGATCGCGGTGCAGACCGTGGCGCGTCGCGAAGGCTACGACCTGGTCCTGTCGAGCCCGGTCGCTTATGCCTCCGAGACCATCAACATCACCGACAAGGTGCTGTCGTTTCTCGAAATGGACTATGAACGCCGGGGCCAGCGCTCCGGACAATGAATCGACCGACGACTTCGGCCATCGGCCCGGTCAGCCTGGGCGATCTCGCCGCCGCGCTCGACCTCGAACTGCGCGGTGATCCCGAAGTCCGGGTCGATGCCGGCGCAACGCTGGCCGCGGCGACGCCCGGACAGATCAGCTTCCTGGCCAATCCGGCCTATCGTTCCCTTTTGATCTCGACCCGCGCGTCCGCCGTGGTGCTCTCGGCCTCTGCCGCCGACGACTGTCCATGCGCCGCGCTGGTCTCCGAGTCGCCCTATGCCGCGTGGGCCCGGGTGCTGCAGAAACTCCACCCGGCGCCGACCGCGCGCCCCGGCATCCATGCCAGTGCGCAGGTCGACGACTCGGCCGAGATCGACCCGGGCGCCGAGATCGGTGCGCTCGCGCACGTGGCCGCCGGTGCGCGGCTGGGCGCGGGCGCCATGATCGGCCCCGGCTGCATCGTCGGCGAGAATGCCGCGATCGGGGCCGATACGCGCCTGGTCGGCAACGTGTTCATTGGCGCTGAGTGCAGGTTGGGGCAGCGGGTGCTCGTGCATCCCGGCGCGGTGATCGGCGGCGACGGGTTCGGCCTGGCGATGCACCGGGGCCAGTGGATGAACGTGCCGCAGATCGGCGCGGTGCGAATCGGCGACGACTGCGAAATCGGCGCCAACACCACCATAGACCGCGGCGCGCTCGAGGATACCGTGCTCGGTTGCGACGTTCGGCTGGACAACCAGGTCCAGGTCGCGCACAACGTGATCATCGGCGATCACACCGCCGTGGCTGGATGCGTGGGCATCGCGGGGTCCACGCGGATCGGCAGCTACTGCATGATTGCAGGCGCGTCCGGCATTGGCGGGCACCTCGAAATTTGCGATCATGTCGTGATTACCGCCATGAGCACGGTACTGGATTCGATCTCCGAGCCCGGACAGTATGGTTCCGGCATCCCGGCGAGACCGTTGCGTGCCTGGCAGCGGATACTGGTCAGGCTCGGCCAGCTCGATCGGCTTTTCCGGCCGGGCGTCGGCAAGAACTAGAAACCAAAGTTGGAGCAACCAAGAATGAGTGATTCGACCCAGGTCGACATCGAGCACATCTTCCGCCTTCTGCCACACCGCTACCCGTTCCTGCTGGTCGACCGGGTGCTCGACTGGTCGATGGAAGACCCGGCCGAGATTCACGCGATCAAGAACGTGACCATCAACGAGCATTTCTTCCAGGGACATTTCCCCGGCCACCCGGTGATGCCGGGCGTGCTCATCCTGGAGGCGATGGCCCAGGCGGCTGGATGCCTGGCGCACCTGGCGCGTGAGCAGACCGGCGGAAAGGAGCAGCTTTTCTACCTGGTCAAGATCGACAAGGCCCGCTTCAACCGCACCGTGGTGCCGGGCGATCAGCTTCACTTCCACGTGCGCCAGAAGCGCATGGTGCGCGGCATGGGGCTGTACGAAGCCGAAACCCGGGTCGACGACAAGCGCGTCGCGAGCTGCGAAATGCTGTGCGCGGCGAGACCCGATGCCTGAGGGGACAGTGAACGAGGCGGCCAGGATCCATCCCAGCGCGCTCGTCGGGGCGGGCGCGAGGATCGCCGACGACGTGGAAATCGGCGCGTACGCCATCATCGGCGACCAGGTCGAACTCGGCGCGGGCTGCCGGGTCGGGCCGCACGCGGTGATCACCGGTCGCACGCGCATTGGCGCCGGCACCCGGATCTTCCAGTTCGCCTCCATCGGCGAGGAGCCGCAGGACAAGAAATTCGCCGGCGAGGACAGCGAACTCGAGATCGGGC
Source organism: Lysobacterales bacterium (assembly GCA_002722315.1). Lineage (GTDB taxonomy): Bacteria > Pseudomonadota > Gammaproteobacteria > Xanthomonadales > Wenzhouxiangellaceae. The sequence continues at coordinate 83,216 of PBLG01000047.1, read as the reverse complement.
GCGACAACACGATTCGCGAATTCGTCACGATCAACCGGGGCACGCTCGACGGCGGCGGCATCACCCGGCTGGGTGACTCCAACTGGCTGATGGCCTATGTCCACATCGCCCACGACTGCCAGGTCGGGTCGAACTGCGTGTTCGCAAACGGCTCCACCCTGGCCGGGCACGTGACGGTCGGCGACCATGTCACGTTCGCGGGCTTCTCCGGCGCGCACCAGTTCTGCCATATCGGGGACCACGCGTTTCTGGGGATGTACGGCGGGGTCGGCCAGGACGTGCCGGCCTACGTGATGATTTCCGGTCGCCCGCCGCGCCCTCGCGGGATCAACAGCGAAGGCCTCAAGCGGCGCGGATTCGACGCCAACCAGATCCGCAATATCCGCGAAGCCTACAAGCTGGTCTATGTCCGAGGCCTGGCGCGCGAAGAGGCGCTGACCCGGCTGCGCGAGATGATGGGCGAGCAGCCGGAACTCGAGGCGTTCGTCGCCAGCATCGAAGCCGGTCAGCGCGGCCTGTTGAGATGACGCCCCGGCTGGCCGTTGCGGCCGGCGAGCGCTCCGGAGACGATCTGGGTGCCGCGGTGGCGGCCGAAATTCTTCGCCTGGCGCCGGACAGTGACCTGTTCGGCGTCACGGGTCCCGGGATGGAGTCGGTCGGCGTCGAGCGGATCGCGAGCCTGGACGAACTCGACGTGATGGGCCTGTTCGAGGTGCTCAGGCACGTCCCGCGGCTGTTTCGCTTCCGGCGCGCGCTGGTGCGGTCGTTCGTCGAGCGTCGAGCAGGCGTCTTCGTCGGATTCGACGCGCCCGATTTCAATATCGGACTGGCACGCGCCCTGAAGAAGCGCGGCGTCCGCGCCGTCCAGGTCGTCGCGCCTTCGGTCTGGGCCTGGCGGGCCTATCGCGTGGCCCGCATCGCCCGGTCGCTGGACCTGCTGCTGACCCTGTTCCCCTTCGAGCCGGAGATCTTCCGTCGCGCCGGCCTGAACGCGCAGTTCATCGGTCATCCGCTGGCCGACGCGCTGCCGCTGGCGCCGGATCGCGGCGCCGCCCGCGATCGACTCGGTCTGGAGCGCGACCGGCCGGTGATTGCCATGCTGCCGGGCAGTCGGCCGGGCGAAATACAGCGCCATGCCGCCCTGGTCGCCGATGCGGCCGAGCGCCTGGATGCCGAGCAGGGTGTGCAGACGCTTCTGCTGCTGGCCGAGGAACGACACAGGGCGCTTTTTGCGCAAGCGGCCGGCCGAGACCCGGCCGAGTCCGGCATGCGCGTGGTGTCGGGACAGACACGAGCCGGGCTGACCGCCGCCGACCTGGCGCTGGCCGCTTCGGGCACGGTCACGCTGGAAGCCTTGCTGGCCAAGACGCCGCTGGTGGTGTTCTACCGGCTGGCCGGCTCCACCTACCAGCTTGCCCGCGCACTGAGGCTGGTCAAGTCGCGCTGGATCTCCCTGCCCAACGTGCTTGCCGGTGGCGAACTGGTGCCGGAGCGCATCCAGCACCAGGCCACCGCCGACCGGCTGGTCGCCGACGCCCGGGCCTGGCTGGACGATCCGCAGCGATGCGCGCATTACCGGGAAAGCGCGCTGGACATCCATCGCCGACTGGCCCGCGGCGCCGCCACCAACGCGGCCGAGGCGATCCTGGGCGAGGTCGGACGCAACAGCGCTGCCTGACGACCGAAGCCCCAGGTCTGCGGGGTTGAGCAGTGCCGCAAGTTCTCGTGCCGAAAGTGCCGATTTGATTCCAGACCGGTGCCCGCCCTATACTCGGGCGGTCCGTTCGCCAGGGCCATGTCAGGGAAACACCGGCCAGGCGGGCGGCACCAACAAAAACAATGGGAGAAAAAAGCATGCGCAAGTCATTTGCAATTGTCATTGCAAGCGCATTCGTCGCTCTGCTTTGGGGTAGCAGCGTCAGTGCAAATACCGGTGTGGCCTTCGTCCACGGTACCGGCAAGCAAACCGACGCCCTGAACGATTACTGGACCACCGACATGGTGAATTCGGTACGCCAGGGCCTTTCCAACCAGGCCAATTATGTCGTGGTCAACTGCGACTTCACCAAGTACATGTGGGATTCGGCCGCCGCCGGGTGCCTGGCCGGCCAGCTGCACAATTTCGTCACCAGCCGGAACATCACCGACCTGGTCGTGCTGACGCATTCCAACGGCGGCAACGTGATGCGCTGGATCATGTCCAACCCGACCTGGGACAGCCGTTATCCGACCATCATCCAGCGCCTGCGCTGGGTCAACGCGCTGGCGCCTTCGAGCACCGGCACGCCGCTGGCCGAAGCGGTCATGCAGGGCAACATATTCGAGGCCGCGCTGGGCTGGCTGCTCGGCTACCAGAACGACGCGGTGCGGATGCAGCAGCCGAGCTGGATGAGCTACTACAACGGCAGCTGGCTGCTCGGCACGCCGGGTCGCCCGTCGCTGCCCAAGGGCTTCTGGAACGTGGTCGGCACCGACGTCAAGTCGGCGATCTGGGACGGCGCGGCCTACTGCGGCGGCTACTTCAACCAGGTCGGGCTGGAGATCACCCAGAACTGGCTGAACAGCTGTTCCGACGGCTTCCTCGATTGCAGCAGCCAGAACGGCGCCGGGAACCTCTGGTTCTACGACTACCAGATTTCCAGCGACCGCCTGTCGCACGCCCAGAGCCGGCGCGATTGCCACGGCCTGGACGTCATTCTGCGCAACGACCTGTAATTCGGGAGCCATCATGAAAAACACGATTCTTTCCAAAGCCGCGCTGCCCGTTGCATGCCTGACTGCATGCCTGATCGCGGGCACCACGCTGGCCCAGTCCGATAACCCGGCGCTGTCCGGGCTCGAGATCCGCGCCGCCGACGGCCCGGCCGTGCTTTCCAGCACCTGGCTGGACGCACGCGCCGGAGACTTCGGCCCTCAAGGCCTGGGCGTCGATCCGGCCGTGGTGCCGGACAGCCGCCATGCCGAAACCGCACCGGTCAAGTTCGCCTGGGCGCTGGAAGGCGTGACCGCCGACAACGCCGGGCAGACCATCGCGCGCGTCGAGAGCCGCCAGTACTGGGTGGACGCCACGGGCGCCGATCTTTCCAGCGGCGTCTCGCTGCCGCTGACCTCGCGCGGCGCGGTGATCCGCGTCTCGCCGCTGGAAGCCGGCGGCGACATCGGCATCGATCCGGCCAGCGTACAGCTGTCGGTCGACGGCAAGCGCTTCGACAGCACCCGGTCGATGATGCAGGTCACCGACGGCGCCTCGCTGCAGCGGCTCGGCATGTCGGTGCCGGCGCAGACCATTGCGTTCAAGCTCGACAAGGCGATTCCGCCGGGCAAGCTCGATCTCGCGGTCGCGCGCCTGCCGGCCGACCAGAAGCTCGTCGTGCACGTGTTCGAGCCCGACAGCGACTGGGTGGCCGAACTGGACCTGCCGCGCGATACCTTCGTCGCCGGTGAAACGCTGGAATTCGGTTTCGGGCTGGGTAACGACCGCGGCAAGGTCCGGGTTGATTCGGTGCAGGCCGTGCTGGCCGATCCATACGCCGACAGGACCTGGGCGCTTGAAATCGACAAGGCCGACGGCACGCTGACCCGGACCGCTCCGGCGGATCGCTTCGTTTCGGGCCAGGACGGGCTGTTCGAGGCCTACGTTTACCTCGAAACCGTGCAGGACGGGCTGACGGTCCGGCGCGACCTCAAGCTGCCGGTCAGCATCGTGCCGCCGCTGGCGAAATTCAGCGGCCAGACCGTCGCCACGCTGGATGACGGCCTGACGCTGGAAGTGGGCGTCGAGACCGCGGTCCCGGGGCGGTTCCAGCTCAACGGCCAGGTCTTCGGCACCGCCGCCGACGGCTCGCTGAAGCCGCTGGCAATGGCGCAGTCGGCGGCCGTGATCGAAGGCCGTGCCGGCAGCATCCAGTTGCAGGTCGACGCCGATATGCTCAAGGCCAGCGGACTGCGCGCACCGTTCGAGGTGCGCAACCTGGAACTGCTCGACCAGGGCCGCATGTTCGTGCTGCAGCGCCAGCAAAGGGCGCTCCTGCTTGCCGATTGATCGGTGAGTAGCGCGTGATCGCCGGTTACCAACCGGCGGCATGACAAGCGAAAGCGCCGGCGGAGAACTTCGCCGGCGCTTTTCTTTTTGCACGTTCATTCAACTTTCCAGTTGCTTCCGGTTCGCATTTGACAGTGGTCGATTGAATGGCTATTCTGAAAATGCGACCGGGGGGTTGCGTGGCTGCTGCTTTCGAACTTGCCTTGCCCGGTCGTATTGAAGCTTTGGGGAGCTGAAAGCGTATTGGAGGCGTTGGCTATGAAGAGATGTTCTGTTTGTTTCATTCTGTTTGTATTTGTTAATTCGGCGTTTGCATCAACGACTGGCGGCGAGATGCCGCGTTAGGCTGGACCTGGGTCGCAAACCGTGATCGAGGCCCGATCCCGACTTGCCGAATCCGGCGCGTTCCGGTTCCGGAATGACACGCGACGCCTGCCGGAGTCGACGCAGGTGGACCATGGATCGGTGCCGGTATCCGGTGGCAGGGTGATCGATGCGACCTTCACCGGACATCCGGCGATGCTTGGCTCGCTCGACCCGGACAAAACACTGCGTTCTCCGGTCGATACTCCGCTGTTTGCGATCAGTACCGGCCAGGCGGCCAGTTCGCGTCCCGCACCCGGCACCGCGTTCGGCAGCCCGGGAGACACGCCTGACCAGGCAAAATTGCGCTTGACCCTGGAGCCCGAACAAGGTCGTTCGCTATTGTTCGTCACCTGGAATCTGTTCACCACAGAAATTCCGAATTTTTCGGAGCTGGGTTTCGACGACGTATTCAGTATTCATGTTGTGGATTCGGCCGGAAGACGCAAGCTGGTCGAAGTTACCTCCAGCGATGATCGGATGTATCCGGTCTCCAACAGCCGTGCGGGCGGTTCCGGGTTTGATTTGTATGCGGACACGCCGGCGAGACTGCCGGCCGAATACGGCCTTGGTGAACCGGCGGCGTGGATGAGCGGATGGCGTACGACCGGCTTTTCGGTCGATCCGAGTGGGCCGGTTGAGGTGGAAATCGAGGTCCGGGATGGCCTGGACGGCTTGATGGACACCCAGGTGTTGATAGAGAAAATTCATCTTTCGGCCTTGATTCCGGCGGCGTTGGCTGAGAGTGGACAAGTTGGCCGCGGCAGCAACGATTGTGTCAGCTTCGCCAACTACTGCAATGCGCTGTTTCCGCAGCCCGGGACGTTCACCGGAACGGGAAATCCGCAAGACCCGCCGCGGCTATGCGAATTCGGCGTGGAGGGGCGCGCAAACCTGCCGGACCTCAATCAGCCGAGCGAATTCCGGGGGGTCCTCTTCCAAAGCATCGTGGCCGACGGCGTCACTCGGAGCTGGTTTGCACCAACCTCCAGCCAACCGCGCGACGAGATGGAGATTTCGCTGATTGATGCCGAAGTGCCGGCCGACGGCGGGCTGGGTGAAATCGGCAGTTTTGACCGGCTCGAAAGCGTTACGGTGCCCGTGGTCCAGCTTAATCAGAACACTTGGTTCGGGCAAGTGCAGTTTTTTGCCCCGGAAAATTACTTCAGGGAGGGCTTGGATCCTACCAACGAATATGGCCCTTCGCGTCAACTGCAGCTACAGTTCTGCTTCCAGAATGCCGGCGGCGCCGATCGCACTTGCAGCGGCGCCTCGCTGGGGATCGTGCGGCCGGATCTTGTTTTGATGCATGGGTTGTGGTCAGATTCGAATACTTGGACATTGGGGTTGCAAGGTCTAGACAGATTGAATGCAGTGGTTGGAGACTATGGGCCGACCAATGCGAGTTCGTTTACCGAGAACCGCTTTGAGCCGCAAAAGCCGATGTTTGATCAGTGTGTTTCGAATTTTTCCCGCAACATCATCGGCGCGCAGGCGGACTATGCGGGCCATAGCATGGGTGGTAATCTCGCCCGGGTTTATCTGGCCCAGGCGGCTCCGTACAAGACAATTCATCGCCTGTATACGCTGAATACGCCACACCTGGGCTCTCCGCTTGCCAATCTGCTGGTGGACTTTCGGGACAATCTGTCGCCGCTCAAGCGGTTTCTGTTGATTCTGGCGGCCGAGCGGATCGGCAAGCCGATCAACCGTGGCGCCATCGACGATCTTGCCGTCGGCAGCGCTGCACTCGCGGCCATTCCCGATACGCGGGTGCTTTCGCATGCCCTGGTCGGAGTCGGCGGATCCCAATGGGCGGCGGAGACGTTGCGTGACGCGCCGGGCCTGATCGGCGATGTCTACCGGATTCTGGATTTCCTTACCGGCCCCGGCGATCTTTTTGAAGGCTTGCAGCACGATCTTGTGGTTGGCCGTAACAGTCAGATTGGCGGGTTGCCGGCAGGTACGTTCACGGTTTTCGATGGTTTGGATAGCCTGCACGCACGTGTTACAGGGAGTCTGAAATACTCAGAGCGGCTTTTTTGCCCTGTTGATCCGCCGGAGACGTTTCAATGTGTAGTTGGTGGTGGGGGAGATCTGCTCAACGCAATCGGAACCGGAGAGTTTGCCTTCTTCCCGTCACCAAGCTCCGTCCGCTCGGCAACCGTCGTGTCGCCACGGCTCAATATGGCTGATACCCGTGGTGGCGAGTTGATCGAGGGCGGGTTGGCGATTGCCTCGCCTGCAAACGGACAAACCGTGCTCGGTGGGAGCAGCATCAGCGTCACCGTCGAGCCGGTCGCGCCATTCGAGGCGCAGCGCGTCATGCTGCTGTCGGAGTTCGATGTCAGTGTGCTGGAGCAAGGCCCGTTCGAGTTCGAACTGATCGTGCCGGTCGGTCATGTCGGTGCGCTGCCGGTGTCGGCGATCGGCGAGGACGCGGCCGGGAATTTTGCCACGACCGAGCCGGTGGTCGCGATGGCCGAAGCCCCGGCCAGTCTGGTGGCTATCGATGCGTCTCCGGACGAGGTATTTATGAACGGCTTTGACGACCGGCGCAACCTTCAGATAACCGGCGAATACGACGACGGGATCTTCAGAGACCTTTCCGATCCTTCGACCGGCACCGTTTACACCAGCGTCGATCCGACGATCGTCACGGTTTCCGACGACGGCATGCTGCGCCCCCGACGGGACGGCGTGACCACCGTTATCGTGAGCAACGGCGGCCTGCAGAGCAGTATCAGCGTCGAAGTGCTGAACATAGGCGATCTGTTGTTCAGAGATAGCTTCGAGCCATGACGGCGGTAGAAACCCGACAGGAGCAGCACAATGCGTAACCAGCTTCTATTTATGGCACTGCTTGCGATGACACTGCCGCTGGTGGCGTGCAAGGATTACGGCGAGTTCGCGGTCGCCGAGCGGCAATGGGTGGACAACGATGAGTTGCCCGCCCTGTCGGAGATGGATCTGACCGGGATCAACCTGGAGTTCGCCGTCGGCAGCGAAGCGCATGCCCGCGTGCTGCCGGAAGCCGACTGGCCGGACCCGGTCGGCGCGCTGATGGACCGCGTAAAGCGTGAAAACGGCGGCGAGTTGCCGGCGGATTTTGATCTTCCGCTTGAAGACGGCTGTATCTACGTCGGGCTGGAGCCGCGTTTTTCGAGATTCAGGCGGGTCGAATTTCAGGGTCGGATGCTGCTCTTTGTCACCTATCTGGTCAGTCTGGAGAATTCTAGTCAGAATGAGGGCGGAGCTACAAATGGAGTCCGATTCGAGCCCCGTCTGGCCGTCATTGACGAGTCGATGGGCATGAAGCGCTACGATTTACAAGTTGACTCGCTCCAGTTCCAGATTGTTCAAACTGATTCTATATTTGGAATCATTTCAACCAGAAATCGATCAATCCACCTTCGGAAGTTGTACTTCCGAGACAATACCCTGGCTGCGAAGGAACCTGTTCGGCTGGCCTACTCGGGCCAGCGAGCTGACAAGATGGTGATTGCCCCAGAGCCCAATGGAGCGTTTCACCTGGCATGGTTGACCGAACGATATGCAGCAATGCCAGAGCGGTTTGTTTATTACGCCTACTTTAGTCAAGATGGCATCACAGAGCAATCAGCGGTTCTGCTTTCGGATTCAGCGGTGAATAGCTTTCTCAGCTTAGTGGTACATGATAGTCAGCCGCTTGTAATTTGGACCGATGCCAGATTTGTATGGCGAGGATTTAAAACGACGAATAAAAGCAAAATAATGGTTGGGTCGGCTGACGCAATGAATAATGAATACTGGCCTCCGATCGTGCTGAATACCCCGAAAGATAATTCGGACAATGCGCATCGGCCATGGCTGGCATCGCCAAATGGAGATATTGCTTTTTTTGCTTGGGGAACGACTTCGGCTGGTAATTGGAGGGATACCTCGTTACAACTCGCCCTTCTGAATCTAGAAAGTCGATCGCTCAAGCTTGCTAAAACTACGGACCGGTTTCAGAACATTGCCGCAGAGGCCAATCGCCAAGAACTAAACCACCAACGCAACATGTCGATCGCCGGATTGCCGGTCCCGGATCCAGCCGAATGCGATCAATGGCGGGAACGGTTGAACCTCAAGCCAACCGGCTTTGGCGTCATGACGCCGGAAGGCGAACGAGAGTTCATGAAGCTGGACCCGGAAAAGAATGACGATAATGGTCAGGACTGAAAATGTGCTTTCTGCGACAGTCCAACGCTTCGCCTTCCTGCCCTTGATCGCGGGCCTGCTAATGCTCGCCGGGTGCCGCGACTACGGCAAGTTCGCGGTCGCCGAGCGGCAATGGGTGGACGACGATGAGTTGCCCGCGCTGTCGGAAATGGATCTGACCGGGATCAACCTTGAGTTCAGTGTCGGTAGCGAAGCGCATGCCCGGGTGCTGCCGGAAGCCGACTGGCCGGACCCGGTCGGCGCGCTGATGGGCCGCGTGGAGGTCGAAAACGGCGGGTCGTTGCCGTCGAATTTCGATCTACCGCTCGAAGATGGCTGCATGTATGTCGGGCTGGAGCCGCGTTATTCGAGATTCCGGAGGGTTGAGTTTCGGGGTCGAACGCTATTGTTTTCTACGTATCGGCTCGGGTCCAGGATATCGGGGGTGCCCGAGAAGGATCAACCCGAAGTCGAGTGGCGTCTGGCCATTATTGACGAATCTCGGGATATGGCCCGCCACGATTTGAGGATCGATGCGGCCAGGTTTGAATTGATTCATGCCGATTCCGTACTTGGCGTCGCTTCAAACACTGGCAAGTCGATTTACTACCGCCGGCTGGATATAAGCGGAGATGAATTGATTGCGAGTGACCCGGTCTTGCTGGCCTCGTCGGATCACAGAATCGATAAGATGACCATCACTACTGAGTCGGATGGAGCGTTTCACCTGGCATGGTTGACCGAGCGATATGGGAACCTGCGGGAGCGCCTTGTTTATTACTCCTATTTCAATCCCGATGGAGGCTCGATACAACCAGAAGTGCTTCTTTCAGATACTTCGACGAACCGTTTTCTTCATTTGACAGTCAACGATAATCAGCCGTTTGTCAGTTGGGTCGATGCCAGGTTCATATCACGAGGGTTTGACACAACCAATCAGAGTAAGAGAATGGTTGGATCGCGCCGTGCCTCTGGTATTGAACTGTGGCCGCCGATTGTGGTGAATATCCCGAAGGATGATTCAGAGAACGCATTTTCACCCGTGTTCGCAACCCGGCACAACAATGCCATTGCCTTTCTATGGGGGAAAACGTCCAGCGACAGTCTGGACAAGGCCGACAAGCAGCTTGGGATGTTTGATGTCAACAGCAAATCGCTGACGCTGGTCAAAAGAGAAATTACACATCAGGACATCATTTCGACCGCCCTGCAACAGCAAATCGAGCACCAGCGCAGCATGCCGATCGCCGGAATTCCGGTCCCGGATGCAACCGAATGCGATCAATGGCGGGAGCAGTTAAACCTCAAACCCACTGGATTTGGCGTCATAACGCCGGAAGGGGAGAAGCCGTCCACGAGGCTGATTCTGGAGAAGAAGGACGACGATAGTGATGACAATAGTAATAGCAATCGTCGGGACTGAAGTCTAGATCGAATCTGCCCAGAGGGGCGCTGCGCGTTTGGCCGGGTTGCCCAAAAGATTGGCAGGCAAAGGAAAAGGAGATGCAAGTGATCAAGATCAATGTTTTCTGGTTGTTTCTGTTCGGCAGCATGAGCCTGTTGGTCGCGTCGCTGGCGAGCGGCCAGGCCTCGACAGCAGCCGAATTGATCGAAGGCGGCCTGGTGATTTCATCGCCCGAGGACGGGAAAGCGGTGGCGGCCGGGAGCAGCATTACTGTGACCGTAGAAGCGGCAGGGTCATTCGACGCCAGGCGGGTCATGCTGCTGTCCCCGGTCGGTGTGCGTGTGCTGGAGCAGGGCCCATTCGAGTTCGAACTCGAGCTTCCCGACGACCATCTCGGCGCGCTGGAGCTTTCGGCAACCGGCGAGGACGCGTCCGGAAATTTCGCCAATACCGATCCGGTCATTGTTATGGTGGAAGCGCCTTCCAATTTGCGCTCACTGGAAATATCACCGGACGAGGTGTATCTGAACGGTATCAATGACCGGCGCCAACTCCGGGTTACCGGAGAATACGGCGACGGCGTCTCCAGAGACCTGACCGCCTCTTCAACGGGTACTGTTTATACAAGCGCCGACTCGGCGATTGCGACAGTCTCCGATGACGGCATCCTGCGCCCGCACAGCAACGGTGTGACCACTGTCATCGCGCGCAACGGCGGTCGCCAGGCCAGCATGAGAGTGGAAGTGCTCCGAGTTGGCGAAAGTCAGTAGACGAAAGCACTCTTTAGCCCGTGCTGAAGCCGTCGGGTGGATGATCGACGTCGGCTTCGCTGCGGTCGACCCGGCTGACCTCGGCGCTGGCGGGGCCCTGGTGCAGCCAGCTTTCGAGGTCTGCCAGCGCCCGCTCGTCACCGCAGGCCAGCACCTCGACCCTGCCGTCGTCGAGGTTGATCGCATACCCGGTGATATCCAGCGACACGGCCTTTTTCCGGGTGGAGTCGCGAAAGAAGACGCCCTGGACCTTTCCGGAAACGTGGAATTTTCGGCAAGTCGTCATGAATTCAGGAACCTTGGTCGACGCGGGCTTGAATGGTCTCACTCGTGATGGGACCGATCCAGGTTTCAACCAGTTCCCCGGCCGGATTGACGAGATAGGACGTGGGCAGTGCGCGTGGCGCACCGAGCGCTTCGGGCGGGGCGTAGACGTCGACCAGCAGGATCGGGTAGCTGGCCGGGTAGTCGACCAGGAAGCCCTCGAAGGCCTCGACGTCGGTGTCCTCGTACGCCAGCCCCAGCACGGTGATGTCGTCGCGCGCATCGTGCATCGCGGAAAAATCCGGAATTTCCTTGCGGCAGGGCGCGCACCAGGTGGCCCAGTAGTTGACCAGCACCCACTGGCCGCGCCAGTCGCTCAACTGTACCGTGTCGCCGCCCAGCATGGGCAATGAGAAGTCGATGGTCTCGCTGCTCGAAGTCGACGGAACGTCTTCGACTTCATCGGCGCTCGTGACCGATTGAACGTCGCAGGCCGAAATGAACGTCGCGAGCACTGCGGCGAAAGCGAATTTTCGAATGGACGAGATCAATGCATGACTCCTGCAGAATGCTCAAGCGGCAGAATGCCGATTTGCGCCGTGTTTCGGATTGAGAAAGGATTTTAACGGACGTTCCATCAACGGACCGGCATTGTCCTCGATTTCGTTCAATGCGCGCCTGAGCCCGGCGTCGATCTCGCGCTTTTCGGGAAAATCGTCCAGCTCGCCGATCGGCATCACCAGCGGCATCGAGCGGTAGAGGTCGGCCAGCGTGACCTCATCGAGGTCCGCGCTCAGGTGCCAGGCGCCCTCGTCGTCCTGGTGGACCATGTTCGCCTTGTCCAGTCGCCCGAGCAGAAGTTGCAGGTCGCCGTCGGTCGCCGCCGCTTCCTGCTCCAGCAATTGCGCCGAGTCCATGCCGCGGCCCGCGACCTGGGCGCGCCACAAATGAGAAATCAGGCGCATTGCCAGCAGCAGGTAATGGCGAGAGTCCCAGCGCCAGTCGGCGCGGCGATAGTTGAACGTCGTCAGGGCCGCGGCAACGCTGGCCCCAAGCAGTATGACCACCCAGCTGACATAGATCCAGACCAGGAAGATGGGCACCGCGGCCAGCGCGCCGTAGAGCTTTTCGTAGGTCGGGAAATTGCTGACGTACAGCACGAAACCGCGCTTTGAAATCTCGAACGCCAGCGCCGAGAATGCCGCGCCGGCCAGCGCGTGGTGGAATTTCACGTTGCGGTTGGGCACCACCATGAAGATCAGGGTGAAGGCCAGCATCGCGACCACGAACGGCGTTCCGACAAGCAGCAGCCACTGCAGCGTGCCGCGCACGAACTCGGGCGCCAGCAGCGGCAGTGCCGCCAGGTAGGAGGTCAGCGCGATGCTTGCGCCGAGCAGCATGGGGCCCAGCGTGAGCACGGCCCAGTAAACGATCAGTCGGCTGGACGGGCGGCGCAGGTGCGCGACGCGCCAGATCCGGTTGAGTGTTTTCTCGATGGTCGACATCAGGATCAGCGCGGTGACGACCAGGAAGATCGTGCCGGTGCCGGTGAGTCCGGCCGATCGGGCGATGAACTGGTCCAGGTACTCCCGAACGATGTCGCCGGCGGCCGGCACGAAATTGGAGAAGATGAAATCCTGCAGCTGTTCGACGCCCTTGTCGAATACCGGGAAGGCCGAAACCACCCCCAGGATCACCGCCAGCAGCGGCACCAGGGCGAGCAAACTGGTGTAGCTTAAGGCGCCGGCCGCCTCGAGGCAGCGATCCTGTCGGAAATGTTCCAGCAGGTGGGTGCCGAAGGCGCGCAACCAGCGCGGGTCGCGCAGGGCGCCGAATGCGGAGGGTTGCGAATGCATTGACGCGGCTGCGTCAGAATCGTCGGTATCGGAGCCGTTTGAACGAGGAGAATTCATGTCAGTCACTATTTATCACAATCCGCGCTGTTCCAAGAGCCGCGCCACGCTGGAACTTCTGCAGCAGCGCGAATTGAACCCCGAAATCGTCAAGTATCTCGAGATGCCGCCAGACGCGAGCGAACTGCGAGAGCTGGCCCGCAAGCTCGGATTGCCGCCCAGGGATTTTCTGCGCACCGGGGAATCGACCTGGAAGGAGCTCGGGCTGGACCCGAATGCCGTCGACGCCGCCGAACTGCTGGAATTGATGAGCGCGCACCCGATACTGATCGAACGGCCCATCGTGGTCTGCGGCGAGCGGGCCCGTATCGGACGCCCGCCGGAGGCGGTGCTGGAAATCCTGACGAAGCCCTGAGCCATGCGCGAAATCCTCGTGTTGACCCACTCCGTTCACGGTAACACGCTGGCGCTGGCGCGAGAAATCGCGCGCGGCGTGGAGCGTGTCGACGGTTTTTCGGCCCGGCTCAGAAGCGTCGCGCCGCTGACGTCGGCGATCGAGCCCGAGCGTGCCGAACTCCCGGAAGACGGACCGGCGCTGGTCGAGCGCGCCGACCTGGCCGAGTGCGCGGGCCTGATCCTGGGCAGCCCGACGCGATTCGGCAACATGGCCGCCGCGGTCAAGTATTTTCTCGACTCGACTGGCACGGAGTGGTTTTCCGGCACCCTGGCCGGCAAGCCCGCCGGCGTGTTCACCTCCACCTCCAGCCTGCACGGCGGCCAGGAGGCGACGCTGCTGTCGATGATGATTCCGCTGCTGCATCATGGGATGATTCTGGTGGGCATTCCGTACACCGAGCGGACCCTGCTGCACACCACGGCCGGCGGCACGCCGTACGGCGCCAGTCACTGGTCCGGGCCGAACAGCGATCGCGCCCTGGACGAAAGCGAAATCCGCCTGGCGCGCGTATTGGGCAGGCGCGTGGCCGAAACCGCGGCGAGATTATGATGCCGGGGCTCGGCACGACTCGCATAGCCTGGCTGGCCCTGATCGGTCTTCAGCTGGTGTGGTTCGGATGGCTGGCGCCCTCGGAATCGCTGGGGCGGCTGGGCGGGACGCTGTTCGCGCTGGTGCCGCTGCTGCTGCCGCTGTGGTGGATCCTGCGGCTGGGTCGCGACGGGCTGGTGATCGGCGGCATGATCCTGCTCGGCTATTTCTGCTTCGCGGTGGTCGAGGCCTGGGTGGCCCCGTCGGTTCGCTGGCTGGCGATGGCGCAGATCGCGCTCATCACGACCTATTTCGTCGCGCTGCTCGCGATCCGCCGACGGGGCTCCGGCGTCGACGACGAGTCCAGCGAGTGACGGTCGGCGCTCAACGCGCCGTTCGTGGCCGATATACTGCTCGCAGATTCGTCCCGAACCTGGCCCGAAATGTCCGACCGACAACCGCTCTCGTTCATCCAGTCGCCGCCCGAACTCGGTAACGAGTACCGCGAGGACTGGCTGCTGAGCGCGTGGCTGGAATGCGCGCTGCCCGAGGCATTGCTGCACGACCAGCTCGAGGTGTTCGACGAGCTCGGCCGGCGGTCCGGCGGCGAATGGTACCGGCTGCAGACCGAAGATCGCCTCAACGAACCTCGCCTGGAGCAATGGAGTCCCTGGGGCGAGCGGGTAGACCGGATCGAACTCACGCCGCTGTGGGTCAAGGCCAAGTCCTGGGCGGCCGAATATGGGCTCGTCGCCACCGGCTACGACGATTCACTGGGCGAGCACGCGCGCACCATCCAGTTCGCGCGGGCCTGGCTGTTCATCCCCTCGACCGACTTCTACGGCTGCCCGCTGGCGATGACCGACGGGGCCGCGCGCATCCTGTCCGATGCCGGCAACCGCGAACTGGCCGAGCGCGCCCTGCCGCACCTGCTTTCGCGCAATGGTGAAGACTTCTGGACCTCCGGCCAGTGGATGACCGAGACGATAGGCGGCTCGGACGTCAGCGCGACCGAGACGACCGCCGAGCAGGACGATGACGGCCGATGGCGCCTGACCGGGCGCAAGTGGTTTACCTCGGCGGCGACCTCGGAGATGGCGCTGACCCTGGCCCGTCCCGAAGCCAATCCGGAAGGCTCGCGCGGGCTGGCGCTGTTCTACGTCGAGCCGCACGATGCCGACGGCCGGTTGCAGAACATCGAGATTCTGCGTCTGAAGGACAAGCTGGGCACGCGCAAACTGCCGACCGCGGAGCTGTGGCTGAACGGGGCGCCTGCGACACCGGTCGCCGGCCTGGACCGCGGCGTGGCCGCGATCGCGCCGATGCTGAACCTGACCCGGACCTGGAACGCCGTGACCGCCTGCACGCTGATGCGCCGGGGTATTGCACTGGCGACCAGCTACGCGCAAAGGCGGCGCGCGTTCGGCAAGCGGCTCATCGACCAGCCACTGCACCGCCAGACGTTGTCGGCGATGAACGCCGACTACGCGGCGGCGGCCTGTGCAACGCTTGCCATGGTCGGCGAGCTGGGCCGGGTCGAGCACGGCCGCGCCGCATCCGGCCCCGACCTGCTGCGCATCCTGACGCCGATGGTGAAGCTGGGGACCGCGCGCGACGCGGTGGCCTGCGCTTCGGAGACCCTGGAGTGTTTCGGCGGCGCCGGCTATGTCGAGGACACCGGCCTGCCGCAGCTGTTGCGCGACGCTCAGGTGCTGTCAATCTGGGAAGGCACCACCAACGTGCTGGCGCTGGACCTGCTGCGCGCGCTGGCCGCCAGCGGCATCGAGCCGTGGCTGGAGACGATGCGGGCAAGGACCGCCGCGCTGGACGACGAGCGCACCCGCGAACTGCACGCAATCGCCTCAGACGCGCTCGACCAGGTACCCGGGTGGCTGGATCATCCGGCCGACGCACTCGAAGCCAATGCGCGTACGATCGCGATGAACATGTATCGAATCACGGCGCTGGTCGAACTTGCCGGGCTGGCGCGCCGAAGCCTGGCGCGCGATGGGGGCGAGCAGCGACAGAAGCCGCTGATCGCGGCGCTGCACTACGCGCGCAACCGCTTTTCACTGGGCCCTATCGACACCCACGGCACCGGCTGGTCGCTGACCGGCGACTGATCTCAATCTGACAAGGAAACCAGGATTTGAAACTGCTGCAGATCATCACCACCGGCGGAACGATCGACAAGATCTACTACGACGAGAAGTCCGACTACCAGATCGGCGAGCCCGAAATCGCGCGCATCCTGACCGACCTGAAGGTGGCCTTCCGCTGGCAGGTCCAGCCGCTTTTGCGCAAGGACTCGCTGCAGCTCAACGATGCCGACCGGGACCTGATTCGCAAGGCGGTGGAGGCCTCCGATGCGACGCATTTCCTGATCACCCACGGCACCGACACCATGGTCGAGACCGCCAGGGTGCTGCACGGACTGACCGACAGGGTGATCGTGTTGACCGGCGCGCTGAACCCGGCCCGCTTCATCGGCTCGGATGCGGTATTCAACATCGGCTGCGCCGTCGGCGCCGTCCAGGCGCTTCCGCCCGGCGTCTGGATCGTCATGAACGGCCAGGTCTGGGACCCGGACAAGGTGCGCAAGAACCGCAAGGAAAATCGGTTCGAGGCGGTGGAATGACACGCCGCAGCGGTGTTGCGGGTATTTCGATTCAGTATGGTTCGAATTCGGTGCGGTCTTTTTGAATGTTTTAGGTGTTAGGTTTTAGGTGTTAGGTAAAACCTCTGCATCCGGGAAGAACGCGATTGCATGGGGTCTGGCGACGGTCCGGAACCGAATTTGCTTTTACCTAAAACCTAAAACTTAACACTTAAAACCGTTTTTTTATTCAAACCCGTCGGCGAAGATGATCTCGGTATCGCCCTCGAACCTGAACAGCCCACCCCCGGCAATCACGTAGACATTGCCTGCTTCATCCTCGCCGAACGAACGGATGTTGCCCTGGTTGAAACCCGTGAGCGTGCTTTGCCAGGGGCCGGAATCGTCATCGGCAAACCAGATGTTGCCGCTGCAGAAGTCGCCGTAGATATAGAGGCCGCGCAGGCTGGCGATGGGGCCCCGATATCGATAGCCTCCGGTGACCGAGCAATTGGGGTCCTGCGTCCGGTATTCCAGGACCGGCAGTATCGAGCCGGCGAGCTGGCAGGCCACCGTGGTCGAGCCGCGCTGGAAGCTGCCTTCGCAGGGTTTCCAGCCGAAATTCTCGGCCGCGTCGGCCGGGGCCTGCAGGAGGTCGACCTCTTCCCAGGTGTTCTGGCCGACGTCGCCGATCCACATCGCGCCGGTGTTCCGGTCGAAGCTCCAGCGCCACGGGTTGCGCAGGCCGTAGTGGAGCACTTCGCCGCAGCGGTTGTTCATTTCGAAGAACGGATTGTCGCTCGGCACCGAGTATTCGGCAGAACCGTCGCCGTCGGCCGCGCACACGTTGTTGGCGCCGGGCGGCGTGGCGTTGTCGACGTCGATGCGCAGCATCTTGCCGAGCAGCGCGACGCTGCTCTCGCCCCGGCAGCCGCCGCCGGTCTGGATGTCGGCCGGGTCCAGCGTCTGGGCGCGGTTGCAGGGATCATTCCCGCTGCCGCCGTCGCCCAGTCCCAGGTACAGGTAGCCATCGGCGCCAAAACGCATCTGGCCGCCGTTATGGTTGGCGAAATCCTGAGCCACCGTCATGATGATTCGATTCGGCGTGTTGCTGGCGACGTCCGGGTTTGCCGTGACGCTGAATTCCGCGACGATGGTGTCGCCGAGCGATGTGCCGGACGGCCGGGTGCCGCCGGCCGAGTAGTGGAGGTAGAAGAGTCCGTTGCTTTCGAACTCGGGATGGAAGGCGATGTCCAGCAGCCCGCGTTCACCGTTGTTTTCGACACGGCTTTCGATATCGGCGAACGGCGTGTTCAGCAGCGTGCCCGACGCGTCGATTACCCGAACCGTGCCGGGTTGCTCGACGATGAAGATCCGGCCGCTGCCGTCGCCGGCGTGCTTGAGGCCGAGGGGTGCGCTGAGCCCCGAAATGCCGGGTACAGGAGCCAGGCTGACGTCATTCGGCACCTGGGCGATCGCCGCGACCGACGCCAGCAACACGATGGGAATGAACACGGTCTTCATATCGGTGTTTCGGTCTGAATACGTGTCCAGTATATCTGGCCGGCCTTGTGTCTCGGTTCGTTCCGTTGAATGCTTCGGCTTTCTCCCTGACCGAGGATTCGGTGGGCATCGATTACTGAAGGCCTCGCCACGCGTCGAACTGAAGTGATCGATGCCCGCCGAATCCGGTATCGAAGCCACCGCACAACGGTTTCTGGAGAGACGGGCCAGCTCATACATCGGCACACCGGTCGCGGTTCACATTCTGGTCCGGGTTTGGGCAGAATGGCATGGATGAAAGAGTCGATAGCCCGGGTCGCCTGCGGCCATCCCGAAACCACCAGGGCCGCTGCGTCCGTGCTCGAAAACGGCGGCAACGCCGTCGATGCGCTGATCGCGGCGGCCTGGACGGCATGCGTGGCCGAACCGGTGCTTTGTTCCCCGGGCGGCGGCGGACATGCGCTGATCCGGATGCGGGGACGCGCGCCGGTGGTCGCCGACTTCTTCACCCAGACCCCGTCGGCGCGACGCGTGGAAGGCCCCGATTTTTATCCAATCGAAGGCAATTTCGGCTCGGAAATCCAGGAGTTTCACGTTGGCATGGGCTCAGCCGCGGTCCCCGGCATGGTGGCCGGGCTGTTCGCGATGCACCAGCGTCTCGGGACCCTGCCCATGGCGGAACTCGTGCGGCCGGCCGTGACGCTGGCCCGCGGCGGGGTCGCGCTCAACGCGGTGCAGGCCGAGGCGCTTCGCATTCTCGAGCCCATCGTCCGGACCGACGACGAGTCGGCCCGAATCTTCGGACTCGCGTCCGCCAGCGCGCCGCTGCCCGCCGTGGGCGACTCGATCGCGAACCCGGAATTGGCCGACTTCATGGAATCGATTGCGCACGAGGGCGCGCAGAGCTTCTACAGCGGCGATGTCGCCTCGCGGATCGCCGGCATGTCGACGATCCGCCGCGGTCACCTGTCAATGTCGGATCTTCAGCGCTACCGCGTCAGGTGGCGGCGTCCGATGCAGTGGCGACTCAACGGCGGCACGCGGGTCTGGTCCAATCCGCCCCCGGCGTTCGGCGGCCTCATGGTGGCGCTGATGACCCAGGCGCTGGCGCGCCGCCTGGCGCCGCGGACTCGCTTCGGCTCGATCGCCCATCTCGAGGCGCTGGTCGACGCGATGCGCCTGACCCAGGACCAGCGCGGCGAGCTCGAACGCCCGGATTGCCTGAGCAGCAGCCGCGTGCTGATGCAGGCCTTCCGGCATCTCGGTCAGTCGCGGATTCGCACCGCCCGCGGCACGACCCAGATCAGCATCCGTGACCGCGCCGGCAACCTGGCCGGGACGACAGTGTCGAACGGCGAGGGCTGCGGCCGCGTGGTGCCGGGCTGCGGCTTCATGCTCAACAACATGCTGGGCGAGGAAGACCTGAATCGGCTGGGTTTCGAGAACTGGCCGCGCAACCGCCGGCTTTCGTCGATGATGGCGCCGACCCTGGTCGAGCATGCGGGCACTCGCATCATGCTCGGCAGCGGCGGCTCGAACCGCATCCGGACCGCGATCGCCCAGGTGCTTTGCAACGTCATGCATTTCGGCATGCAGCTGCAGGACGCGGTCGATGCCCCGCGCCTGCACCTGGAAGGCGACGTGCTGTCGCTGGAGCGCGGAAGTCCGGACTGGAGCGGCGCGGCCGATTCCTGGCTGGAAGACGGATTTCCCGATGCCCGGCGCTGGGCCGGGCGCAGTCTGTATTTCGGCGGCGTGCACGCGGTCACCGACGACGACCAGGCCGCCGACCCCCGCCGCCTGGGGGCGGCATGGCATTCGGGTTGAGCGGGGCGCGATGTTGCGGCGGTGATCGCGCCGGTGTAGTCTTGAGTGCATCCCTGCTCAGGCACCGTGCGTGGTGCAGGACGAGTTCCATGAAAACCTGTATCAGGATGATCTTCGTTGTCGCTGCCGCCCTCCTGCTGAGCGCGTGCGCGGCCCCCGAGCCGCAGGCCAGGGCAAGCGGATTCCTGCTTGCCGACGGCTACATGCAGGCCGTCGAGCGAAATGCCCGCAACAAGGGCATCGACGTGGTCTGGATCAACGCGCCGGCGAGGTCGCTTGCAAGAAAGGATGATGCCGACGGCGACTGATCGGGCCATGAACGATCCGGACTCAGACCTCCATCGGGTCCACGTCGATGTGCCAACGCACCGTCCTGGCTTCGGGCATGCCTTCGATGATCCCGGTCAGGCGAGCGGTCTCCGCGCCGAGAGCGGCCCGGGATTCCGACATCAGCCATAACTGGTAGCGCCAGAAGCCGGCGCGGCGCTGGAGAATCGCGGCCAGCGGCCCGGACACCTGGACCGCTTTGCCGTCGATAAGACGGGCAACCTCGCGCAGGAAGCCGGCCGCATCGGACGCTTTCTGCGCCTCGGCCCGCACCATCGCCAGGTTCTGCCACGGCGGCAGGCCGGCGTCCCTTCTTTCCTCCAGCATCAGGCGCGCCGCGCTCAGGTAATCGCCGCCGGCCAGCGTCTGGATCAGCGGGTGCTCCGGGTGGCGGCTTTGCAGAACGAACCGGCCCTGCTGTGCCCTTCCCGCGCGGCCGGCGACCTGGACGATGCTTTGCGCCAGTCGCTCCGGCGCCCGGAAATCGGCGCTGAACAGCAGCTGATCGGTGTCCAGCATGATCGCAAGTCCTATCCCCGGCAGGTGATGTCCCTTGGCCAGCATCTGGGTGCCGACCAGGATGCAGGGTTCGCCGGTCGCGACCTGGTCGAGCAACGCCTCGAAATCGTCGCGGCCGCGAACCACGTCGCGGTCGGCGCGCAGCACCGGGTGATCGGGAAAGTGCTCCATCAGTGCGGCTTCGATTCTTTCGGTACCGGAGCCCACGGCCTGGATCTGCGGCGAATGGCATTCCGGGCAGCGTACCGGGACGCTGCGGTAGCGCCCGCAATGGTGGCAGTTGAGTCGATTGGCGCTGCGATGCCAGGTCAGGTGCGCGCTGCAGTGATCGCAGTCGGCCTGCCAGCCGCACTCGTTGCAGATCAGCACCGGCGCGTAGCCGCGCCTGTTCCGATAGACAAGCACCTGCTCGCCGTCGTCCAGCGTCTTGCGTATCCGCGCCACCAGCTTTTCGGTCAGGCCGTGCTCGACGCGCTGTCCGCGCGGGTCGTCGATGCGCCAGTGCGGCTGTCCGGACGTGCCGGCGCGCTCGGGCAGCAGCAGCATCCGGTATCGGCCGCGTTCGGCATTGTGCAGCGATTCCAGAGACGGCGTGGCCGAGCCCAGGACCACCGGGATGCCCAGCCGGCTGGCGCGCAGCACGGCCACGTCGCGGGCGTGATATCGCATCGCGTCGAATTGCTTGAACGAGCCGTCGTGTTCCTCGTCGACGATCAGCAGCCCCGGCCGTTTCAACGGCAGAAATACCGCTGAACGCGTGCCGATGAGCAGCTCGGCCTCGCCGCTGCCGGCGGCCTGCCAGGTTTCCAGCCGCTCGCGTTCACCGAGGCCGGAGTGAAACACATGCGCCTTGCGGCCAAGGCGCGCCTCCAGGCGCCGGACGAACTGCGGCGTCAGTCCAATCTCGGGCACAAGCACCAGGATCTGTCGCCCGCGGCGAAGCAGGTGGCGCGCGGCCTGCAGGTAGACCTCGGTCTTGCCGCTTCCGGTGACGCCCGCCAGGAGCAGGGTTTCGAAGCGGTGGCGTGCGTTCAGGATTGCGGCCAGCGCGGCGCGCTGGTCGGGGTTGAGTTCCGGTCCCGGCACCGGCGGCGATTGCGGCGGCCCGCAGGCCTCGACGAGCCCGGTCTCGAACATGCGCCGTAGCGTTGCCGCACTTGCGCCGGCCTCGGACAGCGACTCGCGCGAGAGGGGTCCGGCCTCCAGCAATTCGGCCACTTCGCGCTGTCGCGGCGCACGTTCCAGGTCGGCTTGCGCGCCGGCGGAGGTCAGCCGCAGCCAGTGGACTCTTGGGGCCGGCATTTCGCGATTCCGGCGCAAAAGGGCCGGCAGGGAATGGTTGACCAGCTCGCCGGGTGGTGCCGCGTAGTAGCGCGTGGCCCAGCGCATCAGCGACAGCAGTTCCGGGTCGACCAGGCCTGCCTCGAAGGTCCGTTCCACGGGCTTGATGCGGGCCGGATCGATTCCCGACCCGTTCGAACGGCCGGTCACGACGCCGACCAGCTTGCGATTGCCGAACGGCACCAGCACGCGGGAACCCGGCGGCGGCGCCGGTTCGCCGACCGGCGCCAGGTAATCGAAGAGGCGGTAGAGCGGCACCGGGACCGCGACCTGGACGGCGTCTGAGCTCATGCGTCGACTACTTACCGGGCCGGCCGGCGGGGCCGTAACCGGTCCGGTGGCTCATGCGTGCCTGGCGGGGCACACTCGATGAGCCGGGCTCAGTTCAGCGAACCCGGGGATATCGGGTGCTGGACCTGGACCAGGCGATGCTGGCCCTGGTCGAGTTCGATGAGATCGGCCAGGATGCGCGCGGCTTCGGTTCGGAGCACGTCGGCTTCCTCCTCATCTTCCTGGGTCGCATCGCCCTCCGGGTCGCCGTCGGTATTGCCGTCGGCCCCAGCATCGCCGGCTTCAGCGTCGGCTTCAGGCGGGATTTCGCCGGTCTCGGCATGTGCAAAACTGGATGCGCGCCGAGCCTCGGCCTCTTCGCGTTCGCGCACGCGCTCGCTCTCGAGCAACGAGACGCTGGTGCGCCGGTCGAGTTCCCGGAACCGTTCGAAGTCATCGATCAGTTCCTTGAGCTCCTCGTTCGATTCGCGCCGCGCCAGGTGCTGTTCGCGTGCCTGCGGAAGCAGTGGCGACAGGTCGGCGATGCGCTGATAGTCGGTTTCCTCGATGCTGCTCCAGTCCATCGCGTAATCGAGCGCGGCTTCGCCGTATTTCTCGGGATCGCCGAAGCTGGGCAGCGTGATGTCCGGGGTGACGCCGCGCAGCTGGGTGGAGCCGCCGTCGATCCGGAAGAACTTGGCCATGGTCAGCTTGATCTGGCCGAGCTTCTTTTCATCGTCGGTCAGGTAATTGTCCAGGTTGAACAGGTTTTGCACGGTGCCCTTGCCGAACGTGGGTTCGCCCAGGATGATGCCGCGCCCGTAGTCCTGGATGGCCGCGGCGAAGATCTCCGATGCCGAAGCGCTGGATCGATTGACCAGCACCGCCAGCGGGCCGTCCCAGGCCATGCCCGGTTCGCGATCGGTTTCGATCGAGACACGACCGTTGGCGTCGCGCACCTGGACAACCGGTCCGGTGTCGATGAAAAGGCCGGTCATGGTGGTCGCCTCCACCAGCGCACCGCCGCCGTTGCCGCGCAGGTCGATGACGATCCCCTCGACGCCGTCTGCGCGCAATTCGTTGATCAGGCGGCGCACGTCGCGCGTGCTCGAACGGTAATTCGGTTCGTTGCGAGCGCGACCGCGAAAATCGACGTAGAACACCGGCACGTCGATCACGCCGATTTTCTTGACGCCATCCCCGGTTTCGACTTCCTCCACCGACGCCTGGGCGGCCTGTTCCTCGAGCTTGACTTCGTTACGAACGATATCGATGATTTCCGATGGCCCCTTCATGCCGGTTTCCGCCGGCAGGATCTCGAGTCGCACCAGCGTTTCGCGTTCGCCGCGGATCAGGTCGACCACGTCGTCGAGACGCCAGCCGACCACGTCGACGAACTCGTCTTCGCCCTGGGCAACACCGACGATGCGGTCGCCGGCCTGCAACCTTCCGTCCAGGTCGGCAGGGCCGCCGGGGACCACGTCGGCCACTTCCACGTATTCGTTCTGGCTGCTCAGCAACGCGCCGATGCCATCCAGCGAAAGCTTCATCGAAATTTCGAAATTCTCGGCCAGGCGCGGCGACATGTACGAGGAATGCGGTTCGATCGCGCTGGCATAGGCGTTCATGAAGAACTGGAACACGTCGTCGGAGTTGAAATCGCTGACCCGCTTGTGGATGTTTCCGTAGCGTCCATCCAGTGTTTCACGGATGTCGTCGACCTCGCGCTCGGCCAGCTTCAGGCCCAACCAGTCGTTCTTGACCCGCTTGCGCCAGATCTCGTCCAGCTCTTCGGTGGTTTCCGCCCACGGGCTTTCGGAACGATCGAACTGGTAGTCTTCCTCGACGGTGAAATCGAATTCGCTTTCCAGCTGGGCGCGCGCATGGGCGATTCGCTGATCGACACGTTCGCGATAGATGCTGAAGATCTCGAATGCCGGTTCGATCTCCGCGGCCCGCAGCGCTTCGTCCAGGCGGTGGCGATAGCGGTCCAGCTGTTCGATGTCGGACGCCAGGAAATACATCCTGTTCGGGTCGAGCAGGTCCAGGTATTGGGTGAAGATGCGCTCGGAAAGCGCGTCGTCCAGCTCCTCGCTCTGGTAGTGGTAACTGGTCAGAAAGCGCGAGGCCAGGCGCGTGGTGAAGCGCTGTTCGGTGGTCGGCGTGAGCGACTTCACCGCTTCCGCGGGCTGCTTTTCGGCGTCCGTGGCCCCGGCAACGGCCGGGAAGAGCAGGGCGAGCGCGGCGATCAGATGCAGGATTTTGGTATTCATGACCATTTCAGACCCGAATTCGGTTGTCTAGGTTTCATTGGATTCGACACCACCGTCAGTTTTTTCGCTCGGAGCGCCGACAAGAGCGGCCAATGGATGATTCTCATCATGGGTTGCTTCGATGTTCCAGTCAAGGCCGATCGCGCCTGCCAGCCGCCCGGCCAGCCGGCGGCCCAGGTCGGTTCCATCGACCGGTTCGTCGACGAGATCGATCAGCCGCGTCATTGGTTGCCCGGCGAATCCGCACGGGTTGATGCGGGCGAACGGCGACAGGTCCATCGTCATATTGAACGCAAGGCCGTGAAAGGTACAGCCACGTCGAACCTTCATTCCGATCGACGCGATCTTCGCGCCGTCGACGAAAACCCCGGGTGCGCCGTCGGTGCGATGGGCGGGGATGCCGAGTTCGTCGAGGAGGCCAATGGTGACGGTCTCCAGCGTCGCCACCAGCGTGCGAATGCCCAGCCCGAGGCGGTCGAGATCCAGCAGCGGGTAGGCGACCAGCTGACCCGGGCCGTGATAGGTGACCTGGCCGCCGCGATCGGTCTGGATGACTGGAATGCCGCCGGCGTCGAGCACGTGCTCGGGCTTGCCGGCCAGTCCCTGGGTGTAGACCGGCGGATGTTCCAGAAGCCAGAGTTCGTCGGGCGCTTCCGGGCCGCGCCGGTCGGTGAACGCGCGCATCGCCTCCCAGGTCTGCAGATAGGGTCTGCGCCCGAGTTCGCGGACCTTGAGCGACGGTGCGCTCATAAGGTCATGACCACGACGTCCAGCGCCCGCAGGCTCGAATACACCGATTCCAGCTGGGTTCTGGATTGCGCGTGGACCTCGACCGTGATGCTCTGGAATCGACCGTTGCGGCTGGGGCGTACCGTGACGCTGGCGCGATCGGGATCGGCGCCCTGGTTCGCGATGGCCGTGATGACCTGGTCCAGCGCTCTCTCGCGGGCGTGCGTCATGGCCTTGACCGGGTAGCGGCAGGGAAATTCCAGTGCGCCTTCGGTGTCGAGCTTGATATTCATGCAGACGGCCCGGATTCAGTCGCCGCCGAACAATCCGTCGAACCACAGGCCGATACCGTCGGTGGTGCGTCCCCACCAGCCGGCCCGGGGCACCTCGTCGAGGACCACCAGCGGGCGCTGAAGCCGGGGCTCGCCGTCGAAGCTGACCTCCAGCGTTCCGAATTCCTGGCCCTGTTCGAACGGTGCGATCGGTGTGCTGGGCACCAGCACTTCGGCCGACAGCGAGCCCTGGCTGCCGCGCGGTACGGTCACGAAAACGTCGCCTTCGATGCCGAGCCGCATTTCCTCGATTTCACCCTTCCAGACCGGTGTCGTCGAAATGACGTCGCCGGCGGCGTAGAGCTTGAAGGTTTCGAAGAAGCGAAAGCCGTAGTTGAGCAATGCCTGGCTGGCAGTGGCCCGGGCGCTTTCGCTTTCGGTGCCCATCACCACGCTGATCAGGCGCATGCCGTCTCGCAATGCCGAGGTCGCAAGGCAGTACCCGGCCGCTTCCGTGTGACCGGTCTTGAGTCCGTCGACGCTCGAGTCGCGGTACAGCAGAAGGTTGCGATTGGGCTGGGTGATGTCGTTGTAGGTGAACTCCTGCTGCGAATACCAGCGGTAGTATTCGGGGAATTCCTCGATCAGCGCGCGGGCCAGGATGGCGATGTCGTGCGCCGTGGTGTAGTGGTCCGGCGACGGCAGGCCGGTGGCGTTCTGGTAAGTCGTGTTGTCCATGCCCAGCCGCTCGGCTTCGGCGTTCATCATCTGGGCGAAGACTTCCTCGGAGCCGGCCACGTGTTCGGCCAGCGCGACCGATGCGTCATTGCCGGATTGGACGATCACGCCCATGAGCAGGTCCTCGACGCTTACCTCGGTGTCGACTTCGACGAACATCCTCGAGCCGCCCGTGCGCCACGCCTTCTCGCTGATCAATACCTTGTCGTCGAGGCTCAACTGGCCCTTGGCCAGCTCTCTGAATACGACGTAGCTGGTCATCAGCTTGGTGATGCTGGCAGGTTCGACCTGGAGGTCCGGCTCCTTTTCGGCAATCGTCTCGCCGGAATGGAAATCCAGCAGGACATAGCTCGTCGCGCCAAGTTCGGGCGGCGAGGGGACCTGGGCCCGAACGGCTTCGATCGGCATCAGCGCCGCGATTGCAAGGGCGACCAGAAAATGCTTCAAATTCATCAAGTGCTCCATTCGATTAATTGCCTGTTCAAGGCGCTCAGGGGTAGACATAGACGGGGGCTTCGAGGCCGAGTTCGAGTACGCGCTCGACCAGCCGCTGGGCATGCGCCGGCTCCCAGACGGGCCCGATACGCACCCGCCACACCGTATCCCGTCTGACCCGCGCTCGCTGCACCTGAACGTTGTCGATGCCGGCGTCGCCCAGCCGTCGGGCCAGTTGATCGGCCGTTTCACGACTGCTGAACGCACCCGCCTGGAGTTCGACCGGCACCGATACCGGGCGCGCGGCGATCGCGGCGGCCTGGCCGCCGAAATCCAGCGCGCGGACTTCGACCGCGGCGGTGCCGGCGTCGAGCACACCGAGCTTGACCGCCGCGGCGTAGGACAGATCGATGATCCGTCCTTCCTTGAACGGGCCTCGATCATTGACGCGGATGCGCAGCTTGCGGCCGTTGTCGAGGTTGGTGACCTCGACCCAGCTCGGCAGCGGCAGCGTCTTGTGCGCGGCCGATACCTTGTACATGTCGAACGGTTCTCCGGACGAGGTCAGTCGACCGTGAAACTTGCTGCCGTACCAGGACGCGCGCCCGCGCTCACGGTAGCCCCGGGACGAAGGCAACACGTGGTAGGTCTTTCCGAGCACGGTGTACGGCGAGTGATTGCCGTAGCGGGCGCGCGGCTCTGGGCGCGGCTCTGGCACCTCGATCTGGTTCGGGTCAATCGGGCGGCCGGCGCCGTCGCGAACTTCCGACCCGCCGCATGCGGCCAGCAACAACACTGCGCCGAGGGGAAGGACACGGCGCATCAGTCGGCGAGCGCCAGTTCGCGGCGGGCCCGCGCGGCCAGCTCATCGGCCAGCTGGGTGACCGCCATCGCGTACAGCGGGGAGCGGTTGTAGCGCGTGATGACGTAGAAGTTGTTCAGTCCGATCCAGTACTCCGGTCCGTCCGTGGCTTCGAGCTCGATCAGCGTCGCCGGTGTATCCAGCGCCAGGCCGGCCGGGTCGAATTCGATGCCCATGGCCTGCAGTTCGCCCAGCGTGTGCTGCGGTTTCGGCTTGAAGGCTTCGTCCAGCCCCGCGGGCACGGACCTCACCGGCAGCACCGTGGGCAGCTGGTCGTTCCATCCATGCACCTTGAGGTAGTTGGCCACCGAACCCAGCGCGTCGGGCAGCGACCGCCAGAGATCGCGCGAGCCCGACTCGTCGAAATCCACCGCGTAGGCTCGATAGCTCGAGGGGATGAACTGGCCCAGGCCCATGGCGCCGGCGTAGGAGCCCTTGATTTCCTCGAGCGGCAGCGATTCCTCGCGGCTCAGATGAAAGTACTGGGCCAGTTCGCGCGAAAAGAACTCGGCGCGCTTCGGGTAGTAGAAGCCCAGGGTGACCAGCGCGTCGAGGACGCGATAGCTTCCAGTGTTGAGCCCGTAGTTGGTTTCGACGCCGACGATGGCCAGAATCACTTCGGCCGGCACTCGAAACTCGGCGGCCACGCGCTCGATGAGCGCACGATTGGCGCGCCAGAATTCGACGCCGCCGTCGATGCGGGTATCGCGCACGAAGATCTTTCGGTATTCGTGCCACGGCTTGGACTCCGCCGGTCGCGTGATCGCGTCGATGATCGACTGCTGGAATTCGGCACCGTCGATGGCGCGGCGCACGTATTCGATGTCGAGGCCGTCGTCGTCGGCCAGCTTGCGTGCGAATTCATCAGCCCCCGGGTGGCCAGCGGAGACGCTTGCCGCGATCAGAAAGCCGGCGAGCATGGCAAATCGGGTGCTCAATCTGTTGATCATGGGGTGTGCCCGTGTCGAAGTAATCATGTTGACCATCAAAATCCCGAATAGATTCATGTAGTGCGCCGCCGGACCCGGCGAATCGAGGCCGGCATCGCGTTATTTCAGCATCTTTCTTCGACTGTAGAAGCTCATGATAATACCGAAGCCTGCAAGCAGCGTCGCCGCCGAGGTGCCGCCGTAGCTCACCAGCGGCAGCGGTACGCCGACCACCGGCATCACGCCGCTGATCATGCCGGCGTTGACCAGCAGGTAGACGAAGAACAGGAACACCAGGCTGGCGCCCAGCATTCGGCCGAACGGATCGCGCGCCTGCGATGCCAGGAATACCGCGCGCAGCACGATCGCGGCATACAGCGTGAACAGCGCCGCGACGCCGATGAAACCGAATTCTTCTGCGATGACCGACAGGATGAAGTCGGTATGCGGTTCGGGCAGGAATTCCAGCCGCGACTGCGTGCTGTCGAGCCAGCCCCTGCCTGTCAGCCCGCCGGTGCCGACCGCGATCTTGGACTGGATGATATTCCAGCCCTGGCCCAGCGGGTCGGATTCCGGGTCGATGAACGTCAGAACGCGATTGCGCTGGTAGTCGTGCAGCATGTTCCAGAGCAGCGGTGCGGCGGCAACCGCGGTCGCGGCGCCTGCCGCAATCCAGCGCCAGCGCACTCCGGACAGAAACAGCACCATGCCGCCGCCGGCGGCCACCAGCAGCGACGTCCCGAGATCCGGCTGACTGGCGATCAGAAGTGTCGGAACCGCAATCAGCAGCGCGCAGACCGCGAAATCGACCAGGCCCGGGGGCAGCGGCTTCTTGTGCAGCCAGGCCGCCAGCATCAGCGGCACGGCGATCTTCATCATTTCCGAAGGCTGGAAGCGGATGACGCCGAGGTCGAGCCACCGGGTCGCGCCGCGGCCGACGCCGAACAACAGCACTGCCACCAGCAGCGCCAGGCCGAGGGCGTACAGCCAGGGTGCCCAGCGGCGGTACCAGGCCGGCGTGATCTGGCTGGCCACGACCATCAGCACCACCCCAAGGCCGAGGCGGACCGCCTGGCGCCACACCGTGCCGATGTCGGCGTCCGATGCGCTGTAGAGCACCGCGAGGCCGAGCAGCATCAACCCGAGCAGCAGGCCGCAAAGCAACGGATCGAGGCGAAACGGCTGGTGACGGAACTCGCGAATCAGCCAGTTGAGGTTCATGGCGCCTTCCGCATGGCGCGGGCCAGGATGCCTGCCGCTACCGGTGCGGCCACCGAAGAACCCCCGCCGCCGTGCTCGGCGACCACCGCGACCGCGATGGTGGGGTTCTCGTAAGGCGCAAACGCGATGAAAAGCGCGTGGTTTCGCAGGAACCAGGGCAATTCCTCGTCGTCGTCTTCGACTTCGTCGTCGGGACGGCCGAAGACCTGGGACGTGCCGGTCTTGCCGCCGATCTCCACAGGGATGCTGGCGGCGATCGCGCGTGCGGTGCCGCGCGCGCCGTGGACCACCGCGTGCATGCCATTGAAAACGGCGTCCCAATGCTCCGGGCGGTGCTCGACCAGCATGGCCGGTGGTTCCAGGTCGACCAGCCTGGGCGGCGCGGCTCGGCCGCGGCCGGCCAGGGTCGCGGCGGCGTGGGCCAGTTGCAGCGGGGTGACCACGATGAAGCCCTGGCCGATGCCGGTGATCACCGTCTCTCCAGGGAACCACGCCTGGTCCAGCGTCCTGCGCTTCCAGCTCCGGCTGGGCAGCACCCCATCGAACTCGCCCGGAAGATCGATGCCGGTGGTCTGGCCGAAACCGAACAGCGCCAGCTCGCGCGAGATCCGGTCGATGCCGAGATTGTGGGCAAGATCGTAGAAAAAGACGTTGACCGATTGCTCCAGCGCGCTCTCGAGGTCGACCCAGCCGTGACCGCCGCGGCGCCAGTCCTTGTATTCGCGCGAGTGGCCCGGCAGGCGGAAACTGCCCGAGGAAAAGACCCGGGTCTCCGGCGTGATTCGGCCGGCGTCCAGTCCGGCCAGGGCAATGAAGGGCTTGACCGTCGAGCCGGGCTCGTAGCCGCCGGCCAGGAACCGGTTGAACAGCGGCCGCTGGGGCGATTCCAGCAGCGCCCGGTAGGCTGAGTGGCTGATACCGTTGACGAAAAGGTTCGGGTCGAAGCCGGGCTTGCTGACCAGCGCCAGCACCCCGCCGGTCTCGATATCGAGCGCCACGACCGCGCCGGGGTGCTCGCCCAGGGCTTCGATGGCGGCCAGCTGCAGGTCCAGGTCCAGGGTCAGTCTAAGATCTCTGCCGGGCACCGGCGGGGTGCGCTCGAGGACCTTTACCATGCGGCCCTGGGCGTTGGTTTCGACACGCTCCACGCCGCTCCTGCCGTGCAGCTGTTCCTCGTAGTAGCGTTCTATGCCGGTCTTGCCGGTGTGGGTGGTCGCGCGATAGTTGTCGGCGTCCAGCCGGTTGAGATCCGATTCGTCGAGCCGGGCGACATAGCCCAGGACGTGCGCCAGCGCTTCGCCGTAGGGATAGTGACGGATCAGGTACGGCTCGATGTCCAGGCCCTCGAGGCGGTGGCGGTCCAACGCCAGTATCGCCACCTGTTCTTCGTCCAGATTGCCCTTGATCGTGACCGGCTGAAACGGACGATTTCGCAGTCGCACCAGCCGGAACTGCTCGCGTTCCGAGTCGGTCAGCCCGACCAGGCTGTCGACCGTGTCCAGCGTCGACTCGATATCGGACACGCGCTCCGGCACCATGACCAGCCGATAGGCGGGTCGATTTTCGGCCAGCACCCGACCCGTGCGATCCAGGATCAGGCCGCGGTTGGGCGCGATCGCGCGCAGCCGCACGCGGTTGTTCTCGGCCCTGGCTGCGTAAGTGCCGTGCTCGAGAATCTGCAGCTGGGCGAAGCGCGCCAGCACACCGAGCAGCGCGAGCACCATGAAGGCGACCAGAAACCAGATCCGCCGATCGACCGTGCGCCGATTGTCGCTATCGAGCATGGTTCCGGTGCTTTCGGCGAGAATCATCGGGCGAAGCGGCGCTGCGAGCGCAGCGCGTCCAGCAGCAGGAACAGCCATGGCCACAGCAGCAAGCCGGTCACGGGCGGCAGCCACCAGCTCCAGTCGGGCCAGCCGCGCTCTAGCAGCCCGATGATCCAGAGTTGAACCACGCGCTCGTTGATCAACAGCGCGCCGACGGCCAGCGCCTGTTGCCAGGGTGGAAAGAATCGCAGGCGGTTGCGGAAGCGGCCGACCAGAAAGTTGATGATGACCAGTCCGAGCGCATGCTGGCCCAGCAGCGTGCCGCTGGTCAGATCCAGCACGATGCCGATGGCGAAAGCGGTGCCAAGCGAGCGCAGGTTGCCGGTCTCCAGGTGCCAGTAGATCATGACCAGCGCAACCCAGTGGGGTCTCCACGCGGCCAGCGCATCCGGCATCGGCACCACCGTCAGCAGGATCGCGGCCACCAGCGTCAGCAGGGGGATCGGGGTGCCGACCGGGTTCATGATTCCTCGTCCTCGTCCGGCGTCCGGCTTTCGATATCGCCCTGCGTCGCCGGCGCCGCGGCATCTTCCGTTGTCGGGCTGTCTGTCGCCGAACTCGGGTCTGTTTCGGCCTCGGTCGGTGCCGGCGCGTCCTCGGCTGCCGGCGCCGCCGTCTTGAGGATCAGCACGAAACGGTTGCGGTCCATCGCCGACAGCGGAGCCGCCAGTGCCGTCGCGAACGCCTGGCCCGGCTGGCGCTGAATCGACCCGATCCGGGCCACCGGCAGGCCGGGCGGGAATCGTCCGCCGATCCCGGAAGTGACGACCAGGTCGCCGGGGTCGACCTGCGCATTCATCGGCAAGTCGGTCAACCTGAGACGGTCCAGCGATCCGCTGCCGTAGGCGATGGTGCGTTCGCCGCCGGGCAGCACCTGGACCGGAAGCGCGTGGTCGGGATCCGAGATCAGGATGACTTGTGACATGCCGAAAAGCACCTGGTCGACCTGGCCCAGAACGCCCGTGGAATCGATCACCGGCATTCCGGGACGAATGCCGTCGCCGCGGCCGCGACGGACCAGGATCCGGTGGGCGAACGGATCGAGATCGACGCTGGCAAGCTCCGCGGCGATGAATTGCTGGTCGGTTCTGCGGGCCGTCTCCAGCAGGCGCCTGAGTTGGGCGTTTTCGCTCTCGAGATCGGCCAGGCGGCCGAGCCTCGCCCGCGCCCTGGTCACCTCCAGCTCGAGCTCGGATATCCGGTTTCCTGTCTCGGTGCGGTCGCGCCACGACGAGGCGATTCGCTCGGCGGTGGAAAAAGGCAGATCGACGGCCCAGAACATCGGCTCGACCAGGTGGCTGGCGACCGCTCGAATGCGCTCGACGTACTGGCCGCGATAGTCCAGGGCCATCAGCGAGATCGCGAGCAGCGAGTAAAACATCAGGCGGGCAGTCCCGCCGACCGTGTCGGATGAGCTGCCGCGGTCGCCGGTACCCGGGCCGTTCACGACCCGGAGTGCGGTGCGGTGCCAGGGAACCTCTCAACACCCCTGCGCGCCCACGCAGGGGTGTTCAGAGGTTCCCTAGTGAAACCGCCGGCCGTCACGATCAATTGGGGAAAAAGAAGTCGCCGCGATTCTCGTCCATCATTTCAAGGGCACGACCGCCGCCGCGGGCGACGCAGGTCAGCGGATCCTCGGCGATGATCACGGGCAGACCGGTTTCCTCCATCAGCAGCTTGTCGAGCTGCTTGAGCAGGGCGCCGCCGCCGGTCAGCACGATGCCCGTTTCTGCAACGTCCGCGCACAGCTCCGGCGGGGTCTGTTCGAGCGCGTTCTTGACCGCGCTGGTAATGCCCGACAGCGGTTCGGAAAGGGCTTCGAGCACCTCGTTTGAATTCAGCGTGACCATCTTCGGCACGCCTTCGGCCAGGTTGCGGCCCGAGACTTCCATCTCGCGGACTTCGGGGAGCGGGTAGGCGCAACCTATCTCGAGCTTGATTCGCTCGGCCGTGGCTTCGCCGATCAGCGTGCCGTAGGAGCGCCGCACGTAGTTGATGATGGCGTCGTCGAAGTGATCGCCGCCGACGCGCACCGAAGCCGAGTAGACGATGCCGTTGAGCGAAAGCACCGCGACCTCCGAGGTGCCGCCGCCGATGTCGAGTACCATCGAGCCTCGCGCTTCGTGGATCGGGATTCCGGCGCCGATGGCCGCGGCCATGGGTTCCTCGATGAGGAACACCTCGCGCGCGCCGGCGCCCTCGGCCGATTCCTTGATGGCGCGCCGCTCGACCTGGGTGGACGAGCACGGAACGCATACGAGTACGCGCGGACTGGGCCTCAGGAAGCGCGACGAGTGCACCTTCTTGATGAAATGCTGGAGCATCTGCTCGGTCATGTCGAAGTCGGCGATGACGCCGTCCTTCATCGGCCGGACCGTCCGGATGTTGCCGGGCGTTCGACCCAGCATCTGCTTGGCTTCTATGCCTACCGAGGCCACGCTTTGCGGTCCTCCGGGGCCACGGTCCATTCGAATCGCGACTACCGACGGTTCGTTGAGCACGATGCCCTGACCGCGCACGAAGATGAGGGTATTGGCCGTGCCCAGGTCGATGGACAGGTCGTTGGAAAAGATACCGCGCAGTCTTTTGAACATTTAAGGGTGATGCCAGGCTGATTTTGGATTGAGAATCGGCCGACGCCGGCCGATCATGACAGGCCGCTAGTGTATTACAACTGGTGGTTTGCGGCTGACCGAACGCGCTGCAGGTCCGGCCGACCCCAAGCGGGCCGATCGGATGCGCTGAACGTCTGAATTTCGATGCCCAATCGTGTCTTTGGTTCAGAAAAATCGCAGGATCGGTCACCGGGCGATGAACGGGACACCGACCGGGTCGGCGAAAGGACGCAGTCACCGCCGCGGACAGCTGTTCGGAAACTACTGGAAAGTCGAGATGCGCCAGCCGATCCAGATCAGCGAAAACAGCGTCAGAAATACCAGTCCCACCCACGCTGTCCAGTACAGTGCCGGGCCCGGCCTGGCTTCCGGTGGGGTATGCGGGCCGGTCAGCAGCCTGAAGTTCAGCCAGGCGATGATCGGGGCGGTCAGGAACGCCACGGTGGTGGTGAAGTCGATCAGCAAGGTGAAATGCCGACCGAACACTGCAATGATCAGCCACGCGCCGAGCATGGTCAGCAGCATTCCGCCGAGATAGCGTGCGCGATGCTTGCGCGCGTGTGCCTCGGGATCGGGATCGCGCAGTTCGAGGACCGCGCGCAGCGCTCGTGGGTAGGCGTCGGCAACCGCCAGCGTCGTCGACATCATCGTCGCCAGGGCGGCGAACGCGATCAACGGGCGGGCCCATGCCCCGAGGGCGTCGGCATACATCGTGATCAGCTGGGTCGAGAATCCGACTGCCGAGCCGGCCAGTTCGGTGTCGCCGCCGTGCATGACGAGTGCGCCCAGCATCATGAACGCCACCGCCAGCACTACGGCGCCGATGTAACCGATGCGGAAATCGGTCGACGCGTGGACCACGCTGGGGCGGGACCCGGTTTCCCTTGCGCGCTCGAGCGTCCACAGCGAGTGCCAGGCGGCGGCGTCCAGCGGAATCGGCATCCAGCCGAGCAGCGCGAGGGCAAATGCGAGGCCGGCTCCGGACAGCAGCTGCGACTCCGAGAGCGGCGCCCAGAGCCCGGACCAGTCCGGCCGCTCGACGGCGGCCAGCATCACCGCGACGAGCGTCGCCAGCGACAGCACGACCATGATGATCTTCATCAGGAAGTCAAGGCCGCGGTAGTTGCCGATCGTCAGGATGAGCGCGCAGGCCGTCAGTATGACGAAGGCCAGCGTGGCGACCGAAGTCTCGAGTCCTAGCAGCGCACCGGCCAGGCCGGCCGTCACGATGGTCACGCTCGCCAGCACGATGAACATGGTCGCCAGGGTGAGGAAGACGAACAGTCCGAGCGGCCATCGACCGAGCCGCTGGTAGCCCCTGATCATGTGCTCCCCGGTCGCGGCGGCGTAGCGCGGTCCGAACTCCAGGAACGGGTACTTGAGCGCGCAGCCGACAAGCACCAGCCCGAGCAGCGCCAGACCGTACTCGGCTCCGGCGCGGGTGGATTGAACCAGGTGCGACACGCCCACCGCGGCGCCGGCCATGAGCAGGCCGGGTCCGAGTGCGTTGCGAAGCGTCGATGGTTTCAATTCGGAAATCTCTTGTTTATTGAAAGCGCGCGGTCGGGAAACCGTTCCCGGACTCGCCGCGGCATCGGCTGTTCGCCAGCGACGCCGATCACGGTCGGCCGAGCAACCTGCCGTCGGCCGGGCGAGTGTAAACCGCGCCCGTCGGGAATGCACCGGACCGGCTTTCAAAAAAAGCTGCGGCCTGCCGGAAATTGATGTAGGCTTGAATTCGAAAGAAAAGGGTCACAAGCCGTGTAGATGCTTGCATTTGTCCAGCGCCTGTTCATATCATAGGCAGGCCGTCCGGCAGCCATAAGAAGCCAGTCGGATGTGACCAAACTTAAAAATGACCGACAAGCCTAGCTTCGGGGAGAAAATCTGATGAAGTATCGCCTGATTCCGGCGTTCGCGCTGGTTGTAAGCATCCTTGCAGGTTGCGGAGGAAGTTCCAGCACCCCTCGCTCGGTGCCGACACCGCCGACGCTTAACCCCGATGGCACGCCCACCACCGATGTCATCACCGCAAACTTCGATCCCGCCAACGGCGTGCTGCCCTTTCCGATCAACCTCCTGTTGTCGGGCAGCAACGACCTGACCATCAATATCCCGGTCGCCGACCCGACCGACTTCGGTGATCCGCAGGTGGCGCTCAATGCGCTGGACGGATTCAGTACCGTCAGCCCGTGGACATTCAGCTTCTCCGATCCGGTCAACCCGGACACCGTCGTTCCGGGTAGTTCGGTTCGCCTGTTCGAGGTCCGGTTCGTGTTCGGCACTGTCGCCGTCCAGCAGGTCGTGACCGAACTGGTGCCGGGGCAGGATTACGTGACAGCCGTCGCGACCAGTTCGGATCCGACCGGGCGAACCATTGCGATCGTGCCGCTCAGACCGCTGAAGGAAATGACGGGTTACATGGCGGTGGTCACCGATGCCGTCCAGGACGCCGCAGGCAACCCGGCGACCCCGTCCCAGACCTATTTTCTCGCCAAGCGCACCGAGCCGCTGGTCACCGAAGGTGGCGTCAGCACCGAGCCCTTGCTGGACAACGCAACGGCCCAGGCGCTGGAGCCGGTTCGCCAGTTGGTGAATGCGCAGGAGTCCGCGGCCGAAGCCGTGGGCATTGCGCGCGACCAAATCGTGCTGTCGTGGACGGCCACCACGCAGTCCATTACCCCGGTGCTCAACGTGGTGCGTTCAACGCTGTCGAGTACCAGCTCCCAGCTGGCGCCGACCGGCCTGACGACGGCCGACGTATTGCCGCCGGGTGCCTCGCCGGGCATCGCCGACGTGTTCATCGGCACCGTCGAGCTGCCATATTTTCTCGGTGTTCCAAGCCAGGAAAACCCGACCGCCCCGCTGAACCAGTTCTGGGAATCCGCGCCCGGCAATTACGTGCCGCCGTTCGACGAACTCGGACTGGATCCTGCATCGACCAATGTCACGGTGGCCAATCCGATCCCGGTCGAGCGTGATCGTCAGAATGTACCGGTTCTGGTCACCGTGCCCAATCAGTTCTCCGGGCAGGTCAAGCCGGCCGGGGGCTGGCCCGTGGTGATCTTCCAGCACGGCATCACCGGCAATCGCTCGCAGGCGCTGGCGCTGGCCGACACCATGGCCTCGATCGGCTTTGCCGTCATTTCCATGGACCTGCCGCTGCACGGCATCACCCAGACCAACCCGATGGATCCGGAGCAGCCGCTGGCCGCTCTGTACGTGGAAAATACTCCGTTTGGCCCGATCGCCAACGAGCGCACCTTCGATCTCGATCTTCAGGACAACGCATCGGGCGCCCCGGGCCCCGACGGCCAGATTGATCCTTCCGGCGTCTTCTTCATCAACCTCCAGAGCCTGCTGACCGCGCGCGACAACCTGCGCCAGGGCCAGGTGGATCTCTCGACGCTGGCGCTGAACGTGCCGTTCATGGACATCGACGGTGATTCGGTTTCCGACTTCGATGGCTCGAACATCAACTTCGTCGGGCTCTCGCTGGGTTCCATCGTCGGCACTGCGTTCCTCGCGGTCGAGCCGACCGTCAACAACGCGGTGCTTTCGGTTCCCGGCGGCGGCATCGCGAATCTGCTGGCCGGCTCGCAGACCTTCGGCCCGGTGATTCGCGCCGGACTGCAGCAGGCCGGGGTGGAGCCGGATTCGCCCGATTTCTTCCAGTTCCTCGGCGCGGCCCAGCAGGTCGTCGATTCCGGAGACCCGATCAACTGGAGCGAAGTAGCCGTGCAGGACAATAGCATCGTGCTGCACCAGGTCGCCGGCGACACCGTGATCCCGAATTCGGTACCCGGCGCACCGCTGGCCGGCACCGAGCCCATGATCCGCATCATGGGTCTGGATCCGATTACGGAGACCTTGCAGAGCGCGGCCGGCATCCGGGGCGCGACCCGCTTCATCCAGGGTTCGCACGGCTCGCTTCTGGATCCCTCGGCAAATCCGGCGGTGACCGCCGAGATGCAGGGCCAGGCCGCCAGTCTGATCTCGTCCGGCGGCACCACGGTCGTCGTCAATGACCCGTCCGTAATCCAGACCGACTGAGCAAGGGAGAATTCGAAGCCATGAACACTCAACAACACAACGCCACGCGCGCCGTGCTCCGGCCTTCTTTGCTCGCCGGTGCGATCGGCATGGCGCTGGCCGCCGGCTCGGTCCACGCGATCGATCTGGGCGGGCCCAATTACAGCCTGAATATCGACACCACGGTTTCTTATTCGACCGGAATCAGAGTCGCCGATCGCGACGATGATCTGGTCGGCAAGGAGCATTTCAATCCGGCCATTTCCGCCCTGCCGATCGAACAGCAGGTGCAGGCGCGGGGCCGCTTTTCGAACAACAGCGACGACGGCAATCTGAACTTCGATTCCGGCGAAGTGATCTTCAACCAGATCCGGATCCTGTCGGAAATGGAGTTCAGCTACAAGAATTACGGTGCATTCGTGCGCGGAAACTTCTTTCACGACTTCAAGCTCGAGAACAAGGATGCGCTGAGCAGCGATGCGAAAGATATCGCCGGCCAGCGCGGTCGCCTCCTCGATGCCTACGTGTACGGAAATTTCGATCTCGGTGGCGGCCGCCTGGCATCGCTTCGGGTCGGCCGTCAGGTCGTGAGCTGGGGCGAGAGCACTTTCATTCCCGGGGGCTTAAGCGTGCTCAACCCGGTCGACGTGACCTCGCTGCGCACGGCCGGCGCCGAGTTGCGCGACGCTTTCATCCCGCTGGGCATGGTGCGCGGAACGATCGACCTGAGCCCGAACCTGTCTGCAGAAGGCCTGGTCTTCTTCGAATGGGACCGTGTCGAGCCCGAGGCGCGGGGAACGTTCTTCTCAAGCAACGATTTTGCCGTTGACGGCGGACAGTACGCAATGCTGGGTTTCGGGCGCTTCTCCGACGACCCGCTGAACCTGCCCGGTTGCGGCGTGGATCCGACCCCGCTGAACTGCATGCCTGCCCTCGGTCTGCCGCGGGCCGACGACGACCGGCCGGACGATTCCGGCTCGGCGCCGCAGGCCACCGGCGAGTTCGGCGCTGCCTTGCGCTACTTCGCGCCATGGCTGAACGACACCGAGTTCGGGTTGTATTACCTGCACTACCACAGCCGCTTGCCGCTGGTCAGCG
The DNA here is from genome assembly GCA_002722315.1 of Lysobacterales bacterium. Classification (GTDB taxonomy): domain Bacteria; phylum Pseudomonadota; class Gammaproteobacteria; order Xanthomonadales; family Wenzhouxiangellaceae. Next base: position 43,939 of record PBLG01000047.1, on the reverse strand, counting down.
GTACGGCCGTGACCAATACCGACGTGTCTTCGGGTCGCTTCAACCTCGTTTATCCCGAAGACATCGACGTGATTGCCGGCAGCTTCAACACGACCATCTTCGACAGCAAGTGGGCCTGGCAGGGCGAGGTCAGTTACAGCCCCAACCTGCCATTGCAGATCGACGACGTGGAACTGCTGTTCGCCGGTCTGTCGCCGCTGAACAACGTGATTCCGGAACCCGTCCTCCGGTTCCGCAGCCAGCTCGGCGATTTCGAGGCCGGCGAGGACATCCGCGGCTTCATGCGCCGCGACGTCTCGCGCGCGCAGATGACGCTGACCCGCCTGACCGGACCGGTGCAATGGCTGGGGGCCAACGACGTTGCCCTGGTCGGCGAAGTCGGTGCGATGCACGTCTGGGATCTTCCCGACCAGTCCGAGCTTAGCTTCAATGGCCCCGGTACCGATACCACGGGCGCCGTGGGCAACGAGCTCAACGGGGGTGATCTGCGCAATCCAGTCACGACGCAGGACGGTTTCGCCACCAGCTTCAGCTGGGGTTATCGCCTGGTGATCGCGCCGACCTACAATTCGTTCATGGGTACGGCGTGGAACCTGACCCCGCGAATCGCCTTCAACCACGACGTGACCGGTGTCTCGCCCGGGCCCGGCGGCAACTTCGTCGAGGACCGCAAGTCGATCACGCTTGGTGCCAACTTCAGCCTGCTGAGCCGCTGGGGCGTGAACTTCGCCTACACCAACTTCTTTGGCGGTGGCAAAAACAACCTGCTGAAAGACCGCGACTTTGCATCGGCCTCGATCAGCTACTCGTTCTAATCCGGAGGAATCCATGTCCATTCAATCGAACCAGAAAATCCTGAGGCTGCTTGCCGCGGCCCTGCTCGCGCTTGCTCTGGCAGCTTGCGGTTCATCTCCGGTGAGCGAAGAGACCGGTGCTTCGTCGGCCGAGTCCGATTCGCAGGAACAAGCCGCAGCGCAGGCCGAAGCCGAGCGACAGGCTGCCGCTGAACGCCGGGCCGCCGAGGCGGCCGCACGGGCCGAAGCCGAACGCCAGGCCCAAGCCGAGCGTGAGGCCGCCGAAGCCGCGGCACGCGCCGAGGCCGAGCGCGAAGCCGCCGAAGCCGCGGCACGCGCCGAAGCCGAGCGCGAAGCTGCCGAAGCCGCGGCCAGTGCAGAAGCCGAGCGCGGCGCCGCAGAAGCCGCCGCCGAAGCCGAAGCCGAGCGCCGGGCCGCTCAAGCCGCCGCCGAGGCCGAAGCCGAAGCCGAACGTCAGGCCGCTGCCGAGGCCGAAGCCGAACGTCAGGCGGCGGCAGCTGCCGCCGAGCGCCAGGCCGCACAGGAAGCTGCGCGTGCTCGCGCCGCCCAGGCGCCAAGCGCCAATGCCGGCGTCGCCGACAGTTCAGCGGCTTCGGGCGTCATTCCGCGCACGCCCGAGAACATTGCGCGTCTGGGCAACGACCTGACGCCGATGGGCTCGCCCCGGGCCGGCAACGCTGCCGGGACAATCCCGGCATGGGACGGCGGATTGACGCGTGAAGACTGGCCCGCCGGCTACTCGCCCGGCGATCGCCATCCGAACCCGTTCCCCAATGACAGGCCGCAGTTCGTGATCACCGGCGAAAATTACCGGGAATACGCCGATCAGCTGTCGGTGGGCCAGATCGCGACCTTCGAGCGTTACCCGGAAACCTACTTCATGCGCGTCTATCCGTCGCGCCGTTCCGCGTCCTTCCCGGAACGCACCTACGAGATGACCATTGAAAACGCTTCGACCGCGAAGTTGGTGGCCAATGGCGAGGGTATCGAGGACGCCGCGGAAGGTTTCCCGTTCCCGCTGCCCCAGAACGCCTACCAGCTGATGTGGAACCACAAGCTGAAGTACAAGGGGATCGGCGGCACGCGCTACAACAACCAGGTTGCGCCGACGACCAGCGGCGCATATCAGCTGGTGAAGCTGCGCGAGGAAATCCTCGGCCTGTACTACAAGGAAGGCGTGACCATTGCGGATACCAACAACATCCTGCTTTACTTCTTCCAGGAAGTCGAGTCCCCGGCGCGCCTGGCCGGCAACATCCTGCTGGTGCACGAAACCCTGAACCAGATCGCCCAGCCCCGCCAGGCATGGATCTACAACCCGGGTCAGCGCCGCGTGCGTCGCGCACCCAACGTGGCCTATGACAATCCGGGTACCGCCTCCGACGGCCTGCGCACCAACGACATGACGGACATGTTCAACGGTGCGATGGATCGATTCGACTGGGAAGTCGTGGGCAAGAAGGAAATGTACGTTCCGTACAATTCCTACGACGCGCATACGGGCGACGTGACGGCAGACGACCTGGTCATGCCCGGACACCTGAACCCGGAATACATGCGCTATGAACTCCATCGCGTATGGATCATCGAAGCCACGCTCAAGGAAGGTACGCGCCATATCAACTCGCGGCGCACCTACTACCTCGACGAGGATTCCTACCAGATCCTGCTGACCGACCATTACGATCAGCGCGGTGAGCTGTGGCGGGCCTCGGAGGCGCATTCGATCAACTATTACGATGTCCCGACATTCTGGACCACGATCGAAACCCACATGGATCTTCTGTCCGGCCGCTACGTGGCTGTCGGTATCGACAACCAGGATCCGGTCAACACCTTCAATGTCGAACTCTCGCCGAGCAACTACACGCCGCAAGCGCTAAGAACCCGCGGACGCCGTTGATCGATTCGACGCCAAGCAGGTTCTAGATCAAGCGACCGGCCCGGTCTCCGGGTCGGTCGTTTCACGTCGGGATTACGGAGCCAAGCGATGCCAATATCGCCAAACAACAAGAGCATCCTGCGCAAGTTGGCGCTCCTGATGCTTGTTCTGATGCCGTTTCAACTTTCCGCGCAGGAAGGCTCGATCGAGCCGCAGCCCGCCATCCAGGCGCCGCTGGCCGATCAAAGCCTCATGCTGGACGTCATTCGTCACGATGACGGTTTCGTCGCCGTGGGTTCCAGAGGGCACGTGCTGCTGTCGGAGGATGGTCTTCAATGGCGCCAGGCCGGCGCGGTGCCTGTCCAGGCTACGTTGACGCGCGTGACGCAGTTCGGGCGGAGACTCTGGGCCGTCGGACACGACGCAACCATCATTTCAAGTACGGATGCGGGAGAAACCTGGTTTATCCAGCATTTCGAACCGGAAGCCCAGGAGCCGCTGCTCGATGTGCTCTTTCTGAATCCCAACGAGGGCTTCGCGATCGGCGCCTACGGACGCTTCATGACGACCAGCGACGGCGGCATCAACTGGGAATCGAGTCGCCTCACCGATCGAGTGACCTCGGAAGCCATCGACTGGGCAAGCCTGGCGAGCGCCCAGGGCGACATCGAGACGATGCCGGACGAGTTTCAGGATGGAGAGGACGTCGATCCAAGGGAAGACGCCAACCTGGGATGCTACGAGTTCGGCGAATGCCACCTCAATGCCATCATCCAGGTCGACTCCGACAGGCTGGTGATCGCAGCCGAGCGAGGTTACGGATTCCGGAGCACCGACGAAGGCGAGACCTGGGAGGCGTTCCGTTTCCCCTATACCGGCTCGATGTTCGGTTTGCTCGAGCAACAGGACTGTCTGCTTGCCTTCGGCCTGCGTGGCCACATCCAGAAATCCTGCGATTTCGGCAGAAACTGGGATGAAATCCCGGTCGACAGCCAGCAGACCCTGATGGGCGGTAAGGTCGCCGAAGACGGTACGGCCGTCCTGGTGGGCGCGGGTGCCACAAAGCTGCGGCTGTATCCGGATGGAAGAATCGAGCGCGACGCGGATCAACTCGGCAGCGACTATGCGGCCGTGGCGTTGGCGGACGACGGGCTAGTCATCGTCGGCGAAGATGGAGTGACTCATGAGTAATCCGGGCGGTATCAAGGGCGGAATTGCCAACGCCATTTTCTCGGTAAGGCCGCTGATCCTGCTGATCTTCCTGGTCGGCACCGCAGTCATGGCGTTCTATATGGTCCAGTTGCGTGTCGACGCCGGCTTCAAGAAGCAGCTGCCGCTGGAACACGAGTACATGCAGACGTTCCAGTTCTACGAAGAGTTCGGTGGTGCCAACCGAATCCTGGTCGCCCTGATGGATCGCGACGGCGACATGTTCGATCCCGAGTTCTTCCGTGCGTTCGAGCAGATCAGCAACCAGGTCTTTCTCCTGCCTGGCGTGGACCGCGCCAGCGTTCGGTCAATATTCACACCGAACGTGCGGTTCGTGGAGGTCATCGAAGACGGGTTTGCCGGGGGCAACGTGATCCCGGCGGACTTTGCACCTACGCCGGAAATGATGGAGCGCGTTCGCTCCAACATCATCAAGTCGGGAGAGGTCGGGCGCCTGGTGGCCGAGGATTTCTCCGGGGCGATGGTCTGGGCCAACCTGATGGAGTCCAATCCTGAGACCGGGGAAAAGCTGGACTATCAGGACGTCGCCGCGCAGCTCGAGCAGATTCGATCCGAGTTCGAGAACGAGCAGCGAACGGTCCACGTGATCGGTTTCGCCAAGATCGTCGGCGATATCGCCGACGGTGCTCGCGGCGTCATCGCTTATTTCGGCGTCGCATTCCTGATTACGGCGCTGCTGCTTGCGTTGTATTCGAAGTCGTTGTGGTTGACGGTGCTTCCGCTCGTCTGCTCGACCGTCGCCGTCATCTGGCAGCTCGGAATACTGAGTCTGCTCGGGTACGGTATCGACCCGATGAACATCCTCACGCCGTTCCTGATCTTCGCCATCGGCGTCAGCCACGGCGTACAGATGATCAGCGGCTGGAGCGCCGAGAAGCTGTTCGGGGGGCATTCGGCCGCATCGCTGCATCGACGCGACGAGGCGCACGACGAATACGGCATCGCCTCGAGTCTGGATGCCGCCAAGGCCACGTTCACGCGTCTGCTCGCGCCCGGCTCTATCGCGCTGCTCAGCGACACCATCGGTTTCCTCGCCATCTACCTGATCAACATCAGGATCATTCAGGAACTCGCGCTTACGGCGAGCATCGGCGTGGCTGTGATCATCTTCACCAACCTGATATTGATGCCGGTGCTGCTCTCGTATGCCCGCATCCGGAACGCCGAAAGATTCCGCGAGAAGCTCTACGCCAAGGCCGCGCAGACATCCTGGATCTGGCGCATGCTTTCGACCTTCACGCGACCGGTGCCGGCGCTGGTGACCATCCTGGTCGCCGCGCTTCTTTTTGCCGGTGCGGTCTACAAGTCCCAGGACATGAAGATCGGGGACTCCGAAGCCGGGGTGCCCGAACTGCGCGCCGACTCGAGGTACAACCGCGATGCGCGCCTGATCAGCGACCGTTTCGCGCTGGGCGTCGACCAGCTGGGCGTGATTGCCGAAACCAGTTCGCAGGCCTGCACCGAGAACTTCGAGGTCATGGACCGCATCGACAACTTCGCCTGGCAGATGAGCCAGGTCGAGGGCGTGCAAAAGGTCCTGACGCTACCGATGGTCGCCAAGATCGTCAACGCCGGATGGAACGAAGGCAACCTGCGCTGGCAGGTGCTGCCTCGCAACCAGTTCGTCATGCGCCAGAACCTGCAGAACATTGATACCGATACCGGACTGCTCAATCGAGACTGCAGCGCAATGCCGGTGCTGGTCTTCATGGAGGACCACAAGGCCGAGACCATTCAGCGGGTCATCGGAAGAGCAAAGGAACTGCGCGAGCAGCTGACGATCGACCCCACCGTCGCGATTTCCGACGACGGTGCCGCGTCAGGGGCGTCGAGCGCGACGCCGGGCAACGGCCTCATGACATTCGCCGAATCGATAGGCCTGGTGGCGGGACAGGTGGCACCGGAGCTGACGACCGACGATACATGCATGAACCAGGTCGAGCCGACCGAGGACTGTCTCAGGTTCAGGCTGGCGACCGGCAATATCGGCGTGATGGCCGCGACCAACGAAGAGGTCAAGGCTGCCCAGACGCCGATCCTGCTCTACGTATACGGCGCGATCATCGTACTTTGCCTGATCACGTTCCGCTCGATTCGCGGCACCATCTGCATCGTGCTGCCGCTGGTCCTGGTCAGCTACCTGGCCTATGCCTTGATGGCCTTCCTCGACATAGGCCTGAAGGTCAACACGCTGCCGGTGGTCGCACTGGGCGTGGGAATCGGGGTCGACTATGGGATCTACATATTCAGCCGGCTGCGCGAATACCTGAACGACGGTGTACCCCTGGATGAGGCGTACATGAGAACGCTGCGCCTGACCGGGCGTGCGGTGCTGTTCACGGCGGTCACCCTGGCGGTGGGCGTCGGCACCTGGGTATTCTCGGACCTGAAGTTCCAGGCCGACATGGGCATCCTGCTGTCGTTCATGTTCATCTTCAACATGATCGGCGCGATGCTGCTGCTACCGGCCCTGGCCCGCTGGCTCCTTCGTCCTCGCGAGGGCAGTGCGGCGGCCTGAGTCGTCCAAGTACCGCTGAATCCGATGTTCATTCAACGGCGGCAGGAATTTCCTGCCGCCATTGCGTTGAAGCATGGGGGTCCCGGTTCGTGCCTGACCGTGGTGAAGAAATCCATCAATCCCGATCGATCCTGCAGGCAGGATTTTCTGCGTGCATCACCTCTTCGTCAAGCCAGGTGCAGAGCTTGCCGGCGCCGTCGAGAATGCGCGGCGTGGGCCGGACCAGCAGCGCCGGATCGACCTGCAGGATGTTGTCGCAGGCCACCGCGCGAAGGTTCGGGTAGGACGCCCAGTGCGTTTCGACGGCGGCCTGCCGGTCGCCGCCGATGACGATAGCCAGGGGGTCGCGCGCCAGCACCGCTTCCAGGTCGACGCTGGCCGCCTCGGAATTGAGTTCGTCGAACAAGTTGACGCCACCGCAAAGGGCAAACACCTCGTTGATGACGTGCTTTGCCCCGAGCGTGAAAAGCGGTCTTTCCGAGACCTGGTAGAAGATCGAAACAGCGCGCCGGGTCGATTCGCGCCTGGCGCGGAAATCGGCCAATCGCTCGCGGAAGGATGCTGCCGTCGCCTCCGCGGTCACCGGACTACCGCCCAACACCCCCAGCCGCTCGATTGCGCTGCCGATTTCCTCGAGCCCTTCGATTTCGACGATTTCCACCGCCACGCCAAGCGCTTCGAGCTCGGCGATGGCGCCCGGCGGGGTGCCTCCGCCCCAGGCCAGCGCATGCGTGGTCTCGAGGCGAAGTATTTTTTCCAGGTCGAAACGAAAGGCATCTCCGACCCGCGGCAGCGATGCGGCGGCCGCCGGGTAGTCGCTCCATTCGACGACGCCGACCAGCATGTCCCCGATGCCGGCGTCGAACGCCAGTTCGGTGAGGTGCGGCGCCAGCGACACGATGCGCGGCGATGCCGGCGGCTCGTCTCCGGCCGGGCCGGCAGTCGCCGAACACCAGACCAGGGCGAGGGCGGCGAAGACTCGCGCCGGCAGGCCCGTGGTTCGCCCGGCAACTTCAATCATGCAAGACCGGCCCGCTCGGTCTCGGCCTCGGCAAGGCGCGATTCCAGCGCCTCGAACGAGTCCGCCGGTTCCAGGCAGTGCATACCCATGCAGACCACGGCACGGGTCGAAGCCGTCTCGGCGATCTCGGCAAGCAGTTGCGGCAGTCCGTTGCCGGCGGCGCGCACGCGGTAGGCGTAAAGGCCCGGTCGGCGTGCCAACTGTGCATGCCAGTCGTCGCCTTCGCCGGATTCTCCGCCGATCAGGACCTGGGGCCGCGGCCTCTCGAGCTCGTGCGCGGCGATCAGCATGCCCGCGTGAGCCGCCGGCGTGCGCTGCATGTCGCCTCTTGCCGCGTCCACGATCCGACCGGCCAGGCCAAGCCACTCGCCGCTGGCGATCAGGTGTCCCAGTCTCGCGAGGCCCCGTGCGGCCAGTGCCGCGCCGGCCGGCGTGGCGTCGTCGGTATTGGCCGTCGGGCGCATGATCAGGCGTTCGTGGTCGATCGGCGTCAGGTACAGCGTGCCGGTCTCGTTATCGAAGAAGCGGTCCAGCACGATCGCGGCCAGCTGCTCGGCGCGTTCAAGCCAGTCGGGATCCCAGTGGCACTGGAGGCATTCCATGCACGCCATGAGCATCGCGGCGTAGTCGTCGAGCAGGGCCGGGTGGTCGCGCCTGTCGTCGCGCCAGACGGCCCTTGCGGGCGAATCCGCGAATAATCTCTGCCATGTCAGGCTGGCCGTTTCAACGCCCAGCCCGAGCCACCCCTTGTTGCCCAGCAGCCGCCCGGCGCGCATCAGGCCGGCAGCGGCGAGTGCGTTGCTGCCGGCCAGCATCTTGTCGTCGCGCGCCGGCGCCGGCCGCGCCTGCCTGCAGGCCAGCAACTCGCCTCGCGCCAGTTCCAGTTCGCGCGCGGTCCGCTCGGCATCGCGCGCTGTCCGTGTCAGTTCGTTGAGGCTTCGTGCCCGAACCAGGTGCCACTTGCCGCCCTCGAAATTGGGCGGACCGTCCAGGCCGTAGCGCGCCTTGGCCAGATCCACGCGTTCCGGGCCCAGGCATTGTTCGAACTGGTTCGGCGTCCACACGTAATAGGCGCCCTCCAGGGCTGAATCGGACGCGTCGACATCCGGAATTGAATCGGAGCTAGAAGGCGCTTCCTCGTCCGGCGGCGGCAGGCTGTCGGCATCCAGGCTGCTGGCCAGTCCGCCGTCCGGCAGGCGAAGGTCGCGCGACAGGAATTCGGCGGTCAGCGCGGCGGTCTCGGTCCACCTCGTGTTGTCGAAGCGCACCGCGGCCTCGGCGTAGACCGGGAGCAGCTGGGCATTGTCGTAGAGCATCTTCTCGAAATGCGGAATTTCCCAGGCCGCGTCCACGCAGTAACGAAAGAACCCGCCGCCCAGGTGGTCGAAAAGCCCGTTGTCTGCCATGGCATCGAGCGCATCGCCCAGCATGTCGGCGGCCTGCTCGTCGGCGGCAGACGCGCCCAGCAGCCATTCCAGCATCGGCGCCTGGGGAAATTTCGGTGCGTCGCCGAACCCACCGTGGCGACGATCACGGCGCGCGTCCAGTTGACCCAGCAATACCTGTTCGGGCTCGCCGTGGTCGTCATCGACCGGTGTCCGCTGTGCCGAGATCATGGTCAGCGCTTCCTGGAGCTGGCGGTTCTGGGCCTTGAGGGTGTCGCGCTGGTCAAGCCAGGCGCCGTGAACCCGCTGCAAAAGCTCCCCGAAACCGATCAGCCCGTGACGCGCAGTCGGCGGAAAGTAGGTACCGGCGACGAAAGGGGCCAGGTCGGCCGGGTCCAGGAATACAGTCAACGGCCAGCCGCCGCCGCGCCCGGTCAGGAGCTGGTGCGCCAGCTGGTAGATGCGATCCAGGTCCGGTCGTTCCTCGCGGTCGACCTTGACGTTGACGAACCAGTCGTTCATTCGTTCGGCGATTTCTTCGTCCTCGAAGCTCTCGTGAGCCATGACGTGGCACCAGTGGCAGGCCGAGTACCCGATCGACAGCAGGATCGGCAGGTCGGCGGTGCGGGCGGCCTCCAGGGCTTCCGGGCCCCACGGGTACCAGTCGACCGGATTTTCGGCGTGTTGTTCGAGATACGGGCTCAGCGCGCCCGACAGGCGATTAGGCATGGTCGACCCGGCGTTGAAGACAGCCTCACAGAATAACAGCCTCCAAAGCCGCCTTATTCATGACCCGACCGTTGGCGCCTCACGGCAGCAAGCGACGGAAGGTGCTGAACAGGGGCGCGGCGAATGATATGGAAGCGGCGCGCATCGGCTCGTTTACAATGGCCGCTCAGACACCGCGTAGCCCGCCGTTCAATGTCCTCTCGTCACTTTCTTGTCGACTTCGATCCGGTTGCGCTCGACCTGGGATTGTTCCAGATCCACTGGTACGGGATCAGCTACCTGCTGGCGTTCGCGACCTGCTGGTGGCTGCTTCGCCAGCGGGCCCATGCCGAGCATTGGCCGGTAAGCCCGGTCCAGGTCGGCGACCTGATGTTCTGGGGCGTGATCGGCGTGGTGGTGGGCGGTCGCATGGGCTACGTCCTGTTCTATGCGCTCGACCGGTGGTTCGCGGATCCGCTGTTTCCGATCTGGCTGCAGCAGGGCGGCATGTCCTTTCACGGCGGTCTGGTCGGATCGATGGTGGCCGTGGCGCTTTTTTCGCGGCATATCGGGGTGCGTTTCCTGAAGATGGGCGATTTTGTCGCACAGGTGGTGCCGCTGGGCCTGGCCTTCGGGCGCATCGGGAACTTCATCGGCGGCGAATTGTGGGGTCGCACCAGCGACGCGTCGTGGGCGATGATTTTCCCGGGCTCGCTGACCCGGCAGGACCTGGGCGGCATGTCCTTGCAGCAGGCCTGGGAAACCGGTGCGCTGGACCACCTGGCCCGCCACCCGTCGCAGCTCTACCAGGCAGCCCTGGAGGGTTTCGCGCTTTTCGTGATCGTCTGGCTCTTCGCCCGCAGGCCGCGACCGACCGGCGCCGTGGGCGGCCTCTTTCTTGCCGGTTACGCGGTCTTTCGCTGGATTGCGGAGTTTTTCCGCGAGCCCGATGCGCACCTCGGCTTCATCGCGTTCGACTGGCTGACCATGGGCCAGCTGTTGTCGCTGCCGATGTTCGTCGCCGGTATCGCCTTGCTGTTCTACGCGTACCGGCATGACGCGGATCACGACAATCTTCCTGACAACCGGAGCGAAACATGAAGGTCTATCACGACCTGCTCGAGCACGTCCTGTCCAACGGCGTGCGAAAGTCGGACCGGACCGGCACCGGCACCCTGAGCGTGTTCGGCTACCAGATGCGGTTCGACCTGGATGAAGGCTTTCCGCTGGTGACCACCAAGAAGGTGCACCTGCGCTCGATCATCCACGAACTGCTGTGGTTCATCCGCGGCGAGACCAACGTCGGCTACCTGAACGAACACGGCGTTTCGATCTGGGACGAGTGGGCCGATGAGTCCGGTGATCTCGGGCCCATTTATGGCAAGCAATGGCGTTCCTGGCCGGATCCGGCCGGCGGCGAGATCGACCAGCTGGATGCCATCGTCGAGCGCATCCGGCGTCGGCCCGACTCGCGGCGCCACGTGATCTCGGCCTGGAATCCGACCACCCTGCCGGACGAGCGGATGAGCCCGGCCGAAAACGTGGCCCACGGACGCATGGCGCTGGCGCCGTGTCACACCATGTTCCAGTTCTGGGTGGCCGAAGGCCGGATCAGCCTGCAGCTCTACCAGCGCTCGGCCGACTGCTTCCTGGGCGTGCCGTTCAACATCGCCTCGTATGCGCTGCTGCTGATGATGGTGGCCCAGGTCACCGGCCTGAAGGCTCATGAATTCATCCACACCTTCGGCGATGCACACCTGTACCTCAATCACCTCGAGCAGGCACGCACCCAGCTCGAACGCACACCGTTCGAGCTGCCGCAGATGCGTCTGAATCCCGAGCGAAAGCGGCTTGAGGACTTCGAGTTCGACGATTTCGAACTGGTCGGTTATCAGTCTCATCCGCCGATCAAGGCGCCGATTGCGGTTTGACCATTAGCGGTTTGACCAACTTGGGGTTAAGCCTCTTTCCGCGTTTCGGTTGCAGCAATGCAGTAAATATTGAAAGTTTTGCATTAGTGCAGTAAAATGTAGCAATCGAGCCCGGCGCACCCTGCGTGTGTCGGGATTTCGGTCTTTGCAGGATCCTTGTGATCAGGAGGGCGAAAATGCGAGCGATTGACAACAATTCCACCCAGGCAGGCCCGCCGGTGGCGGCAACGGCTGTTCCGGCCGATGTCAGCGGTGCGGTTGCCACTGCGCTGAATATTCTCGAGCAATGGGACCTGGCGCGGGATCAGCAGTGCGCGATGCTCGGAATCGCCGAGCGCTCTTGGTATCAGTGGAAGCGCAATCCGCCAGCACGCGTTACTGGCGATACGCTGGAGCGCGTCTCCTACATACTGGGCATCTGGAAGGCCTTGCGGCAGCTGTTTCCCAGCCGCGAGGCATACAAACGCTGGCCGCATCTTGAGAATTCCGCGCCGCCCTTCGGCGGGCGAACCCCGGTCGAGCGGATGGCTTCGGGTCAGGTCGGAGACTTGTACGTGATTCGCGCCTGGCTGGACGGTTGGCGCGGCTGGTGATGACTGGGTGTCACCGAACTTCCCGCGTGGCTCACCAGGCATGAACGATCCGGTTCCGCTGCGTCATGAGCGTTGGGCGCGCGCGGTTCGCATCGTGCCAAGCTGTTATCCACCCATCGCACTATTCGAGGAAGTGGCCGACCCGGCCGATCTGGACGCCGTGTTTGCCGTCGAGGAACTGACCAATCAGCGGATCCGAACCCAGGTCGGAGAATTGTCGCTGGTGCCTGAAGCCGATCGCATCAGCGGTCCCGGCACCTCACCAATAATGGCGGCATTTACTCACCCGAATACTGCCGGTTCGCGGTTTTCGCCAGGCACATACGGCGTTTATTACGCGGCCGGTGACGAGCAAACCGCCGTGGCCGAAACGCGTTATCACCGCGAGCGGTTCTACCAGTACCAGGATGCAGGCCCGCAACGGATCCAGATGCGCGCCTATGTCGGCGAAATTGAAGCCGAATGGGTAGATATTCGCGGAATGTGCGAATCGCGAGCGCAGTTATACGACCCGGAAAGCTATGCGGCCAGCCAGCCGTTCGGTGAGGCGCGCCGCGAAGCCGATGCCTGGGGCATCGCCTATCACAGCGTGCGGCGCCCGCAAGGGCAATGTCTGGCAGTCTTCCGGCCGCCCGCCTGCCGCCCGGTTGACCAGGGGCCGCATTATGAATACTTTTACGATGGGCGGCAGATCACCCACGCGGTACGATTGACCGAAATCGATGAATGAGCCGGAACGGGGCAAGAATCAGACGATAAATGGGGTAAGAGCGATAGGTTTACCCGATTTAACCGTAAAACTGGCAGGGAAAAGCGAATGGCAGACAGGAACCGAGGAAATGACCATGACGGAATCGCTCGCAGTCAGAATCCCGCTGACCTGAAACGGGATGCGCTGCGCGACCTCCTGCCCGAGGCGTTCAGTGAGGGCAAGCTGGATATCCCGGCGCTGAAGCGGGCGCTGGGCGAGGATTCGGTGGTCGAGGCCGGTGAGCGCTATCGGCTGGACTGGGTGGGCAAGACCGAGGCCTACAAGACGCTGCAGGCGCCGACCACATCGACCTTGAAACCCGTTCGTGAGCAGTCGGTGAATTTCGACACCGCCAACCATGTATTCATCGAGGGAGAGAACCTGGAGACTCTCAAGGTCATCCAGAAGGCCTATTTCGGCAAGATCAAGCTTATCTATATCGACCCGCCGTACAACACCGGCAACGACAATTTCGTCTATCCAGACCGCTTCCAGGAAAGCAAGGAAGACTATCTCAAGCGCATCAACGAGCTCGACGAGCAGGGCGCGCTGCTGCGCGAAGGGCAATTCCGCAAGAATAGCCAGGAATCCGGCCATTACCATTCCAACTGGCTCAGCATGATGCTGCCGCGACTGTATATCGCGCGGAACCTGCTGCGCGAAGACGGCGTGATCTTCGTTTCGTGCGACGATCATGAAGTGCACAATCTTCGGTGCTTGATGAACGAGATTTTCGGCGAGGAGAATTTTGTTGCACAGTTCGTTTGGAAGGCGCGAAAGTTTACCGACTCAAGATCGGTGGCAAACGTATCTACAGATCATGAGTATTTGGTTTGCTTCTCGAAGCGCTCAGAATTCAGATTTAATGGTCTTCCCCGGGACGAGTCCAAGTTCAAAAATTCCGACAACGACCCTCGAGGACCCTGGATGAGTCGTAGTATGCTGGGCTTGGCAACCTCTGCTCAGCGGCCGAATCTCCATTATTCGATTGTCGATCCCGAAACCGGAACTAGTTACGAACCTGCTCCTGAAAGGGGCTGGAGATACTCGAAGAAACGGATGGAGGGAATGATTTCTGAGGGACGTGTGCTTTTCCCAAAATCAACCGATGGCCGACCCCGAGAGAAGAAGTTCCGCGCTGAAATGGAATCAGACTCCATTGCGATTCCAAGCATAATCGACAAGATTCATACATCGGATGGAACCGCGGAAGTCCGCAGCCTTCTTGGGAAGCAAGTGTTTGATTTTCCAAAACCAGCTGCTCTCATCAAGCTTCTGATATCGCAGACTACGTCCGGCGAAGACTATGTTCTGGACCTGTTCGCTGGCTCCGGCACCACGCTGGATGCAGTGCTACAAAAAAATTCCGAAGACGGCGGAAATCGTAAGTGCATTCTGATTCAGATGGCCGAACCTATGGACTTGGATAAGTCTGAATTTTCCGATATCGGCCAGGTTGCCCGCACACGAATCCGCAAGGCGTTGGAGAGGATTCGCGAATCCGACGATCTGCTGAATAAAGTGCCAGAAACCGAAGGCTTTCGCGCCTTTCGACTTTCTCCGTCGTGCTTCAAACAATGGCGGCCTCGAACATTCGAAACCGGCGAAGCGCTCGCGGAACAGATCAAGATGTTTATGGAAACCGACACTGACGCCGCACAACCGGAAGATATGCTTCAGGAGTTGCTGCTGAAATCCGGCTATCCGTTGACGGCAAAGGTGAGGACCCTTGATGTTGAGGGAATACCCGTTCGATCAGTCGATAACGGCAAGCTGCTGCTCATCCTCGAAAGCTTCAACGCCGAAGCAATCGGCTCGCTCGTCGCACGCAAGCCCGAGTTAATCATTGGACTGGACGCCGCTTTTCAAGGAGCAGACCAGCTAAAAGCCAACTTATCCTTACAATGTCGCGATCTCGGGATTCGCGTCGATTTTGTATAATCTATCAGAGGCAATTCTATGAGAAATTTCATTTCCGGAATAACACCCTCTTTTATATTCGCCAGCCTTCTTGTTTTTATGGCTATGCTGTTGGGAGTATTTACTGGCTGGATATCCTCTTCACGCCAGTTGACTCCTCTAGAAGCTGGCTTGACGCAAGGTGTAATCTTGATTTTCGCTCTAGCAGGCTCATTTTGGGGCGGAAGTCTGTCGGCAAATAAAATTGCGCAGCAGTTGGTTCGACCTTATGCACGGAGTGGCTTTCGAAGGGTCCGCGCGATTTATTTTGGACTAAGCGATATCGCTAAAGAGCTTTCAAACTATTCGTCGATTGAGAATGCACCCCCTGATTGGGCATTGGCTATCGGTCGAATGCAATCCACTGCGAGTGCGCATCTTGCCACTGCTGACGACGCTATGGACGAGTGGAAGGACCTTGTCCCTGAGGAGGTTAACGAACTTCGGGAAGAGTTGGCTGCACGCCTGAACGTTTCCTCAGTCGAACTGCGTGGAGTAGAAAATGACTAAAAGAATTCACGCAAAAGTGGCAAAAATACTGAACTCAAGAGAAATTGTCATTTCTGCTGGCCAAGATAAGGGGGTTCGTGTAGGAATGTACTTCGATGTTCTGGATGAAGAAGGGGAAGAGATTCAAGATCCGGACACTGGAGAAGTTCTGGGGTCGTTGGAGCGAAAAAAAGTTCGACTGAAAGTGACCGATGTTCGAGAAAAGCTTTCTATCGCGAGCACGTACAAGTCCACAAAAGTAAACGTCGGCGGCAGCGCAGATTCCGTCTATGCACAGATCGGGCCTATCGCTAAGGCATTAATGCCCCCGAAATGGGTAACCAAATACCAAACTATCAAGTCTGACGAGGCGCCTTGGGACGAACTGGATGAAGAGTCAAGTTTTGTTAAGACCGGTGACCCCGTAGTGCAGGTCCTTGAGCGAGTCGACTCGACAGAAATCGACGATTTTATCTGACCAGACTGATCCTCCGTGATAGATCAAAATAATTCATTATTTCAGATATAAATGAAGCTCCAATTCGACGCCAACCAGGACTACCAGCTCGACGCCATCGCATCGGTCGTGGATCTGTTCAAGGGCCAGCCCGGTCGCGGTGAAGGTGTGGCGACGTTCGGGCGGGATGCTCTGACCAGTCTGCAACTGACCGAGGTGGGCGTGGCGAATCGATGCGTGCTTTCCAACGAGCAATGGCTGGAAAACCTGAAAGTAGTGCAGGGACGCGAGGGTGTGGCGGTTTCGGAGCAACTGGAGCCGCTGCTCGATTCGGACGACCAGGTCATTGGCGATTTCCCCAATTTCACCGTGGAGATGGAGACCGGTACCGGCAAGACCTACGTATATCTGCGTACCATTCACGAGCTGCACCAGCGCCACGGATTCTGCAAGTTCGTGATCGTCGTGCCGTCGGTGGCGATCCGGGAAGGGGTGCTGAAGTCGCTGCAGATCACGGCCGAGCATTTCCGCACGCTGTACAACGCCGAGCGGATCGAGTTCACGGCGTATGAATCGGCCCGCGTGGCCCAGCTGCGCAATTTTGCGCTTTCCGATGCGCTGCAGATTCTGGTAATCAATATCGATGCGTTCGCCAAGGATGCCGACGAATCCGCCGGCGGACGCTTTCGGGGCAACGTGATCAACCAGTTGCGCGAATCCGGCATCAAGCCGATCCAGTTCCTGCAGGATACCAATCCAATCGTGATTCTTGACGAGCCGCAGAATCTGGAAACCGACAAGCGCAAGCATGCCATCGCCCGGCTCAATCCGATGTGCACGCTGCGTTATTCGGCCACGCACCGCAAGACCTACAACCTGGTCCACAGCCTGGATCCGGTGCGTGCCTGGGAGCTGGGCCTGGTCAAGCAGATCAGCGTCGATTCGGTGGTCGACGAAGGCAGCGTCAATCAGGCCTATATCGAGCTCGAGAGCTTTGCCAGTACCTCGCGTAGCATCTCGGCCAAGGCCACGATCTGGGTCAATACCGCCAAGGGGCCGCGGCGCAAGCGCGTGACGCTGAAGAACGGTGACGATCTGTACAAGCTCTCGAAGCAGCGCGAGATCTACAAGGAAAACTTCATCGTTAACGAGATCGACGCCGAAGCCGGCCTTGTGCGTTTTGCCAACGATGTCACCATCCGGATTGGCATCGCGCACGGCGCGGCCGGCGAGCAGGTGATGCGGATGCAGATCGAGGCGACCGTGCGCCGGCATTTCGAAAAGGCGCGCAAGCTCGAACCGCTGGGCATCAAGGTACTGAGCGTGTTCTTCATCGACCGGGTCTCCAGTTACCGGGTATACCATGAGGACGGATCGACCACGGCAGGGCCATTTGCCGACTGGTTCGAGGAGATTTACCGCCGATACCAGCAGAAGCCGGAATTTGCCGGGGTTTGCGAGCTGGAGCCGACACAGGTCCACAACGGCTACTTCGCGCGCGACAAGCACGCGGTGTCGCCCTGGGGCGAGCAGGATTTCCGCACCAAGGCCGGTGCCGAAGGCGGGGCGTTCGAGCTGATCATGCGCGACAAGGAGCGTCTGCTGGATCTGGACGAGCCGCTGCGCTTCATCTTCAGCCACTCGGCGCTGCGCGAGGGCTGGGACAACCCGAATGTGTTCCAGATCTGCACTTTGGCCGAATCGCGTTCGGAGGTGAAGAAGCGCCAGGAAATCGGCCGGGGCCTGAGATTGTGCGTCAACCAGCAGGGCGCGCGCGTGATGGATCGATCCATCAACCGGCTGACCGTGGTGGCCAACGAGGCCTACGAGGACTTCGCGCGCGAACTGCAGTCCGAGATGACCGCCGATGGTGTCACCTTCGAGCGCCGCATGGTCAAGAACGAGCGTGACAAGGTGCAGGTACGGCTGCGCAAGGGCTACAAGGCTGATGCGCGGTTTCTGGCCCTGTGGGAACGCATTCGCGCGCGCACCCATTACAGAGTGGAATTCGACACTGATGAACTGGTTCGCCATGCGGTGGATGCGGTGCGCTCAAAGATGGAGCCGATCCGGCGCCCGGGTGTGGTGCTGACCCGTTCGGATCTGGAGATTTCGCGAACGGGCATCGAGGGTCGGGTCACCGGTGTTCGGCCGGAGTACATTGAAAGTGCGTTCCAGATCCCCGATCTGCTCGCCGCGCTTGAGAAGCGCACCGGCCTGGCGCGCGGAACCGTCGGGCGCATCCTGCTGGAATCCGGCCGGTTGGATGAGGCGCTGAACAATCCGCAAGTGTTCATAGAGCAGGTCGCGATGCTGATCAATAGCGCAATGCGTGAATTGCTGGTCCAGGGCGTTACCTACTTCAAGGACGGTGATCAGGTTTACGAAATGCGCCGGTTCGAGGACGACGACTGGATGGAGGTCTTCACTGAAAACGTTCATCCCGTCGAGAATCCTGACAAGACACTGTTCTCGCACATCGTGCTCGACGGCGGTTCGGGGCCCGAACGCCGATTTGCCGAAGATTGCGAGGCCAGCGAGGATGTCCTGTTCTATATCAAGCTGCCGCGCTGGTTTGCGATCGAGACACCGGTGGGCAAATACAATCCGGACTGGGCGCTGGTGTTCCAAGGTGACAAGACTCTTTATTTTGTCGCCGAGACCAAGAGCGCCGGAACCGGCGACGACCCGGCCAGCGAGCTCCTGCGGCCGATCGAGCGCATGAAATTCGAGTGCGGCAAGCGGCATTTCCGTCAATTCGAGGAAATCCAGTTCCGCAAGGTGGCCTCTTTGCGTGAGTTGGCGACTTGAGTCTTAATCGGATGAATGTAAAAAGCAGGCATGAAGTCGTCCTGATCGCCGCCATGGGCCGGAACCGAGTCATCGGGGTGGACGGCGGGATGCCGTGGCATCTGCCGGCTGATCTGAGGCACTTCAAGGCCGTGACGCTGGGGCATCCGGTCGTGATGGGGCGGCGTACGTTCGAATCGATCGGCAAGGCGCTGCCGGGCCGGCACAACGTCGTGCTCAGCCGCTCGCTGGAACCGGCGCCGGCCGGGTGCGAGGTGGCCGGATCGCTGGCCGAGGCACTGGGTCGGCTCGAACCCGGTCCGGTCATGGTGATCGGCGGCGGCGAGCTCTACCGGTCGGCTCTGCCGCTGGCAAAGCGAATGGAACTGACCTTCATCGATGCCGCCCCGGAAGGCGACACCCATTTCCCGGCCTGGACCCATGCCGACTGGGCTGTTGCCGCGATGCGCCGCCGGCCTGCGGACGCCGAAAACCCTTACGCGCTGGTATTCTGTTCGCTGTCGCGCACCGCGACATCGGGATGAATTGACAATGCATACGCACTCGACGACCACGACCGCCACGTCCCCAGCTGTGCTTTTCCGGGCGACGCTCTTGCGCGCCGTGCTCGCAGTCGTTCTGCTGTTGCTGGTCGGCGCGTGTCGGGCCGGCGAGCCCTGGGTGGAGGTCGGCGGTCAGCGCTACTACGTCGAGATTGCCGACGAGGACGATGAACGGTCGCGGGGCTTGATGTATCGCGACGAACTCGGTGCCACCGAGGGCATGTTCTTCATCTGGGGCCAGCCGGCGCCGCGCTCCTTCTGGATGCTGAACACCCGCATTCCGCTGGATATCGTCTATATCGGTCCGGACCTGGAAATCGTCGGCTGGTCGCTGGACACGCCGCCGTGCCGAACCCGCCGTTGCCCCGGCTACCCCAGCGGCGCGCCGGCGCAGTACGTGCTCGAGGTCAACGCCGGGGAAATGGAGCGACTGGGCGTGCAGATCGGCGATTCGGTCCGGGTCGGCAACGTGGCCGGCGTGCAGGTGACGGATTCGCAATCGCCGGAGTCATGAAGGCGTCATGACGGCTTTCGGTCGTCTTCCCGCGGTTTCTGCGTTTCCTTTTTTCTTCGCACGCTGCCGATCGCGACGGTCGCGATAAGCATCAGGATTTCGTCGACGAACGGGATCGGGTCCGGCACCAGCAGGTTGGCGAGGAACAGCACACCGCCCACCAGCATCAGCGTCGGAAACCGGCGGCGTTCCAGGAATCTGCGGACGAATTTCGGAATCATGGGAAAATCCCCGTAATTGATCAATCGAGAGTATCCCAGAGTATGCCGCGACGTAAGCCGACAAGACTGCTGCAGGTCTCGGATTGTCCCCTCGCGCGCGATCCGGCCGCAGCATACCGCGGGCAGAACGCCGATGCCAACCTCGAGCGGCTGACCGATGCGGCGCGTCGGTGGGCGCCCGATCTTCTCGTTTTGACCGGCGACCTGTCCGAGGATGCCAGCGTCGAGAGTTATTGCAGGATTCGCGACTGGGCAGGCCGCTTCGGATGTCCGGTAGCCTGGATTCCCGGCAATCACGACGAGCGCGACGCGATGTCGCCGGTTTTCGACGAGGCCGGATTCCAGTCGGGTCCCGTCGTTGCGGTCGGCGGCTGGTCGCTGGCGCTGCTGGACTCCGCCTGGCCGAACGATCCCGGCGGAGAACTGGACGACGCGCGGCTGAAGGCTCTCGACGAGCTCGAAGGCGATCGCCCCGCGGGCGTCTTCGTTCATCATCAGCCGACCCCGGTCGGGGCGGCCTGGATAGACAAGGTCGGCATGCGAGCCGCCGAGCGGTTGTGGGCCAGGATTGGCAAACTGCCGTCGGTCCGTTTCATCGCCTTCGGCCACGTTCACCAGAGATTCCGACAGCAGGTCGAGGGTGTCGAGTGCCTGGCCTGCCCGTCGACGGCCGCCAACAGCCTGCCTGCCACGGCGCGCTTCACCGCCGGCGAAACCACGCCCATGGCGCGCTGGTTCGAGCTCAACGAGACCGGTTTCCGCAGCGGCTACCTTGCCGCGTAGCGGTATCGGACGAGAAAGTCAAAAGCGATTAACCACGAAGAACACGAAAAACCTGACCTGCGGCCCCGGATGCGCCCGCAGTAGCTCTGGAAGTGTTTTCCAACCCGTCTCATCCGCTGCCGCGTCGTAGCGAGGGACTTTCAGGTCGTGTGACTGGGTGGTTTTGCGACCGAGTAAAACCGAGCGAATTTTTTCGGGATTTGACCAGATCGGAGGGGAAAATGCTCCCAGAGCGTAGCGAGCGGATTGCTGGCAGTGGCCGCCGGAGCGCAGGAACCGCAGTGCACTTGCCGGTGCATGAGGATTCCGAGCACCGCCGGATATCGAAATTAGGCTTGGTTGCAGTAGACGGGGAAAAACGCTTCCAGGGCGTAGCGAGCGAGCCTATGCCGGTGGCCGCCGGAGCGCAGGAACCGCAGTGTACATGCCGGGTACATGAGGATTCCGAGCACCGCCGGACGCCGGCAGAGGCTCGCGCAGTAGCGCTGGAAGCGTTTTTAGAATTCGACCATTTCGAAGTCTTCCTTCCCCGCCCCACAATCCGGGCACACCCAGGATTCGGGCACTTCGTCCCAGCGCGTTCCGGGCGCCAGGCCGCTGTCGGGGTCGCCCATTTCCTCGTCGTAGATCCAGCCGCAGACAACGCACATCCACTTCTTGAAGGGTTCGGCTTCGCTCATAATGTTCAGTTCTGATGATGTCTCGAATAGCGCGAAATTGTAGATGAATCCATCCCGGCTTGCTGACAAGCGCGGCCTTTACGCCGTCACGCCCGAAGGGCTGGTCGGCACGGCGCTGCTGGAATCGGCCGCCCGCGCGCTTTCCGGGGGCGCCGTCATGCTGCAGTATCGGGCCAAGTCGAGAGCGCAGCGTGAATCGGCGCAGGGCCTTGTCGAGTTGTGTCGCCGGCACGGCGCGTTGCTGATCGTCAACGACGACCCGGAACTGGCCGCCGGGATCGATGCCGACGGCGTGCACCTGGGCCGCGACGACGTATCGATCGCCCAGGCGCGGCGGTTGGTCGGCCCGGACCGGGTCGTCGGCGTGTCCTGCTATGACGACCTGGGGCGCGCCGAAGACCTCGCGGCCCGCGGCGCGGACTATCTCGCCTTCGGCAGCATGCATCCCTCGCCGACCAAGCCCGACGCGGTACGCTGCCGACCCGAAGTGCTGACCGCCGCACGGCGCCTGGGCAGGCCGGTGGTCGCGATCGGGGGCATCACGCTGGAGCACGCCCCGGCACTGATCGATGCCGGCGCCGACCTGCTGGCCGTCATCTCGGACCTTTTCGACGCGCCCGACATCGAAGCCCGCGCGGCCGCCTTTGCCCGGCTTTTCGACTGACACGGCCTTCCCGCCGGTCGTGACTTATGGCAGACGTCTCGTCGACGCGCCTGGGGCATAATCCGGACCGGGGAGTTTGTTCATCAACCAGGAAATTTTTCAATGAAACTGCATTTTCGGATTGCATTCATCGCGCTGTTGGGTCTGATGACCCTGCAGGCGCTTGCACAGGACGGCCCGGAGCTCGTCACCGAGGTCGAAGGCATCAGCGAATACCAGCTCGACAACGGCATGAAAGTGCTGCTGATGCCGGATTCCAGCCGACCGACGACCACGGTCAACGTCACCTATTTCGTCGGTTCCAAGCACGAAAGCTACGGCGAGACCGGCATGGCCCACCTGCTGGAGCACCTGGTGTTCATGGGGACGCCCGATCACCAGGACATCAAGAAGGAGATCTCCGAGCGCGGCGGATTCGCCAACGGCACGACCTGGTGGGAACGCACCAACTACTTCCAGACGCTGCCCTCGGAGGTCGAAAACCTCGAATGGGCACTGCGCATGGAGGCCGATCGCATGGTCAACTCGTTCATCTCGGCCGAGGACCTGGAAAGCGAAATGACCGTGGTGCGCAACGAGTTCGAGATCGGCGAGAACAACCCGTTCCGGGTGCTGCTGCAGCGCGTCATGGCCACCGCCTACGAGTGGCACGGCTACGGCCGTTCGACCATCGGGGCGCGCGCCGACCTCGAGAACGTGCCCATCGAGCGCCTGAAGAACTTCTACGAAACCTATTACCAGCCCGACAACGCGATGGTCATCATCTCGGGCAATTTCGAGTCCGACAAGGCGCTGGAGCTGGTCGAGCAGTACTTCGGCGCCATTCCGGCCCCGGAACGTACCCTGGACAACAAGCTCTGGGAAACCTACACCCGTGACCCGTACCAGGACGGCGCGCGTGAAGTCACGGTTCGCCGGTCCGGAAGCGTTCCCACGCTGATGGCCGCCTACCATGTGCCTTCCGCCCTGCACGACGATTTCGCCGCGGTCGAAGCGCTGAGCTTCGTGCTCGGCGACAGCCCGTCGGGCCGTCTGTACAAGGCGCTGGTCGAGCCCGGCATCGCGAGCCAGGTCGGATCCATCGTGTTCCGCCTGCCGGAACCCTCGCTGCTGCTTGTATACGCCAACCTGCCCGAAGACGGCGACCTGGAAAAGGCGCGCGAAATCACGCTTGAAACGCTGGCCGATCTCGAAGCCAACCCGCCGACCGAAGAAGAAGTCAAGCGCGCGGTGGCGTCGTTGACCAGCGACATGGAAAGAACCCTGAACGACAGCAGCCGCGTCGGCATCGGCCTGTCCGAGTGGGCCGCCGCCGGCGACTGGCGCATGCTGTTCCTGCACCGCGACCGGCTCGAGCAGATCACCGCCGACGACGTCCGGCTCGCAGCGGAAACCTACATCGTGCGCGACAACCGCACGGTCGGCCGCTTCATTCCCGAAGACGAGCCGCAGCGCGCGGTCATCGCCCCGACGCCCGACCCCGAGGAATTGCTGGCCGGCTACGAAGGCCGCGAACAGCGTTCGGAAGGCGAGGATTTCGAAGCCACGCCGGAGAATATCGAGTCGCGGGTGGTCCGCTTCGAACTGAGCAACGGCACCGAGGTCGCGCTGCTGCCCAAGAGCACCCGGGGCGAGCGCGTCAGAGGCTCGATCACGATGCGCATCGGTAACGAGGAAGCGCTGACCGGGCTGGGCAGCATCCCCGGCGCCACCGCCAGCCTGCTCAATCGCGGCACCGAGAACTACACTCGCCAGGAGATCGCAGATCGCGTCGACGAGCTGCAGGCCGGCCTCAACCTGGGCGGTTCGACCTCGGTTTCTGCCAGCATTGACACCAAGCGGGAGAACCTGCTCGACGTGGTCGACCTGGTCGCCGAGATCGCCAAGCGCCCGGTGTTCCCGGAAAAGGAACTGGACGAGTACAAGAACCAGAGCCTGACCCAGATCGCGCAGCAGAGCGACGACCCGGCCGGCGTGGCCTCGCGCAAGCTCAACCGGCACATGAACCCGCTGCCGTCCGATCATCCGGACTACACGCCCACGTTCGACGAGTCGAAGGCGCGCGTGGAATCGCTGACGGTCGATCAGCTGAAGGATTTCCACCAGCGCTTCTACGGCTTCGGCCCGGGCACGACCATCGCCTTCGTCGGCGACTTCGACCCGGATGCGCTGCGCGCCCGGCTCGAAGAACATTTCGGCGACTGGACCGCCGGCGTCGAATACGCGCACGTGCCTGATCCGTTTGAGCAGGTCGCGCCGCAGCGCATGGTCGAGCAGCTCGACGACAAGGCCAACGCGGTCCTGATTGCCGCCCAGTCGATGCCGTTGTCGGACACCAATCCCGATTACCCGGCGCTGCAGCTGGCCGGTTACATGATGGGCGGCGGCTTCCTGAGCTCGCGCCTGGGCAACCGGATCCGCAACGAGGAAGGCCTGAGCTACGCGGTCGGCGGCAACTTCAACGCCAGCGCCGAGGACGAGAACGGCGGCTTCTTCGCGTTTGCCATGTACGCGCCGGAAAACCGCGATCGGCTCGAGGAAGTGCTCGACGAGGAACTGGTCAAGGTGGTCGAGCAGGGCTTCAACGCCGAGGAACTCGAATCCGGCCGCACCGGCTTCCTGCAGCAGCAGCGCCTGGTCCGTTCCGATGACGGCCGCCTGGCCGGCCTGCTGGACACCGGCCTGTACCTGGACCGCGACCTGTACTTCAACGCCGAGCGCGAAAAGCGCCTGGCAGAGGTTTCTCTCGAAGAAATCAACCAGGCCGTGGCCAAGTGGCTTGATCCCGAGGCCATGACGATCTCCATCGCCGGCGACTTCACCGCCGAAGAGGAAGGTGAGGAAGAAGCTTCAGAAGAGTAGACGGCTACTCGGACCCGGCGCCCGGCGCCGGGTCCGAAGTTCCGAAGCAGATCAGGCGCCGCGAGTCTCTCGCGGCGCCTTTTTTACTCGTGCAATCAGAGGTATTGAATGACCGGTTTCGCTCCGTCGGCTGGGTTCGGGGCGTCGGCGCCGGATTCGGCGCGGATCGGTCGCTTCAGTTCGACGCGTGGCGAGGCCTTCAGCGACCGATCCCCACCGAATCCTCGTCATGAACCACGCCCCTCGAACTCGAGCATCCGGCCACTGGGTGCGCCTGGTTTGCTATGGTATCCAGGGGCTGAAGTGGGCGTTGAATCGTGAAAATGCAGAATGCTTCATTTTGGAGAATCTCAGGCATAGCCGCATTGGCGGTCCTGATTGGGCTGTCGACATGGTTTGGCATGCGCGGCCCGGAGTCGGACGATGGTCCGGCATCCCGGTCGGTCCAGCGCGGCAACGTGGAGACGGCCGGAGAGATCGTACAAGCGGTTGGGGGCGATCCGGCAGCGGCGCTTGAACTTGGTCTCTGGCCGGGGCTGCCGGATCCTCCAGCGGATGCCGAGTCGGGCCGAGATACGGACGACCCCGTTCGATATACAAGATTCGAACTGGAGGATGCGGAGACAGCGGCGTCCTCGATTATCGAAGGCTCTTATGCCGAGATGGTGGCGACCGTCGACAACTTGTCGGGCGCCGTCAAGGCCGAAGTTGCGGTCGAGATCGGCGACCGCCTGTTCGAGTGCTTGGACTACAGCGAGCGAAGTCTGGACGAGCTGGAAGAGGCGGGCGCCGAGGCGTTCGAGAACAAGCTGCGATCCGATGAAATACTCGCTGCGCAGATGGCACCCGGCGTGGCAGAGCAGGCCGTCCGCGAGATGGCGCAGCTGGACCGGGATCAGTGGATCGGGGACTGGATCGCCAGGCAGTTGGCCGAGCGGGCGACGAAGGAGGCTCGATGCGGCGGGGTTGAAACGGTGCCCAAGGAAGAACGGATGGGTGCGGCCTTTGATTGGTGGGAACGCGCCGCAGCGCTGGGAAGCCTGGAAGCCAAGGCGCAGTGGATCGGGATGGCGTTCATCAACGCGAAGCCTTATTTTGCAGGCAACGCGGTTGAAATCGCCGAACTGAAGCCGCGCGTGATCGATGTCGTTCGCGAGCTTCTAAGCGAGCGCTATGCTCCAGTACTTTTCAACCTTGTCTTGTTTGAGGGGCAGGGGATTTTCGCGCAGCCGGATCCGCAACGGGTCTGGATTTACGGCGAGTCTTTGCTGCGCATCATCCGGAGCGGGCCGGTCGGGCATTGGCATTTGCCCGACGAAATGTCGAATGCCGATCTCGGCGGCTTGCGAAGAAAGCTGGACCGCATTAAAGGAAAACTGACGCCGATGCAGCGTCGCGAAGCCGAAGCCTGGGTTCAGGCCATTGTCGAGTTGCCGGCACGATGACTCGGAGCACCCGTCTTCTTTGGCCCACTCTGGTGCTATTGGTCCTGATTGCCGCAGTGGTTCTATGGTGGTTGTTTCTCGGCCAGGCGCGCGTCGAGACGGCGGTGCCGATGACCTCGGCCGGGCAGCCGCCCGGCCCTGCCGAACGTCCAATCTCCGACAAAGCGGGCGCCGGCGGCGAACCGAGTTTATTGGGCAGCGGGCCTCGTCCGGTGGGCCCCAACGTGGTCACGCACGTCGACGGCGAAGCGGTTTGGAACCTGCCAGAGGACGAGCGTGAGCCGTTTCTCGCCTCGTTGCGGTCGCTGGCCGAGGCCGGGTGGTCGGAGGCCTTTCTGGCGCTGGCGCCTGTAGCGTCTCGCTGCATCATGGGCAAGCCGCGGCCTGATGCTTCGATCGTGCAGCTGTACAACCCTGACGACGGGATTGCCTATAAGCACTTGAGGGTCGAGGATGAATCCCCCTCGGATCGCGCAGCAATGCGGGAAGAGCGCACGGCCCGAATGGAACGCGAGCTCGCAGAAGCCAGGCGCAAGCGCGAGCGCTGCCACAACGCGCTGGGCGATGACCCCGATGTTTACATGCGATGGCTGGAACAGGCGTTGATCCAGCAGCCGCCGGGTTTTTTCGTCGCAATGCTCGACGATCCGCGAATGGTGCTGACCGAGACCGGCTGGATGGTTCGTAACGCCGAGCGCATGGCGCGCTTCAACCTGGGTTTTCTGAATGCGCTGAGAGCCCGCGTGATGAACGGCGACCCGGACGTGGTCGGACGGGCCTGGAAGGCTTTTGCCCGCAGGCAATTCATGCCCGAGCCTGACCCGATGCAGGCCCGTGTCCACGGCCTGGTTGCCCGCCGCCTGCCCGAACCGTGGTCCACTCTGGCCCCGGCCGACGCCGACTTGCCACCCCTGGTCGAGGCCGGGCTGGGCGGCGACGAACTCGCCCGCGCTCATTCCGCCGCTGACGAACTCTGGCGACGTTGCTGCGCCGACGCGCGCATGCCGAGGTAGATGCCGGCCAGCGCCAGGAAGGCGCCGACGAGCTGCAGCACTTCCAGCCTCAGGCCGAACAGCGCGGCGTCCCAGATCATCGACAGGGTGGGCTGCAGCAACAGCAGCAGGCCGACCAGCGAGGCCGGCAGGCCGGGCATGCCGCGGGTGATCGCCAGCCAGCCGAGCACCTGGCAGACAATGCCCAGCGCGATCAGCGCCAGTAGCGATTGCGTATCGGGAATCGCGAAGCCGTGGCCCTCGACGAGGTTGATCGCGCCCAGCATGACGCCGGTGAGGATCGTGACCTGGGCCAGGCGTGCCTCGACGCGGGTATGCGGCTGGCGAATCTGCAAGCCCCTGAGGCTGAGGATGTAGCCGGAATAGGCCAGCGCGGTCAGCAGGCCGAGGATCACGCCGGCGCGGTATTCGGGCGGCAGGGCATTCCACTCCTGGCCGAACAGCAGCCACAGTCCGCCGGCGGCCAGCGCGATCGCCGCGGCGAATCGCGCGCCGACCCGCTCGCGAAACCAGAACACGCCGATGGCGGCGAGCACGAAAACCTGGAAATTGGCCAGCAGCGTCGACAGCCCCGGCCCGATGAACAGGATGGAGCGGTGCCAGAACCACATGTCGGCGGTGAAGAAGGCCGCGATCAGCGCCGAGCCCAGCCAGCCGTCGCCAAAGCCCCGGTGCAGGCGCGGCTGGACGCCGATCAGCACCAGCAGCCCGATGGACCCGAACAGCATCCGGTAGAAGCCGGAGGTGGTCGGCGCCACGTCGGCCAGGCGTACGAATACCGCGGCGAAGCTGATCATCACCGCGCCGGCGGTGACCAGTGCGATGGAGCCTGAATGGTGCCTGGAAGAGGTCATGGGCCGCGATTATCGTTGATTTTCGCGGTAATCGCCGACCATGGCCGGCCAACCGCCCACCGGCGCGCATCGGCCGCGGGCCGATCGCCAATCAGCGGGCCGTCATTCCCACTGCTGGAGATCCAGCCCGCTCGGGGCGTCCTGGGTGCCGTGGCTGCGCGTCATGCGGATGCCCAGGCTCAGGTCGTTGCGTGAATCGGCATTGGCCAGCGCCTGCTCCTCGGAGATCAGGCCTTCTTCGTAAAGCTTCAGAAGCGCCTGGTCGAAGGTCTGCATGCCGGCCTGCGCACCGTCCTTCATCGCCTCCTTCAGCCCGTCCAGGTCGCGCTTGGCAATCAGGTCGGCGACATAGGGTGTGCGGACCAGCACTTCGACCGCCGGCACCCGACCGCCGTCAACCGTGGGCACCAGCCGCTGGCTGACGATGGCCCTGAGGTGCTCGGACAGGTCCACGAAAAGCTGGTGGTGGGCGGTGTCGGGGAAGAAGTTGATGATCCGGTCCATGGTCTGGCTGGCATTGTTCGAGTGAAGCGTCGACAGGCACAGGTGGCCGGTATCGGCATAGGCGATCGCGTGTTTCATGGTCTCGGCGTCGCGAATCTCGCCGATAAGGATCACGTCGGGCGCTTCGCGCATCGCGTTCTTCAGCGCGTTGGTGTAGCTCAGCGTGTCCAGCCCGAGTTCGCGCTGATCGACGATGGACTTCTTGTGCTGATGCAGGAACTCGATCGGCTCCTCGATGGTGAGGATGTGGCCGGTGGCGCGCTGGTTGCGGTAGTCGATCATCGACGCCAGCGTGGTCGATTTTCCGGAGCCGGTCGCGCCGACCACCAGCACCAGGCCGCGCGGCTCCATGATAAGTTTCTTGAGAATGGACGGAAGCCTGAGCTCTTCAAGCGACGGGATGCTGGCCTTGATGTAGCGAATGACCATCGCAACGGAGCCCCGCTGCCGGTAGAGATTCACGCGGAACCGGCCCAGCGTCTTGAGCGCGATCGCCAGGTTCAGCTCCAGCTCGCTTTCGAACTCGGAAATCTGCTTGTCGTTGAGGATGGAGTAGGCGAGTTCGCGCACCTGGTGCGCCTCGAGAGGCGTCTCGCCCAGACGGCGGGTCTTGCCCTCGATCTTGATGCCGGCCGGCGCGCCCGCGCTCAGAAACAGGTCGGAAGCGTTGTGCTTGACCATGGCGTGGAGAAAGGTTTCGATTTCCACTGTGGAACCCCCTTGCGAATCGAGCCCCTAGTTCAACACAGCATCGAAGCGCCGGAATTGATCCGGATCAGTTAGGGAACCTCTGAACAATCCCGCGTGGGCGCGAGGCGCCTGTGCGGGTGACTCCGGCTTTTCCGACCGAAACGCGCTCCACGCAGTGTTATTCAAGGGTCCCTGCGGCCCGGCGCTGCTTGCATCCGCCTGGCTACAGCGCCTCGGAGGCGAAGTCGGCCAGCCTGGAGCGTTCCCCGCGCTTGAGGGTGATGTGGCCGGAATGCATCCAGTGCTTGAAGCGGTCCACTGCGAAAGTCAGGCCCGAGGTGGTTTCGGTCAGGTAGGGCGTGTCGATCTGCTCGATATTGCCGAGGCAGACGATCTTGGTGCCCGGGCCGGCGCGGGTGATCAGCGTCTTCATCTGCTTGGGCGTGATGTTCTGCGCCTCGTCGATGATCAGGTAGCGGTTCAGGAAGGTGCGCCCGCGCATGAAGTTCAGCGAGCGGATCTTGATGCGCGAGGTGAGCAGGTCGTTGGTCACCGCTCGGCCCCAGTCGCCGCCGTGCTCGTCGGATTCGGTCAGTACCTCGAGGTTGTCGGTCAGCGCGCCCATCCAGGGCGTCATCTTCTCTTCCTCGGTGCCGGGCAGGTAGCCGATCTCGTCGCCCACCGACACGGTTGCCCGGGTCATGATGATCTCGCGGTAGATCTGCTCGTCCAGCGTTTGGGCAAGTCCCGCGGCCAGCGTCAGCAGGGTCTTGCCGGTGCCGGCCGTGCCCATCAGCGTGACGAAATCGATTTCCGGGTCCATCAGCAGGTTCAGCGCGAAATTCTGTTCCGGGTTCCGCGCGTTGATGCCCCACACGCTCCTGGGGCCGTGCCGGAAGTCGGCCGAGACCTGCAGCACGAAATGCTTGTCGGTCACCTCGCGCACCAGCGCTTCCATGCCGTTCTGGCCGGTCAGCGTCAGGCACTGGTTGGGGTGCCAGTCGTCGCCTTCGACCCGGTTGATGCGATAGAAAGTGTGGCCGGCCCGGGTCCAGGAATCGTCGATGCCGTAGTCGTCCCAGAAGTCGTTGGTCAGCGTGGTCAGGCCGCTGTAGAGCAGGCTGAGGTCGTCCAGCGCGCGGTCGTTGTGGTAGTCCTCGGCGGGGATGCCGTGGATCGCGGCCTTGATCCGAAGATTGATGTCCTTGGATACGAGTACGATCTCGCGATCCGGCTGATCGGCCTTGAGTTTGATCGCCGCGTGCAGGATTTCGTTGTCGGCCTTGGCCCGGAGCAGCGCGGGATGCTCGTCGTGATCGGTCTGCTCGATCTGAAAATACAATCGGCCGGAACCGATCCGGATATCCAGGCCGTCGGGCATCCTGAGTTCCAGCCCGGCCTCGAAATCGTGTCCGCCGTTCATCATCTGGCCCAGGAAGCGGCTGACCTGGCGCACGTTGCGTGCCACCTCGGTCATGCCCTTCTTGGCCGCGTCGAGTTCCTCCAGCACCACCATGGGCAGGAAGATGTCGTGTTCCTCGAAGCGGAACAGCGACGTCGGATCGTGCATCAGCACGTTGGTATCGAGCAGGTAAAGGCGGGTGCCTTCGCTCATGGCGCACTCCGTTGCGGCGGGGAGGTCGGAATTCGGATCAGCTCAGTTCGCGGACGGCTTCGAGCACTTCCTCTGCGTGCCCGGGTACTTTGACCTTGCGCCATTCCCGGGCGATCTTTCCATCGGCGTCGATCAGGAAGGTGCTGCGTTCGATGCCCATCACCTTCTTGCCGTACATGTTCTTTTCCTTGATCACGTCGAACTGCTTGCACAGCGCCTCGTCGGCGTCGGCGATCAACTCGAACGGGAACGCCTGCTTGGTCTTGAAGTTCTCGTGTGTCTTGAGGCTGTCGCGCGACACGCCGACCACGGCGCAGCCCAGTGCCTTGAATTGGTCGTGCAGGTCGCGAAAATCCTGGCCTTCCCGGGTGCATCCGGGGGTGTTGTCGCGCGGATAGAAGTAAAGCACCAGGGGTGCGCCGCGAAAGGACTGGATGGAGAGTTCCTCGCCGCCGGTGGCCGGGAGGGAAGGGGATTCGACAGGAGAATTGGATTGAGTCATGAATTCAAGTAAAAATTTCGTTAAATCAGAAACTTGCTATACTTTGCGGTCGATGCTTGATGTGCCTTTTTCGCAACCGAGAATACTTGTCAGCACTGCGCTGCGCAAGTAGTATGCCGTGCCGATGAAAAAAATGAATGACAATATTTCCTCAGCCCCGATCGGTCGCGCCGGGGCATTGCCGCGGCTGCCGCGATGACGATTTCCTGCGCGGGTTCCATCGTGGCCCTGGTCACACCCTTCGAAGCCGGCGGCGAACGCATCGATCGCGCTGCCTGGCGGCGGCTGGTGGAATGGCACATCGAAGCCGGTACGGACGGAATCGTGGTCGCGGGCACCACCGGCGAGTCGGCCGCGCTGGACGCCGGCGAGCGCGACTGGTTGCTCGAATCAGCGCTGGAAACCGCGGCCGGACGCTGCACGGTGCTGGCGGGCACGGGCGCGCCCTCGACTGCCGCCGCGGTTGCGCTGAGCCGCCGTGCCGCGCAACTGGGCGCCGACGCGGTGCTGGTTGTCGCGCCGTACT
Organism: Lysobacterales bacterium; assembly: GCA_002722315.1. GTDB lineage: Bacteria > Pseudomonadota > Gammaproteobacteria > Xanthomonadales > Wenzhouxiangellaceae. The sequence continues at coordinate 11,974 of PBLG01000047.1, read as the reverse complement.
ATAATCGTCCCCCGCAGCGCGGCCTTGTAGCGCATTACCTTGCCATCGCCGATTCGGTCGAAGCGCCGGTGATCCTGTACAACGTTCCGTCGCGGACCGCAAGCGACATCCAGCCGGAAACGGCCCTGGCGCTGGCGGCACACGAGAATGTCCTGGCCATCAAGGAAGCGGTCGCGGACATGGCGCGCGTGGCGCGCTACGCCGAGGCCGGGCTCGACGTGCTCAGCGGGGACGACCCGACGGCGCTGGAGGCCATGCGGCACGGCGCAAAAGGCGTGATCTCGGTCGCAGCCAACGTCGCGCCGGCGCCGATGTCGCGAATGTGCGGACTGGCTGCCGACGGCGATTTCGAGGCCGCTGCAGAAATCGATGCGCAATTGAAGCCGCTGTACCGCTTCCTGGGCGTCGAGTCCAATCCAATCCCGGCCAAGTGGCTGCTGTCGGCCTCCGGCCGAATCGGTCGCGACCTGCGCCTGCCGCTGGTCGAGCTCGATGAATCGCATCACGCGGCGGGTCGCCGCCTGCTAGAGTCGCTCGAGGTCGAGTGAACACCGCACACGAACAAAGGGTTTGAACCAGCTTTGATCAAGAAACAGATTCATATATTGAAGATCGTCCCGATACTGTTGGTTGCCGGAATGGCGGCCGGCTGCAGTTTCAACCGTAACGAGGAACCGATCTACGCGGCCAGCGAAGAGATTCCGCCGCTTCGGGTGCCCGAGGGCCTCAGTTCGCCGGAAACACGGGCCACTTTCGAGATTCCGGGCTATGCGCTGCCGGAACTGGCCGCGCGAGGGGACGAAACCCGTCCGCCGAGGGTGCTCACCTCGGCCGAGGCCGAAAAGGCGCGCTCGAGAATCAGGTTCGGCCCCACCGGGTTGTACCTCGAGGTGGATGACGAGGCCGCCAGCGTCTGGCGTCGTCTCGGTTTCGCCCTCAATCGCGGCGACATGGCCATTGACCGCGTCCTGAACGACCAGCGGCGCTACCGGGTGAAGTTCAGCCATGAGCCCATCCTGGTCTCCGACCGCGGTTGGTTTTCGAAGATATTCCTGTTCTGGAAGTCTCCCGACTACATCAACTTCAGCGGCACTTACCTGTTCGAGGTGCAGCGCGAAACCACCGATACCACGCGTGTCGCCATTCTTGACGAGAACGGCAACGTGCTGGCGATGCAGCAGGCGGAGTTTGTGTTGGCGCGCCTCCAAGAACGCCTCGGCTGAAAAATCGCCGTGGCGCTACTGCGCAGCGCGCTGTCGGCGCCCGGCGACAGGGTGAGTCCAATCCTCATGGCCCTTATGTGCACTGCGGTTCCTGCGCGGAGCCTGCCCCGGGCGCCGATCCGGGGGCGCCCACCGTCGGCCGCCCGCTCGCGACGCTCTGCGAAGACGTATCCCTGGATTGATTCTGTTCAGTGTGAGGTGACCCTGGGCCGAACCCCAGGCATGCCGCCGAACACTACAACGGGTCCGTGGGGAGCCTGCCCAGGCAGGCTCGGAATTCCGCGAGTATTACAGGGCGAGGATTCGGCGGGCATCGATCGCTGAGGGCCTCGCCACGCGTCGAACGGAAGCGATCGATGCCCGCCGAATCCGGTATCGAGGTGCTCAGCGCTCCAGCAGCTTGAGCTTGTCGGGCTTGTCTTCCCATTCCTCGGCGTCGGGGGGCGGGTCCTTGCGTTCGGTGATGACGGGCCACTCGAGCGAGAGTTCGGCGTTGAGTTCGAGGAATTTCTGCTGGTCGGCAGGCAGGTCGTCTTCGGGGTAGATGGCCTGGACCGGGCATTCCGGCTCGCACAGCGTGCAGTCGATGCATTCTTCGGGGTCTATGACCAGGAAGTTGGGCCCCTCGTGGAAGCAGTCGACCGGACAGACCTCCACGCAATCGGTGTATTTGCACTTGATGCAGTTTTCGACAACAACGAACGTCATATCTGTAGATCCTGGTTGATTTCCTGACCGATTTGCGAACAGCCACGCGCGCGCGGACTTGCGCGAGGCTGGTGGTAGACTATGGACCTTTCGGCCCGGGCGTGTTCCGCGCCCGCCATGGTAGCCAACGTGTTGGCGCCCGAAACCGCAATTATATAAGAACCGCTTGAACAACTCATTCCAGGAAATTCCGCTCAGCGAGCACAAGGTCGCGCGTGATCGTATCAGCCACAACGCGCTGAAAGTCACCGATCGGCTCCAGAGCGCCGGCTTCAAGGCCTACGTGGTCGGCGGTGCGCCGCGCGACCTGCTGCTCGGATTCACGCCGAAGGATTTCGACATCGGCACCGACGCCACCCCCGAGCAGGTGCGCGAACTGTTCCGCAATGCCAGGCTGATCGGGCGCCGCTTCCGCCTGGCGCACGTGCGCTTCGGGCGCGAAATAATAGAGGTGGCCACCTTCAGAGGCACCGGCGATACCGGCGAGCGCAGCGTCGAGGACGGTGGCCGCGTGTTGCGCGACAACGTGTTCGGCAGCGAGGCCGAGGACGCCATTCGGCGTGATTTCACCATCAACGCGCTGATGTACGATCCCAGCAACGAAACCATACGCGACTACACCGACGGCTACGCGGACGTGGCCCGGCGCAAGTTGAGGCTGATCGGAGATCCGGAACTGCGCTACCGCGAGGATCCCGTCAGGATGATGCGCGCCATTCGTTTCAAGTCCAAGCTCGGGCTGGAGATCGATGGTCCCAGCGAGGCACCAATCCCCGAAATGGCGCCGCTGCTGGCAGACATTCCGCCGGCGCGCCTGCTCGACGAGTTGCTGAAGATGCTGCTGGGCGGCGGCGCCTGGAACGGTTTCAAGACGCTGGTCGAATACCGCCTCTGGCACGAGTTGTTCCCGGGTCTGCTGGATTCGCCCGAGAATCCGCCGAGGCTGATCGAGCAGGCGTTCTGCAATACCGACCAGCGGGTTGCGGAAGACAAGCCGGTCACGCCCGGATTCCTGTTCGCGGCCCTGTTCTGGCCGCGCGCCCGGGAAGAGGCAAGGCGGCGCGAGCAGAATGGTCAGCCACCGGTGGAGGCGCTGGCCGCTGCCGGCGAAAAGGTATTTTCGAAATATACGAGCCGGGTTTCCATCCACCGACGTTTTTCGACCATGGCCAAGGAAATCTGGATGTTTCAGCCGCGCTTCGACAAGCGGCGGGGCAAGCGCGCGATGCGCCTGCTGCAGGAACGCCGGTTCCGCGCGGCCTACGACTTCCTGCTGCTGCGCGCCGACGAGGATCCGGCGGCCGCCGAGCTGGCGAAATGGTGGACGGAAGTGCAGGAAGTGGACGCCGAGACGCGCAACGAGATGATCTTCGGTAGCCGAAAGAAGCAGCAGCCGAAGACCCGTCAAGGCTCATGACTCGCGCGTTCATCGGCCTGGGCAGCAACCAGGGCGATTCTCACGAACTGCTGGACAGAGCGCTGGCCGAGCTCGCCGAATTGCCCCGCAGTGTCCTGGTTCGCTGCTCGCCGCGGTACTGGACAGCGCCGGTGGGGGACGCTGATCAACCGGAGTTTCTCAATGCCGTCGCCGAGCTGGACACGGCGCTGGAGCCGCTGGAGCTGCTCGGACGAATGCAGCGGATCGAGAACGACCTCGGTCGCGCTCGCGATCCCGATCGCCGCTGGGGGCCCAGAACAATCGATCTGGATCTGCTATTGTTCGGACACGCCGTGATTCGGCACGCCGATCTGGTGGTGCCGCATCCGCGAATGGCCCGCCGGGCGTTCGTGCTCAAGCCGCTGGCCGACCTGGTGCCGAGGCTGGAGGTTCCGGGGCTGGCGCGCGTCGTCGAACTGCTGGACGCCCTCGACGCCGGCGGCGTTCGTTGCGCACAACCCGACGCTTCGGAAAAAGGAGCCTGAGGATGGTCGACCAGTCCAAGATCACAGTCGCGCGCCTGGCCGAGATGAAGCGGGCCGGGACGCCGATCGCCATGTTGACCGCTTACGACGCAGGCATGGCTGGCGTTTTCGATGCGGCCGGTATCGACTGCATCCTGGTCGGCGACTCGCTGGGCAACGTCATCCAGGGCCGCGATTCCACCGTGCCGGTCACCGTCGATCATATGGCTTATCACGTCGAATGCGTGCGGCGCGGCGCGCGGCGCGCGATGCTGATCGGCGACATGCCGTTTCTGAGCTATTCCAGTGAGTCCGTTGCGATCGAGACCGCGCGGACGCTGATGCAGGCCGGTGCCGAGATGGTCAAGCTCGAGGGCGGGTCCGCCGTGGTCGATATCGTCAGCCGGCTCTCCGGGCTCGGCGTGCCGGTGTGCGGACACCTGGGACTGACGCCGCAATCGGTCCACCAGCTTTCCGGTTACCGGGTGCAGGCCAGGGCTCCGGAGGCGCGTGCACGGCTGATCGAGGAAGCCGGCGCCCTGGAGCGGGCCGGCTGCGCCATGCTGGTGCTGGAGTGCATTCCGCGCGGGCTGGCGGCCGAGGTGGCGGCCAACCTCGGCATCCCCGTCATCGGTATCGGCGCGGGGGCGCGGGTGGACGGCCAGGTCCTTGTTTCCTACGATGCGCTGGGCATAGGCAGCGGGCGCAGGCCGCGGTTCGTGCGGGACTTCCTGGCCGGTTCGGAATCCGTCGATGCGGCCGTTCGCGCCTTCGTCGCCGCCGTTCGCGAACGGCGGTTCCCCGCCGACGACGAATCCTATGCCGACCCGTCCTGAGGCTATCCCGGTCCTCGATACGCTCGACGCGCTCGAGGCCTGGCGCAACGACCAGCCCGGTCCGGTGAACTTCGTGCCGACCATGGGGAATCTCCACGCCGGCCACCTGGCGTTGGTCGAGCACGCCGCCGGCGAAGCCGCGGTAATCGCCAGCATTTTCGTCAATCCGGCCCAGTTCGGGCCCGGCGAGGACTACGAGCGGTACCCGCGCACCCTGGCCGAGGATCTCCAGGCGCTGGCATCGGTGGGCTGCGATGCGGTCTGGGCGCCCGACGTGGCGACGATGTATCCGCTCCCCGAACAAAGCCGTTATTCGGTCCTTCCCCCGGCCGCGCTGGCCGAATGCCTGTGCGGCGCACACCGCCCCGGGCACTTCGACGGCGTCTGCAACGTGGTCATGCGGCTGTTCTGGCAGGTGCGACCGCAGCGGGCGGTGTTCGGCGAAAAGGATTACCAGCAGCTGGTGATTCTCCGTCGGATGGTCGAGGAGTTCTCCATACCCGTGACGATCGACGCGCTGCCGACCGTGCGGGAGGCCGACGGACTGGCGATGAGCTCGCGCAATCGCTATCTGACGGAATCGGAACGGGCGATCGCCCCCGGACTCTACCGGGTGCTCGGAACCCTCGCGGAGGCCGCGCGAGAGCGGGATCCGGGAACTTTCGAAGCGCTTCGGCTGTCTGGAATGGAGCGTCTCGACGCCCTGGGCTTCAAGCCGGAGTACGTGGAGTTCCGAAACGCCGAGAACCTGGGTCCGCCGGATGGGAAAAACGACCGGATTTTCGCGGCCGCCCGTCTCGGATCGGCCCGGCTGATCGACAATGTTGCGGTTACGAGACAATCTTGTCTCTGATTCGCAAATCAGGCTTGGAAATTGCCAAATCTTGTGGTACAGTTACCACGAACCTTGGTAATCCCGCAACGGCAATCAAGGTGTCAGGGCGCGAATTGAGGTACATCACTCCGACACGCTGCCTCTCCCCGTCACCGGGGAGAGGCTTTTTTTTGGGTGGAGCGACATCTGCGAACTGAACGGAATATTTCGATGAATCTGAACATGCTCAAAGCCAAGATCCACAGGGCTACCGTGACCCACGCGGAGCTCGATTACGAAGGGTCCTGCGCCATCGATGAAGATCTGCTCGAGGCTTCCGGAATTCTCGAGTACGAACAAATACATATCTACAATATTGCCAACGGCGAACGGTTCGTCACCTATGCCATTCGCGGCGAAGCCGGCTCTGGCATGATCAGCGTCAACGGGGCGGCCGCGCACAAGGCGTCACCCGGGGATCTGCTGATCATCTGCGCCTACGGCGCGCTGGACGAGGCTGCGGCGGGCGCACACCGACCGAAACTCGTCTACCCGGATGAAAACAACCGCGTGGCGCGCGTGGCGGGCGAGATACCGGCACAGGCGGCCTGAGCGCCAGGCTCTTGTTGCATAAAAACAACACGCCGGACATTCGCGCCCTGCTGCGCGATGAACCCGGGCGCACCAGCGAAATGGTCTGCAGCACTTCGCATTGGCGCCTCGATGCGAGCCGCACGCCGCTGAAACTGGCCGACTGGCGGACGCTTTTCGATGATTCCTGCAACGACGGTCTTCGGCGCGCAGTCGCCGAGCTGTTCTCCGGTGCCATCGTCAATCCTTCGGAAAATCAGCCGGCGCTGCACATGGCGCTTCGCGCCGGCCAGCCCGGCGGAATTGCGGCGGCGGCCGACGCCGCGATCATCGAGGATTCCCGGCAGCGATTGCTGGATCTTTCGGGTCGCCTGTATCGCGGCGAAACCCCTGTCAAGACGATCCTGCACGCCGGCATCGGGGGTTCCGATCTCGGTCCCAGGCTTGTCGCCGACGCGCTCGATCCCGGCGATGGCGCGGTACGCGTGGAATGGCTGGCCACGCTGGACTCAAGACGAATCAGTCGCCTGCTGGATCGACTGGACCCGGAAACGACAGCGCTTGTCGCGGCCTCGAAAAGCTTCTCGACCAGCGAAACCCTGAGCCAGGCGGCCGTGATACGCGACTGGCTGGGCGCCGAAGGTGTCCAGCGCACATGGGCGGCGACTGCCAACGTCGATCGCGCCCTGGCATTCGGCGTTCCCGAGGAGAACATTCTGGCCTTTCCAGGCTGGACCGGCGGGCGATTCTCGCTCTGGTCGAGCGTCGGTCTGAGCGCGGCGGCGCGCATCGGCCCCGACCGCTGGCAGCGGATGCTGGCCGGGGCAGAGCAGGCGGACAAACTCCTGACGGGCGACCTGACGGCCTCGCCGGCCTGCGCCCTGGCGCGGGTACTCGACTGGCTGGTGCGCAGCGGCGGATTCGATACGCTGGGCGTGGTCAGCTACGACCCGGCCCTGCGGCTTCTGGCCGAATACCTTCAGCAGCTCGTCATGGAGAGCCTGGGCAAATCCGTCGACCTGAGCGGCGCGCCGATATCGGCGCACACCTCGCCCCTGGTGTTCGGCGGGGCCGGTACGGACCTGCAGCACTCGCTGTTTCAGGCCCTGCACCAGGGCACTACGCGCCATCCCATGCTGCTGCTGGGCAGCGTGAAGTGCGGCGAGGGGCCCGACGCCTGGTCGCGCGACCAGCTTTCGCACCTGCTCGGCCAGGCCAGCGCCCTGGTCCAGGGCAAACCTGCCGAAGACCGGTCGCGAGCGCTGCCGGGCAACAACCCTGTCGTGCTGATGCTGGCGCGCGCCGTCGAACCCGAGAGCGTGGGTGAACTCCTTGCGAACTTCGAGCATGCGGTCTACCTGCTCGGCGTGATCTGGGGTGTCAACGTCTTCGATCAGTGGGGTGTGGAGGAAGGCAAGCGACTGGCCGCCGAGTTCGGCTCCGTGCTCGATGGTCGGGGACAGTGCCCTGATTCCTCGCTGGACCAGACCGTCGACTGGATCAGGCGCCGGGACGTCTAAGGAACCTCTGAACAGCTCTGCGCGGGCGCGACGGCGCCCGCGCAGAGCTGTTCGGAGGTTCCCTGAGATTTAGCGTCGAAATCGGCCCCGGTTCCGCATTCGACGTGAAGCGGGGGTGAAACGCGGGCGCGTTCGCGTTATGATAAAGAAATGACCGAGGTGAGAACTTCGGCAACCGCGCAACAAAAACGTAACAAGAAACGCGTTCGCGCTAAAAGCGTTCGATGGAGGAGTTCAACGTGTCCATCGCTCGTATAAAGGCGTGTTTCGCAAGTCTTTCATGAACAATCTGATTTCGAACCTCGTTGTTGCAGACCGCGCGCTGCGCCGGTGCGCGCGCTTTTCCGCTTAACGACGAGTCCTGTTCCCGTAACGCTATCGAAAGGAGGCCACTATCACACAGTCAAGCACTGCAGAACTGGAAAGCTCACAGGATTTCGGCAAGGATCCGGTCGAGGTCCGTGACACGGACCATTACCAGCAGGAATACGTCGAAGGCTTTGTCGACAAGTGGGATGAGCTCATCGATTGGGACGCGCGCTACGAGAGCGAGGGAGACTTCTTCATCGAGCTGCTCAAGAAACGTGGCGCCAAGCGCGTTCTTGACGTCGCCACCGGTACCGGTTTTCATTCGGTTCGATTGATCGAAGCCGGCTTCGAAGTCTGCAGCGTAGACGGCTCGGCGGCAATGCTGGCCAAGGCATTCGAAAACGGTCGCAAGCGCGGCCATATCCTCAGGACCATCCAGGCCGACTGGCGCTGGCTGAACCGGGATGTGCATGCCGCATACGACGCCGTGATCTGCCTGGGCAATTCGTTCAACCACCTGTTCGATGAACGCGACCGGCGCAAGGCGCTTGCCGAGTTCTATGCGGTGCTCAAGCACGACGGTTGCCTGATTCTCGACCAGCGCAACTATGACTCGATCCTGGACGATGGCTTCTCCACCAAGCACAAGTTCTACTACTGCGGCCACCAGGTCAGTGCCGAGCCGGAGCACGTCGACGAAGGGCTTGCGAGATTCCGCTACACCTTCCCGGACGACTCGGTGTATTACCTGAACATGTGCCCGATTCGCCGTGATTATGTGCGGGGGCTGATGCAGGAAGTCGGGTTCCAGAAGATATCCACCTACGCCGATTTCGAAGACGAGGAAAGTACCGGTACCGCCGACTTCTACATTCACGTCGCCGAGAAGAAGTACTACGGCGCCGAAGATATAGAAGAAGACGAGTCGCTTACCGCGGGCGAGGTCGACAAGTCATGAGCAGCCCACAGTATTCCGAAGTCGTCGAGACTGCGCGTGCTTACTACAACAGCACCGATGCGGACAATTTCTATTTCCACATCTGGGGTGGCGAGGATATCCATATCGGACTTTATCGGTCCGATGACGAGCCCATCGCCAACGCAAGTCGCCGAACCGTTCATCGCATGGCCGAGCTTGCCGGAGACATCAATCCGGCCAGCCGGGTGCTCGACCTGGGTGCGGGCTACGGCGGATCCATGCGCTACCTGGCCGAGCATTTCGGCTGCCAGTGCGTGGCGCTGAACCTGAGCGAAGTCGAGAACGAGCGCAACCGGCGCATGAACATCGAAGCCGGTCTCGATCGCAACATCGAAGTGGTCGACGGAGACTTCACGGCGCTGGATTTCGGCGAGGATGCATTCGACCTCGTCTGGTCTCAGGACGCCTTCCTGCATTCCGGTGATCGCGCCAGGGTCTGCGCCGAAGCGGTGCGCGTGCTCAAGCCCGGCGGCCGCCTGGTGTTCACCGATCCGATGCAGGCCGACGATGCGCCCACCGACCGGCTGCAGCCGATCTACGATCGCATTCACCTGGATTCGCTGGGCTCGCCGGCGTTCTACCGCTCGACCCTCGGCGAACTGGGCATGAAGGAAGTCGAGTTCGACGATCATTCGCACCAGCTGCCTCGCCATTACGCGCGCGTACGCCAGGCGCTGATCGAGAACGCCGGGGAATTGCGCGATCGCGGCGTCAGCGAGGACTACATCGAACGCATGCAGGCAGGCCTGCAGCATTGGGTAGACGGCGGCCACAAGGGTTACCTGGCCTGGGGCATCTTCGTTTTCGAAAAGCCCGCCTGATCGCTTGCGGTTTCCGGTTCCGGACGCGGCCCAGGGCGCAATCCGGAGCCCGCGGTTCGGCGCACGAGCCGAGAATCATGACGGATGCCGGGCATCCTGAATTCGAGTCAGCAACAGCCTCCGGCCTGCACCGGTGGGCACGGTACATCGCCGTACGAGCAGAATACGCAGCAATCCCCGTCCAGCGGCGCCAACAAAGTGCCGCATCCGGTGCACTCGTAGCGCCGGATGCAGGCATTCTCCGGCATTTCCTCGAGCGTCCTGTGCCCGCACCTGGGGCATTCGAGCGTCGATCTCAGCTCCAGCTTTCCTGAAGATGCGGTCATCGGACTGCCCCGGTTTGATGGATTGTTTATTCTAGTTCACCCCGCCTTTCTGCAACATCCGCGCAACTCGCTGGACAAGGCCTTGGCCGAGGCCAGTGGCGTTCCGATCGGCCTACCGAATGGCTGCGTGCGAGTCCCCATAGGCGACGGGTCTGGCAAAAGTCCGAGACGATTTTTCAACAGCCCTTTGCCGAAAGGCGGGAAGCGCGATACAATAATCGGCTTGGTGCGTACCAGTACGCATGCGCCAGGAACGGAGAGGTGCCGGAGTGGTCGAACGGGCTCGCCTGGAAAGTGAGTGTACGGGTTGAACCGTACCGAGGGTTCGAATCCCTCCCTCTCCGCCAATTTCATCAAGACCGAATCAGGAGAGGTGGCAGAGCGGTCGAATGCGGCGGTCTTGAAAACCGTTGAAGGTTTGTAGCCTTCCGGGGGTTCGAATCCCTCCCTCTCCGCCAGATACGAACAGCCCCGCCGCCGCGCGGGGTTTTTCGTATCTGGCGGACAGGGCGCTCGGAATCGAGCGCAAAGCCTTTGCGGCGAGATGGCGGCTTCCCGAAGCATCTTCCCGAGAATCGATGGACAAGTCGGAGCGAACCGGGATCTGGTTCGAACCGAGCGCAGCGAGTTCACGAGACCTGGCGTCGAAGGCGGTTGGCGAGCCCGAAGGGCCAGCGACCGAAGGTCGTGCAGTCATCCCTCCCTCTCCGCCAGATACGAACAGCCCCGCCGCCGCGCGGGGTTTTTCGTGTGACCATCGAATTTGACGTCGTGACGGACAAGCTGCTAGCTTGGGATCGAATCTCGCCTGAGGACTGGACGGATGATTCGCCTCAAACGAATCTACGACGAGCCTTCCGAGGATGACGGCTGCCGCGTGCTGGTCGATCGAATCTGGCCGCGTGGGGTCGCAAAGAAGGACGCGGATCTGGACGAGTGGTGCAAGGCGGTCACGCCGTCGGACGAACTTCGCAAGTGGTTCCACGAAGATGTCGAGGGCCGTTGGCGGCAGTTTCGCAGCAGGTACGCCGAAGAACTTCGCGACGCGGATGAAGGGCTCGACCGCCTGGCGCGGATGGCCGATGACCCCGGCCTGACGTTGGTGACCGCCGCCGCGGACCGGGAACACAACCACACCGTCGTTTTGAAAGACGTCCTCGAAGCCAGGCGCTGAGGCGTCCGGGCAATCGCGTGGATTCAGGCCGTCGCCGGGTCAGCCTTCAACCGGCGCCTGCCGTAGCGCAGCGCCAGGAACAGCAGCAGCCCGATCGGCCCGGCCAGCAGCGTAAGCACCAGGCAGGGCAGGACCAGCCAGTGCGGAATCCGATCGCGCCGCGCGGCGCGGACTTCCCAGCCGCCGATGAACAGATCGAAAGCCAGATAATGCAGCCAGCCGGCCATCGCCAGCCCGGGTACCGTGAACAGCTTCATGACTTCGGGGAGGCTGGCGAAGCCGCCTTCGCTGCCGGGCAGGTAGGCGATCATCATCGCAATGTAGACCAGCGCGAGCAGGATCGGAATGCCGTAGCCGGCCACCCGGTCGGCGAATCCGGGCATCAGCGGCGCAAACAGCAGCAGGGCCCAGCCTGCGAGCGCCAGCGGCTGGGCGATCTGAAAAACGTTTTCCGGGGTCATCGGGGCGTTCCAAACGGGGGCGATGTGCCAGCGTGCATTGTGCACGCCGGCGCGCCGCCAGTGAAGCGCCGCAGCAAAGCCGGGCCTTTGCGGGTCCTCCGGCTTGTTTGTGCTCGCTTATTTGGAACAACCAAACCACGCTCGCCCAAGCCAAGCCGGAGCCTCCCGCAAAGGCGCCGTCGCGCCCGTGCAGAGTTATTCAGAGGTTCCCTAGACTGAAGTTCTGATCGAAAAAACGGCTGTTTATTGGCAAACCCCTTGATCTTTCAAGGGGTTTCGTCGTTTTGAGCGGGGAGGTTGTCAATAATGT
>PBLG01000046.1 GCA_002722315.1 Lysobacterales bacterium | reverse complement strand
GGCCACCCAAATCAGGCTGTAGCCAGTCAGCGCACGGCGGAATGCCGCTATGCCATTGAAATAGAGACGTTTTATCGCAGCACTATCGGAGAACTTCAGGCTAAAGGAAAGGCCCGCCGATCGGCGGGCCTTTTTCATGCAGCAGCAACAGCAAGTCCCAAGCCGGGAGATCGCCCGGCTCGCCAGGCGTTGATTCAATCATCCAGCCGCGGAATGCGTCCCGGCGTCCAGGGCGCAACACCGGCCAGCTCATCCTCGAGCAGCTGCAGGTCGGCGGCCGCCTTCTGCAACCGCGACTGAATGTCGTCGAACTGCGTCCGGGCGATCTCCAGGGATTTGGCCTGGTTGCCGGTCACGGCCGCCAACGCATTCCAGTGCGCCCAGGTGAACATGCCCACGCGTTCAGACAGCGACATCGGGCGGGGCTCGTTGGCGCCGGCCTTGAGCGGGTCGCCGCTCAGGTCGACGGCGATATCGTCGAGGCGATCTTCGATCGTATCCAGGCGTCGACGCTGCGAATCGGTGGCCTCGGGCGTGTCGCGAAGCGCGACCTTCAGGTGATCCACGCGCTCGTTCAGTTCGCCCAGCGCCCGGCTTGCACCCTGCACGGCGCGGCTCAGGTCGGATGCGGCCAGCATCCTGGTTTCATGGTCTTGAAGCGAATCCGGCCGGAACTGTCCGCGGTCGAGCTTGACGACCTCGAACGGCTGCGGTTCGTTGAGCGCGGCGAGTTCGCCGCGAACGCGCTTGAACAGCTGGACGTTGTACGTCCCGGGCGAGACCAGCACGCCTTGCGGCTCTGAATCCCACGGGGCCCGGAACCCGCCGGAAGACAGGTCGACCGGATCCGGGGCGGGATGACGCAGATCCCAGGCCACGCGGTGCAGGCCCTTGGCGTGCGGACCGGCGATTCTTCGAACCACCTGGCCGTCGTCGGCGGTAATTTCCAGGATCAGAAGCGGCGGATCCTCGCGCGACTCGTCCCTCAAACGCTCCCAGGCCGGGTACGGGTTGTCGCCGTAGGCCTCCCGACGCTTGCGCTCGGCTTCCCGTCTCTCGTCGGCCAGCGTCTGGTAGCCGTCGCGCAGGTAGTAGGTGAACACGGCGCCGTAAGGCGGATTATCGGCGGTGAAATAGGTTTCGCCCTGGAAACCCTTGGGGCCGAAGCCCCAGACGTCGTCCTCGACGTACAGCCACGGGTCGCGAATCGGGAACAGTGTCGCCTCGGCCTCGAGCACTTCGGCGGCCGGCGTGCGCAGCGCCCGGTAGTCGTCGAGGATGCGGATGCCGCGACCGAAGGTGGCGATGACCAGGTCGTTTTCCCGGCGCTGTATCTCGAGGTCGCGCACGGCGATCGTCGGCATGCCGGCCGACAGCTCGCTCCAGTGCTCGCCGCCGTCCTGGGTGAACCAGGCGCCGAACTCGGTGCCGACGAACAGCAGGTCGGGATCAACGTGGTCCTGGACGATGGTGTGCACGGGGCCGCGTTCCGGCAGGTTCCCGGAAATCGAGCGCCACGACTTGCCGCGGTTCGTGCTGCGATAGACGTGGGGCCTGTAATCGCCACGTTTGTGGTTGTCGAAGGTCGCGAACACGACATCGGCGTCGTGCAGCGAGGCCTGGACGTCGCTGACGTAGGTCATGTCGGGCACCTGGCCGAACTCGGCCTGCCGGCGCCAGTCCCCGCCGTCGTTCTCGGTGACCTGGATCAGGCCGTCATCGGTGCCGGCATAGATCAGGCCTTCGACCAGAGGACTCTCCGACAGCGAGATGATCGAGCCGTACATCGACGTCGAATCGTTCTTGGCAATGGAGTCGATACTCCAGACCCGACCCATGACTTCCAGCTGATTACGGTCAAGATCGCGCGTCAGGTCGGGGCTGAACGCACGCCAGCTGTCGCCGCCGTCGTCGGAACGGAAAATTCTTTCGGCCGCGTAATAAAGGCGTTTGGGTGCATGCGGACTGATGATGAACGCCGAATTCCAGTTCCACTTGTAGTTGTCTTCGTCCGGCCCGGGCATCGGCGTGATCAACACGCGCTCGACGCTTTGCCGGTCGAACCTCGCCAGCATTCCGTACTGCAGTTGCGAATAGACGATGTCGGGGTTGTTCGGATCGATCTGCGGCTTGAACCCGTCTCCGCCCAGGGTCACGAACCAGTCGCTGTTGACGATGCCCTGGGTCTTGGTGGTGCGCGAGGGCGCGCCCAGCGTTGCGTTGTCCTGGGTGCCGCCGTAGACGTTGTAGAACGGCTCGGCGTTATCGGGGGTTGCGCGGTAGAACTGGGTGATCGGCAGGTTCTCGACGTGGCGCCAGTTGGCCCCCCGGTCGAAACTGTCGTAGATTCCGCCGTCGTTGCCGGTGATCAGGTGGTCCGGATTGTCCGGATTGATCCACAACGCATGCTCGTCCACGTGCTTGTGGGCGCTTCCGACCATCTCCCAGGTCGCACCGCCGTCGTTGGTGACGTGCAGGAAGGTGTCCATCGAGTAGACGCGATCCGGATCGGTCGGGTCGGCGATCAGCTCGTTGTAGTACTGCGGGCTGCCGGCGACATAGCTCGAGCGCTTTTCCCAGCTCGCACCGAAGTCCGTCGAGCGGTATACGCCCTCGCCTTCATCGTCGGTCTCGATGATCGCGTAGACGGTGTCGGGGCGCGACGGTGCGAACGCCAATCCAATCCGCCCCATGTCCTCGGCCGGAAGCCCGGCGGTGATCTCGGTCCAGGTCTCGCCGCCGTCCGTGGAGCGGTGAACGCCGCTGCCGGGCCCGCCGTTGATGAGCGTCCAGACGTGACGGCGGCGCTGCCAGGTCGAGGCCAGGAGCAGGTCGGGGTTTTCGGGATGCAGTAGCACCTCGTTGGCCCCGGTGTGCTCGTCGATGTTCAGTACGCGTTTCCAGTTGTCGCCGCCATCGATGCTCTTGTAGACGCCGCGCTCGCCGCCGGCGCTCCACAGCGGTCCCTGGGCGGCGACGTAAACGACGTTCGAATCGCGCGGATCGATCACGACACTGCCGATGTGTCCGGAGGTCTCCAGCCCTTTCTTGCGCCAGGACTTGCCCCCGTCGACGGACTTGTAGACGCCGTCTCCGAAGCCCACCGAGCGCTGCGCGTTGTTCTCGCCGGTCCCGACCCACACGGTTTCGGGATTGTTCGGGTCCAGTTCCACCACCCCGATGGCATACGAGCCCTGGTCGTCGAAGATCGGCGTCCAGGTGATCCCGCCGTTGGTGGTCTTCCAGACCCCGCCCGAGGCCACGGCGACGTAGAACGTCTGCCAGCCGTCCGGATGCATGGCGAAGTCGCTTATCCGCCCTGACGTGACCGCCGGGCCGATGTCACGCACCGCGAGGCCGGAAAATACGCTCGCGGCGCTGTTGTCGTCGGCTTGCGCGGCAAGCGGACCGCAGCAGGCCCATGATGCGAGAAGCGCGACGGCGGCGCCCGGCCAAAGCGAATGTCGTGAGAAAGGCATCGTCGATGTGGCTCCATTTGGATTCGGTGTCGCTGCATACTACACGCGCAGGTCCGCGGATTCACCTGCTGCACCTCCCACAAAGCGAACAGACCATCCAGTGACGCCAGCGCACCCAGTCGGCCTGCCGAATCGAAATTTCATCCCGGCGCTTCATGCGCTGCGGGGAATTGCGGCCATGGGCGTGCTGCTTTTTCACTGGAACGCATTCTTTCCCGACCTCAATCTTGCCTTTCGCGGCGTCGAGTGGGCCGGCTTCCACTGGCAGCCGTTTCGCCCGGTCAATTTCGGCTGGCTGGGCGTGCCGCTCTTCTTCGTGCTTTCCGGCTACCTGCTGGGCGGCAAGCTGCTCGAACAGCCGCTCGATTCAGGAACGCTGTCGCGCTACTGGAGCCGCAGGTTCCTGCGCATTTATCCGGCCGCGTGGCTCCAACTGCCGGCGCTGCTGCTGATCGCATGGTGGCTTCCGGAACTGATGCGGCTGCCAGACTGGGCCGATCTGGTTCGAAACGCCACGCTGTGGATTCATCTGCCGCCGTGGATGACCCGGCCGCTCAACGGGGTCTGGTGGACGCTGCCGGTGGAGTTGATGTTCTACATCGTGCTGCCCGGCATCGTGCTGTTGAGCCGGCGAATCGGCATGCCGATGGTGCTGCTGATGGCCTTCGCGGTCACGGTGGCATGGCGGGTCGGGGTGATCAATCATTACGGCGAGGCCGGTTACGGCGGACGCGAATTCATCACAAGCGCCCTGCCCGGTTCGCTTGCGTCTTTCGTGCTCGGTCTGGCGTTGAACGTCCTGCCCAAGCGCCTGAACCAGCGCCAGACGCTCGTGACGCTGGGCTTGCTGGTGATCGCCTGGCTGCTGTTGACCGAGTGGCTGGTGGACAACCTGGCGACTTACTGGAACGGGAGCTGGATCTTCGTGGTCTGGGATCCGGCCATGTACACGGTGATCGCGGCGCTGGTGTTCGTCGTGCTGCACGGAGACCGGATTGCACAGGCGCTTTCGGCGCGCTGGCTGATCTGGCTGGGCGAAATCAGCTTCGGGCTGTACCTGTGGCATTTCCCGGTCGTGCAGGTGCTCGACCACCTGTTCGGCACCCGGCTGGAATCGCCGACAGGCAGCGTCCTGGCGCTTGTCGTCTGCCTGGGCGCGACGATACCGCTGGCCGCCGTCAGCTACTACCTGGTCGAGCGTCCCGTGATGGGCTGGGGCAAGCGTGCGTTCGCAGCCGCGCCATCGTCGCGTCCTTCTCGCGCCACAGGTCGTTGATCCACTGCTGGAAGCGCTCGCGATAATCGGCATCGCTGGTGTAATCACCCCCCTTGGGCGCCGCCGACAGCGGCAGGGTGCGCACCGAGACACGGATTTCCCTGACCTTGTTGGCGAACAGGTCGGGCAGCCCCGGGGCGGGGCCGCAGTAACTTATCGTCACGTCGACCAGCGTATCGATCGTGTCGCCCATCGCGTCGAGCACGAATGCGACGCCGCCGGCGCGCGGCTTGAGCAGATGCCGATATGGAGAATCCTGGGCGGCGTGCTTGGCCGGCGTGAAGCGCGTCCCTTCGACGAAGTTCATCACCGACACCGGAATGTCGGCAAATTTTCGGCAGGCGCGCCGCGTCGCGTCGATATCGCGGCCGGCCAGCTCGGGTCGCTTCGCCAGCGTCGCCTTCGAATAGCGTTTCATGAACGGGAAATCAAGCGCCCACCAGGCCAGCCCAAGCAGGGGCACCCAGATCAACTGGCTCTTGAGAAAGAACCGAAGAAGCGGAAGCCGGCGATTGAAAAGCTTCTGCAGTACCGGGATATCGACCCAGCTCTGGTGGTTGCTGATCACCAGGTAGTTGCCTTCCATCCCGGCCTCCGGCATGCCCTCGACCACGATCCGGGTATCGGTGAGGTGATCGATCATCCAGCTGTTCAGCCCGATCCAGCTCTCGGCCAGCCGCATCAACAAATAGTCGCACCAGCGCCTGACCGGGGCGATCCTGACCACGGCCTTGGCCAGCGCGACAACCAGCAGCGGGAGGACATGAAATGCCGTACTTATTCCGATGAGAATGGTGGCAAGCAGGGATCGCACGAATCGAATCGCTTTTGGCATCATTCGCACATTTTCGCATGGATGGGGGACCGTTATAATCGCTGCACTGACGTCAAGCGAGTGCGATCGACATGCAGGCTGAGGCCGAACAGGGACCGGATGCGGAGCGAGCGCGAATAGACGCCCTTGTCGAAGCTGCGCGCGAATTCGGCCAACGTGGCTGGACGCCGGCGACCAGCGGCAATTATTCCGTTCGGCTGGACGACGGCGGCATCCTGGTGACACGATCCGGCGCCGACAAGCGCAAGCTCCAGCGCGCCGACCTGATGCGCCTGGACGCGGAAGGCAGACCGCAGGAAGACGCCCGTCCTTCGGCCGAAACGCTGCTGCACGTTCAGATCTATCGCCGCGATCCGAGTGCGCAGGCCGTGCTTCACGTGCATTCTCCGGCTGCCACGGTAATGTCTCGACGATCGATTGCTGCCGGTAAGCTCCGGCTCGAAAACTACGAGCTGCTCAAGGCGCTGCGCGGCATCGATACGCACGCCGCGGCTGTGGAATTGCCGATCGTGGCCAACGACCAGGACATGACCCGGCTCGCGGCGGCCGTCCAACCGTGGCTGGAACGCCCGGGCGCCCTGCCGGCCTACCTGATCGAAGGCCATGGTATCTATACCTGGGGCTCGAGCGTGGCCGAAGCGGCACGCCACCTCGAAGCACTGGATTTCATTCTCGAATGCGAACTTCTGGAGACACGATGAGCCGACTCAGGATTCTTGCCGATGACAGCCCCGAGGTTGCGATCCTCGAAACGTCCGATCGCGACGAAATAACGCGCGAGCTCGAAAGGGCCGGCGTGCGATTCGAATACTGGCACGCCGCGGCACATGTCGCGCCTGGCGATACCGCCGAAAGCATCCTCGAGGCTTATGCCGACGACATTGACAGGCTCAGGCGCGAAGAGGGCTACCAGGCCGTCGACGTGGTCAGCATGTGGCCCGACCATCCGGATCGTGATGCCGCGCGCAAGAAGTTTCTCGACGAGCATACGCACGCCGAGGACGAGGTGCGGTTCTTCGTCGACGGCCGCGGACTGTTCAGTCTTCACATCGACGGGCGCGTCTACGAGGTGCTGTGCGAGCGCGGCGACCTGATCGGCGTGCCGGCCGATACCACCCACTGGTTCGACATGGGCCCCCGGCCCGAATTCACGGCGATCCGCCTGTTCAACAACCCCGAAGGCTGGGTAGCCCGATTCACCGGCAGCGACATCGCGGACCGATTCGGCCGGCTCGAATCCTGATGGCCGGCGCGGCGCTGCTGGACATCGAAGGCACCATCGCCGACATCGCGTTCGTCAAGCACGTGCTGTTTCCCTACGCCAGGCGCGCCCTGCCCGGCTTCATCCAGGCGCACGCCGACGAACCGGAAGTGGCAGCCGAGATTGCCGCCGCAGCCGAGCTTGCCGGTATTTCGCCCGATGACCGCGAGGGCGTGGTGGCCGCGCTGGTCGGCTGGATCGACGCCGACCGCAAGGCCACACCGCTCAAGGCATTGCAGGGCATGGTCTGGAAGACCGGCTACGCCGAAGGCGACTTCACCGCCCATCTTTATCCCGACGCCTACGACTGGCTCGAACGGGCCCACGCGAACGGCGTTTCGCTCAACGTCTATTCATCCGGCTCGATCGCCGCGCAGAGGCTGTACTTCGGCCACTCCGACTACGGCGATATCGGGCACTGGTTCGACGGCTTCTTCGATACGACGAGCGGGCCCAAGAAAGAGGCTGGCTCGTACCGCTCGATCGCGACCTCGATGAAGCGCTCGCCGGAGGCCGTCGTGTTCTATTCCGATATAGAGGCCGAGCTGGACGCCGCGGCCGAGGCCGGCATGCAGACCATCCAGATCGTCAGACCCGGCACCGAACCGGCTCCAGGCCACAAGCGTTATCCCGACTTTTCATCGATTCCGGTCGATCCATCATGAATCCAGCCGACCGCCTGGCCGGACAATCCCGGCTGCCGAACGTCAAGACCACGATTTTCGCCGTGATGTCGCAGATGGCCGCCCGCCACGGCGCAATCAACCTGTCTCAGGGTTTTCCCGACTTCGAGTGCCCGGCCCGCCTGCGCCAACTGGCGGCCGAGGCCATGGCGGCCGGACACAACCAGTACGCCCCCATGCCGGGGCTGCCCGCGCTCAGGGAGCGGATTGCCGAGAAGGTCGGTGACATGTACGGGGCCGGGGTCGACATGGACACCGAAATCACGGTGACCTCGGGCGCCACGGAAGCGTTGTTCGTCGCGATCCAGACGGTCGTGCGGCCGGGAGACGAGGTGATCGTCTTCGATCCGGCCTACGACAGCTACCAGCCGGCCGTCGAGCTGGCCGGCGGACGCTGCGTGCACCTGCCGCTGGGCGCGCCCGACTACGCCATCGACTTCGACGCTCTGGCCGACGCCGTCGGCCCGAACACGCGGCTCGTCATCGTCAACTCGCCGCACAATCCCAGCGGCTCGGCACTGAGTCCGGCCGATCTCGAGCGTCTCGAGCAGGTCCTCGCCCGGAGCGACGCCTTCGTTCTTTCGGACGAAGTCTACGAACATATCGTTTTCGACGGCCTGGCCCACCAGAGCCTACTTCGTTCCGAATCGTTGCGCGCCAGGAGCTTTGTCGTTTCTTCGTTCGGCAAGACCTATCACACGACCGGCTGGAAGGTTGGCTACTGCATTGCGCCGCCCACGATGACATCCGAATTTCGCAAGATTCATCAATATGTTACGTTCAGTATCTCGACACCTATGCAGCATGCGATCGCGCAGTTCATGGCCGATCCGTCGTTTCATCTCGAACTGCCTGATTTCTACCAGGCAAAGCGCGACCATTTCCGGGGCGCGCTTGACGACACCGCCTGGGATCTGATGCCGTGTCGGGGAACCTATTTCCAGCTCCTGGGATATCGGCGAATCGGCAACCTGCCCGATGTCGAAATGGCGGAATGGCTGACGCGCGAGGTCGGCGTGGCCTGCATCCCGGTTTCGGTCTTCAATGCCGACGGCAACGACGAGTCCATCCTGCGCTTCTGCTTCGCCAAGGGCGACCGGACCCTGGATGCGGCCGCCGAAAAGCTCCGCGCGGTCGGGAAGGAGCTGCACCCCCCGGATCGAACTTGCCGATGAAGCCGCGCCTCGGGCGCGGGTACAATGCCCTATCGCATTCGATGGCTGCCCGATACGCTGCATGACACGGAAAACCCTTCCCGACATGTCGACCGACGCCGACACGCTGTTGTCGCAGGATGCCAGTCCTTCGGCGGCCCACGGCAATGCGTGCCTGGTGGTGATCCGAGGCGCCCGGCTCGGGACCCGGGTGCCGCTGGACAACGCGCAGATCACCATCGGGCGTGATTCCAGCTGCGATTTCCAGATTTCCGAGCGCAACGTGTCGCGCACGCATTGCCGAATTACGCGTCACTCCGAGGCCTTCTGGCTGGAAGATCTGGGCTCGACCAACCGGACCATGCTCAACGGCAACGCCGTGGAGCAGGCGCCGCTTTCCGACGGCGACCAGGTGCGCGTAGGCAGCACAGTGCTCAAGTTCATCGGACCGGGCAACATCGAGGCCGACTATCACCTGGAGCTGCACGAAAACGCGGTTCGAGACGCGCTGACCGGCCTCTACAATCGCCGCCAGCTGATCGGCGTGCTGGAGCACGAGATCCGAAAGCGGCGTGGCCGCATCGGGCAGCCGCTTGCGCTGGCGCTGCTCGACATCGATCATTTCAAGCAGATCAACGACGAGCTCGGCCACCTCGGTGGCGACAGCGCGCTGAGGCAGCTGACCGCCGTGCTGTCGGACCACGTCCGGCCGCGCAATATTCTTGCCCGAATCGGTGGTGAGGAATTTGCGTTGCTGATGCCCGAAACCGAGTTGGAGGATGCGCGGCAGCACCTCGATCGGATTCGCGAGGCGGTTGCAGATTACAGTTTCGAAATCGAAGGTCAGCGGCGCAGGCTCACCATTTCGATCGGCGTTGTCGCCTGGGTGCCCGAGATGCAGGGCACCAGCGATTTTCTGCGCGCCGCCGACGAGTTTCTTTACCGCGCCAAGAGGACTGGCAGAAACCGCATATGCTGAGGCGCAGGGCGAAGGACGCGAATGATGGCCGGACATGTGGCCTGGCCGCCGGCATTTGCCTGCTTTTCCTTGCGTTGCTCCATGCCCAGGGTGCGCGCGCCGGAGAACCCGCGTTCGACCAGGTCGCGCGCGCATTCGCAGAACGATTCGAGCTTGAACTTGCAGCTCGCGACGTGCCGGGCGGCGCCTTCGCGATCGTTCACCGCGGACAGATCCTCCGGCTGGGCACTTTCGGCCATACCGAACGAGGCGGTGCCCGGCCGATCGACGCCAATACTCGATTCCGCATTGCCTCGCTTTCCAAGGGTTTTTCGGGCGTTCTTGCGGCCACGCTCGCCGCGGAGAAACGGTTTTCGATGGCCCAGCCGGTCTCGGCGTTCACACCCTCTTTCCGGATCAAGACCGAAGCGCGACCGCTGACCATCGAGGACGTGCTCGGCCAGCGCTCGGGCTATGTCCGCAACGCTTACGACAACCTGCTCGAGGCCGGCATCAGCCGGGAGGAGATACTCCCGCGCTTCAGCACCCTGGAGCCGCTGTGCGCACCCGGCAGCTGCTACAGCTACCAGAACAACGTCTTCAGCCTGGTCGAGGACGTGATCGGCAAGAGCGCCGGGCAGCCCTATGCCCTGGCGCTGCAGGAACGAATCTTCGAACCCCTGGGCATGGTCGGGGCCTCGGTGGGGTATCACGCGTTCATCAGCGCCGAGAATCATGCCCTGCCCCACCTGAAGACGCGCAGTGGATGGCGGGAATCCAGGCCACGAACGACCTATTACCAGGTCCCGTCGGCAGCCGGGATCAACGCCGGGATCATCGACATGGCGCAATGGGTGTCGGCGCTGCTCGGACACAGGCCAAACGTCGTCTCCGCCGCGGTGGTCGAAGAAGTGCTTACGCCCAGGATCAGGACGGCCAATGAACTGGCGAACCGAAATTGGCGGGGTCTTGTACAGGACGCCTGGTACGGACTCGGCTGGCGGATCTACCAGTTGCCCGAGGCCAGGCTGGCGCTGCACGGCGGCTGGGTGGCCGGTTACCGCGCCGAGATCGCATTCTCGCGCGAGCTCGACCTCGGAATCGTGATCCTGAGCAATGCCGAGACGCGTGCGGTCGGCGAACTCAACCGGCAGTTCTGGGACCTTGCGCTGGATGCCGTTCGCCTGGCCGCCTCGACCCCGGAGAGCGCCGTAGCGGCCGGGCGATCGGCCGGCGCCGGCGGTCAGTCCGGGTCCGGCACTCGCTGAATTCCCCTCAGGCCTGCAGACGCCGCCGGCAAGCCGCAAGGGCTTCGCTGCAGATCCACAGCTGCAGTTCGATGGACTCGACCGGGTGGCCCGCTCTACCCGATCGTGCGGCATGCCTGGCCCGCTTGAGGGCTTCCGAATGTTTTTCGACGATATTCCGCAATCTCAGCTGCGCAACCCGCAGGAAATCGAAGTCATCGAGCCCGTCGATCGGAACACCGCTCGAGCCCTCCACCTGAGCGCCGTTGCCGAGAATGCGGCAGACCAGTTCACGTTCGGCACCGGAAAGCAATTCAAGTGCCTCGCGCCGGCGGTTTCGACTTGCCAAGAACGTTCTCCGAATTTCCAGTCATGGCATGATACCGGCATGGGGAACGCTCAAAATCGTCCAGGCACGGCTCGGTTCCAGCGTATCCCCCTGGGCAGACCCTGGTGCGAGGCGATACGCCTCGACGATGGGCGCAAGCTCATCGCCCGCCCGATTCTGTGCGGCGACGCCGAGACGCTTCGCCGTAGCTTCGGTGATTTGACACCCGAAGAGATACGCTTTAGATTTCTGCATCCAATCACTGAACTGACGCCTGCCCACGCTCGCGAGCTGACCCATGTCGATCGAGCCCGAGCGTTTGCCCTGGCGCTCGTCGAAGCGCTGCCGCCGGACGAGGCGCGCATCGGCGCGGTCGCCCGTGCAATCATCGACGAAGGGGGCAAGGACGCGGAATTCGCGATCATCGTGGGACGCGAGATCGGCGGATTCGGTCTTGGCGCCTACCTCTTGAAGCGTATCGCGGAGTGGTCGGCAAAAAAGGGAATGCGCACGTTGTACGGGGATGTCATGGTCGAAAATCAACGCATGTTGCGCCTCGCGCGCCGACTGGGCTTCAGGTTCGGCATGCACCCGGTCGAACCGCAGATCGTCAGGATATGGCGCCCGCTCCGATCCGGTGCGTCGGCCTGATGGCCCCCGGCGGTCGTTAGCATGGCGAGTGAAGACAACCCGTCCGAGGTAAAGACAGCCAGCGCCCGGCAGGCAGTTGCCGGGCGCTTGAGGGACAGGCTCCGGATAGCGCCGTTCATCGCCCTGTCTGTGGTCATGGCCGGATTTTCCATGATGATCGCGGTCGGGGTGATCGACCTGCTGGCGGCCGGCCGAGCCTATGTCGGTGGCGAAAGCATCTGGTCCAGGGCGCATCACTCTGCGGTTTTCCACCTCGACCGCTTTGCCGAGACCGGCGACCCGGAGCGCCTCGGAATTGCCAGGTCCAGGCTGGAAGTGCCGCTGGCCGATCGTCTCGCCCGCATCGAGCTCGACGGCCAGGCGCCGGATTTCGATCGGGCCCGGGCGCTGTTTCTTGAAGCCGGCAATCATCCCGACGATGTTCCCCGGATGGTCAGGCTGTTCCGCTATTTCCGTGACTGGCCCGAGTTCTCGCGCGCCGTCGAGCTATGGGCCGAAGCCGATGTCTGGATTCTCCGCCTCGAGCAACTGGCCGACGAACTCGAGCGACTCTGGAATTCACCTGCACGCAATGCAGAACAGATTGCCTCGATTCGTTCCGAGCTTGCGCTTATAAGCGGAACGCTGGACGAGAAAGCGGCGGAATTTTCGACGGCGGTCAACGAAGGCAGCCGCTGGCTTTCCGGACTGGTCTTCTGGATAAGTCTCTGTTCGCTTGCGCTGCTGGTGACGCTGATGATTGCCTTGTTCATCTGGGCCATGAGGGGTGTCAGGCGTTCGCAAAGACGCTTCTGGAACACCTTCGAACATGCACCGGTAGGCATGGCCTTGATCGATTCGCAAGGTCTGTTGATGGATGCCAACGATTCGCTGTGCCGATTCCTTGAGCGAGACCAGGAAGAATTGATCGCGGCGTCGCTGACCGATTTTTGCGATGCACGGGATCGATCCGTGCTCAGGCGGACATTGTCCGAACGTACCGAGTCGGCGCATCCACTGCTGAACCTCGAGAGCCGGTATCTAAGGCCCGATGGTTCGCTGGCCTGGGGCAAACTCTCGATCGCCCCGCTGGGGGAGGAAATACGGGGCCAGGGCCTGTTCGTCGCTGTGCTGGAGGACATCTCCGAGAGCCGCAGCCTTTCCGCGGAGCTGGCCTACCAGGCGGCTCACGATCAGTTGACCGGGCTGGCCAATCGCCGGGAATTCGAGCGCGAACTGAATCATCTGCTGCATGACAGCGGGTCGAGCTCCGGGCGGCATGCGCTGGGACTCATAGACCTCGATCAATTCAAGGTGGTCAACGACACATTCGGACACCTGGCCGGCGACGCGCTGCTGGTCAGGCTTGCCGAGAGAATCCATCACTGCCTGCGCGACGGAGATCTTCTTGCGCGCCTCGACGGCGATCAGTTCGGCGTCATCCTGAGGAACTGCGGCATCGAGACCGCAACCCAGGTTGCCCATCGGCTGAGGGACGCTGTCGGAGAGTTCAGATTTTCCTGGGAGGAGCGTCCGATCAACGTCTCGGCAAGCGTCGGCATCGTCGAAATCAACGGCAGCAATCGAGATGCGTCGCTGCTGATGCAGCGAGTGGACCTGGCCTGCTACGAGGCCAAGGACCTCGGTCGCAACCAGGTATGCGTGCATACCGAGAGCCGAGCATCATCCATAAAGCGGCGCCAGGAGATGTCCTGGGTCAATCGAATCAACGAGGCAATCGCGGCGAATCGCATGAGGTTTCACGGCCAGCTGATCTCGCCGGCATCCGGCGACGACTGGCGTTGCGAACTCCTGGTAAGACTCGAGGACGCCGAAGGCAGGTTGCACACGGCCAACGTATTCATGGAGGCCGCGGAGCACTACCATGTCGCGCGCACGATCGACCGCTGGGTGGTCGGTAATGCGCTGGAGCGGATCAAGACGTTGAGAGCCAGCCATCCACGAATCGGGACATGGCATATAAACCTGTCGGGACAATCGGTGGACTGCGATATCGTGCTGCCTGAGCTGCTGGACCAGATCAAGGCGCACAATATCGAGCCCGGGGTCCTGTGCTTCGAGATCACGGAGTCGGCGGCCATACACAGCCTCGAGGAAGCACGCCGTTTCTTTACCGCGCTCCGCGACCTCGGTTGCCAGGTTGCGCTGGATGATTTCGGCAAGGGGCTTTCAACGTTCGACTATCTCAAGCAGCTTCCAGTCGACCTTGTCAAGATCGACGGCAGTTTCGTTCGCGAACTGGCCCATAGCGAACTCGATCACGCCATGGTCAGGTCGATTCACGAAGTGGCAAGGATAGCCGGCAAACGAACTATCGCCGAATCTGTCGAGTCGATCGAGCTGATTCTCCGCCTCAAGCAGATCGGGATCGACTACCTGCAGGGGCATGCCATCCACAACCCTGCGCCGTTGTCCAGACTGGAAGCGCCTCCGCTCGGCGACCCGACCGACGGGAACCGGGCTTTTCATGGCTTTTCCGACTGAAACTCGCTCCCCGCAGAGTTTTTAAGAGGTTTCCTAATGCGGTGGGTCCGGCGGCTCCGTGCCATCCTGCTCCGGCTCGTTGGGGGCCGATTTGCGAACCGGCATGTGCAGCCCCAGCTTGCGCCATAGCCAGAGGAACAGGAAATAGCCGACGGCTGAAGCCGGGATAGCGATCGCCAGGCTGCCGATGAACATCGCCAGGGTTTCCCGGGCGATTTCTTCGCCCAGCCCTTCGATCGGCGCGTGCGACACGGGCAGGCGCTGCAGAAGCCAGCTGCCGAGTCGATTGAAACTGTAGTAAAGCGGCGCCATCGTGAACGGATTGCTGACGTTGGACACGATGAACGCGGCGATGAAATTGGCGCGAAACGACAGGGAACCTGCCAGCATCATCAGGGTCTGGATGCCCACCGTCGGCGTGAAGCCGACCAGCAATCCGACCGCGATGCCGCGCGCGAGCGCATATTCGTCGACATTCAGGCAGCCGCCCCGCTCCAGCAGGCCGGAAATTCTCGGATGTTCCCGCAACCATGCCCTGACACGGCCACGGTGCTGTCTCGAGCCTCTCAGAAACTGAAGTCGCAGCCAGCGCATCGCCAGATGTTTCTCAGTTCAGCCCGGCCCGGTCGAGCACGAACGCGTACTCCATGGCCGTCTGTTCAAGTTTCCTGAAGCGGCCCGATTGTCCACCGTGCCCGGCTTCCATGTTGACGTGCAGCAACAGCGGATTATCGTCGGTCTTGAGATCGCGCAAACGGGCAACCCATTTCACCGGCCCCCAGTACTGGACCTGGGAATCCCACAGGCCGGTGGTGACCAGCATCGCCGGATAGGCCCGGGCCGAGACGTTGTCGTAGGGCGAGTAGGCGAGCATGTAGCGATAGTACTCGGGTTCTGCCGGATTGCCCCATTCGTCGAATTCGTTGGTGGTCAACGGAATCGACTCGTCGAGCATCGTCGTCACGACGTCGACGAACGGCACATGCGCGACGATGCCGGCATATTTCTCCGACGCCATGTTCGCCACCGCTCCGACCAGCAACCCGCCGGCGCTTCCGCCCATGGCGAATACCCGAGTCCCATCGACGATGCCCTGCTCGACGAGGTGGTCCGTCACGTCGATGAAATCGGTAAAGGAATTGCTCTTGTTCAGCAGCCTTCCCTGTTCGTACCATTCGCGCCCCATCTCCTGTCCGCCACGGACATGGGCGATGGCAAAGACGAAGCCACGATCGAGCAGGCTGATGCGCTCGCTGGAGAACGCCGGTTCCATGGATGCACCATAGGCACCGTAGCCATATTGGTAAAGCGGCGCGCTGCCGTCCAGCGGCGTGTCCCTGTGCCAGGCCATAGAAACGGGCACCCGGGTGCCGTCGCGGGCATCGGCCCAGACCCTGCGCGTCCGGTATTCGGAAGCATCGAAACCGCCGCCGACCTCGAGCTGATTGACCAGGCGTCGTTCACCGGTATGCATGTCGATTTCATGCACCTCGCGCGGTGTCGTCATGGAGGTATAGGCAAACTGCAGGACCCTGGCGTCGGGCTCCGGGTTACGACCGAGCTGCGCAACGTAGACCGCTTCGTCGAACTCGAGGACTTCCGACGAGTTGCCGGCGTAATCGACGATACGCAGACGGCGCAGTCCGTCGGCGCGCTCGGCGATAGCCAGGAAGTCTTCAAAGGCATCGAATTCCTGGATGAAGACCTCGTCACGATGGCCAACGACGTCGATCCATGTGGATCGATCGGAATGGCTGTTTTCATCGGCCTGCATGATCCGATAATTCGGCGCCTGCCAGTTGGATCGGATCACCCAGCGACCGCCTGCATGATCGGCCGTGTATTGGTGACCCGGCTCGCGCGGGAAAAGGATCTGGAACCCGGCATCGGGCTCGCCACTGTCGATGATCCGCATCTCGCTGGCCGTGGTCGAGCGCAGGAATATGTAGTTGTAACGGTCCGACCGGGTGCGTCCCACCGACGCGTAGAACGCCGTGTCGGATTCTTCGTACAGGACTTCGTCGTCGTTCAGGCTGCCTGGGACGTGACGCCTGACGCGAAAGGATCGAAGCGTCTCGGGGTGATTCTCGGCATAGAAGATGCTGTTGCCGTCGGCGGCCCACGATGCCGAGGACACGCCGCTGATCCCGGTATCGACGGGTTCGCCGGCGCCGATATCTCCCGCTTCCAGATCGCGAATCATCAGCCGGAACTGGCGCCTGCCGACGACGTCCTGGAGCCAGAGCAGTCGGGTGCCGTCGGGGCTGACATCCCAGCCGCCTATCCGGAAATAATCCTGTCCCTGCCCCATGCGGTTGCCGTCGATCAGAACCTCCTCTGCGGCCTCCATGGTGCCTTTCCGGCGAGCGTGGATCGGGTATTCGCCGCCCTTCTCGTAGCGCGTGTAGTACCAGAAACCGTCGTCGAAGTAAGGCGCTTCCGACTGTTCTCCCGGAATGCGCGCGCGCATTTCGTCGGCCAGTTCGTCGATCAGCGGCGCCTGGTCGGCGAGCATGGCCCGGGTGTATTCGTTTTCCGCCTGCAGCAGGGCCAGCATGTCCGGGTCACGGCGGCTGTCGTCGCGCAGCCAGTAATACGGATCGTTGCGTTCGCCGGCCGGGGCGGACACGACATGCAGGCGCTGCTCGGCGTCAGGCGGCGTCGGCATTTCCGGTGACCCGGCTTGCCGGTCACATGCGGTCAGGATGCAGATCGAGATCATCGGGAAAATGAACTTGGGCCTCATCGAGGATTACCGGTCGAGTCGAACAGCACAGCCAGCAGTTCGGAATGAAAGCGGGCCGGATCGCTACCGTCGAAAATCCCGAGCCGGGCGGCACGATCGAAAAAGCCCGGCGCGGGCAAGCCGCCGCGCACCCTGCTGACCACCAGCGCGGCGAGCGGCGCCAGGCCGGCCTCGACATCCTGTTTGAGCAGGATTTCCACCAGCCTTGCGAGCTTGTGGATGCGCTGCGGCGGCTCGACGCCCACGGCATCGGCCGCCTGGAGGTAGGTGATGGTTCTGCGCTCTCGGCGCGCCTGCTCCAGCAGTGCTCTCAGGCGCACCAGGGCGGCGTCGCGCGCGGGATTGGTCATCCGCTGCGGCGTCTCACTCCAGGCCGCAGTTGTTCTTTTCGAGTACCCGCTCGGCACGATAGCTGGAACGGACAAGCGGACCCGAGACGACCTCGAGGAAGCCCTTTTCGAGCCCGACCTCGCGGAATGCCCGGAACTGCTCGGGCGTCACGAACCGTTCGACGGGCAAGTGGTTGACCGTCGGCCGGAGATACTGACCGAAGGTGACGATGTCGACGCCGATTGCGCGGAGATCGTCCATGCACTCGATCACTTCATCGTCGGTCTCGCCGAGGCCCAGCATCAGGCTGGTCTTGGTGAGCACCTCCGGGCGATGCTTCTTTGCATACTCGAGCAGATCCAGAGTCTGCTCGTAACCGGCCCGCGGGTCGCGCACCGGGTGGGTCAGCCTGCGTACCGTTTCGACATTCTGGGCAAATACTTCGAGCCCTGAATCGACAACTGTCTCGATGCAGTCGTGGCGCCCCTGAAAATCGGGCGTCAGGGCCTCGACGGCGGTCTTCGGGTTCTCGCGCTTGATCGCCCGGATGCAGTCGGCGTAGTGCTGAGCGCCGCCGTCGGGCAGGTCGTCGCGGTCGACCGAAGTCAGGACTATGTACTTGAGGTCCATCAGGCGGACCGACTCGGCGGCGTTGGCCGGCTCGTCGGGATCCAGCCAGCCGCGCGGATTACCGGTATCCACCGAGCAGAACCGGCAGGCGCGCGTGCACACGTCGCCCATCAGCATGATGGTCGCGGTCCCGGCGCTCCAGCACTCGCCGATGTTCGGACACTTGGATTCCGAGCACACCGTCGCGAGCTTGTGCTTGTTGACGTTGGCCTTGACCTGCTCGTACTTGCCGCCCGATGGCAGCCGTACGCGCAGCCAGTCGGGCTTGCGCACGTGACCGCCGTCGTCGGTGCCGCGCCTGGCCTTGATGCCGTCGCGTATGGCGGTGAAACCCTGGGGCTTGCGCACCTTTTCGCCGCTCTTGACCGTGATCGGGATCGCGGCGGCTTCTGCTTGCTCGCTCATGGCGTACCGGTTGAATTCGAAACATCTCAATTGTAACGGAATCCCGTCCACGCCCCGTTGCCGGAATGGTCTGCACCGTCATCCCCGAAACGCCGCCGCAGGGCGGCGTTATCCGGGACCTCGACATGACCCCGCTACCGTGCTTCGTGCCCTTCGAAACAATCAAGCTGCGACAGACTCGAGTCCCAACGCCCGAGCAATGACCACCCCGGCCTGATCACCGTCGATCTTCGCGCGTGCCGACATCAGCCATCCCAGGACCGTCTCGGCGCCGCCGGGCGGCGCGGCAATCAGTGAACCGCTGATCCAGGGCCGGTATTGCAGGTCCGGGACAAGCTCGATGAACCAGCCAAGGCGCTCGACGGCGATCCAGAGGTTCGGCACCCTCGACCCTGCCGATATCGTCAAGGCTCGCTTCTCCCGTACCAGCGCGCTGAAATGCCGGCTCCAGCCGGCGGCTGGTGCGGGCCCGGCCAGCCCCAGTCCCGCTTCACCCTCCGCGGAAGTGAGAAATCCGGCCTCCAGCAGCAGGCGCTCGAGCTTGTCCGGACTCGCCCGGCGCCCCGCGAGACCGCCTGCATTCTGACGACTCGGCGCTGAATGAGGGGACGTGAAGACCGGGGCTTCGCGCGGGCGCCGCGGCCCGGACCGCACGGGCGGCTGCTCGAAGTTGCGCGTGCGACGTTCCTCTGCCGCGGCCTCGTCGAGGTAGCTGTGTCGCGGGGCGTGGATCAGCGCTTCGGCCAGCGGCGACGGCCGGGGCGTGTCCACCGCGTGCACCGCCACCTCGCCCTGCTCAAGGCGGCCCAGCAGCATCTGCAGGCCTTCCAGGTCCATGTAATCGTGCAGGCAGTCGGCCAGCGCCTGGTGCACCAGCGGATGATCGGGCACCTGGCGCGGGCCGCTGAGGTTTTCCAGGCAGGCCAGCTGGTCGGGGAAGACGCATGCAATCAGGTTCTCGGTCTGGCTGCGCTGGCGCTGGGCCGGCAAACGACCATCGAGATCGTTCTTGAGCAATACCAGCGCGTTGTTGGCGCACCAGCGAAAGCGCGTGACGAACAGCGGGGTATCGAGCAATGCCTGGGTCAGGACGTCGGCGACAGTGGCGGCACGCACGAAGCCGACGACCTCGGCCAGATCGAAGCGGCTGGTCACGCCCAGCGAGATCAGGATGCCGTCGTCGGTGGCGGCCGCCTGCAGCTCGAAATTGAACTGGCGGCAGAACCGCTTGCGAAGCGCCAGCCCCCAGGCCCTGTTGATGCGTGCGCCTGCAAACGTGTG
The DNA here is from genome assembly GCA_002722315.1 of Lysobacterales bacterium. Classification (GTDB taxonomy): domain Bacteria; phylum Pseudomonadota; class Gammaproteobacteria; order Xanthomonadales; family Wenzhouxiangellaceae. Next base: position 334,487 of record PBLG01000046.1, on the reverse strand, counting down.
CAGCACCACATGGCGATCTCCGCCCGGGTCGGAGAAGCGCTCGATCACCAGCCGATCGGCTGCCGGCAGCGCGCCCAGAACCTGTCTCGATTCGTCAAGCATCGCGGCGGCTTGCGGATGCAGGTCTCCGGAGCCCGCCTCGGCAATTGCAGCGAGCATCGCGCCGGCCATCTCGCGCGAGCGTCCTGGCCCTTCTCCGAACCAGAACGGCAGGTGTACCGGATCCTCGTCGGCCGGTTCAACGCGGACCTCCCCGGTCATCACCCGAAGGATCCGCCATGCGCGGCGCCCCAGCTGCACCACCTGACCGGGCGACGACTCGAACGCGAATTCCTCGTCGAGCGTACCGACCTTGTCACCCGTATCGCTGCGCACCACGTCGTATTCAAAGAATTCCGGGATCACGCCGGCGTTGGTCAGGACCAGTCTTTCGGCGGCCGGAAGCATCCTCCAGCAATTGTCGGCGTCGCGGGCTATCAGTCGGCTGGACTGCGCGGCGGGCATGTCGTCCGCCGGCCGTTCCAGCAACACCAGCAGCGCCTCCAGGCGATCGCGATCCAGCTCCCGGAAGGGCCACGCCGAGCGCGCAATGGCCAGCATTGCGTTCGCATCGGTCTCGCCGGCGGCAACCATGGCCGCGATGTGCTGCGCCAGCACATCGGCCGGGGACTCGGGAATTTCGCAGGCATCGATCTCGCCGGTCGCTAGCGCCTGGCGAAGCGCTTGCGATTCGACCAGCTGGTTGAGCGTGAGCGGAAACAGGTGCATGCACGGATGCCGACCGGGCCTGTGGCCGCTGCGTCCCGCGCGTTGGCGAACGAGGTTCACGGAGCCCGGCACACCCAGCTGGCAGACCCGGTCGACGTGGCCGAGGTCGAGTCCGAGCTCGAGCGATGCGCTGCTGACCAGTACGTGAAGCTCGCCGGCCTTGAAGCGCGCTTCGATGCTCTCGCGGTGCGACGTGTCGAGACTGCCGTGGTGCGCACCGACCTGCGCCGGCAGCCCGACTTCGGTCAGCAGATCGTCCAGCGCAGCTGCGGTCCGTTCGACCTGCGCGCGGGTCTGGCAGAACACCAGCAGCGAACCCGGCGACGGGTGGACGTCGCGGTTGCCGCCGCCCACGCTCCGCTCGTTGGGGTTGCCGCGGCGCCCTTCGGCCAGTGCCAGGGCAGCAATTCTCTCGTGGACCTGCTGCCAGTGCACGGAATTCGGAAAGGCCGACAGCGGCATCCGCGGCAGCTCGACGATCAGCTCCACCGTCCCCGGTCGATCCGGTTCGATGACGGCGCACTCGCCCGCCCCACCCAGGAATCGGGCCAGCATCGCGGTCGGGCGCGCGGTCGCCGACAGCCCTATGCGCTGCACCGGTCGTCGCGCGAGGCGATCCAGCCGCGCCAGGGAAAGCGCCAGGTGTGCGCCGCGCTTGGAGCCGACCAGCGCATGCACCTCGTCGACCACGACCGCTTCGACCGTTTTCAGAAGCCGCCTCCCGCCGGTGCTGCCCAGCAGCACGAACAGCGACTCGGGCGTTGTCGAAAGGATTTCCGGCGGGTTGCTGCGCTGCCTGGCGCGTTCGAGAGGCGTGGTGTCGCCGCAGCGGAGCGCAATTTCGACCGGATATCCTCGCAGAGAACCGGCGCAGTCGATGAGCGGCCTCAGATTGCAGGCCATGTCCCGCGCAAGCGCCTTGAGCGGGGCGATATGCAGCGCGCGAACCCCGCGGCCGGTCGCTTTCTCGGCCACAAGTCGTTCGGCAATCGGACGCCAGGCGGCCAGGCTCTTGCCCTGTCCGGTAGACGCCACAAGCAGCGCATTTTCGCGCCGGCGCAGCACCGGCCAGGCGGCGCGTTGAATGGCGGTCGGGCTGCCTACTGCGGCCTGGAACCAGCAGTCGAAGTCGGAAACGTGGTTGAACAGCGTCATGGCGGGAGGATGGCGGGGCCGATTCTCAAAACGTGAGAATACTAGTGCAACCGTAAGCGCAGGAAGCCGGAACGGGGTTCGGCGGTATTGATTTTCGCTGGGGTCCGGTGCTAGCATTCAAACAGTTGTTTGGAACCAATGTTTCAATCGAGTGTCCCAGTGGTGCTCGATGCCTTTTCCCGGGAGTTGCATGACCGATTCGACCCGCCAACGAATCCTGGACACCGCGGAGCAGTTGTTCGCCGACCAGGGTTTCCATGCCACGACGCTGCGACAGATCACGCGGGAAGCGCAGGTGAACCTGGCCGCCGTCAATTACCACCACGGATCCAAGGACGCATTGATCCTGGCGGTATTCCAGCGACGGCTGGACGAACTCAACAGCGAGCGGCTGGCGCGATTGCAGTCCGTGCTCGATGCGTCCGACCCGCCCGACCTGGAAAAGGTGCTGGGCGCGTTCATCTACCCGGCGCTGCTGCTCAGCACACAGAGCGCCGGCGACGGCGGTCGCTTCATGCGGCTATTGATGCGCGCCTGGGCCGAGAACGCCACCCAGCTGCACGGCACGATCGCCCGGCAATACTCCCACGTGATGCGCGCATTCGCCGATGCGGTCAGCCGCGCGCTGGGCACTTCGCCCGACAACCTTCGACAACAGCTGGATTTTCTTATCGGTGCGCTCACCTACACCATGGCCGAAACCACCGACGGCCAGGTGGAGGAGACCGCGCGTGCCCTGGTTCGCTTCGGTTGCGCCGGCCTGCGCGATTCCGCGCTTGCCCAGCCCCGACAGACTTCGCTCAAGGAGAACATCGCATGACCACCGTTGCCATCATCCTGGTACTTGTCCTGCCGCTGGTGCTCGCGTATTTCGCCGCGCCCGCCTGGCTGGCCGCACTGTTGACGGTCGCCGCCGCGGCCGGCGCATTCTGGGCCGCGCTGCATCCCGCGGTCGGCGTGCTTGCCGCCCTGATCGCGCTGCCGCTGACCGTCGCCGCCATCCCGCCGCTGCGTCGCACGCTGGTCACCAATCGGCTGTTCGACTGGTTCCGCAAGGTGCTGCCGGCAATGTCGGATACCGAGCGCGAAGCGCTGGAATCGGGTACCACCTGGTGGGACGCCGAGATCTTCTCGGGTCGACCGAAATGGAAGAACCTGATGAAGCACCCTGCACCCTCGCTGACCGACGAGGAACAGGCGTTTCTCGACGGACCGGTCGAGGAGCTTTGCCGGATGCTGGACGACTGGCGGATCTACAACGACCAGGACCTGCCCCCGGAGGTCTGGGAACATCTGAAGAAGCATCGCTTTTTCAGCATGATCATCCCGAAGCAGTACGGCGGACTCGATTTCTCGGCCCAGGGCAACGGCGCCGTGGTCACCAAGATCGCCACGCGCAATTCATCGGCCGCCACGACCGTCATGGTGCCCAATTCACTGGGCCCGGGCGAGTTGCTGCACAATTTCGGCACCGAAGCCCAGAAGAACTACTACCTGCCCCGGCTGGCTTCGGGCGAGGAAATCCCGTGCTTCGCGCTCACCTCGCCGCTGGCCGGCTCGGACGCGGCCTCCATGCCCGACAAGGGCATCGTCTGCAAGGGCACCCATAACGGCGAGGAAGTACTGGGGCTCAGGGTTTCCTGGGACAAGCGCTACATCACGCTGGCGCCCGTGGCGACGCTGGTCGGCCTGGCGTTCAAGGCATTCGATCCGGACGGCCTGCTGGGCGACAAGAAGGATCTCGGCATCACCTGCGCGCTGATCCCGGCCGACACACCGGGTGTCGAAAACGGCAAGCGGCATATTCCCGGCGGCGCGCCGTTCATGAACGGCCCGACCCGCGGCACCGACGTGTTCATCCCCATGGATTGGGTCATCGGCGGCCAGGAGCGGGTCGGCCAGGGCTGGATCATGCTGATGCACTGCCTGTCCGCCGGTCGCGCCATTTCGCTGCCGGCGCTGTCGGTGGCCTGCGGCAAGATGCTCAGCGCGGTCACCGGCGCCTACGCCCGGGTGCGCTACCAGTTCAAGCAGCCGATCGGCAATTTCGAAGGCGTACAGGAACCGCTCGCCCGCATCGCCGGCGAGACCTACCGCATGGACGCCGCCCACCGGATGACCCTGGTATCCCTGGACCAGGGCGAAAAGCCTGCGGTCCTGTCGGCCATTCTCAAGGCCAATCTCACCGAGGCCTACCGCAGGCTGACCATCGACGCCATGGACATCCACGGCGGCAAGGCCATCATCATGGGCCCGCGCAACTACCTCGGGCTGGTCTACCAGTCGGTGCCGGTGGCGATCACGGTAGAAGGCGCCAACATCCTGACCCGCTCGATGATCATCTTCGGCCAGGGCGCGATCCGCTGCCACCCGTGGCTGCTCAAGGAAATGACCGCGGCGACCAGCCAGGCACCCGACGCCCGGCGCAAGTTCGACCACGCGTTCTTCGGACACATGGGCTACACCATCAGCAACGGCGTGCGATCGCTGGTGCTCGGCCTCACCGGCGGTCGGATCAGCCACTCGCCGGTCTCGGGTCCGGTGGCGCGCCACTATCGGCGCATCAACCGGCTCAGCGCCAATTTCACGCTGGTCGCCGACACAACGCTGCTGATTCTCGGCGGCAAGTTCAAGTTTGCCGAGAAGCTCTCGGGCCGCTTTGCCGACGCGCTCAGCCACCTCTACATCGCCTCGGCCACGCTCAAGCGCTTCGAGGACGACGGGCGGCCTGAAGACGATCTGCCGCTGGTCGACTGGGGCGTCAACGACAGCCTTCACCGGGTCGAGGAAGCCCTGCACGGCGTACTGGCGAATTTCCCCGCCGGCGCGGTCGGCTGGCTGCTGAAACGCATCTGCTTCCCGTTCGGACGGGTGCACGCCGAATCCGACGATCGAACCGGCCACCGGATCGCGATGATGCTGATGAGCCACAACGCCACGCGCGACCGCCTGATCCACGGCATCTTCAAACCAACCGAAGGCGTCGGTGCGGCAGTCGCGCTGAAGGCGTTCGATGCAGTGCTGGCGGCCGAGGAAGCCGAACGCACCGTGGTCAACGGCATGAAACGCCAGCCGACGCCCGTCAACGTCGACCAGCTGGCAGCCGAAGCGGTCGAGGCAGGCCTGATCAACGAGGAACAGGCCAGGCTGCTGATCGAGGCGCAGCGCCTTTCGGCCGAACTCATTGCCGTCGACGAATTCGACCACGAGGCGATAACTCATTCCCAATTCGGCGAGGCCGAATCACCGCTGGCAAAGGCCAGTTGAATCTGAGGGCCCGGTTGCCGAAGTCGCGAAATTGAACGCTGGAGCTCTTTGCGAGACCAAACTGCGTAAATAGTGGATCGTGAATGGTCAATGGCCCCGAGTCGTGCTGATGGCCGCGCCTGCCATTTACCATTCACTATTCACCATTCACACCTTTCGCTGATTGAATGAGCGGCACCAAACCAGAATCCATCGAAAGACAACAAGGAACTCACCAACACCATGTCCAACAACAGATTCATCGTCAGAAAAGCAGCGGTGCTCGGCGCCGGCGTCATGGGCGCACAGATCGCGACGCACCTGACCGCCGCCGGCATTCCGGTACGACTGTTCGACCTCCCGGCGAAGGAAGGCGGACGCAATGACCTTGTCAAGGGTGCGATCGGCCGCCTGGCGAAGCTCAAGCCGCCGCCGCTGGCCGACAAGAACCTGGTCGAGTTCCTGGACGCTGCGAATTTCGACGACGATGCCGAAAAGCTCGCCGACTGCGACTTCATCATCGAAGCCGTGGCCGAGCGCATAGACATCAAGAAGTCGCTGTACGACAAGATCGAACAGCATATCCGGCCCGACGCCATCTTCGCGTCCAACACCTCGGGGTTGTCGATCACCGAACTGGCCAGCGTGCTGCCGGAAAAGAACCGGGCCCGCTTCTGCGGCGTGCATTTCTTCAACCCGCCGCGCTACATGCACCTGGTCGAGCTGATCCCGCACGCGGGCACCGACCCCGGCGTCATGGACCAGCTCGAAGTCTTCCTCACCCAGACGCTGGGCAAGGGCGTGGTGCGTGCACGCGACACGGTCAACTTCATCGCCAACCGGGTCGGCGTGTTTTCGATGATCTCGACCGTGCACCACGCCAGGCGCCTGGGCCTTGGCTTCGACACCGTCGATGCGCTGACCGGACCCGGTATCGGCCGGCCGAAGTCGGCCACATTCAGGCTCGCGGATGTCGTCGGCCTGGACACGATGGCCAACGTCATCAACACGATGGAGACGAAGCTCACCGACGATCCATGGCACCCCTATTACCAGGCACCGGACTGGATGCGCAGCCTGATCGAGGCCGGTGCACTGGGCCAGAAGTCCGGCGCCGGTGTCTTTCGCAAGGAAGGCAAGGCAATCCGCGTGCTCGACCCGGAAGCGGGTGAGTACCGCGACACGGATTACAGCGTCGACGACGAGGTCAAGCAGGTGCTGGGCATTCGCGACCCGGCCGAGAAAATGGCCGCGCTGGCGGCTTCCGACCGGCCCGAACTCGAGTTCCTATGGGCGATTCACCGCGACCTGTTCCAGTATTGCGCCGTCCACCTGGCCGAAATCGCCGAATCGGCGCGCGAGATCGACCTGGCCATGCAGTGGGGCTACGGGTGGAAACAGGGGCCGTTCGAGATCTGGCAGGCCGCAGGATGGCGCGACGTTGCCGCGCTGATCCGGCGCGATATCGAAAACGGAAAGGCGCTGGCAGACGCCGCCCTGCCCGGCTGGGTCGACGAAGTCTCGGCGGCGCATTCCGAGAACGGCTCGGTCACCGGCGACGGCGGCACATCGCCGCGGCCCGACCTGGCCGTCTACGACCGCCAGCTACAGCCGCCGCGCCTGGTTGGCGAGCGCACCGACAGCGGCACCACGGTCTCCGACCTGCCGGGCGCGCGACTTTGGACGCTGGAAGACGACATCCTGATCGTTTCCCACAAGTCGAAGATGAACGTCATCGATACCGGCGTCATCGACGGCCTGAACGAAGCCATCGACCGCGCCGAGAAGGAATTCGCCGGCATCGTGATCTGGCAGTCCCACGGCCCGTTCTCGGCCGGCGCCAACCTCAAGGCCGCCATGGAATGGGTGGAGAACGGCGAGTTCGACAAGGTCGAGAAACTGGTCGCCGACTTCCAGCAGGCCAACCTGCGGCTTCGCTACGCGGCAGTGCCCAGCGTTGCCGCCGTCCGCGGACTGGCGCTGGGCGGCGGGCTGGAACTGGCCATGCACACAAGCCGGATCGTCGCGCACCTGGAAAGCTACATGGGCCTGGTCGAGGCCGGCGTCGGCCTGCTGCCGGCCGGCGGCGGGCTGGGCACGCTGGCGTTCAGGATTCACGACCAGACGAAGGCCGGCGACAGCTATCCGCTGCTGGAGAAGCGGTTCAAGCAGGTCGCGATGGGCCAGGTATCCGGTTCTGCGATGGAGGCCCGCGAGATGGGCTACCTGGCCGAATCCGACGCCATCGTCATGCACGAGCACGAGCTGCTGCACGCCGCACACGGCGAGATCCGGGGCATGAATGCCGCCGGCTACCGCGCCCCCCTGCCCGGCCGCCGCATCCCGGCCGCCGGCGATGTCGGCGTCGCGACGCTCAAGATGCTGCTGGCCAACATGTACGAAGGCCACTTCATCAGCGATCACGACAACGAGATCAGCGCGCGCATCGCCGACACGCTGTGCGGCGGCGCGATCGACAGATATACCAATGTCGACGAGAACTGGCTGTACGCGCTGGAGCGCAAGCACTTCGTCGAGCTTGCGAAGATGAAGCCGACGCAGGAGCGGATCGTCCATATGCTGAAGACCGGCAAACCACTCCGGAATTGATGTCTGGCTACTGCGCGAGCGGTGGTCGGCGTCCGGCGGTGCTCGGAATCCTCATGTACAGCCTACGTACACTGCGGATCCTGCGCTCCGGCGGCCACCGACCACCACTCGCTCGCTACGCCAGCCTAACAATCCCGACTACTTTTCAAGTGAATCAGTGATTTACAGACAGGATTTCAATCATGAGTGATGCATATATTGTCTCTGCGGTCCGCACGCCTGTGGCCAAAGCCTTCAAGGGCGGCTTCCGCAATACCCGGCCCGACGATCTTCTTGCGCATGTCATCCGCGAAGCAATGAAAGAGGTTCCGGAAATCGACGGCGCCATGGTCGAGGACGTGATCGTCGGTTGCGCGATGCCCGAGGCCGAGCAAGGCATGAACGTCGCGCGCATCGGCGCGCTGCTGGCCGGGCTTCCGGACACGGTGCCCGGCGTGACGGTCAACCGGTTCTGCTCGTCCGGGCTCCAGACCGTGGCCATGGCCGCCGACCGGATCCGCCTCGGCGAAGCGGACGTGATGATCGCCGGCGGTACAGAGACCATGACGATGGTGCCGATGATGGGCCACAAGGTGGCGATGAATCCGAAGGTGTTCGAGGACGACAACATCGCGATCGCCTACGGCATGGGCATCACCGCCGAAAAGGTCTCGGAGAAGTACAGTGTCTCGCGCGAAGATCAGGACCAGTTCGGCTACGAGAGCCACCAGAAGGCGATCAAGGCGATCGACAACGGCGAGTTCACCGAGATTCGCCCGTATACCGTCGTCAGCCACCAGCCCGACTTCCAGTCAGGCGCAATTCGTGAAATCGAGACCGTCATCGACACCGACGAAGGCCCGCGCCGAGACACCACCCCGGAAGCCCTGGCCAAGCTGCGCACCGTGTTCCGAGCCGACGGCACCGTCACGGCCGCAACCAGTTCTCAGATGTCCGACGGCGCCGGCGCGCTGATCCTGGTCTCGGAAAAGATCCTGAAGAAATACAACCTGACCCCGCTGGCCGTGTTCCGCGGCTTCTCGGTCGCCGGCGTGCCGCCGGAAATCATGGGCATAGGCCCGATCGCCGCGATCCCGAAGGTGCTGGAACAGACCGGCATCTCGAAGAACGACCTCGACTGGATCGAACTCAACGAAGCCTTCGCCGCCCAGGCGCTGGCCGTCATCCGCACCACCGAACTCGATCCGGACAAGGTCAACCCGCTGGGCGGCGCGATCGCGCTGGGTCACCCGCTGGGCGCCACCGGCGCGGTGCTCTCGGCCAAGCTGATACATGGTCTGAGAAGACGCAAGCAGAAATACGGCATGGTCACCATGTGTATCGGCACCGGCATGGGCGCGGCCGGAATCTTCGAGGCGCTGTAGATCAACTCGATGGAACGCAACAGGTGAAAGTGCTTACTGCGCGGCGGCCGCCCGGCCGCCGCCAAACTTGTCGATCAGCTCGTCAATGGCCGTGAGCCAGGCCGGGTCCACGGCGGCCGCCTGCCGGTAGATCGACCTCGCCTGGCGTGCGTGTTCCAGCGCTTGTTCCGGGAACCCGCGGGCGTCAAGCACGATGGCCAGCGCCTCGTGGGCCTTGCCGATTCTCGGATGACCTGGCTCGTAGCCGTTCTGCGCCACGCTCAGCGCGGTGCGTGCGTTGTCTTCGGCAAGTTCGAATTCGCCCGCAATCGTCTGGAGCCGCGCCAGGTTGAACAACGCCGTCGCGGTCTGGGGATGTGCCTCGCCCAGCGTGGCGCGCCTGATTTCGACCGACCGCTGCATCGCGTCGGTGGCGTCCTCGAGCCGGTCCATGCCGTAGTACATCAAGGCCATGTTGTTGAGCACGATTGCGTAACTCGGGTGCATCTCGCCGGTCGCTTCGCGCTGTATTTCCAGCGTACGCTCGAATGCCTCCAGCGCTTCTTCCGACCGACCCAGGCCGTCGCGCGCCGTCGCCACGCTTGACCAGATCGCGGCCAGCGTCTCTGCACTGACCGAGTCGACACCGTCGGCGCTATCCAGCGCGCGCAGCGCGAGTCGCTCGCTTTGCTCATTTTCGCCGGCGTCGATCAGCATCGCGGCCCAGTTGGCCAGCACGTTGACGCGAAGAACCCGGGCACGCTCGTCGTCGCGGTCTTCAAGCAACTCTATCGCACGCTCGAAATGCCGTCTGCCGGCGTCGAAATCGCTTTCCCACCACGCGACGATGCCCAGCCCGTCGTGCACTTCGGCCAAATCGACGCGCGATCCTGCCTGTTGGCGAAGCGCGAGGGCCAGTTCCAGCTGCTCGCGTGCCGGCTGGACTTCGCCGAGATTCTGAAGCGCATAGCCGATCGCATAGCGCATTTCGGCTTCCAGCAGCGGCTGGCCTTCGAAGCGCTGACCAAGGCCGGGCACGGCCTGCTTCAGGGCGCCGGCCAGGGTCGGTGCATCGGCGTTCTCGAACGGATCGGCGCGCTGGATCATCTCGACCAGGAAGGCGCGCGCCGATTCGGCCCGAGCCGCCTCTTCCCGGGCCCGCTCGCGTTGTGTCTCAACGATCACGAGCGCACCGGCCAGCAGAGCGAACGCGGCCACGGTAACGGCGAAGCCGACCCGGTGCCTGCCTATGAACCGGGAGGCCCGGTAAACTCTCGACGCGCCGCGCGCCCTTACGGGTTGGCCGGACAGGTGCCGCTCCAGGTCCTGCGCCAGTCCGAGCGCCGACGCGTAGCGGTCTGTCGGATCGACGCGCATGGCGGTCATCACGATCCGGTCGATGTCCCCGCGCAGCCTGCGTCGCAATCCCCCGGCCTCGCCCAGCCCGGAAGGCGGCGAGGTCATGCGTCGCATGACCATTTCGCTCGGGTCGGCAGGAATCGTGTTGCAGACCGTGTTTTCCATCTCCGCCGGGCTAAGGCCGGCGATCTTGTGAGGACGCGTCCCGGTCAGCAGCTCGTAGAGCAGAACGCCCAGCGAGTAGACATCGCTGGTGACATCCACCGGAGCGCCGCGCAGCTGCTCGGGGCTGGCGTATTCCGGCGTCATCAGTGCGCTGCCCTGGCGCGTCTCGGGCAGGTCCACGGAAATTCCGCCGGACGCCAGCACCTTGGCGATCCCGAAGTCGATGAGCTTGGGTTCGCCGTCGTCGCTGACCATCACGTTGCCGGCCTTGATGTCGCGGTGTACAACGCCGTGCCTGTGGGCCACTTCCAGCGCCACGCAGACCTTCTGGAACAGTTCGAGCCTGGCCGGAAGGTCCAGCGCGTGATGATTGCAGTAGTGCGTGATCGGCTGGCCTTGAACCAACTCCATGACGACGTAGGGCGTACCGTCTTCGCGCTTGCCCCCGTCGATGATTCGGGCGATTCCGGGGTGCTCGAGGGCCGCCAGGATTCTGCGCTCGGCATCGAATCGACCGGCGGTCGAATCATCGAGATGCGCCCCGTCGAACAATTTGACCGCGACGTCCTGGTCGTAAACGCCGTCGGTACGCCGGGCGCGAAAGACCCGGCTCATGCCGCCGACCGCAATCTGCTCGACCAATGCCCAGGGGCCCAGCCGGTCGCCAGACCTCCCGCGCAGCGCCGTGGCCTGGATGCTTCCCTCCAGAAAACCCGCACTGCTGCGCTCGGCGCCGATCAGTTGCCGAACCCGCTCGAGCACAGCGGGTCGCCCCTGGAGACGATTGATCAGCCACTCGTCCCGGCCGGGATCCGGTCGGTCCAGGTATTCGGAAAACACCCGGAGCGCGGCGGCCTCCGGATCATCCGGCAGCCTCGTTGCGTCGGGGTTTGCGCCTTGATTTGCCTTCTCGCTCACGGGTCCCGGTCCGGATTCAGCTGCAGGTACAGCCACGCACGCGCGGCGCGCCAGTAGCGATTGACGGTGGCGACCGATATTTCCATGGCCGCGGCGGTTTCCTCGATGTTCAGACCGCCGAAATAGCGCAGCTCGACGACCCGCGCCTGCTCCGGATTCAGCGCTTCAAGGCGCTCCATGGCCTGATCCAGCGCCAGTAGATCGACGGTGTCCTCCTCGCCATGGCCGGATTGCAGCAGCACCGCGTCGCCGGCATCGCCCCGACGCTTCGCCGCACTGCGCCGACGCCCGCTGTCGACCAGGATCTGGCGCATGATCCGCGCGGACACGGCAATGAAGTGGACGCGATCGTGCCAGGAGACCTGCTCGCCCTGCACCAGTTTCATGTAGGTCTCGTGCACCAGCGCGGTCGGCTGAAGCGTGTGACCGGCGCGCTCGCCGGAAAACCTGGCCTGGGCCAGCTGCTTGAGCTCGGCGTAGACGCGTTCCACCAGTTCTTCGCGCGCGCGCTCGTCGCCGCCGGACCAGCGACGAAGAACGGTGGTGAGCTCTCCGTGTTGTTCGGACAAGATTTCCGGGCCGACGGCCCGCCCCTTTTTTCGGATGCGATACCGCAGTGTAGTCAGGCGTGCACGGCGCGGCAAGTCGGCCGAATGGACCGGTGCGACGCAAGAATGATACGAAATCGATCGGCAATGCGCTTCTGGAGGTATCGGACATAGTCGAGGAGCATTGCCCGTGAGTGAAACATCGATACATGGCCGACCCCCGGCGCGCCCCGTTGCAGTGCTTCTGGGCCTCCTGGTCTTCGCGGGCTGCATGACACCGGCGGGGGCCCAGGTCGAGCGCATCAGCGTCGCGGACGACGGCGCCCAGGCCGGTGCCGACAGCTACCAGGCCGCGATTTCCGACGACGGCAGCATCGTCGCGTTCCGGTCCAACGCATCGAACCTGGTCGCCGGCGACACGAACCAGTGGTCGGATATCTTCGTCAGGGATCTCGGCGCCGGAACGACAGTCATTGCCAGCCGGCAGCCCGACGGCTCGGAATCGGTGAATTTCAGCCAGCGTCCATCGCTGTCGGGCGACGGACGCTACGTGGTGTTCGAGACCCCTGATGAAAACGCGACCATTCTGTCGACCGGAATCTACGACCGCGTGCTGGACACCAACAGCTACCTGCTTTTCCTTCAGAATTCCGGCGGCAATCCGTCCTTTCCCAGGCAGGCCCGGCTGGAACCGGTACTGTCCGGTGATGGCGCAATCCTCGCATTGCGCTCGCGCGGCGAGTTCCAGAGCGTGTCCCCGCCGGCTGCCGCGCCGCCCGACGACGACAACAACTTCGCCCACGATGTCTTCGTCTACGCATGGGCCGCGTCGCCGGTCGAGCCGATCCGTCGCGTCAGCCGACTGACGGGCGGCGACGAACTGGACGCCGACAGCCGGCGCCCCGCATTGAGTCACGACGGGTCCCGGGTCGCGTTCATGACCTACTCCGACCTGCTCTCCAATGACACCAACAGCCGCCCGGACATCGTGATCAAGGACGCCACGAGCCTGGCGGGGGTGCTGGAGCTTGTCAGCATCACGCCCGGCGGACAGTCCGGCAACGGCGCAAGCTTCAACCCGGCGGTCTCGGCCGACGCCATGGTCGTCGCGTTCCGGTCGGAGGCCAGCGACCTGGTCGCCGACGACGACAACGCGAGATGGGACATCTTCGTGCGCGATCGGATGGCCGCCACGACCACGCGCGTCAGCGTCGCCTCGGACGGCACGCAGGCCGATCACCACAGCAGCGAAGCCTCGATTTCCGACGACGGGCGCTTTGTCGCCTTCCGCTCGCTGGCTTCGAACCTGGTCGACGGAGACGCCAACAGCCGGGCCGATATCTTCGTCCACGATCGCACGACCGGACAGACGGTCCGCGTCGGCCAGCCCGCCGTCGGCGAGTCCGACGGCCACAGCGCCGCGCCGGCCATCTCCGGGAACGGCGCGTGGATCGTGTTCGAGTCGGATGCGACCAACCTCGTGCCGGGCGACGACAACGGTGCGCGCGACATCTTCCGGGCACCCAATCCGCTGTTCGGCACGCCGCGTGGAGGACTTTGAAATGAAGGCCGTACACCTGCTCGCAATCTTCCCGCTTCTCGCGCTGACGTCCACCGCCCTCGCCGGAGACGGCGAGATCCTGTTTGTCAATTCCTTCGAAGGCACCGGCAACGTGCCCCAGTTCGTCCCGGTCGACCCTCAGGCCGCGGTGGTCGGCCGCCTGCTGGCGATCGACATCGACACTTCCGAGCCCGCCAGCCAGGCCGGGATCGCGTTCTCGCTGGACGACGCGCCGTCGGGCCTCACGATCCGCGCGAACACCGGCGGAATTGCCTGGACGCCCCAGGCCGACCAGGTCGGCGCATCGTCGGTGACGGTTCGCGCCGAGGACCTGGAGGGCCTGTCCAATACCCTGACCTTCGAGATCGACGTGGTCGATCCGAATGCGGCCCCGGTCCTGGCGCCTATAGACGATCGTGCGATCAACCTCGGCGATGCGCTGACGCTTGTCGCCGAGGCCAGCGATGCCGACCCGGGCGATGTCCCGATCTACTCGCTCGACGAGGCGCCGCCCGGCATGACCATCGCTCCGGCCTCGGGGCTGATCGAATGGCTTCCCGCCGACGTCGGCACCTACCCCGTGACTGTCCGGGCCACCGACGGCGGCGGACGCTTCGACCTGGAGGCCTTCGTCGTTTCGGTCGCAGTCAACACCCCGCCCCTGCTCGCGCCGCTGGCCGATCGCGGCGCAGCGCCCGGGGTCGAAACCACCTTCCAGCCCAGCGCGTCCGATCCGGATCCCGGCGACATGCTGCAATGGTCGCTGTCGGAGCGCCCCAGCGGCATGAGCATCGATGCCGAAACCGGGCAGGTTCGCTGGACGCCGACCACGCTGCAGTTGGGGGGCCACCCGGTGACCGTTGTCGTTCGGGACACGTTCGGTGCCAGCGATGCGCAGAGTCTCGAGGTCTTCGTCGACCACAATCGGCCCCCGATCGCGGTCGACGATGCCGGGTTCCGCGTCGAGCGCGGCGACACCCTCGAGGTTGCCGCGCCGGGGGTGCTGGGCAACGATTCCGACCCGAATTCCGACCCGCTATCGGCGCTGCTGGTCGACGCGCCCCAGCGCGGCGCGCTGACGCTGGCGGCCGACGGCGGCTTCGACTACACGCCCGACGCACCGGTGGGCACGATCGGCCTGGTCGAGACCCTGTCCTACGAGCGGGCGAACGGATCGTCGACCTGGACCCCGCTGATCGGCAACCTCGACGACGACCCGCAGTCCGAGCTGATCATCGGCGACGGCAGCGGCTGCTGCACCGGTTTCCTGATCGCGATCGACGGCATCACAGGGCTCGAGGAGTGGGTAGTGACGATGCCGGGCCGGCAGCTCGACATGTCCAGCAAGCCCGCGCTGGCCGACATCGACCTCGACGGCCGCCCCGAAATCCTGGTCATCGGTGGCGAGGCCGATGCTTCGCCGACCTCTGCGCTCCGGATCTACGCCTTCGAGCACGACGGCCAGCTCAAGTGGATCAGCGAGGACCTGCCGGGGTTCTTCTACCTGGACGGGGCGCGGCGGAGCAACCGCCAGCTCACCAGCGCAGCGATCACCGTCGCCGACCTCGACCAGGACGGCCTGCCGGAGATTCTCGTCGCCCCTGATTTCGGCCCCGCGGGCTACCACGTCTTCGACCACGAGGGCCTGACGCTTCAGGTCGTCCATGAACCCGGCACCACGGTCGCCGACGCCGCGCCGACCCGTGTCACCGTCGTCGACCTGGATCTCGACGGCGACCCGGAGATCGTGGTCGGCAACGTCGCCTGGTCGCACGACGGCGAAATGCTGTGGAAGCGGGTCGACAATTTCGGGCACGCCTGGGCGACCACCTTCCCGCTGGTCGCCAACCTCGACGACGACCCCTACCCCGAGCTGGTCCGAACGCGAGGCGGCGTTTCCGGACCGGGCAACATCGTTGCATGGAACCACGACGGGACCGATCTGATGACTCCCTCGGGGGAACCCTGGGAGGTTGCCCGCCCGTTCGGCTTCAACACCGCGCCGATCTCGATCGCCGACGTCGATGCCGACGGGTACGCCGACGTGCTGCATCCCTTGCCCAACGACATCAACGAATTCGAGGTCCTCGATGGCCGCGACGGGTCGGTCAAGTGGAGCAAGTCGGTGACCACGCGCACAATGGGCGCGACGGTCTTCGACATGGACCGCGACGGCTTCGTCGAGGTCCTGTTCATCGACGAGTCGTCGAACCTCTTTGTCTGGGACGGTCGCGACGGCACCGAAAAACTGCAGCTGCTGATGAACAATCCCAGGCCGGGCAACCACACCATCCCGGTATTCGCCGACATCGACGCCGACGGGGCCTCGGAGCTGGTCGTGCCCGGCGGATTCTCGTTCGGCTTCGACACCGCGCTGAGCATATGGGAGAGCCCGACCGACGACTGGGCGCCGATGCGCTCGGTCTGGAACGAACATCGCTACCACGTGACCAACGTCAACGACGACCTGACGATCCCCGCACAAGAGCGTCCGCACTGGCTGCTGCCCGGCCTCAACCAGGCCATGATCAACCAGCGCCTGCCTGAAGCTCGGATCGAGTCGACCGATTCGTTCACCTACCGCGCAAGCGACGGCGACCTCCAGTCCAACGTCGCCGAGGTCACCATCGAGATCCTGCCGCCGAACTCGCCGCCGCGCATCCTGTCGACGCCGCCGCTGCTGGCCTCGCCGGACTTCGAATACGTCTACAACCCGCTCGCCGTCGATGCCGACCCGGGCGAACTCCTGACCTTCGCCCTCGCAGAAGGCCCGGACGGCATGAGCGCCGACGCCAACGGCCGGTTGACCTGGACGCCCGCGGTGGGCGACCTGGGGTCCCATCCCGTCGTGATTTCGGTCACCGACTCTCTCGGCGTGCCCGCCTATCAGAACTTCGTCGTCGAAGTCGTCGATCCCGTCACCGTCCCCGACCTGTCGGGTCTGACCGAAGCATCGGCCGTCGCGGCCCTCGAAGGCGTATCTCTGCGGGCCGATCCGCTGCGCGACACGTTCAGCGACGTCGTGCCCGTCGGCAATGTCGCGGCACAGGATCCTGCCCCGTCCACCCTGGTTGCCGCCGGTGCCGGGGTGACGGTCGAGATCTCGCGCGGGCCGGTACCGGTGCCGGTGCCCCGGCTGGTCGGGCTGGACGAGCAGGATGCGCTGGCGATGCTGGCGGCAGTCGGGCTTTCGGCGGCACCGGTGGACCGGGTCAACGATCCGGGCGTTCCGCGCGGCGTCGTGCTGTCCCAGGATCCGGCGCCGAACGCCCTGGTCGCGCCGGCAAGCGACGTCGCGGTGGTCGTTTCCGGCGGGCCTCGCGCCGTCGTCACGGTCGATCCGCCGAGCGTCCCGGCCGGCGGAACGGCGTCGGTGGAGGTCAGTATCCGCGACGTCGACGGCACACCGCTGGACCCGCAGCCGACGGTGACGCTCTCGCTGCAGATCGATCCCGGCTCGCTGTTCGGGACCGCGCCGACACTGGTCGGAAGCACGATCGAGACGGGTCTCGATACGCAGGGCGAATTCACGATCGAGGCCGAATTCGATGCCGGAACGCCCGAGACAGCCCTGGCGCGGGCCGCTGTCCTGCCGGCGATCAGCGACGGCCCCGGCGGGACCATCCATATCGAGTTCGCGCAACAGCTCGAACAGTTCGGCACGCTGGTCGAAGCGCTGATCGAGGCCATCGACCTCGGCGACGCACCGGCGATCGAAGCCCTGGACCAGGCGCTGGCCGATCTGGAGGCCGACATCGATGTACGTCGGCTGCGCACGTTGACGCCGTTCGCGCCGGCCGAGGGCATGCTGCCGACGCCGGCGCAGGCCATCGCCGGCGGCCTGGGCGGGTCATTCGACGACACTCCCTATGGCGACGTCGGGCTCGACCTGCTGGTGCTGCTCGAGGAACTCGATCTTCTGGTGCGCTCCGGCAGCGTGCCGGACGTGGTCATGAACGCGCTGAACCAAGACCTGGCGGCCGCCGCCAGCGCCAGGAACGCGCTCGTGCCATCGGCGGTCGGCGTGCTGCGGGCGTCGCCGGCGATCACCGCGATCCTGGGGACCTATGCGCCACGGATGCTGGTCGCAGACATCGGCGCCGTACGCCAGGCGCTGCGCGACGATGGGATCGTGGGTCCGGACGGCACGGCGCGGGCCGGACGCTTCACGCTGCCGGGCATCCTGACCGCCAGCAACATTCGACGGCGCATCATCCGTAACTTCTACCTCCCCTATCTCGGCGAAGCCGCGCGCATGCTCGGCGCCGTGATCGCCGCCGACGTGATGCAGACCTACTTCAACGCCGGATCAATCGTCGGGATCATCACCGGCGCCAGCCAGGCCCTGCACGTGTTCGAAATCAGGCCGTCGGCCATCGAGGGCTTCGGCTTCGATCCCCGACTCAGCCCGAACAACGCCGTGACGATGATCGGTCCCAGCCTGTTCGAGGCGGCGTCGACCGCCGCCGGCGGGCTTGCCGGCGCGACCAGCGCCAAGGACGTCAACTCCGTCATGGACGCAGTCCAGTCGACCGTCGACAACGCCAATGCGCTCGAGAAGGCCTGGGACGACGCGAACTCGATGCCCATGGGCGTGAGCCGGGGCTGCATCCTCGACGGCACGCCGGGCTGTCGCCAGTTGATCTACCCGGACGGATTCGCCAGCGTCTACGAGGCTGGCGGGCTGAGCCTCCCGGGACCGGTTCTGATCATCGCGCGCAATCTCGAGTCAGGGGGCTGGGCCGTGTTCGTCGCGAACTTCGTTCCCACGAGCCCGAACAACGGCGACGGCGGGAACTGAGGCATGCGTATCAATCGAGAATAAAAAAGGCGGCACAAGAGCAGAGAGAGTCTCGAGTGCCGCCTTAAAGCCCGGAAGCGCGTTGCTTCCGGGTCACCCCACCAAAGTTGAAGCCAAGGTTACAGACGATCCCGCGGGATCGAGTCGGGAAAAACGCCGAATAGGGGTAGGAAAAATGGAAAATCTTCATAGGATTTTTCCTACGCCGCGTCGGTAGGAAAATTCCTAGTCCAGCCGAATCGAGGCGCCCCGAGTCAGATCAGCCCGTGAACATGTTCGGATTCGAAACCTCTTCGGTACATGGCCTGTGAGCGCTTTGCGCGTTCCCGGAAGTCCGGCTCGCGCTTGTCTCGGCCGTACCTGCGCCGGTAGAAGTCGGCCGCCAGCTCGGCGAAATCGACTTCCAGCGATTCGATGGCTTCGTGCATCAGGGCCGAATCGATCCCGCGCTGGGCCAGTTCGGCCTGAATCTTGCGCGGCCCGTAGAAGCGACCGGCCCGCTGCCTGGCGAAGGCTTCGGCGAATCTTCGGTCGGATTGCAGGCCAGCCTCGGCGAGCGCCGGAATGACCTGGTCTATATGAACTTCCGGCCAGCCCTTGTTCAAAAGCTTGGTTTTCAGCTCGACGGCCGAGTGCTCCCGCCTGGCAAGCAACCGAAGCGCGGCCTCGCGCGCCTCGGCCAGTCCCTTTTCGGTCGTCGAGCAATCGGACGACGACACGCGCTCAATCCTCTGCCGTTTCCTCTGCTGCCGCCGGCGCCTCTTCGGCCTTCTTGCCGGCAGGTTTTTTCTCCGGCATGAGCTTGGCCCTGATCTGCTTTTCGATCTCTGCCGCCATTTCCGGATTGTCCTTGAGGAACTGGCGAACGTTATCGCGGCCCTGCCCGATGCGATCGTCGCCATAGCTGTACCAGGCACCGGACTTGTTGATGATCTTGTGCTCGACGCCGAGCTCGATCAATTCGCCCTCCCGGGAGATGCCCTCGCCATAAAGGATCTCGAACACGGCCTGTCGAAACGGGGGCGCCATCTTGTTCTTGACAACCTTGACCCGGGTCTCGTTGCCAATCACTTCGTCGCCGCGCTTGAGCGCGCCGATGCGGCGAATGTCGAGGCGAACCGAACAGTAGAACTTCAGCGCGTTGCCGCCCGTGGTCGTTTCCGGCGAGCCGAACATGACGCCGATCTTCATCCGGATCTGGTTGATGAAGATGACCATGCAGTTGGTGCGCTTGATGTTGCCGGTGAGCTTGCGCAGTGCCTGGCTCATCAGCCGTGCCTGCAGCCCCATGTGCGAATCGCCCATCTCGCCCTCGATTTCGGCCTTGGGCGTGAGTGCGGCCACCGAGTCGACGACCACGATGTCGACCGCGCCGGAACGAACCAGCATGTCGGTGATTTCCAGCGCCTGCTCGCCGGTATCGGGCTGCGAGACCAGCAGGTCGTCCACGTTGACCCCCAGCTTCTCGGCGTAACTCGGATCCAGCGCGTGCTCGGCGTCGACGAATGCCGCGGTGCCGCCGACCTTCTGCGCCTCGGCGATCGCGTGCAGCGTCAGGGTCGTCTTGCCCGACGACTCCGGCCCGTAGATCTCGATGACCCGGCCGCGCGGAAGCCCGCCCACGCCGAGCGCCGCGTCGAGCGACATGGAACCGGTGGACACCACCGGCACATCGCGCGCGCCCAGGTCGTCGCCCATGCGCATGATCGCGCCCTTTCCGTACTGCTTCTCGATCTGGCTCAGGGCCGCCGAAAGTGCTCGTTTTCTGTTGTCATCCACGATATTTTTCTCTCCGCCTGGTAGGCATTCTTGACTTGGTTCGATTATCTCACAGGGCCGTCGGCTGCCAACCGGTCAACCGGGATTCGGGCGATTTTCCTACACGGATTCGTCCGCTTTTCCTAGGAAACCGCGTCAAAACTACTGCGCGTGCAGCTGACGGCGTCCGGCAGTGCTCGAAATCCTCATGTATGGACATATACACTCCGGTTTCTGCGCTCCGGCGGCCACCGTCAGCCGCCCGCTCGCTACGTTTTGACGCGGTTTCCCACCCAACATCGTCGTAAACCCGATCGGCTTTCATCCCATTCTACGGACCGCTTTCTCAAAACCTGATAAATCCTCAGGACCCATCCAAGGCGAACGTCGCGAGTGACTGGTAGGGTCGTCCGGGCACCGATTCGATCAGTTCGAAACGGTCGACCGGCCAGGCCAGCGGCTCGACGCGAGGAAATTCCGGGCGCTGGCGCACCTGGCGGAACAGGGTCACATGCGGGGCCCAGGGGCGGTCGTCGAACTTCAGCCCCAGTGCCGCCATCCGCGTCGACAATTCCGCGACCAGCCGCCGACCCGCGTCCGGTGGCGACCCGCCCAGCCAGGCCACGCGAGCGCGCGCGAACCAGCCGAGGTGGTCCAGGACCACTTCGAAGCCCGCCGATTCGGCGCCTTCGGCCGCGCTCACGATTTCATCCAGCCGATCGCTCGGCTGATCGCCCAGAAACAACAGCGTCAGATGCAGGTTGTGATCCGGCACCATTCGCTTCGACAGGCCCCCGATGCATTGTCGCCGCTCGACGATGCCCGCCCGAACGACCGGCGACGGCCAGAGGGCGAAAAACAGCCTGCGGATCGCACGCTCGTCAGTCACACCCGCGACAGCAAGCCATCGAGCGCGTGCGCCACCGTCTGGCGGCGAACCTCGTCCCGGTCGCCTGAAAACAGGCAGGTTTCGGTCTCCGGCTCGTCGTCGGGCCCGACCCAGCCGAAGCAGACCGTGCCCACCGGCTTGTCCGGAGACCCACCGTCCGGACCGGCGATGCCGGTAACCGCGACGGCGAAATCGGCGTGGGCGACGTTGCGCGCTCCGCGCGCCATTTCGGCGGCCACGATTTCGCTGACCGCGCCGAAACGCTGGATGCTGGATGCGCTCACGCCCAACTCCTCGGACTTCGCGCGGTTCGAATAGGTCACCAGGCCGCGCTCGAACCAGGCCGAGGAACCCGACAGATCGGTGCAGACCTTGGCAATCCAGCCGCCGGTGCACGATTCGGCCAGGGCCAGGACCCGACCGTGCGCCTTGAGTTCGGCCGCCACGGCAGCCGCGCGCATTGTCAGGGATTCATCGTCGTATCGTGAATTCATCGCTTGCCGGTACACAATTATCTCGACAGAGTACACGGGTTGAGGCGAATCTTTACACCATCAAGTCGAGACGGTGCGAACGCGCCATTCGTCCGATACCCGAGCTTCCAGCCCGAGCCACAGGTCGGGCGCCAATCCGTGTAATCTGTGGATCGCTCTCGTCCCGCCATGATCCGCCACTGATGAACGATTCGGCCGCCGCCAATCATACGCCGCTGATGCAGCAGTACCTGCGCATCAAGGCCCAGGTCAACGAAAAGTATCCGGACATCCTGCTGTTCTTCCGGATGGGCGATTTCTACGAGCTGTTTTACGATGACGCGGGGCGCGCCGCGCGGCTGCTCGACATCACGCTGACCGCCAGGGGACAGTCGGCCGGCCAGCCGATTCCCATGGCCGGCATTCCCTACCATGCCGTGGATTCGTACCTGGCGCGCCTGCTCCGGCACGGCGAATCGGTTGCCATCTGCGAGCAGGTCGGCGACCCGGATACCGCCAAGGGGCCGGTCGAGCGCAAGGTTGTTCGCATCGTCACCCCCGGCACCCTGACCGAGGAGACGCTGCTGGAGGATCGCGGCGATCGCCTGCTCGCGACGATCTGCGGACACACCAACGGCAACGATAGTCGCCACGGACTGGCCTGGCTGGACATGGCCGGTGGCCGGCTGGGTTGCAGCGAACCCGAAAGCATGGAAGTACTGGGCGCGGAGCTCGAACGACTGCGCCCGGCCGAGCTTCTCGTCCCCGAGTCTTTCGATGCCGGCCTGATCCAGGTCGACGGCGCCGCGATCCGCCGTAGGGCGGACTGGGAGTTCGATATCGAGGCCGCGCAGCGCGCGCTCTGCAAGCAGTTCGGCGTGCACGATCTTGCCGGGTTCGGCATCGAGAGCCCGGGCAGTGCGGTGGCCGCCGCGGGCGCCCTGCTCGGCTACGCCCGCGAAATGCTGGCCGGCGAGCTGCCGCACATCGGCGGCCTGCGTTTCGAGCAGGCCAGCGCGCACCTGTTGCTGGACGCGGCGACCCGACGGCATCTCGAGATCGACCGTCATCCCGAAGGCCGCAGCGAGAACACGCTGATCGCGCTGCTCGACCATGCGGTCACGCCCATGGGCAGTCGCGAACTGCGTCGCTGGTTGATACATCCGCTGCGCGAACGTGATCCGCTGAGCCGACGGCACGCCGCGGTGGCGGCGCTGACCGAAGCTTCGCGTTTCGACGCGGTGCGCGAAACGCTGTCCGGCGGCGGCGACCTGGAGCGCATTCTCACTCGCATCGCGCTGGGCAGCGCGCGTCCCCGCGACCTGACCACGCTGCGCGCGGGCCTGGCGCGCGTGCCCGCGCTGCGCGAGTTGCTGGAGGCCATCGACGACCCGCTACTGCAGCAACTGGCCGAACGAATGCCGCCGAGGCCCGATATCACCGAACTGCTCGCGCGCGCCGTCGTCGATCACCCGCCGGTCCTGATACGGGACGGCGGCGTTATTCGCGACGGTTACAACGCCGAGCTCGACGAGCTCAGGTCGCTCAGCAGCAACGCCGACGATTTTCTGCAGAAGTACGAAGCCGCCGAGCGCGAGCGCACCGGCATCTCCAGCCTCAAGGTCGGCTACAACCGGGTGCACGGCTATTACATAGAGATCGGCAAGTCGCGCGCCGGCGGGGTCCCCGACGAGTACACGCGGCGCCAGACCCTCAAGAACGCCGAACGCTACATCACCGAGGAGCTCAAGCAGCACGAGGACAAGGTGCTGTCGGCCCGCGAACGCTCGCTTACGCTGGAAAAGGCGCTCTACGAAGAGCTGGTGGCACAGCTGGCCGCCGAACACGCCGAACTTTCGAGACTGGCCGGCGCCATCGCCACGCTGGACGTGCTGGCCACGTTCGCCCAGCGCGCCGAAATGCTCGACTGGAATCGCCCGATGCTCGACGATTCTCCGGGCCTGGAGATCACCGAGGGGCGTCACCCGGTGGTCGAAGCCGTCCAGGACGCGCCGTTCGTGCCCAACGACTGCGCACTTGACCCGGAACGCCGCATGCTGGTCATCACCGGTCCCAACATGGGCGGCAAGTCGACCTTCATGCGCCAGACCGCGCTGATCGTGCTGCTGGCGCACGCCGGCAGCTTCGTGCCGGCCGCCGCGATGCGCTGCGGCCCGGTCGACCGAATCTTCTCGCGCATCGGCGCCGGCGACGATCTGACGCGAGGACGCTCGACGTTCATGGTCGAGATGGTCGAAACCGCCAACATCCTGCACAACGCCAGCGAAAATTCGCTGGTCCTGATGGACGAGATCGGCCGCGGCACGTCCACCTTCGACGGCCTGGCGCTGGCCTGGGCCGTCGCCACCGAGCTGGCCATGAAAGTACGCGCCATGACGCTGTTCGCGACCCACTACTTCGAGCTCACCCGGCTGGCCGAAGACCACGAGGGAATCGCCAACGTCCACCTGACCGCGCGCGAACACGGCGACCGCATCGTGTTCCTGCACAGCGTTCGCGAGGGCCCGGCCAGCCAGTCCTACGGCCTGCAGGTCGCCCGGCTCGCCGGACTGCCGCACGACGTCCTGGCCCGCGCCCGCAGTCACCTGGAAAAACTCGAGGCCGACGCAGAACGCGCCGAATCGGCCCAGATGAATCTGTTCGGCGGCCGCAGGAAAAGCGAGCCCGAGCCGGTCGAGCCGGATCCGGTCGTCGAGATGCTCGCGGAGATCGATCCCGACATGCTCAGCCCGCGCGAGGCACTGGACGCGATTTATCGGTTGGTCGAGGCGAACAGGAACAATTAGGATTCAGCAGCCGTCAAGCGCGCACCCGGTCATGCTCCGGCACGACAGGCAGCCGAGGTCACTTCCCCGGCTGATCACCCCATAGCACCTTGTGCAGCTGGAGCTGCAGGCGGACGTCGAGACCGGATTCGAGTAGCCACTCCGAAAGGGTCGCCGGCGGCAACGTCTCCCAAACGGGTGACAGCAACACGTCCCAGCGCGTCAGGTTGCGCGACCGGATCTGTCCCGCCGCCCAGTCGAAGTCGACCCGGTCTGAAATGACGAACTTGATCTGGTCGTGCGGCTGCAGGTGGTCCAGGTTGGACCAGAGGTTGCGCGCGACCTCGCCCGAGGCGGGCGCCTTGAGGTCCAGCACCTTGACCACGCGCGTATCGACCCGGTCCACCGGCAAGGCCCCGCTGGTTTCGAGCGAAACCCGGTGGCCGGCATCGCAGAGCCGCGTCAGCAGTTCCAGGCATCGCTTCTGCGCCAGCGGCTCGCCGCCGGTGACGCAGACGTGACGCGTATCGAGTTCGCCGACCCGGTCGACGACGGCGTCGATCTCCATCCACTCCCCGCCCTGGAACGCGTAAGCGGTATCGCACCACACGCAGCGAAGCGGGCAGCCGGTCAGCCGAACGAACACGGTCGGCCAGCCCACCGAATCCGACTCGCCCTGCAGCGACCGGAAGATCTCGGTGATTTTCAGGGCGGTTGCCGAACGGTCTGATGTCTTATTGGGCATGGGGAGGCGGAGGGATTGGCGCTTCTGAGCGCGCGTTTTAGGTGTTAGGTGTTAGGTGTTAGGTTTTAGGGTTCAAGCAAAAGCACAGGCCATGCTCACCTGCATCAAACCCGCATTTTGCCTTTTACTTAACACGTAAAACTTAAAACCTAAAACGCTCTTAATCCGGCATCGCCGGATCAAGAGCCTGAATCAGAGATTGCCTTCCAGCCTCATGGTCCGCAGCCTGTTCTCGGCCAGGCGCGAGTAGTTGGTGCCGGGAAAATCGGCGATGACCTGCTCGAGCGCGGCGCGTGCGCGTTCCCAGTTGCCGAGTTCATAGTGGCTGAAACCGATCTTGAGCAGCGCATCGGGCTTCTTGCTGCTGTCCGGGTAGGTTTCCTGCAGACGCTCGAACTGCGCCAGGGCGGTTTCGAAATCGCGCGTGACGTAGTAGACCTCGCCAAGCCAGTAAAGCGCATTGGGTGCATAGCTCGACTGTGGATGATCGCGCAGGAACGCATCGAAGCCCTCGGCGGCATCGGCGTAACGGGTCTCGCGCAGCGCACGGAATGCCTGGTCGTAGGCCTGCTGCTCGGCCTCGGTGGGCTCTCTCAACTGGCGCCCGTCGCCGCTGCCCGGGTCGGCCAGCGTCACCACTTCGGGCTGCTCTGCTATCGGCTCACGCACTTCGGGCGGTGCCACGCGGCCCGTCTGCCCGGACGGCTGCTGTTGCGCAGGATCGGTCGTGGGCTGGCGGACCTCCGGCTGACTGACATCACGAGCCGAATCCCGACCCGAACCGTTCTGCGCGACCTCGTTCCCTTCCGAAGCATTGGTCTGCGGCATCGGTGCTTCGGTCGAGCCGCCGCGCATTTGCCCTACCCGACGGTCGAGATCCAGGTACTGATCGCGCTGACGGCGCTTGAGATTCTCGATCTCCTGCGCCTGGGCTTCGACCATGCCGCGAAGTTCACGGACTTCCTCGCGCATCTGCTGGAGTTCCAGGATCATGCGCGAGGCCATGTTGTCTTCCTGCGCCATAACCGGAGATGCGGCCGCGACCGCCAGGGCACAGATGGCAAGCGCGCCGCCGAGGGCGCGCCTGGAGTTCGATTTCAGTACTTGAAGCATCAAGGTCACCGTGCGGTGTAGACAATCTCCACGCGCCGGTTACGCTCCCAGCACGACTCGCTGGACTGGCGACACACCGGGCGTTCCTCGCCGTAACTGACGACTTCGATCTGGCCGGCGCTCGCGCCCTCGGCCCGCATCAGGTCGAGCACCGAGTTGCCCCGACGTTCGCCCAGGCCCAGGTTGTACTCGCGCGAACCGCGTTCGTCGGCGTGGCCCTCGAGCAGCATGCGGGCACTCGGATTGGCGCGCAGGTAGGCCGCGTGAGCGCGAACAATGGGCAGGTACTCGGGCCGCACGTCGGAACGATCGAATTCGAAGTAGATTTCGCGCTGGCTCAGCGTGCTGTCCGGGTTGTCCAGGTTGCGCGAATCGGCGAAATCGGTCGGGTTGACGCGATCGACTTCTACAGGATCCGAAGGCTGCGTCGGCTGCGGTTCGGGTTCCGGCGCCGGCGGAACGTCTCGGGTATCGGTCGCACAGGCGCCGAGCACCAGCGCCAGGACCAGGACCAGGAAAATTTTCGATGCGAAGTTCATGCTGCCTCCAGAATTCCGTGTGGGATTATTTTTCGGGTTTTGTCGGATTGGCCGAATCGATTTGTTGCTTGTCCGATTTTCTATTGGATCAACGGTGACCAGGCCGGTTCACGTACGTCGCCGTCGCTCAGCACAAGCCGCTGCCTGAAGTTGCCGTCAACAGAAACCGCGGCCAATACGCCTTTTTCGCCCTCGCGGGTCGCGTACAGCACCATGCGCCCGTTCGGCGCGAAGCTCGGGGACTCATCCATCCGTCCCGGGGATAATACACGCAAACGCTCCGATTCGCGATCGAGAACCGCTATTCTGAAATTGGCCTGTCCGCCGTGCACCATCGCCAGCAAGCCCGAATACGGGTCCACCGACACCCGCGAATTGTATTCACCCTCGAAGGTCACCCGCTCGATATTCGTGCCGTCGCGGCGCACGCTGTAGATCTGCGGCCGACCGGCACGGTCGGAGGTGAAGAAGATATTGCGCCCGTCGCGCGACCAGGCCGGCTCTGTGTCGATTGCATAGTGCTCGGTCAACTGTTCCATGCGCCCGGTGGCCAGGGTGCGCACCCAGATCTCGGAATTGCCGCTGCGCGACAGGCTCATCGCGAGCAAGTCGCCATTTGGCGAGAACGCCGGCGCGCCGTTGATGCCGCGTCCGTCGGCGATCACGTCGCGCTGACCGGTATAGATATCCTGGATGACCACGTTGGATCGACCGGTGGCGAACGAGACGTAGGCCAGGCGGCGCCCTTCCGGGCCCCAGGCAGGCGACATGATGGGCTCGCTGTGGCGAACGATCGTCTGCGGATTGTGGCCGTCGGAATCGGCGACGATCAGTTCGAACTGCTCGGCATCGGTGCCGGCGCCTGTCACCTGCACGTAGGCAATCCGGCTGGCGAACGCGCCGGGCGCGCCGGTGAGTTCTTCGTATATCGCATCGGCGATCTGGTGCGCGCGAAGGCGAAACGCGCCGGGCCCCGCGGCGATCGCGCGCGAAAACAGCGTGCGGCCCGAATGCACCGCGACCAGGTGGTATTCGATTTCGCCCGAAAGCCCATCGCTGCCGGGAATCCAGCGACCCATGGCGACGTAGTCCACCTTCAACAGACGCCAGGTCCCGAGCTTGACTTCCGGCGGGCGACTCGGACGGTCAATCATGTCGGTCACGGCAAGGGGATCGAACAGGCCGCTGCGCTGGAGGTCGGCCGCGATCACTTCGTGGATGGGCGTCTCGGGCTGCATTTCGGCGTTGCCGAAGTCGAATGGCACTACCGCGATCGGCAACGCGCCCTCGACGCCATCGACGATCTCGATCTGGAGCTGGGCCCGCGCGGCTCCCGAAACGAGGAGAAGCGCCAGGCTAGCCGTTGTAAACAAATTCAAAAATGATTTCACGTTCGAATACATCCTCATAACCTCGATAGGGTAAGACCGCTGCACGTTCGACCGCGGCAATGATCGAGCGTCGCGTCGCCGGGTCGGCGTTGCACGGGCTGGCGATGGCCTGGTCGATGATCTCGCCGCCCGGAATCTGAACGACGCGCACCGAGCAGCGCACCCCGGGCTGGGTGGTCGGCGGCCGAATCCAATTGCGCGTCACCAATTCCCGAATGGTCGCCACGTACTCGTCTCTGAGCGTGGCGCGCTGCTCGGAGGCCTGCGCCTGCTCGCTCGCCAGCCGAAGCCGCTCGGCCTCTTCCGCTTCGCGCTGGCGCTGTTCTTCCTGTTCACGTCGCTCGGCGATCTCGGCCAGGCGACGTTCCTGTTCCTCGCGCTCGCGCTGGGCCTGCTCGCGGCGCTGGCGCAATTCCTCCAGCTCGCGCAAACGCGCCTGCTCGGCTTCGCGCCGCTCGCGCTCGACCTGCTGCTGTTCTTCTGCCAGCCGGGCCTGTTCGGCCTCGCGCTCCAATTGACGCTGGCGCTGGGCCTCGAGCGCGGCCTGGCGTTCCTGTTCGGCCTGCTCCTGCTCGCGCTGGCGTTGAAGCGCCTGCTGCCGCTCGGCCTCCTCGCGACGCGCCTGTTCCAGCCGACGCTCGGCCGCCTCGGCCTGCGCCTCGGCCAGTTGCTCCTGCCGCTCGGCCTCGAGATAAGGCGAGGCATCCACCAGCGTGAAGCTGGGCGCGATCTGGGGCGGGCGCTTCGGTTCCCAGCTCTGGCTGCCCAGCCACAGCAGGGCGATGCCGAGCAGGTGCACGCCCAGCGCCATCGCGAGCGCGCGCAGCGTGTCGCGCGCCGGCGAATCGCGTCGGACCGGTTTGTGCGAGGCCTGCGCTTTCACTGCTCGGGCGGATCGCCCATGAAGCCGATGGACGCTACCCCGGCGCGCTGCAGCAGCACCATGGTGTCGTAGATATACCGGTAAGGCACGGCCTGGTCGCCGCCGACCAGGACCTGGACCTTTTCATTGCGCCCGACGATCACGCTGACGCGCTCGACCAGGGTCTGGCCGTCGACCAGTTCCGGCGCATCGCCGGTATTCAGGTAAAGATCGCCGTTGCGGTCCACGGTCACCAGCAGGGGCTCCTCGATGTCGCCCATGGATTCGGCATTGCCCTGTGGCAGCTCCACTTCCACGCCCAGGTTGAGCAAAGGTGCCGTGACCATGAAGATGATCAGAAGCACCAGCATCACGTCGATGTACGGCACCACGTTGATCTCGGCCATGGCCCGGCGGCGGCGCTGGATGGGGGCGTCTGTCTGCATGGCTCAGGCGTCCTGCAGCTTGCGCGCCTGGCGGAA
The DNA here is from genome assembly GCA_002722315.1 of Lysobacterales bacterium. Classification (GTDB taxonomy): domain Bacteria; phylum Pseudomonadota; class Gammaproteobacteria; order Xanthomonadales; family Wenzhouxiangellaceae. The sequence goes on along the minus strand of PBLG01000046.1, from coordinate 304,975 downwards.
CAGGATGCCGGCGAACTCTTCCTTGAAGTTGTCCATCCGCACTTCCAGCCGGTAGACCTGGTTGGAATACCTGTTGTAGGCGATCACGGCAGGAATCGCCGCCACCAGCCCCATGGCCGTGGCGATCAGCGCCTCGGCGATGCCCGGGGCCACCATGGCGATCGTGGCCTGCTGCACGCCGGCCAGCGCGAAGAACGCGTGCATGATGCCCCAGACGGTGCCGAACAGCCCGACGTAGGGGCTGGTGGAGCCGACCGTAGCCAGGAAGTTGAGCCCGTTCTCCAGTCGATCGATCTCGCGCGTCAGCGCCACGCGCATGGCCCGCTGGGCACCGCCGGCGAGCGTGTCGGCGGCGATTCGCTGCTCTTCCCGGAGCCGCGAGAATTCCCGGTAGCCGGCCTCGAAAATGATCTCCTGGCCTTCGCGAACCTTGTGCTCGGACGTGATCCGGTCATACAGCTGTCCTAGGTCGGCGCCAGACCAGAAGCGTTCCTCGAACTGCTTGGAGCGCTTTTCCATCCGCCCCAGCACCGCGCGCTTGGAAAAGATGATGACCCAGGAGGCGATCGAGGCCAGGAGCAGGATCGCCATGACCAGCTGCACCACCAGCGTGGCCTCGGCGATGAGGCTCCAGATGTTCATGTCTGCATTCATGTAATTTCCGGGAGTTGGCTGGAATTATTTGTATTCTAGACGGTTTATTGCTCAAGAGACAGTCAATGCGCGGAGCTTTTCCTGTATCTCTTCGGGCATTCGGGCCGGCGCGAAACGCTCTGCATCCAGGCAGGCGGCGCGCACCGCGGCCTCGATCAGCAACTCGTCACCGCGCCGGATCTGCTGGGTGAAGTCCATCCGGGCGCGGCCCACGGCTTGGACGCGAACCGAGACGGCAAGTTCATCTTCAAGCCGCGCCGGTTTGCGGAAATCTATTTCCATGCGCGTGACGGCAAATATCAGGCCGGTGTCACGGCGCAGTTCGGTCTGCGAGACGCCCAGGCTCGCCAGCCAGTCGGAGCGGGCACGTTCCAGGAATTGCAGGTACCGCGCGTGGTACACCACTCCGCCTGCGTCGGTATCTTCCCAATAGACGCGGTAGCGGAAGGTTTCGTTGGGCCCGGATTCGCCTGCGGTCATGACTCGTTGCTTTCGAACAGGTCCGGTCCCCCCGGCTTGGCCGGCGCCTTGAGTCCCAGGTGCTGCCAGGTGCGCGTCGTGGCCATGCGTCCGCGCGCGGTGCGTACCAAAAATCCCTGTTGAATCAGGAACGGCTCGATGACGTCTTCTATCGTGCCGCGTTCCTCGGAAAGCGCCGCGGCCAGGCTTTCCACACCCACCGGGCCGCCGTCGAAGTGCTCGATCAGCACGGTCAGCAGCCGGCGGTCGAGCTGGTCGAAGCCCTCGGCATCGACCTGCATCATTTCCAGCGCCTGGCGCGCGACGTCGGCGTCGATGCTGCCGTCGGCCCGCACCTGGGCAAAATCGCGCACCCGCCTGAGCAGGCGATTGGCAATACGCGGGGTCCCGCGAGCCCGGCGCGCGATCTCTGCCGCGCCCTGCCCGTCGCAGGCGATTTCCAGGATGCCGGCCGAGCGCGTGACGATCTTTGCCAGGTCGTCGACGCCGTAGAACTCCAGCCGCTCGACGATGCCGAAGCGATCGCGCAGCGGCGAAGTCAGCAATCCGGCGCGCGTCGTCGCCCCCACCAGCGTGAATCTCGGCAGGTCGAGCTGGATCGAGCGTGCCGCCGGTCCCTCGCCGATGATGATGTCGATCCGGTAGTCTTCCATCGCCGGGTACAGCACTTCTTCGACCACCGGCGACAGGCGGTGTATTTCATCGACGAACAGCACGTCGCCCGACTCGAGATTGGTCAGCATCGCGGCCAGGTCGCCGGCGCGCTCCAGCACCGGCCCCGAGGTCTGGCGCAGGTTCGTACCCATCTCGGCGGCAATCACGTTGGCCAGCGTGGTCTTGCCGAGCCCCGGCGGGCCGAAGATCAGCACGTGATCCAGGGCCTCGGAGCGATGCCGGGCCGATTCCAGGTAGATGCCCAGCCGGTCCTTCATTGTCTGCTGGCCGATGTACTCGGCCAGCCGCGCCGGCCGAAGCGAGGCCTCGAAGCGCACTTCCTCGTCGGCCGGTCGAGCCGAAATCAGGCGGGAATCGTCGTCAGCGAAATGGCTTTCGGTCATCAGGGGCTCGGGCGCCGGGGACTTCCATCAGCCTTGAATGGTAGCGGAAATCGTTCCGAAGGGCTTGGCGCATGAATTCTTCCCTGTCCTAAAAGAGCGCCGCGGGCTGGATCGATCAAGGTGGCGCGTCATGCATACCAGGTATATACTTTATGGATACTTTCGCCAAACCCGGTGAGCACACCATGAGCAAGGATGCGATTTTCACGATGAAGCTGGAACCGGAGCTCCGGGAGGCTTTCATGGCCGCAACCCGAGCGGCCGATCGTCCCGCCTCGCAGGTCGTGCGCCAACTCATGCGCGAATACATCGAGAAGCACCAGCACGAGGACTACCGGACCTGGCTGGAGCGCAAGGTCAAGAAATCCCGCGCTTCGATGCGCGCCGGCAAGGGCCTCGACGACGCCGAAGTCGACGCCGAATTCGCCGAGCTCAGACATCAGGCGATGAAAGTGGCCGAGCGTTGAGAATCGTCTGGACGACAGAGGCCCGCCAGGATCGATTTGAAATCTGGGCCAGAATCGCTGCCGATGACCCGTATGCAGCGGCCCGGATGGACGCGCTTTTCGGTACGACTGTCAAGCGGTTGATCGACCATCCCGAGCTGGGCCGGGAGGGCCTGGTTCCCGGCACTCGCGAGTTCATTGTCCACGAGAGCTACCGACTGATCTACGAAGTCGATCCCGAACGCGGCAAGGTCTGGATTCTTGCGCTGGTCCACACCCGCCGTCAGTGGCCGCCCATCGCGCCGTCCTAATTGGCAAACCCGACTTGACCACCCCGCCCGTTCCGGCAACAATCGAGGCCATGGACGATACAGGGGAATCGGTCCGCAGCCCGGACCAGGCGTTGGGCAAAGTCGAGGTAATCGAGGCCTTCATCGAGCGCTGGCGCGATACCGGCGGGAAGGAGCGCGCCAACTACCAACTGTTTCTCACCGAGCTTTGCCAGTTGCTGGACCTGCCCGGCCCGGAGCCGGCCGGCAAGAATGACGACGACGATGCCTACGTGTTCGAGCGCCGGGTCGATATCCATCACCCCGACGGCACCGTCAACCGCGGCTATATCGACCTGTACAAGCGCGGTCATTTCGTGCTGGAAGCCAAGCGCGTCGGCGAAAAGCGCGACTCCAGCCGCTGGGACAAGGCCATGCTGCGCGCAGCGGCCCAGGCCGACACCTACATCCGCGCCCTGCCCGCCGACGAAGGCCGCCCGCCGTTCCTGTTGACCTGCGACGTCGGCAAGACTATTGAAGTCTATTCGGAGTTCTCCCGAAGCGGCGCGACCTACGTGCCGTTCCCGGATCCGAGAAGCCATCGCATCCACCTGGAAGACCTGCGCGAAGAGCAGGTGCGCAAGCGCCTGGTCGGCATCTGGACCAACCCCGACGCGCTGGACCCCGCCAAGTATTCGGCTCGCGTCACCCGCGACCTCAGCAAGACGCTGGCCCAGCTCGCCCGGGCATTGGAAAAGGACGGCTACCACGTCGAACGCGTCGCACACTTCATCAAGCGCTGCCTGTTCACGATGTTCTGCGAGGACGTGGATCTGCTGCCGAGAGGCAAATTCACGGCACTGCTAGAAAAACTCCGCAAGACGCCGGAGCACTTCCCCAAGGCCATCGCCTCGCTGTGGCAGACCATGAACGACGGCGGCTACAGCGGCGTGCTGAATCAGGAACTGCTGCGCTTCAACGGCAACCTGTTCCGCGACATCGACCCGATACCGCTCAAGCCCGACCAGATCGACCTGCTGATCGAAGCCGGCCGCCACGATTGGAGCCAGGTCGAGCCGGCCATCTTCGGCACCCTGCTCGAACGCGCGCTGGACCCGGAAGAGCGCCACAAGCTCGGCGCGCACTACACGCCAAGAGCCTACGTCGAACGGCTGGTGATGCCCACCATCATCGATCCGCTCCGAGACGAATGGAAAGACGTCCAGGCCGCCGCCGCGGCGCTGGAAAACCAGGGCAAGGAAGACAAGGCCGTCGACGAAATCCGCGACTTCCACCGCAAGCTGTGCGAAATCAGAATCCTCGACCCGGCCTGCGGCTCCGGCAACTTCCTTTACGTCACGCTCGAACACATGAAGCGCCTCGAAGGCGAAGTGCTCGGTACGCTTACTGATCTGGGCGCCGGCCAGAACCTGCTCGAAATGCAGGGCAACACCGTCGACCCGCACCAGTTCCTGGGACTGGAAATCAACCCTAGGGCCGCCGCCATTGCCGAGATCGTCCTGTGGATCGGCTACCTGCAGTGGCATTTCCGCACCCACGGCCACATCAACCCGCCCCAGCCGGTCATCAAGGCCTTCGATAACATCGAATGCCGCGACGCCGTGCTGGACTACGACCGGGTCGAATACAAGATGGAAGAAGACGGCCGCCCCGTCATGCGCTGGGATGGGAAGACCTACAAGAAAAGCCCGACCACCGGGGAGGACATCCCCGACGAGTCCGCCCAGCAGCCGGTCGAGGTCTACGTCAATCCAAGAAAGGCCGAATGGCCGGAAACCGACTACGTGATCGGGAACCCGCCCTTCATCGGCGCCTCCAGCATGCGCCGCGCACTCGGCGACGGCTACGTAGACGCGCTGCGCAAGACCTGGAAGGAAGTCCCCGAATCATCCGACTTCGTCATGTACTGGTGGAACAAGGCCGCCGATCTGGTTCGGAATGGCGATATCAAACAGTTCGGCCTGATCACCACCAACAGCCTGCGCCAGACCTTCAACCGCCGGGTCATCGAGCGGCACATGAACGACAAGAAGCCGTTGTCGCTGGCATTCGCGATTCCGGATCATCCGTGGGTGGATGCGAGCGAGGGTGCCGCCGTGCGGATTGCGATGACTGTGGGCACTTCAGGCGAGAAATCAGGAGCGTTGGGTCAGATTCTCCAGGAAAACAAGACAGACGAAGAAGCGCGGCGACTTGAGTTCCGCTGGAAGAATGGAAAGCTGCACAGCAATCTGGCCGCTGGCGCCAATACCAGCGCGACCCAATCATTGAAGTCAAACGCCGGCATCAGTTCGCCCGGCGTGAAACTGCACGGCTCGGGATTCATTGTTTCTCCGGACGAAGCGAAGACGCTCGGCCTTGGCTCTGTGGATGGAATTGAGGCGCACATTCGGCAGTACCGCAACGGCCGTGACCTCACTCAATCACCTCGCGGCGTGATGGTCATTGATCTGTTCGGGCTTCAAGCCGAGGAGATCCGGTCTCGGTTCCCCGCGATCTATCAATGGATTCATGAAAACGTCAAGCCGGAACGAGATGCAAAATCGGAAACAAAGGATGGAGCGGGCTACGCCAAATTTTGGTGGCTTTTCGGCAAACCGCGGCAAGAATTACGACAGCACCTTTCGGGATTACAGCGCTACATCGCTACAGTCGAAACCAGCAAGCACCGCTTCTTCCAATTTCTCGATCAGGAAATTCTCCCGGACAATATGCTGATCAGCATTGCCTCGGATCAAGCCTGGCATCTTGGCGTACTGAGTTCGCGTATTCATGTTGAGTGGGCACTCCGGCTTGGAGGACGCCTCGGAATGGGGAATGACGCCCGTTACAACAAGTCCCGTTGCTTCGAGACCTTCCCGTTCCCCGAGAACAGCGACTCAACTGCCAGCCGAATTTCTGCCCTGGCCGAACAACTCGACACCCACCGCAAGCGCCAGCAAGAACAACACCCGGGCCTCACCATGACCGGCATGTACAACGTCCTGGAAAAGCTCCGCCGCGAAGAATCGCTGACCGACAAGGGAAAGGAAATCCACGAACAAGGCCTGGTCTCCGTCCTGCGCGAACTACACGACGACCTGGACCGCGCCGTATTCGCCGCCTACGGCTGGGACGACCTCGCCGAAAAACTCGTCGGCCGCCCCGGCGCCACCACCCCGTGGCCCGAAAAGCCCGAAGACCAGGCGGAAGCCGAAGAAGAACTCCTCCAGCGCCTCGTCGACCTAAACCACCAACGCGCGGCCGAAGAAGCCCAAGGCAAAATCCGCTGGCTCCGCCCCGAATACCAGGCCCCGGAAGAAGCAGCGGAACAGGGCAAACTGGATACCACAAGCCCCGACGCCACAACCGGCAAAACGACCAAACGACAAAACGACAAAACGACCAAGCTCCCCTGGCCCAAGACCCTACAAGCCCAAATCCGCGCCGTCCGCGACCAACTCGAAACCGCCCCCATGGACGTCACCACCCTCGCCGCCCAATACAAGCGAAAACCCGAGAAGTCCGTAGCCCAGATCCTGGACGCCCTGGTCGAATTGGGTATGATCCGAACGGAAGAACGCGCAACCGGAGCCGTGTACAAATGTTGAAGAAGCCGTTAATTGGGTGTCGAGCGAATCATGCGATAGCGAGTGCAAAGCGATGAGCGGAAAGATCTGCGTGCTGACCGGAGATATCGTGCGCTCCACTCGAATGGAGAGCGAAAGGCTTGACGAACTTATGCGGTCGCTATCCGAGGGCGCGGACAATATTCGTAGATGGACTGAGCCGAGCAGCCCCCGACTGGAGCGATTCCGCGGCGACGGGTGGCAATTCGCGCTGATCGAACCTGTGCATGCGCTTCGGGCCGGACTGCTGTTCCGATCGATCGTCAAGAATTTTGACCAGGATGCGGATACGAGAATCGCGTTCGGTATTGGCTTCGGCGCGCTAGGGACCGCATTGGCCGGATCCCAGGGAAGCGCTTTTGAGCTATCGGGCATGCATCTCGAAGAAATCAAGGGCCCGGATCGTTGGGCGATCGATGGTGATTTCAAGCCTCGACAGCTTTTGCCCCTGATCAAGGGCCTGTTTGCGGCCTGCGAGGGGCTTTCGAGCGGATGGACAAGTAAACAGGCGGAAGTGTTCGGGCTCGTGGCAGCACCCGAGGAACCCAAATATGCACAGGTCGCGGAATCCATCGGAGTTCGCCCGCAGACTGTGCAGGACCATTTCGCGAAAGCCGGGGGTCGGGCCCTTCTCCGGGCAATACACGGTTTCGAGAGCGCTTTGGGTAGAAAAACAGCCTGAACGGCCTGTTTTCAGAAAAACAGCCTGAATAGACTGTTTTTGCCAAAGCCGCCCGTTTTTTCGACACGGCTGTCCGTTGTTCCCTCGGATAGCTGCAACATGAGATTGACCGCGACATGATCGAAACCGCCCTGACACTGTTCGCCGCCCATGTATTCGCCGATTTCGTGCTGCAAGTGCGCTGGATCATTGACAACAAACGTCGCGTCAAGGCATTTCTCGCCCATGTAGCGATTGTCGCCGCGACCGCGGCGGTCCTGCTTGGGGCATGGTCGAGCGGGGCACTAATCACCGTTGCAATCATTGCCATTTCGCATGCGGTAATCGACTGGGGCAAGCTCTGGCAGTCAGAAAAACCCTGGGTTCGCGAGCACCCACGCGGAAGACTGATCCTTTTCCTGGCCGACCAGATCCTGCATGTTCTGGTTATCGTTGTCACGGCCTGGTACCTGCGCGACGCCTGGAGCGAAGGCTGGTGGTCCACACTCTCGGCAGACTTGCAGGTGCAGTTCCTGATCGTGCTATGCGTGAGTGCCGGCTTCACACTCACTACGCGGACCGGCGGTTTCGTAATCGAACTGTTCATGCAGGGCTTCAATCTGGATGAATCCGCCAAGCCTAACCAAGAGCGCGGCAAGCGCACGGATTCACAGCCAGATGAAAGGCAGGCCTTCGAGGCTGACATAGGCTTGATCGACGGCGGGAAATGGATCGGGCTTCTGGAACGCGCGCTGATCTTCATGCTGATCATGGCTCAGGAATTTCAGGCTATCGGGTTCCTCATCGCCGCCAAGTCCATACTCCGGTTTCAGTACGCCAGGGAGCGCAGCCATAGTGAAACCGTCATCATCGGCACGCTCGCCAGCTTTGGCTGGGCCATAGTCGTTTCCTGGGCTACGGCACAAGCAATCGGGTTATTGCAATGACCGCAGGAACCTTCATCGTCGCTTCAAGCAGCCCCACGCGGCGGCAAGCAGCAGGGCATGACGCGCCTGAGCCACGTTGAATTTCTCCGGATCGAAATCGTCGCCCGCCCATTCCACGAACTCCCGATCATCTTCGTCAAGGGATTCGCGCGGCGCTTTCGCTGCCTCGATCAGCCGCTGGTAGCCGTCGACGCCGCCACAATCTTCCGGCGGGCCACGCCGGGCGCCGTCGACCAGCCACGGAATCCAGCCCGGATCGGCTGACACGTGGGCATCTTCGACTTCGATCCGATGCGCCCAGCCGTCTCCGAAATCGTAGAGATAGATGAAGGTCTGACCGGGCCCTGTGATCAGTTTCGACAGTCTGGCTTCGGTCGAGTCCTCGCCTTCTGACCCCTCATCCGGCGCCTCGAAGTGCCTGTTACCGATCTCGAACTGGTACAGGTGATAGTCATACCAGTCAAACATCATCTGGATTGCCCGATGCAGCTCGTGGAGCGTTCCGTTTCGCGGAAAAATCACACTCCGCCAGATGGGTGGCTCGATGCCCTCCAGAGTGATTCGGAGCCGTAACGCGGAACTACTTTTCTTGCGTTGCATTGGTTCTGCTCCCTCGTCGCAATCGGACGCATTGTCGTCGCGCCGCAGTTTCCCCTATGCAGCGGCGACTGGCAAGCGAAGAAGCCGCCCTACTCCAACTGCAACAACCCCTCCACCGCCATCCCGTCGTCCATTCGCTCGCCCTCCCACATCGGAATCGTGGTCTCGGAGTCGATTTTCAGCCCGACTTGTCGATTCTGCAGCTTCAGCGCAAAAACGTTTCCGCGGAAACGCGTTTCTGCCGCCGGTGCGATGGTCCGTGCGGTCGGATCGGTAAATTTCGGGCCGCCGGCGGTCATGTCCACGCCGTAACCGCCTTCGTGGACCAGGCGATGGTGATGTCGGCACAGGAGAACCAGGTTGTCCAGCTTCGTTTCGCCGCCGTCAGCCCAGTGCAGGATGTGGTGCGCGTCGACATATTTGTGGGTAGTGCAGCCCGGGAAGCGGCAGCCCTGGTCGCGCCGCTGCAGTGCGCGCCGGATCGCCGGCGGGATGCTGCGGGTCTTGCGGCCGACGTTCAGCGCCGAACCGTCATCGTCCTCGCGCCAGTGCACCACGCCGCAGTCGCAGGCCAGCCTTCTGGACGTTTCCGCGGAAACGCGTGCGCCCGATTCCAGCTCGGCTTCGGCCGTTTCGCCGTCGGCCGCGAGCGTGTCGGGCGTGGTGTGCAGGTTGATGGTGCAGCGATCGCCGCCGGTGACTGCAGACGATTCACCGTCACCGGGCTTGCCGAAGAATGCATCGGCCAGGCGTTCCAGTGCATCCGCGCGGCGCGCCGCGACCGGATCGCTCATCGGATCGACGGCCGGGGTGGTCGACGTTTCCGCGGGAACGTTTTTTAATTCAGAATCATTCTCATCGCAGGCGGCTTCGAGCGCTTTGACTACCCGCTCGCCCTGCTCCGGCGTCAAGCGCGCGCGGATCACGTAGCTGCCGTCGTCATCGACAAACCAGTTCAGCTCGCGCAAAGCATGGCGCTGATTCTCCTGCTCGAGCGCCTCGATTCGTTTGACCTTTCGAAAGTTCTTGACGAGCCGTTCGACATGCGAGGCCGTACCGCGATCCGCAATCTGCATCAGGTAATCCTCGTTCTCCGGGGTCGCGACGCGAGTCATCGCGCGGACCTTGGAAAAGCTGACCGTGCCGCGCCGGAACGCGTCGCTGATTTTCGGCAAATCGTTCAGTGCATGGGCAACTCGCACCTTTTCGCGCGCTGCCCCAAGTCCGATGCCGCATTTCCAGTTGAGCCAATGCGCGCAGGACTTCATCCCGGGCCCGCCCCAGCCCTCGCGCTCGTCGAACTCGCGAATGAGCACGAGCAGCCGGTAAGTCGCGGCGTGAATGTGCGCGGCCAGTTCAGTGATTTCGGACTCGATTTCGTGCAGCTTGCGGGGAGATTCGGTTGGCAGATCAATGGCCGGAGAGGTCATGAGTGAACTCCGCTTGAATACTGTTCAAGTATACAGTTTCAGGCACTCATTTTCAAATCAAAACAGGTATTTAAGAGAATTTTCTGGGGCTGCGAAATCGGGAATCTCAAGGGTCAAATCGTGCTCGAAACCAAGCGATGCTGCTCGGCCAACCAGGGTTTCGTCTATCGGCAAAATGTCTGATTGCGCGATCAGGGGTCGACCACCGGTTCGGCCCAGTCTTCGTGGCCGTGCCGAACGCGAACGATCAGGATCTCGCCATTGTCTTCGACCCGGTAGATCACCAGGTGAGACTGCACCGCGTGTATTCGAATCGGCGGCGCCAGTTCCAGTCGCTTTCGGGCCGCGAGCGGATTATTCGCAAGGAACTCGAAGGTGCGTTCCAGCAGCGTGTGATAGGCGTCGGCCTGGTCGACGCCAAACTGCTCAGCGCCAAATGAATAGATCTCTTCGATGTCCTCGGCGGCCCTGCGCGTCAGCCGATAGGCCACGTTCAGGGTCTGATCTTGCTTCGAGCCGAGTTCCGCAAGTCGGCCATGCTCATTTCGCTGACACCGCTGTGGATTCCTTCGTCGATCAGTCGCTGAAGGTGTGCGATCTTCGCCTGACGCTCCTGATCGCGCCGAATGAGCTCCCGAACGTAATCACTGGAATTTCCAAACCGCCCGGTCTTGCCCTGGTCCTCAACCCATCGCTTCATTTCTTCCGGAAGGGACACATTCATTGTCGTCACGGATTTCACCTTGGTGCGCGGGAATTACCCAAGAATCTCAATTTTGGCAAGGTTTGTCAATTTCGGGCGGCTACAACGGGTTCGATTCCCCATCGTTGTGACTCAACCGCCCGGCCAGAAACCCGCGAAGGTGCCGGCAACGAGCAGGCTGTAGACCACGCCGTCGATCGCGAATCGTATCGTCGTCGACCACGGCTGTCCGTGCCAGATGGCGGCCGGCATGTTGCCGAGCACGAACGGCAGGAAGGCTGCCGCGCCGGCAACACGGAAGACGGTCGGGTAGTCGGCCGCGGGCGCGAGCGATGCGGCGGCGATGTAGGCGACGAAAACCGCGACCAGCAGCAGGTAGACCACCCACATGCCGAGCGACTTGCCGACGTTGGGAATGCCGTCGGGCATCAGGGTCAGCATTCCGACCGGGCCGCGCTGGAACTTCGCCTTCGTTTCCTCCGAACCCATCTCCTTCATGTCGGTGCAGTAGGGAAACATGTAGACGCCCGGCGAGGCGCCCTGCTCGCGGACGGCGCTCGTGACCCGTTCTTCGTTCGGCAGGCGGCGGTAGTCGCTGTTGTGCGTCTTGAGCACCATGTGGATGACGGAACTTGCAATGAATACAAGTACGGCGGATACCAGTATCGGCATCCAGAGATCGATAATGCTCAGCATGGTCTGACTCCCTCGAAAAACCCCGGCCCCCGCTGCCGCTCCCGGAAGAAGTCTACGTCCGGCACGCGCGTTCAGGCAAGACCGACAGCAGGCCTTAAGGTGATCGGCCCGCGCCCGTTCGCACCCGGACGCCGCGCAATCTGAAAGATTTCAACCAGTTTTGCCATCTTGGCCATCCGAATTCCCGCCGGATCTTCAACCGGCCACGCATCCACCCCGCTCGCGTGTGGCGGGGGCAGCGGCCCGCAACCCATGGCACGTGTATTGCATATTTTTAGGGATGGACGCCACTGCAAAATGCAAGCCCGACTCGACCGGCAGCGATTCAGGCCTCGATTCGATCCTGTTTGAACATCTGTTCGAGCACTCGCCCGATGGAATCGTGCTGGTTGACGGCACTGATCGCGTGATCCGCACCAACTCCGCCTTCGAAGCGTTGTTCGGGTATTCGATGACCGAGTGCGTCGGCCGATCGATCCACGAGTTGATTGTCGCCCCGGGATTTCACGACGAGGCCAGCGAAATTTCCAGCGAAGTGCTCGACGGCACGCCGGTGCGCGTCGAATCTTCGCGCATGACGCGCGATGGCAGTCTCCTGGACGTTGAAGTCTCCGGTGTACCTATCCGCTCGACCCATGAGCAGATCGGAATTTTCGGAATCTACCGTGATATCAGCGCGCGAAAGAATGCCGAAGCGCTGCTGGTCCAGCGCGAGGAACAGTACCGGACAATCGTCGAATCGTTGATCGACGGCTATTTCGAACTCGACCTTGACGGCAGCCTGTTGTTCTGCAACGCCGCACTCCGGGAGATTCTCGAGGTGGACGATGACCACATCGTGGGCCTGCGAATTCTGGATCGCGTCGTCGATGAAGACAAGGCACGCGTCATGCGTGCATTTCTACGGGTGGCACACAGGGGCGTCAGTGGACGCGGCATCAATATCAGGATTGTCGATACCCGAGGCTCGACGCTCACGCTGGAATGTTCTGTTTCGCAGATTCGCAGCGACGCAGGAACACCCTCCGGCTTTCGCGGGACGCTGCGGGATGTGACCCGGCGGGCGCGCGCCGAAGCCCGGATCGCATACAGCGAACGGGCTTATCGGACCATGGCGCTTGCCACCGGGCAACTCGTCTACGATGCCGATTTCGCAACCGGTCGGATCCATTGGCTTGGAGCGATCAAGACCGTTCTGGGCTGCGATTTAGACGAAGCCGTGCATATCGACCTCGCTCAGTGGGAACGGCGCATTCACCCGGATGACCGGGTCCGCGCAGTCGAGGCGCTGGAACGGGCGCAGGCCGGCAACGGCGAATACGTTGCCGAATACCGGTTCGAGCGCGCCGATGGTGTCTGGATCGACATCGTGGACCGTGGCTCGTTTCTCGCCACAGAGCAGGGCGCTGGGGCGCGCATGATCGGCACCATGTCCGATGTGACAGAGCGCAAGCGCGAGCAGCAGGCGTTTGCCTCTGCGCGCGCCGAAGCGCGCGTGACACTCGATTCGATTTCCGATGCGGTGATTCGCACCGATCTCGACGGAAAGGTTCAGTACTTGAACCCGGTGGCTTGTCGGCTGACCGGGCGAGCGCCCGAGCATGCCACAGGCGCCGCCTTGTCCGACGTGATGCGGATCCTTTACTGGGAACACGATGACAGCGCGGTCGAGATCAATCCCCTGCATCTGCTGCACGATCCGGAACTGCTTGCTTCCAGGGCTTTCTGTCTGGACGGACGGACCGGGCGCTACAGTGACATCGAGCTTTCGATAACCCCACTAGCCGACACCAGATCGTCCGGCGGTTTCGTGATCGTCTTCCGCGACGTGACCGAAAGCCGGCGCAAATCACGCCAGATCACGTGGCAGGCGCAGCACGATTCGCTGACCGGCCTGTTCAATCGGCGCAAGTTCGAGAGCGAGGCCGAAAAGATTCTGGCTCGCGATTCGGCTCGCGAACCCCACTGCCTGCTTTACATGGATCTGGACCAGTTCAAGCTTGTCAACGATTCCTGCGGGCATCACGTTGGCGATCAGCTGCTGGGGGAACTGGCGGCGCTGATGTTGCGCCAGGTGCGCAAGTCCGACCTGCTGGCTCGACTGGGCGGAGATGAGTTTGCACTACTCCTGCAATGCTGCACGCTGGAGCGCGGAATCGAGGTGGCCGAGAAACTGGTCGCGGCGATCAACGACTTCGAGTTTGCCTGGCGACAGCATCGTTTCCAGGTCGGCATCAGCATCGGGGTGGTCGAGGTGGCCGGCGCCACGACTCTTATCGAGGCGCTGCAGGCGGCCGACCAGGCCTGCTACATGGCCAAGGACAACGGACGCAATCAGATCAGCGCGTTTCGCCCCGGCGACGAGGCTCATCAGCAAAGCGGCATCCAGCTGCGGACAGCCGTCGAAGTCAGCGATGCGCTGCTCAACAATCGTTTCCAGTTACATGTCCAGCGAATCAGTGCCTTGCGGGACGACCTTGATGGCGAGCGATGCGAAATTTTGTTGCGAATGGTCGACCGTGAAGGATCGCTTGTTTCTCCGGCGCTATTCATCCCCGCCGCCGAACGCTTCAACAAGATCGTGATGCTCGATCGATGGGTGGTCGAGCACGCGCTGCAGGCCATAGGCAAGGCCAATGCGCGCGGTGAGATCAGGCCCGAGGACAGATTCTCGATCAATCTGTCGGGGGCAAGCTTCAGCCAGTCCGACAGCCTGGAGTTCGTCACCCGGGAGTTCGCAAGAAACGGTGTCGATCCAGCCAATGTCTGTTTCGAAATCACCGAGAGCAACGCCATTTTCCGGCTCGCAGAGGCACTGGAATTCATAAACGGGATACGTCGCTTTGGCTGCTCGATCAGCCTGGATGACTTCGGCAGTGGTTTTTCTTCGTTCGGATACCTGAAGATGCTGCCGATCGATGGCCTGAAGATCGACGGCGAGCTGGTTCGCGACATGCGAAACTCGCGCCTCGGTCGTGCGATGGTCGGAGGCATTGCACAGATTGCTCGAACGGCCGGCATTCCGTGCGTCGCCGAACAGGTCGAACACATCGAAGACCTGGAAGTGCTTCGCGAGCTCGGCATCGACTTCGCCCAGGGCTTCGCGATTCACAAGCCCGAACCCTGGCCTCTCGCCGATTGATCAACGCTGCATCCGGTTCTTCAGCGCCTGGCGGATCATCGCTTCGGCGCTGGCCGAGTCGTCGCCCACCCCCTTGATCATCTTCAGCGCCTCGGCCGGCGAGTAGCCCAGCGCCACCAGGCCGGCGCGGGCCTCGCCTGAGGCGTTGCGTTCACCGCCCGCCGACTGACCGGCGCCGGTCGATGAACCGGACCCGAGTTCGAGACCGTCGAGCCGGCTCTTCATTTCGAGAATCAGGCGCTCGGCGGTCTTCTTGCCGATGCCCGGCAGGCGGGTCAGCGCCTGGCTGTCGCCGGATTCGACCATCAGCGCGAAATCGGCCGCCGAGACGCTGGACAGGATCGCCAGCGCGACCTTGGGCCCGACGCCGGAGATCTTCAGCAGGCTGCGGAACAGTTCGCGGTCGGATGGGCTGATGAACCCGAACAGCAGGTGCGCGTCCTCGCGAATGACCTGGTGGATCAGCAGCGTGCAGGGCTGGCCGTTTGCCGGCAGCCGGTCGAACACGCTCATCGGCGCCTCGACCTCGTAACCCACCCCGCCGACGTCGATCAGCAGGTTGGGCGGACGGCGTTCCAGCAGCGTGCCGGCGAGACGGGCGATCATCGAAGCACCACGCCCTGCGGCAGGCGCCTTGCAGTGCGCGCCGAGTGCAGGTGGCACAGCGCCACGGCCAGCGCGTCGGCGGCATCGGCGCCGAATCTTTCAGTCGATTTCAGCAGAACGCGAACCATGTGCTGCACCTGTTCCTTGTCGGCCCCGCCGCGCCCGACGATGGCCTGCTTGATCAGCCTGGGGGCGTATTCGTGCACCGCCAGCCCGGCGTGTACCGCGGCGCAGATCGCCGCCCCCCTGGCCTGCCCCAGCTTGATTGCCGATTGCGGGTTCCGGCTCATGAAAACGGTCTCGATCGCGACCACGTCGGGCTGGAATTCGGCGATGACCTCGGTCACGCCGGAAAATATGCCGGCCAGCCTTTCGGGCATCTCGCCGCCGCCCAGGGTGAGCTGGCGGGCGGCGACCAGCGACTCGCCGTCGATGATGCCGATGCCGGTGATGCGCGAGCCCGGGTCGAGGCCGAGAATGCGCATTACGACGTCACTCGTAGGCCTCGGCCGGGATATCGGCGTTGTGCCAGACGTTCTGGGTGTCGTCGATCTCTTCGAGCACGTCGAGGAACTTCAGCAGCTTCTGGCCGGATTCGAGATCCTGCTCGACCAGCGTCGCCGGCCGCATGGTGACCTCGGCCTCCTCGGGCTCCAGGCCCGCTTCGCGCAGCACGCCGAGGACGCCGGAGAACTCTTCGGGCGTGGTCAGGACCTCGATCGAGCCGTCGTCGTCGGTCTCGATGTCCTCGGCGCCGGCCTCCAGCGCGGCCTCCATCACCCTGTCCTCGCCGGTGCCGGGGGCAAACGTGATCACGCCCTTCTTCTCGAACAGGTAGGCCACCGAGCCGTCGGTCCCGAGGTTGCCGCCGTGCTTGGAGAACGCGTGGCGAACCGCGGCCACGGTGCGGTTGCGGTTGTCGGTGACGGTCTCGACCATCACGGCCACCCCGCCTGGCGCGTAGCCCTCGTAGGTGATCTCTTCGTAGTCCACGCCCTCGAGCTCGCCGGTGGCCTTCTTGATGGCGCGCTCGATGTTGTCCTTGGGCACGTTGGCCGCGTTGGCCTTGTCCCACGCCAGCCGCAGCCGCGGATTGGCCTCGGGGTCGCCCCCGCCCTCGCGCGCGGCGACCGTGATTTCACGCACCAGCCGGGTAAATATCTTCCCCCGCTTGGCGTCCTGGGCCTTTTTTCTGTGCTGGATATTGGCCCATTTGCTGTGACCTGCCATGTTTGCGATTCTCGTGTGAGCTTGCCAAACGGCTATTTTAGCCGATTACGCATTTTTTCCACCAGTCGCGTGCCGGCCGGGCTTTCGGCGTGCGTACGCTCCCGGATGGCGCCGTGCTACGCTCGACGACGATATCAGACCAGAACAGACTGAGCATGAACTCCAAAGGAATTGTCCTCGCAGCGCTGCTCGCAATTTCCATCGGCGGAATAGCCACGCTGCTGCTCCTGGATTCAACGCCTTCGGAAACAGTCACGAGCCAGCCACCCGACGACGCGCAGAGTTCGACACCCGGAACATTCTCCAATTCACCTCCGGAACAGGCAGATTCACGCACGGCATCGATACCGCCACCCATGCGGGAGTTCGATGGTTTTTCAACCAGGGTCATCATCGGTGCGATCCGACACTACGCAAGGAGCTTCGAATTCTCCAATATCTATTGCGTCGTCGAAGTCGGCGAAGACGCCTGTACCTTGACGATGACGTGGAAGCTGCCCGATGAATATCGTCCGGGACAGCTTCTCGTTTACACCAATGCCGATGAACTCATTGCTTCCGGATGGAGCGGATCAGTGCCGGTGGATCTCACCCCGGGAGAGAACACGTTCCTGATCTCCTATCTCAACGAGAAGGGAGAAAACTACCTGGTATCGACCACTGAGTCATTTGCCGCCAACGCTTCCGCAGACATACTGGGACCGGATCGGTGCGAAATGACCTCCCCGGCAGACGATACGTGCCGGATGGATATACAGCTCGTCGGATTTGCCACCCGCGTGATTCTGTACGATCTCGATAATCAAGCAACTCTCTTCGAGCTGGATCCGGATGGGCTGTTCAAGACGACATATTGGCTTGATGTCCCGCCTGAGGGAATTCGACTCGGACTATTTTCGAACGAGGTTTCGAATGACAACCTCCTGGCGCGCAAGTCGATCATGCTCCAACCGGTCGACCAGGTTCCCTAGAAATGTCGATATCCAGCTGAAACCACAATCGTGTGCCACCTGTGCTTCTGTGAGTCAGATGCATTCAGCGCCCGATATGCAGCGTACCCGGTCTATTTCTCCTTGCATGGAAATCGTAGCTGCCCAGAAGATCGGCGCGAGATTTCAATGCCGGCTCCAGGTCTGCATAATCGACTTTCCCGATTTTGCCGCCAACTTCAACGACATCTTTTCCGTTTACTTGGCTGACTCGGTAAGCCTTCAGAAGCCGCGCCCCATCAAACATACCCGGTTGTCGACTGGATAGTATAAAAACGAGATACCTTCCCGTTCGTCCAATGCTCGCAGAATGAGATAGTGATTGCGATAAGCCGAACCGTTCAAATACGCCCTTGTAACCACTTGATTCGAGAGAGCCCTGGTCGATTCCCTGGTCTTCTGTACCGCTCTCGATATCCATCTCGTTCCGAAGTGTCAGATCTCCACTATAGGAAGCGAAAGAAATCGTTTCCGAGATTGCCTTTTCGGGTGGCGAAAGTACTACGTTGTCAATTTCCATGAAGTATTGCGTCACAACCCAGGGGCCGGGTATGACCCTGTCCGAAACCCGGCGAATCCTGCTAATTGCCTTCAGGTCTCCCAGAAAGACTAGTTCTGATTTACTTATGAGCGATTCAAACTGCTCTACATCTATTGCAGGCCTGATGGAGGAATCATCCATGGAACCATGCTGCCCAATAGCTGGACACGTGGCGAGCACTAGCAACAACAAGAACCAGAATATATAACTCATCGAATTCTTTCCATCGGTCGGTTCAACGCGATATGTAATCGCCCTCTCGAGAAGCCGCCGCGCTGATGCTTTTCGTGCAACGAGCCGTACTACTTTTGACGCCCGATATGCAGCGTACCCGGTCTGTTTCTCCTTGCATCGAAATCATAGCTGCCCAGAAGATCGGCGCGAGATTTCAATTCCGATTCCAGGTCTGCATAATCGACTTTCCCGATTTTGCCGCCGACTTCAACGACATGTTTTCCGCTTACTTGGCTGACTCGGTAAACACTCAACAGTCGGGCGTCATCAAAGACACTCCGTACTTGGCTGGAGAGTATAAAAATCAGATACCTTCCAGTTTGTGAAATGCCTGCAGTGTGCGATATTGATTCTGATCGGCCAAATCGCTCAAATACGCCCTTGTAGCCGCTTGAATCAACGCCGCTTTGGGCAATCCCCTTGTTTTCTGTACCGCTCTCAGCACCTATCTTGTTTTGGAGTGTTAGATCCCCACCATAGGAAACGAAAGAAATCGTCTCAGAAGCTGCCTCGTTGGGCGGCCACAATACTACTTTTTCAATTTCCATAAAATACTGCGTCACAACCCAGGGGCCAGGTATGATCCTGTCCGCAACCCGGCGAATCCTGCTAATTGCCTTCAGGTCTCCCAAAAAGACTAATTCTGATTTACTTATGAGTGATTCAAAATGCTCCAAATCTATAGCGGGGTTGTTGGCAGAATCATCTATGGGACCATACTGCCCGTTAGCTAGACTCGTAATAAACATGATCAGGAACAAACAGAAGTATTTGTAGCTCATTAATTTTCGCCTATCAGATTCAGATGATT
Source organism: Lysobacterales bacterium (assembly GCA_002722315.1). Classification (GTDB taxonomy): domain Bacteria; phylum Pseudomonadota; class Gammaproteobacteria; order Xanthomonadales; family Wenzhouxiangellaceae. The sequence goes on along the minus strand of PBLG01000046.1, from coordinate 285,849 downwards.
CACCGCTCTATCTGCACGAACTTCCACAATCAAGAACCGCATACGACTTCGTATCGAACCCCGGAGTGGCCTATCGAGAGCTTCAGAGTGTACTTAGGTAACCATTAGATGCAGCAAACCGTAGGCGAGCGTTTAAAAGCCTGCGCTAGTTTCATGCGTCTTTTTTTCTACAGTCTTGAGTCGCCAACTCTAAGCCGCTACTTTGGTGTTCAGTCGCTCAAAAACATACACCCCTTAAGACACACTGTCAACTTTTTCAAGCAATTTATGTTAAGCAGCAGACTGCCGGACCGATAACCCACCTGTTTGCCGATTCCATTGGTTCTGGGTGGGAAGGACAGCGACTGAACAGACGAATATGAATCCAAGTCAGAAATAAAAGGTATGACGGGCGGACTTGCTAGTCGTCGCCGAGCTAACCCACTCGACCAGAATCTTACGCCGCCGAGGACGGTCGGAAATTGGATGGAATTTCCCTGTGCACCGTCATTAGGTTCAGCTTCCGGTTATTTTTTTGGATTACAATTCAATCAGCCATTCACAAATATCAGAGGTTTCGGCATGCTAATTCGAAGGATTCTTGCAGCAGCACTCATGGCCGGCGCGGTGGCCGGCAGCCAGGCGCAGACCGGCGAACTCAACCTGCTGACCGATCTCGGCACGCCCTTCCCGCCTGGCTGTCTATCGATCGACCTGCCCGAACAGCCACCGGAAGGGACGATCCCGTTGGTCGATACCAACATGACGGCACCGACCATCAACAGCAATTCGCGCGACGGCTCGGTGCGCGTGCGCATCTGGCGCGTGGCCTGCGACGACGAGGGTTTCTCGGTGATATTGGTGCGCATGAGCCAGAGCGGCGGCGCGAATCCCATCGTGGTGCCGCAAGTTTTTGCCGACACTGGCGATGTAGAGATTCCCGACCACAAGGCGCAACTGCTCCGGTTGCAGGGTTCGGGCGATGTCGGTGCTTCCGGTGACATCGTCACCGAGAACGGGACCACATGGATGCTGGGAGTGGATCCGTTTTCCCTGAGCAGCGTTGACGATCCTGATCCCGAGCCGTCATTTTTTCCTGCCGACTATAACGGAACGATTACTCTCGAGTTTTTTTGGGGCGCGTATGCCTCCGCTGTACCCAACTTCACCACATTCGTGCTCGACCAGTTCGAGCCGACGCTGGATCTGCCCTAGTTCGATCAGCCCGTACTGAACGGCCGGTATTCGGGCCAGTGGGTGCTCGATGGCGCACCGCGCCAGGGCCTGGTACTGCAGATCGCCGAGCAGGTCAGTGAGAATTTCGTGTTCGCGATCTTCTTCACCTACCTCGACGGCCAGCCGATCTGGGTCGTGGGCAACTCTTCGCCGGCGCTGACCCAGCCCGGCCCGGTGGCGATCCAGATGAGCACGCTGGAAAACGGCGAATTCATCTCCGATCCGAACCAGCCGCCCGCTGACCAGGTGACCGTGGATTCGGCCGGCAGCATCCAGATCGAGGTGATCGACTGCAACCGGATCCGCGTCAACTACGACTTCTCCCCGCTGGGCAAGGGTACCGGCAGCATGGAGCTGGACCGTCTCGTACGCATCGCCGGCTACGACTGCAATCCCTTGCAATAGACCCGACGATCGGTCGATTCTTCTCTGCGGCCCGGTTCATCCGGGCCGCTTTTCGTTCATGAGGATGCAATGCGCGACCTGCCGGCCCGGTCCCGTCGGAAACCCTTGAATGCCGCCCGCGCGCGAGACCCTGTAGGCTGAACGCCTCTGCGCGAGCCGCGCCACCTGACTGGACCGCCATGCGACCTGCCCTCACCCGAGCCCTGATCCTGCTTGTCATCGCGCTGCTGATCGGCAGCTACTTCTGGTTCGACCTCGGCCAGTACTTCAGCCTGGACGAACTGCGCGCGCGGCGCGATCAGCTGCTGACGTTCATCGACCGCAATTTCTTCGGCATGCTGGCGCTCTACATGGCCGTCTACATCGTGATGGCGGCGCTCTCGCTGCCCGGGGCGGCGGTATTGACCATCGCCGGGGGCGCGCTGTTCGGGCTGGCGGCCGGCACAATCGCCGTGTCCTTCGCCTCGTCGATCGGGGCGACGCTGGTATTCCTGGCCGCGCGCTTCCTGTTCCGCGACACGATCCAGAAGAAATTCAGCAAGCGCCTCAAGACCATCAACGAAGGGGTCGAAAAGGACGGCGCGTTCTACCTGCTGGCGCTTCGGCTGGTGCCGGTGTTTCCGTTCTGGGTGATCAACCTGGTCATGGCGCTGACCCCCATCCGCACCTGGACCTATTACTGGGTCAGCCAGCTCGGGATGCTCCCGGCCACGCTGGTCTACGTCAACGCCGGCACGCAGTTGAGCCAGGTCGAGTCGGCCGGCGACATCCTTTCCCTGGAATTGATCGGCGCGTTCGCGCTGCTGGGGCTGCTGCCGCTGATCCTGCGCTGGGTGCTGAGACTGCTCAAGCACCGCAAGGTCTATGCCGGCCACGACAAGCCGAAATCGTTCGACTACAACGTGATCGTCCTCGGCGCCGGCTCGGCCGGGCTGGTTTCGGCCTATATCGGTGCCACGATCAAGGCGAAAGTGGCGCTGATAGAAAAGAACAGGATGGGTGGTGATTGCCTGAACACAGGCTGCGTGCCGTCCAAGGCGCTGCTGAGAACCGCGCGCCTGGTCCAGGACGCGCGCGATTCCGAACGCTACGGGATCAAGTCCATGACCGCCGATTTCTCGCTGGCCGACGTCATGCAGCGGGTGCGCGACGTGATCTCGAAGATAGAGCCGCACGATTCGCCCGAGCGCTACCGGGGCATGGGCGTCGACGTCATCGAGAGTGCCGGCAGGCTGGTCTCGCCCTGGGCCGTCCAGGTCGACGGCAAGACCATCACCGCCCGGAGCATCATCCTGGCCACGGGCGCGGAGCCGCTGGTGCCGCCGATCGACGGGCTCGACGGTATCGACTACGTCACCAGCGACACCATCTGGGAACTCGAGGACCTGCCCGAGCGCTTCGCCGTGCTCGGCGGCGGCCCGATCGGCTGCGAGCTGGCCCAGGCCTTCGCCCGGCTGGGCTCGAAGGTGACCATCATCGAGATGGCCGACCGGCTGGTGCCGCGCGAGGATCCCGACGCCAGCCAGGCCCTTATGAAGCGCCTCGAGGCCGAGGGCGTGAAAATCGCCACCGGGCACAGGGCCAGCCGATTCGAGGACAAGGGCGCCGGCAGCGGAAGCGTGGTCTGCGAGCGCGACGGCGAGGAAGTCGCGATCGAGTTCGATCGCGTACTGATCGCGCTTGGAAGAAAGGCGCGAACGCGAGGCTTCGGACTGGAGGAGATGGGTGTCCGGATCGCCAACCGGGGCACGATTGAAACCGATCCCTGGCTTCGGACCAATTTCCCGAATATCTACGTCTGCGGCGATGCGGCCGGCCCGTACCAGTTCACGCACGTGGCTTCGCACCAGGCCTGGTTTGCGTCGGTCAACGCCCTGCTCGCCCCGTTCTGGTCGTTCCGCGTCGACTACCGCGTGATTCCCTGGGCCACCTTCACCGAGCCCGAGGTCGCGCGCGTGGGCCTGAGCGAAACCGAGGCCGCCGAGCAGGACATCGATTACGACGTGACTCGATACGGCATCGACGACCTGGACCGCGCGATCGCCGACAGCGCCGACGAGGGCTTCGTGAAGGTACTGACCGAGCCCGGGAAGGACAGGATCCTGGGCGCGACGATTGTTGGCGCGCACGCCGGTGAACTGATCGCCGAATTCATCCTGGCCATGAAGCACGGCCTGGGCCTGAACAAGATTCTCGGCACCATCCACATCTACCCGACGATGAACGAGGCCAACAAGTTCGCCGCCGGCGAGTGGAAGAAGGCGCGCAAGCCCGAAGGCGCGCTGAAGCTGGCCGAAAGGTTCTTCGCCTGGCGCAGGAGCTAGCGGGCCACGCGGTCAATTAGGTAAAGCTCGACCGTCGCACAAGCGTTCCGGACCCGGCTTACGCGGGCCGGGGCTTGCTTTTGGTGCATTGGTGTGTTAGTCTACTACCACACTAAATGACCATCACAGGCCACCGTCATGCCGAGTTCCAAGCGCCACCTCTTCCGCACGTCTGGTCTTGTCCTCACCGCCCTGCTCGCCGTCCCGCTGCTCAACGGCTGCGGCGCAGACGCGAACTCGTCCGATCCGCCTGCCGCCGACGATGCGCCGGTCTCGATTCCGGTCGAGGTCACCGAAGTTTCGTTCGGCGACGTCACCTCGTCCTATGCCGGCACCGCAACCCTCGTGCCCGAACGCCAGACCACCGCCGTGGCCAAGCTCGGCGGCATCGTGCTGGATATCCTGGTCGAGGAAGGCGATCGCGTCGAGGCCGGCCAGGTGCTGGCGCGGCTGGAGCGCGACCGCTACGAGTTCCAGGCCCGGCAGACCGAGGCCAGGTTGCGCAAGCTCGAAAACGAACTCGAACGGGCCCGCGAGCTGCACGAGCGCGACCTGATCAGCACCGACGAGTACGAGCGCATCCGCTTCGATACCGAGGCCCAGCGGGCAACCGATGGCCTGGCGCAGCTCGATCTTGCCCACACCGAGATCCGCGCCCCGATCGCGGGCGTGGTCGCCGACCGCATGGTCAAGGTCGGCAACCTGGTCACGCAGAACCAGCCGCTTTTCATGATCGACGACTTCGACCCGCTGTGGGCGGTGCTGCACGTGCCCGAACGCGAACTGAACCTGCTCGGCGCCGGCCAGCCGGCGACGCTGCAGGTGGATGCCTTTCCGGGCCGGGAATTCAGCGGCCAGGTGCTCAGGATCAGTCCGGTGGTCGACGCCGAGACCGGCACGGTCAAGGTCACCGTGACCTTCAGCGACGACAGCGGCCGTCTGCGCCCCGGCCTGTTCGGACGCGTGCGGGTCGTCCACGACAGCCGCACCAACGTGCCGCTGGTGCCGCAGACGGCGCTGATGAACGAAGACGGAGCAGTGGCCGTATTCGTGGCCAGGAAGCGCGACGACGGGGCCGGTTACACGGCCGAGCGACGAACCGTCACGACCGGCTATGACGGCGCCGGGGGCGTCGAGATTCTCGAGGGCCTCGGTGAAGGCGAAACCGTGGTGACGGCCGGCAAGAACAGCCTGCGCGACGGGGCGGAGATCCGGATCATCGAAGCCGGGATCGTCCAGTCATGAACTGGATAGCGGTCGCCGTTCGGCGCCCCGTCACGGTCATGATGGGCGCGGTCACCCTGCTGCTGTTCGGCCTGATATCGCTGGGCGGCCTGAGCGTGAACCTGCTGCCCGACCTGAGCTACCCCACGCTGACCGTGCGCACCGAACTTCAGGGCGCCGCGCCCGCCGAGATCGAAACGCTGCTGACCCGCCCGATCGAGGAAAGCGTCGGTACCGTCAACAACGTGCGCAGCATCGATTCGATTTCACGCACCGGGCAGTCGGACGTGATCCTCGAGTTCGCCTGGGGCACCGACATGGACATGGCCGGGCTGGACGTTCGCGAGAAGCTGGAAGTGCTGCAGCTGCCGCTGGAGGCCGGGCGGCCGTCGCTGCTGCGCTTCAATCCCGCCACCGATCCCATCGTGCGCATGGCGCTCGGCTTCGAAGACACCCCCGAGAACGAGACCCGTGCGCTCAAGGCGCTTCGCCGGCATGCCGACGAGCAGCTGAAGAAGGCGATCGAGCCGGTCGCCGGCGTGGCCGCTGTCAAGGTTTCCGGGGGCCTGGAAGACGAGATACAGATCGAGATCGACCCCGAGCGCATGGCACGACTGAACGTAGACGTGGCCCAACTGGCCGCGCGGCTGGCCGCCGAGAACGTCAACGTTTCGGCAGGCCGGCTCGAGACCGGCAGCCAGCGCTACCTGGTGCGCACCATGAACCAGTTCACCAGCGTCGAGGAGATCGCCGGCATGATCGTCGCCGAGCGTTCCGGTCGGCCGGTCTACCTGCGCGACGTGGCCGAGGTGTCGCAGGGCTTCAGCGAGCGCGAGGCCGTGATCCGGCTCGACGGTCGCGAAGCGGTCGAGCTCGCCGTCTACAAGGAAGGCGATACGAATACCGTGGGCGTAGCCGAAGCCGTGATCGAAAAGCTGGAATCGGTGCGCGCGGAGTTGCCCAACGGCATGCAGCTGGTGGTGGTCGAAAACCAGGCGACCTTCATCGGCCAGGCGATAGACGAAGTCGTCGGCAATGCCCTGCTTGGCGGACTGCTGGCCATGCTCGTGATATTCGCGTTCCTGCGCGACTGGGCCTCGACGCTGATCGTGGCCGTCTCGATTCCGGTCTCCATCGTCGCGACCTTCTTCCTGATGGCCGAAACCGGCATCTCGCTCAACATCATGTCGCTTGGCGGCATCGCGCTGGCCACCGGTCTGCTGGTCGACAACGCGATCGTGGTGCTGGAAAACATCTCGCGACAGCGCTCGGCCGACGGCGCATCGGGCGAAGCGCCGACGGAGTCGCGCGCCCGGGCCGCCGTTCGAGGCGGGTCGGAAGTGGCCGCCGCCGTACTGGCCTCCACGCTGACCACCATCGCGGTGTTCTTCCCGCTTGCGTTCGTCGAGGGTATTGCCGGCCAGCTGTTCTCCGACCAGGCGCTGACCGTGACCTACGCGCTGGCGATCTCACTGCTGGTCGCCCTGACCCTGATCCCGATGCTTGCCGCCCGTCTCGGCGGTCGCGCCGGCAAGCGGCTTGAAACCGGCGAACAAGGCGGCGGCCGCCTGATGCAGGCCGTACGCGGTCGCTATCGGTTCATCCTGGAGCGCGCCCTGCGGCACCGCTTCGCCGTGCTGGCGGTGGCCTCGGCCCTGCTGCTGGGCTCGCTGGCCTTCCTGGTACAGCAGGATACCGAGCTGGTGCCACAGCTGGCCCAGGGACGGTTTGAAGTCACCGCGGAACTCCCGCCGGGGACGCCATTGATCGAAACCGACCGCGTGATGCGCCGGATCCAGGCGGCCGCCGAACCGCTCGCCGAAATCGACTATGCGTTCGGCGTTGCCGGCAGCGGCAACCGGATCGACGCCAACCCGACCGAGTCCGGCGAGAACATCAGCCGCATTCTCGTCTCGCTCGACAACGTCACGCCCGAAACCGAGCAACGCGCCATGACGGCCCTGCGGGCCGCCGCCGCGGGCCAGCCGGGCCTGAAGACGCGCATTTCCAGGCCGGAGCTGATGAGCTTCGACAAGCCGATCGAGATCCGGATCTCCGGCTTCGAGCTCGATGCCCTGAAGTCGGTCGCCGACCAGGTGGTGGCACGGCTCGAGGACTCCGATCGCCTGGTCGACCTGGAGTCGAGCATGGACAGTGGCTACCCCGAAGTACAGGTGCACTTCGACCAGGAGCGCATCGCGTCGCTCGGCCTGAGCGTTCGCCAGGTTGCCGACCAGCTGGTCAACACGGTGCGCGGCACCGTGGCGACCCGTTACAGCTGGCGCGACCGCAAGATCGACATACTGGTGCGGGCCGGCGAACCGGATCGCTCCTCCATCGACGATATCCGCAACCTGATCGTGAATCCCGGCAGCGCCCGACCCGTGACGCTGGACGCGGTGGCGGAGATCATCGTGGCAGAAGGCCCGGCCGAAATCCGCCGCGCCAACCAGGAGCGCGTGGCCGTGATTTCGGCCAACCTCGCCTACGGTGCGCTCAGCGCCGCGGTCGAGGACGTCGACGCGAGACTTTCCGACCTGGCCGTGCCGCCGACCATGCGCATGAGCGTGCTCGGACAGAACGCCGAAATGCAGGCCTCGATCCGGTCCCTGCTGTTCGCCCTGGGCCTGGCGATCTTCCTGGTCTACATCGTCATGGCCTCGCAGTTCGAGTCGCTGCTGCACCCGTTCGTGATTCTTTTCTCCGTTCCGCTGGCCGCGGTGGGCGTGGCCCTGGCGCTGGCGATCACAGGAACGACGATCAACGTCATGGTGTTCATCGGCATGATCATGCTCAGCGGCATCGTGGTCAACAACGCCATCGTGCTGGTCGACCTGATCAACCGCCTGCGGGCCGAAGGTCTCGACCGAGCAAACGCCATCATCCAGGCGGGCAGTCAGCGCCTGAGACCCATCCTGATGACGACCCTGACGACCGCGCTCGGCCTTCTGCCGATGGCGCTGGGGCTCGGCGAAGGCGCCGAGATGCGCATGCCCATGGCGATCACGGTCATCGGCGGACTGCTGGTCTCCATGGTTCTTACGCTGATCGTGGTGCCGGTGGTCTATACCCTGCTGGACAGGTCGCCTGCGGCGGTCCCGGCGCCCGGCGGCGTCGAAGTGCCGGCCGGGGCCTGAACCATGAGTTCGCCCGCCGAGTTCTCGATCCGCCGGCCGATCACGATCGTGATGGCGTTCGTTTCGCTGGTTTCGGTGGGCGTCATCGCCGCGCGCCTGCTGCCGCTGGAGTTCTTCCCCGAACTCGACATTCCGTTCGTGCTGGTGCAGGTGCCCTACCCCGGTTCCACGCCGGAAGAAGTGGAGCAGGAGATCACCCGCCCGGTCGAAGAAGTGCTGGCGACGCTCAGCGACGTCAAGCGCCTGTCCAGCACATCGGCGGCCGACATGGCGCAGTTCCAGATCGAATTCGACTGGGGCGAGGACGTGGCGATCAAGGCCGTCGAGGCGCGCGAACGGATCGAGGCGGTGCGCGACCAGTTGCCCGAGGACGTGCGCCGCATCCAGGTGCTCAAGTTCAATACCGCCGACCAGCCGGTGCTGACGCTGAGAATCTCGTCCGAGCGCGACCTCTCCAACGCCTACGACATGATCATGCGCACGCTTATCCGGCCGCTGGAGCGCATCGAGGGCGTGGCCCGGGTGGAACTGCAGGGACTGGAGCCGAAGGAGATCAACATCGAGCTGGTCGCCGACCGCGTCAACGCGCACCGGGTCGACCTGCCGGCGCTGCTGGAAAAGCTGCGCAGCGTGAACTTCTCGACCTCCGCCGGCATGCTGACCGACTCGGGCACGCGCTACCGGGTCACCCCGCGAGGCGAGTTCCGCGACGTCGAGCAGTACCGCAACCTGGTGATCGCCGACGGGCTCAGGTTGCAGGATATAGCCGAGGTCACCTACGGGACCGCCGAGCGTGACTACGCCCGTCACCTGGACCGCAAGTACGCCATCGGCGTGAACATCCTCAAGGAAAGCGGCGCCAACCTGGTCGACGTCGGGCGACGGGCGATCGCCGAGGTCGAGCGCATCGGCGCCCAGCCGGAAATGAACGGCATCAACCTGTTCTTCCTCGAAAACCAGGCCGACGGCGTGGTCAGTTCGCTGACCGACCTGCGCAACGCCGGGTTGCTCGGCGCGCTGCTTTCGCTGTTCGTGCTGTATTTCTTTCTTCGAAACGTACCCATGACGCTGATGGTGGCGCTCGCGGTCCCGGTATCGATCACGATCACGCTGGGCGCGATGTACTTCCTCGGCGTGTCGCTGAACATTCTCTCGATGATGGGCCTGATGCTGGCCATCGGCATGCTGGTCGACAACGCGGTGGTGGTCAGCGAAAGCATCGCCACGGAACGGGAAAAGACCCCGGGGCCGGAACACGTCGTGGCGGCCACCGAGCGCGGCGTGCGCAGCGTGGCGCTGGCCGTGGCCGCCGGCACGCTGACCAGCGCGGCGGTGTTCCTGCCCAACATCTTCGGCGAGCAGACCGAGATCTCGATCTTTCTCTCCCACGTCGCGATCGCCATCGTGGTCTCGCTGGCCGTTTCGCTGATCCTGGCGCAGACCTTGATCCCGATGATCGCGAGCCGACTGAAGCCACCGACGCGCCAGTCGTCGTCTCCGGTCCTCGACGCCATCCGCACGCGCTACCAGGCCGTGCTGGGCTGGACGCTTCGCCATCGCTGGAAAAGCGCCGCGCTGATCGTCCTGACCTTTGCCTCGATCGTCATCCCGGCCGGCATGGTCGAGACCGACATGTTCCCGGCCGAAGAGGACCGCGACCTGTTCCTGCAGTACAACCTGGACGCCCACTACCCGCTGGACCAGGTCAAGCGCGCGGTGGACCGGATCGAGGATTACCTGTATGCAAACCAGTCCCGGCTGCAGATACGCTCGGTTTACTCCTACTACAACGAATCCGGCGAGGCCCAGTCGTCGATCCTGCTGACAGAGGACGTCGAAGACGAACGACCGAGCAGCGACATCGCCGACGAGATCCTGGCCGAGATGCCCGAGATCGTGATCGGCAAGCCGAGCTTCGATCGTGAACGCACCGCCGGCGGCGAAGGCGTGAGCGTCACGCTGGTCGGCGCATCGAGCACCCGATTGCGAACGCTGGCCGGAGAAGTGGTCCGGTTGCTCGAGCCGGTCGACGGGCTGGAGGGCGTGCGCCTGCCCGAATCGCCGAACGAGCGAGAACTGCAGGTGCGCATCGACCGGGACCGCGCCCGTCTGCTGGGGTTCGACTCCGGCCAGATCGCGACCACCATCGCCACCGCGCTGCGCGGCGTGAGCCTGCGCGAGTTCCAGGGGCAACAGGGCGAAGTCCCGGTTCGCATCCGGTTCCGCGACGAAGACAGCCGAAGCCCGGAAGCGCTGGCCGGTCTGCTGCTGACCAACGCCGAAGGCCGCCAGGTGCCGATCACGGCCCTGGTCGACCTGGTCGAAAATCCCGGTCCCGGGATCATCCGCCGCGTGGACCGGGAAACCTCGCTGACCGTCGAAGCCAACCTGGACGACATCACGATGCCCGAGGCGCGCGAACGGATCGAATCCACGCTGGGCGCGATGACCCTCCCGTCGGGCTACGAATGGCGACTGGGGCGCGGATTCAGTCGCGAGGACGATACCGGCATGCGCATGCTGATCAATATCCTGCTCGCCCTGGTGATCATCTACATCGTGCTTGCGGCGCTATTCGAATCACTGCTGTATCCGGTCACGATGATCGTCTCGATCCTGTTCTCGGTCGTCGGCGTCTACTGGTTCTTCCTGGTCACAGGCACGACGTTTTCGCTGATGGCGATGATAGGCATCCTGATCCTGATCGGCGTTGTCGTGAACAACGGCATCGTGCTCATCGACCATATCAACCAGTTGCGCAACGGCGGAATGGCTCGGGACGACGCCATACTGCAGGCAGGGCGCGACCGTCTGCGTCCCATCCTGATGACCGTCGGCACCACCGTGCTGGGCCTGGTGCCGCTTTGCGTCGGCACCACCCAGATCGGCGGCGGCGGGCCGCCCTACTACCCCATGGCCCGCGCCATCGTCGGCGGACTGCTGTTCTCCACCGTCGTGAGCCTGGTGTTCCTGCCCACCATCTATCTCTGGCTGGACGTCATGAGCCGCTGGCCGGGCCGCGCCTGGCGATTCATGGTGCGGTCGGCTGCGCGCCTCGTCCATTGGCGCCCCCGGCGGCTGCGGCTTCGCGCAAACTGACAACGTTCGCGATACCGGCCGTATGGTCGCTGGTTGAGCTTGCCCGTTCGTTCATTGCATGAAGGAAGACGCCAAAGCACGGAAAGATTAAGGAAACGCAGCCGCCCTGCGCCGAAACCGGCTTGCGCGAGGCGGACAAGCGGTTTACCGTGGCTTGATCGAACGGCTATAGAATGGCCGTCGACCAATTCCCTGAAACAGGAGCCACGATTCATGAACCGCTTGACGCTCAATGCCATCTGCGCTGCCTTCGCTTTTCTGCCTGCGCTGGCGATCGCCCAGGATTTCTCTTCGGTCGAGATTCGGACCACGAAGGTCTCAGAGGGCATCTACGCGCTCCAGGGCGCGGGCGGAAACCTCGGCCTTGTGGTCGGCGACAACGGCGCATTTCTGATCGACGACCAGTACGCCCCGCTCACCGACAAGATCAAGGCGGCCGTGGCCGAAGTCACGAACCAGCCGATCCGTTTCGTTTTCAACACCCACTGGCACGGCGACCATACCGGCGGCAACGAGAACATGGCCGAGGCCGGCGCCCTGGTCGTCGCGCACGACAATGTGCGCAAGCGCATGTCGGCCGGGCAGTTCATGGAATTCTTCGAGCGCGAAGTTCCGCCGGCGACCGAGCAGGCGCTGCCGGTGGTGACGTTCAACGACCAGGTCACATTCCACCTGGGCGGGCACACTGTCAACGCGATCCATGTGCCGAACGCGCACACCGACGGTGATGCGATCGTGCGCCTGGCGGAGGCCAATGTGATCCACACCGGCGACATCGTATTCCACGGGCTTTATCCGTTCATCGACTACGGCAGCGGCGGCAGTCTGGCCGGCATGATCGGTGCGACCGATCGCGTGATCCTGCTGGCAGACGAAGACACCTCGGTCATTACCGGACACGGCGGCCCGGTGATCGATCGCAATCAGCTGCGCGCATACCGTGACATGCTGGCCACGGTGCACGGCAGGCTCGAAGACCTGATCGAAGTGGGCGCCACGCTGGAGCAGGTCCTGGAAGCCGAAATAACCAGGGAATTCGACGCCCAATGGGGCCAGGGCTTCATCGAGCCGGATCGCTGGGTCGAATTGAACTACAAGGGCATGAGCGCGGACTGACTTCGATGCCGAAACGCACACTTGCCCCTTTTTGGGCCGCTCTATTTCTTGCCTTCGCCGTTCCAGGTTATGTCCCGGCGTTCGCGGAAGATGAATCCGCCGGCAGTCAACCGGCTTCCTTCACCGAGGCCACGACGGGCTTGGAGCTCAGCGAAGGCTTCATCGACATCTACAGCAGCCCGGAAAAAGGCAAGGTGCTGGCGCGGCTTCCGGCCCCGTCGGCCGAATTCGAACAACCCGGCGTGCTGCTGCGCTTCATCCATGCCCAGCGACTGACTGCCGGGCTGGGATCGAATCCGCTCGGGCTCGATCGCGGCTGGGGCAATTCCGGGCGCATCCTCAGGTTCAGGCGCATCGGCGACCGGGTCATCGCCGAGGTCGAGAATCATCGCTACCGCGCCGTGACGTCCAACCCGCTGGAACAGCGCGCGGTCAGCGACTCGTTTGCGACCTCGTTCGTCTGGTCCACCGAAATCATCGCCGAGGACGACAACGGCCGCGTCCTCATCGATCTTGCCGGGCTGCTGACCGCAGACGCGCTGGGCCTGGCGCAGACCCTGAGCCGCGACGGCGGCAAGTTCACCCGCGCCGACGACCGCTCGCTGCCCGATGCCGCGTCGCTGCTGGTGTTTCCGGACAACGTCGAAGTCGACGCCTGGATCACGTTTACCGGCGACGAGCCCGGCCGAGAAATCCGGGCGACCGCGGCCGACCCCGGCGTGGTGACGCTGATTCAGCACCACAGCTTCGTGCGCCTGCCCGACGACGGCTACCGGGTGCGCAGCGCCGACCCGCGCACCGGTACGTTCGCGCTGGGCTTCTACGACTACGCCGCCGACCTGGACGAGCCGGTCGTTCGCGCCTATGCAATGCGCCACAGGCTGCAGTACAACGAGCCCGGCAACCCAGGGTCGGGCGTGCGCGAACCGCTGGTGTTTTACATCGATCCGGGCGCGCCGGAGCGTATTCGACAGGCGCTTGTCGAGGGCGCATCCTGGTGGCGCGACGCGTTCGCCGCGGCCGGCTTCCCCGACGGTTTCCGGGTGGAACTGCTGCCCGAGGACGCCCATCCGCTGGATATTCGCTACAACGTTGTCCAGTGGGTGCACCGCCAGACGCGCGGCTGGTCCTACGGCGGCGGCATCATCGATCCTCGCACCGGCGAAATGATCAAGGGTCACGTGATCCTGGGCTCGCAGCGCGTGCGCCAGGATCGGATGATCTTCGAGGGCCTGGCCGGCGTCGATGCAGTGGGCAGCGGGCGAGAGGACGACCCGGTCGAGCTCGCGCTGGACCGGATTCGGCAGCTGGCCGCGCACGAACTCGGCCACGCGCTCGGTTTCGGCCACAACTTCGCCGCCTCGACCAACGATCGCGCTTCGGTCATGGACTACCCCGCCCCCTGGGTGAAGGTCGACGACCTTGGAGGCCTGGATTTCTCCGGCGCCTACGATCACGGTATTGGTGAGTGGGACAAGCTGATCGCCCGCTGGCTGTACTCGGAGTTCGCCCCGGACGTCAGCGAGTCCGAGCGTCTTGACGCAATCGTGGCCGAAGGCGCAGAGCGCGGCCTGCGCTTCGTCGCCGACGAGCACGCCCGGAGCGTATCGACAGGCCATCCGCACGGCGCGGTCTGGGACAACGGCGGCGACCCTATCGAGGAACTGGGTAACGCGCTGGCGGTTCGTGAACAGGCCCTGGCGCGGTTCGGCGCCGACCGGATCGCGGCCGGGCGCCCGCTGGCCGCCTTGCGCGAAGTGCTGGTGCCGATCTATCTCTACCACCGTTACCAGGTCGACGCCGCGGCCAAGTCCCTGGGCGGCGTGAAATTCAGCTACGCACAACGCGGCGGACCCGGCCAGCGCCCTGCCCCGGTCGCCGCGGAGGACCAGCGACGAGCGCTTGCGATGCTGCTGGAAACGCTGGATCCCGAACGACTCGACCTGCCCGATGACCTCGTAAGAATGATGCCGCCGAGCTACGACGGTTACTGGTTCGAGCCGGGCGAGGAAACGCTTCCGGGCCGGACCGCGCCGGCCTTCGACCTGTTCACGGCCGCCGAAACCGCAGGCGACATAAGCTTCGCCGCCCTGCTCGATCCGACCCGCGCCGAGCGGCTGGCGGCGCAGGCGGCGATGGATGCGGAGCTGCCTTCGCTGACCGAGGTGATTGCCGCCGTGCGCGCCCGGCTGCTCGAAGACCTGGGACGTGCCGAAGCACCGCGCTCGCGCGTGATCTCGGGACGTCTGATCTCGCGCTATGCCAGCGCACTGATGCGGCTGGACGGGCAAACCGGATCGGCCGAGGTGCAGGTGGCCGCACGAAGCGGCTTGCGGGCGCTCTTGAATCGAGTCAAACGACAAAGGGACATGCGCGAATTCGGCGACTGGCTTGCCGCACGCATCGACAATCACCTGCAACGCCCGGCCCCTCCGGCCGATCCACTGACCCCCGGCCCCGACATCCCGCCCGGCAGCCCAATTGGCAGCACACTGGGCGGCACCACGACCAGCGGGGCGTTGAACTGGATCGCCGAGGGCTGTTGGCATTGCGATAGCTGAAACTGCGTTTCAGGCTTCGCGTTTTAGGTTTTAGGTTTTAAGTGTTAGGTAAAACCTATCTTTTTCAATGACAAAGCCGATCTTTATGCGGCTCGGTATAGCTTTTGCTTAACACCTAAAACCTAAAACCTAAAACAGCCGGGCGCAGTCGCCCGGCTCACGCCAGGCTACCTGGCCTGCGCGATCCTGAGAAGGTCCGAAAAGACCCCGGCCGCGGTGACCTGGGGCCCGGCGCCGGGGCCCTGAACGATCAGGGGATTCTCGTTGTACCGTTCGGTGGTGAACGCGACCACGTTGTCGGTCAGCGCGAGGTGGGCGAACGGATGGTCCAGCGGCAGCGATTCCAGCCCGACGCGCGCATTGCCCTGCGCGTCCAGCGCCGCCGTGTATCGCAGGCACCGGCCGTTGGCGCGGGCGTCGTCCATGCGCCTCGCCATGTCCTCGTCGAGCACGTCCAACCCTTTCAGGAATTCGTCGACGCCGCCGTCCGACAGCCCACCGGGCACCAGGCTTTCGACCTCGACGCCTTCCAGCGTCAGATCCATGCCCATCTCCCGTCCCAGGATCACGAGTTTTCTCGCCACGTCGGTGCCGGACAGGTCGTCGCGCGGGTCCGGCTCGGTGTAGCCCGATTCGCGCGCCTCCCGGACCAGGGCGGCGAACGACATGCCCGGCTCGAAGCGATTGAACAACCAGGCCAGCGTGCCGGAAAAGATGCCCTCGATGCGCAACACCCGATCACCCGAATCGATCAGGTCGCGCAGGGTCTGGACGACCGGGAGGCCGGCGCCTACCGTGGCCTCGTAACGCCAGCGCGCTCCGGCGCCCGAAGCCAGTTCGCGCAGCGTCAGGTAGCGATCAAGATCACCGCTTCCGGCGTGCTTGTTGGGCGTGATGACGTGTATGCCTCGCCCGAGCCAGTCGGCATAGCGGTCGGCGATGGCATCGCTGGCCGAGCAGTCGATGATGATGGCGTGCGGCAGGTGTTCGGCGTGCACGTGCGCGGCGAATTGGTCCAGATCCAGCGCCGCGCCATGCTCGAGTCGGCCGGCAAATCCCGAATCCGACAGCTCGGTCTCGGCCAGTTCCATGGTGCGGGAATTAGCCACCGCACGGACTCGCAGGTCGATGTGCGCGGTGTCCAGCAGCCGCGCGCGCGCGTCGCGCATCTGGCCGAGCAGCGCCCGCCCGACCTGGCCGGGCCCGATCAGGCCGATCGAGAGGGTCTGGTCGGACAGGTAGAACGCCGAATGCACCGCGCGCAGCGCGCGCGTCGAGGCTGCCGCATCGACGGCCACCGAAATGTTGCGCTCGGAACTGCCCTGGGCGATCGCGCGGACGTTGACGCCGGCCCGGCCCAGCGAAGAGAACAGTCGCCCGGCAACACCGGGCGAGCCGGCCATGCCGTCGCCGACGATGGCCAGGACCTCGATGTCGTCCAGCACCGAAATCCGCTGCAACTGGCCCGATTCGATCTCGTGCAGGAACCGCTGGTTCAGCAGTTCACGCGCCCGCTCGCCGTCGTGTCTCGGCAATACGCAGCAGATCGAGTGCTCCGAGGAACCCTGGGAAATCATGGTGACCGAGATATCGGCCCGGTGCAGCGTTTCGAAGACGCGCTCGGCGGTGCCCGGCACACCGAGCATCCCGGCGCCCTCGATGTTTATCAGCGCCAGCTTCTCGATACATGAAACGCCCTTGACCGGGGGCACGCTCGAGCCGCGCCGGTCGATGAGCGTGCCGGGCGAATCGGGAAGCCGGGTCGATCGTATCCGTACCGGGATCGCGCGCTTCAGCAGCGGCGCCAGCGTTTGCGGATGCAGCACCCTGGCGCCGAAATAGGCAAGCTCGAACGCTTCGCGGTACGACAATCGATGCACCACCTCGGCCTGCGGCACGCGCCGTGGATCGGCCGACAGCACGCCCTCGACGTCCGTCCAGATATGAACCTCGTCGGCGTCGAGCAGTGCGGCGAGTATGGTCGCGGAAAAGTCGCTGCCGTTGCGCCCCAGTGTGGTGACGCGCCCGGCCGCATCCCGGCAGCTGAAGCCGGTCATCACCAGCCTGTCGGCCTGTTTAAGGGACAGACTCTCCAGCGCTCGCTGGCTCTTGTCCATCAGCGGCACGGGGCCCAGCTCGCCCCGTTCGATGCGGATCACGTCGCGCGCGTCGACGAACGCGGCGGGCCGGTCTCCGTGCGCCAGCACCCCGACGAGAAGCCTTGCCGACCATTGCTCGCCGAGACCCGAGACCAGGTCGAGGACCTCGCCCGGCAAGCTGCCGAGCAATGCGAGACCTTCCAGCAAGTGCCTCAGGTCGGCGAACGATCGCTCCAGCGCCGTGCGCACATCGTCTTCGGCCTGCAGCGCCTCTGCGCACTCGAGGTGGCGGCGACGCAGGTCGTCGAAACCGGCCTCCCATTCGGGTGCCGAGTGCGTGGCCTCCCCGGCCGCGGCGCGGGCCAGTTCTATCAGCGCGTCGGTCGTACCCTGCATTGCCGATACCACCACGGCCTGCCGCCGGTCGTCCAGCGAATCCAGAAGACCGCCGACGTGGCGGAATGCCTCGGCGTCGGCAAGACTGCTGCCACCGAACTTGTGAACCACCCAGCTCATCTCGATTCCCGCATCCGTTTTTTACTCATTGAGACGAGATCGATGTTACCCGAGTCCAATGCGCTCGCCTGGATCAAAAACGCATAATCGCAGGAACAGAACGAATCGTTATAGCCCGACCGCCGGGACAGTTATCGCGAAGGCGCATGGCCGCCAAGGTATTACTGTCAGGTCAGGCGAACTCGGTAGGCGCCTGTAAAAACGCCCGCCGAACCGATCGGCGGGCGTTTGAATCAGGCAGGATCGAGCGTCTTGTCAGTGCTCGTGTCGCCAGCCCAGCGCCTGCGCCTGGCGCTCGAACCGCTCGTGGGTTGCCGGAATCCAGGCGTCACCGCCCTGGCGCTCGAAAAAGAACGGCTCGCGCTCGACTTGCTTGGGCGCCACCTGGTTCATGTTCGAGGCATCGTACAGCCGCCCGTTGAGCATGGTGTAGACCACGTTCTGGCTGTCGCGAATGTTCTCAAGCGGGTTGCCGTCGATGACGACGAGGTCGGCCAGTTTGCCGGGCTCGATCGAACCGATCTCGGCGTCCATGCCGAAATAGCGGGCGCCGTCGATGGTCGCGCCCCTGAGCGCCTCGAACGGGCTGAAGCCGCCCTGCTCCATCATCCAGAACTCCCAGTGCGCGCCGAGACCGGCCAGCTGTCCGTGCGCCCCGATCACGACCGGCACACCCAGCGCGTTGAGCTCCCTGGCCTCCTCGGCAACGAAGAAATGGTTGTAGTGGGCCTCCGGGGCGCGCGGCCTGCGGATCGAACGCGGGAAAACGATCGATTCGGGCGTGAAGGACATCAGCTTCTCGTTCTTCCACACCTCGGTGGTGTCGTACCAGTATTCCTCGCCCATGAGTCCACCGTAGGCAACCACGAAGGTCGGCGAGTAGAACACGCCGGTCTGGCTCCAGAGCTGGTCTATATCGTCGTAAATCCGCTTGACCGACAGGCTGTGTTCGATGCCGGTGTGGCCGTCGACGATCTGGGTCAGGTTCTGCTCCAGCCGCATGCCGCCCTCGGGGACCACGATCATGTCGAGTTCGCGAGCGGCCTCGAGCACCTGCTGGCGCTGATCACGGCCCAGGTAGTTGTAGCTCTTGACCGATATCGCGCCCTGTTCCTTCTGTCGCCGCACGTGAAACAGCGCATCCTCGTAATCGTCGACCCGGGCAGTCGCACCCGGCGCCAGGGCACCGTAGAGGATACGGCCGGTGGAGAAAATGCGCGGCGCGAGCGACTCGCCGGTGCGCTGCAGCTCGGCCATCGAGAAGATGCCCCAGTTGTCGTTGGAAGGGTCGTGAATGGTCGTGACGCCGAACGCGAGGTTCGCGTACTGCATCCAGTTCTGGCGCGGCTGCAGCTGATCGTTGCTCATCGCGCCGTGGGCGTGCGCGTCGACCAGGCCGGGGATGACGGTATGCCCCGCCACGTCTACGCTGCGGTAACCGTCGGGAATTTCCACGTCCCCGGAGGCACCCACGGCCTCGATGCGGTTACCGTTGACCAGGATCGTGCCGTTCTCGATCACTTCCTGTCGGTCGTAGGCGTCGCGCATCGTCACGATCCGCGCGCCGACCAGCGCGATCCGCCCGCCGGGCTTGTCGGCCTCGACTTCGAAACTCAGGTCACGACCCTCGGTCGCGGGCTCCGGAAGCGCTTCGGGAGCGCCCTGGAGGAACGCAAACGCGTCGGTCAGAGGGCGGCGATAGAGATACTGCCCGTACGACCAGCCCAAAACTTTGCTATCACCCGACCAGTGCAGCACTTCGCCACCGCGCGCCGACACCTGCCGGACAGGATACGCACTGGTCTTGCCGCCCACCGATACCCGCTTGCCGGCGGGAAAGAACGGCGCGACAAATGCGTTGTAATGCTCGGTGAACGCCACCCACCGTCCGTCCGGCGAGACGCGATACCCGGTCACCCAGTCGCCCAGCAGGTGCTCACGCGGGTCCTCGCCATCAAGGTTCACGCTATTGAGCGCCAGATCCGTGCCGTCGACGCGCTCGCTGAACAGGATTCGCTTGCCGTCGGCCGAGAACTGGGGTTCGGATCCCTTGTCGAGGATGCGCCGGGGCTCGCCGTTGTCGACATCGACGATGTAAAGGCCCGGGCGCTCGGACCAGGTCGGCGAGGTCAGGTAACCGCCGGTGGTCTTGCGGAATACCACCTGCTTGCCGTCGGGCGAGAACGACGGCTCGACATAATGGCCGGGTTCGGTGGTCAGCACCTGGCCGCGGCCGCGCCCGACCGGTTCGATTCGAACCGAGCCGAGATACTCGTCGTCGAACGTGGTGAAAACCACCGAGCGGCCATCGGGTGAAAATCGCGGATAGAACTCCCAGTGATCGTCCTGACGGGTCAGGCGTCGGCGTTCACCCGATCCAAGATCGTGCATCCAGATGTAACCCAGCGCCTGGTAGACCGCAAGTTCGCCGTTCGGCGAGGCATGATTCCATCGCAGCATGTTGACGTCGACCGTCTCGGGCGCAACCTCGGTCTTCTGGCGAAGCGCGGGCTGGATCATTCGCTGATCACGGACCCGAAAGTCGATTACCGATTGCGAGCCGTCGATGCCGAACCGGCGCAGCTTGCCCTGGCTCCAGAGGACCAGCGACCGGCCGTCCGGCATCCAGTCGAATCCCGGATAATTGCCGCGATCACCGCTGGTTTCCTGCATGTCGCGCGAAATTTCCTCGGCCACTGTCGTCTCGATGCCGGACTCGAGGTCCTTGACCATCAGCCGGCTGGTGAGCTCGGTCGGATTTCGGCGCACGAAAGCCAGGCGCTTGCCGTCCGGCGAGAGCACCGGACGAACCGCGCCGCCCGGGCCCGAGATCACGGTCTCGGTCTCGCCGGTTTCACGGTCGAGGCGACGGACCGCGAACACGCCCTGGTTGGCGTCCTTGTTGTACTGCCAGACGCTTCCGCCGGTCGTGTCCTGGCTGAAGTACAGGTAGCGTCCGTCGGGTGAAAACGCCGGCTCGGCAATGTTCTTCTGCGATTGCTCCCCGTGCAGCCGTTCGACCAGTTCGACTCCGCCGCCGCCGCTGCGGTGATACAGCCAGATGGAACCGGCCGGTATCGATCGCGTGGAGACATAAGCCTTGCGCGCGGCGATGAACTCACCGTCCGGCGCCCAGGCCGGATTGTGAAGCAGGTGTTCCCGCTCGTCGGTCACCTGCCTCATGTTCTCGCCGTCGACGTCCATGGTCCAGACGTTCTCGACCCCGGAACGATCACTGATGAACGCGATCCGCGTGCCGTCGGGGCTGAACGCGGGCTGGAAGTCCCAGGCGATTCCGCTGGTCAGCGCAACCGCGTCGCCGCCGGCGATCGGCAACCGGTAGAGGTCGCCGAGGAAATCGAACACCAGGAACGCCCCGTCCGGACTCACGTCGACGGTCGACCAGCTGACCTCGTCGGAATCGATGTCGATGGGCCGCCACTCGCCGGGCGGTTCCTGGACCGACCAGGATTCCTTGTTGTCGCCGTCGTCGGGTTCCTGCGCGCCGACCGGCAGCGCCAGGCCGAGGGCCAGCACGCTCGCGGCCACGGCATTCGAGAAGATCGGTAAGAACTTGAGCATTGACTACCCCGTGGATTTGTTTTTGGAAGTTTCGGTCTTCAGGCATCGGGCCCGCGGTCCGGAAGACCGTGATCCCGAGCTTCGTTGATCAGTCGTCCGGGCCGGAACTGGTATCAGTATCCGGCTCCTCATTCGCGACGCCATGGGGAACATGCCCGGTGGCGATCATCTGGCTGGCGCTGTCGCAGTGCAACTGCTGGTCGTCGAAGAAGATGTCGGCGCCGAATGCGCGAAGGAACGCGGCCTTGTCCCGGCCGCCGAGGAACATCGACTCGTCGATGCGGATGCCCCAGGCCCGCAGCGTCAGGATGACGCGCTTGTGGGCGGGCGCGGACCGGGCCGTGACCAGCGCTGTGCGAATCGGGTTTTCGTCGGCCGGGTAGGACGACTGGATCTTGTGGATGGCTTCGAGGACGGCCTTGAACGGGCCTGCCCGCAGCGGCGTTTCCGCAGCCTCACGCTCGCTCGAGCTGAACGCCGCCAGGCCCTGGGTCTTGTAGATCCGCTCGGCCTCGTCGCTGAAGATCACCGCATCGCCGTCGAATGCGATCCTGAGCTGTCCCGACCGGTTCTCTCGCGTGGCCTGCGGAAGAATGGTGGCGGCCGCATAGCCGGCCGTGAGCACCTTGCGAACGTCTACCGCATTGGCCGAGAGAAACACGTCCGCGCCGCACGGCTCGATGTAGTTGCTGGGGCTGGCGCCGTTGGTGAACACCGCACGCTCGATGTGCAGGTCGTAGTGCTCGATCGAATTGAATATTCTCAACCCGGTATCGGCGCTGTTGCGCGACAGCAGCACGATATCGACCCCCGGGTGGTCGTGGTCGTCGTTGTTGAGCGCCAGCAGTTTCTGCACAAGGGGAAACGCGACGCCGGGCTGAAGAAACTCGTTCTCCCGCTCGCGCTGATAATCGATATAGGCCTGCAGGCCCTCGTCGAGGTAGATCTGGTGGGTCGAATCCAGGTCGAACAGTGCTCGCGAGGAAATCGCCACCACAAGCGGCTTGGCGTCGGGGTTCACGATCGCTTCGTCAATGCTCGGTGGCCGACGCCCTGAGGCCGGTCATGATCGCATCGACGGAGGGCCGGATGTCGCGCCCCTGATTGGGCAGGCGGCGCATCACCTGAAGACCCATGCCGGAGGCGATGACTACGGCGGCCAGCTCCCCTGCGGGTCGGCTGGTATCGAATTCACCGCTCTTCTGACCGCGTTCGATGACACGCTGGATCGTATCCCTGGTCAGTTTCACGCAATCCTCCAGCATCCTGCCGATGTCCGAATCCTGTACCGAAATCTCGGTGGCCGTGCGCACCACCAGGCAGCCTATCGGCATCCGGTCGCCGCCGTCCGCGATGGACTCGAGATGCCGGCGAATGAGATGGGTTGCAGACAGGGAGTCGTCGGAGAGTTCCTTGAGTTTCGGCTCGATAACTTCGTCCCGGTACTTCTTGAGCGCAGCTTCGAAAAGCTCACGCTTGTTGCCGTAGGTGTCGTAAAGGCTCTGGCGGCTGATCCCCATCCTGTCGACGAGGTTCTGCATCGACGAGCCTTCGAAGCCGGATTCCCAGAATTGAATCATCGCCGCCTCGAGCGCCCGTGTCTGATCGAAAGTTTTTGGACGCATATCTGCTCCCATGCGCATAGCTGTCTCCATGATAGCTGAACTGGGATGAATGCTGAAACGAACCTCGGCTCGGGACGGCAGCGAATCCCGGCAAAAAACGACCCGAACCGGGGCGGGCGCCCCGGATCGGGCCTGACGAGTGCCATTGGGGAGCGATCAATGGACTCGCGATAATAGACCGATCCGTCCGATATTATCTTTCAGCGTCACTGAAACTTTTCCCCGGCCGCTCCTTGAATCATTCGCCCGTGCAACAGGATCGTCTGAAGGTTATTCTGGTTCAACTTTATGCGCTTGCCTGCAATGCCAATCACAGTTGAACGCCTGCCACGCCTGATGTTCGCAGCCCTGCTTGCGATCGTTTGGACAACGCAGGCGCATTCGCAGGACTTTCCGCTTCGCCTCGAGCGGCTGGAACAGCTGACCTACTCGGGCTCCAGCCAGCAGATAAAGGATGAAATCGAGCGCCTGGAGGCCATGCTCGATCAGGCCGACCCAAGGCAGAGAACGCGATTCACGCTGCTGAAGGCTCGTGCCGCGGCGCTTGCGAAAAACAGCGAGCAGGCGATCGACCTGCTCGACGGGATGCTGGCCGATCGCAGCGGTCTGGATCCGGACCTCGAGCTTCGGGCCCTGAATCTCGCGACCAACCTGCTCGTCATCGAGGATCGCTTCGAGGCGGGGTTCGATTACTTCCGCGAGGCCCTGGAACTGGCGCCGGGCGTGCGGGCTTCCGCCATGCGAGCCGATACCTACAGCGTCGCCGCCGAGTTTCACGCGCGTATCGGCGAATACGCCACGGCAATCGAATACGCCAACCTGGCCATGGAGCAGGTCACCCGGGAAGAGGCGCCGCGTGCCCATTGCGTTGCGATGGAGCGGCGGGCCAGGGCCCGGCTCGGATTGCAGCAGCCTGACCAGGCCATTGCCGATTATCGAACGGCGGTCGACCTGTGCCAGTCCATTCCGGATCTCGTTTTTGCCGGGATCTCCAGGATCGGCCTGGCCGTGGGATTGCGCGAGCGCGGCATCGACGAGGCCGCGGAATCCAACCTCGAGCGTGCCGTCGAAATGCTCGCGCGCAGCGGATTCGTCGAGGGGGAACTGGAAGCCCGCTATCGCCTGGCGGAGCTGATGCTCGACCAGGACCGGCTTGACGATGCCGTGCAGGTCATGGCGCCAACCCTGCCCTGGATCGAAACGCCGGGCAGCCACGCCATTCGAGCCGGCGCCATGCGCGTGCACGCACGGATCGCCGCGCTGGAAGAAAACCAACGCCTGGAATACGAGTACACCCGCCGGGCGATCGAATTCAGCCAGCAGCAGGCAGCCCGGATACGCCACATGCGATTCACCCTGCTGATGAGCGCCCAGGACGACCGTGCGCGCGAGCGCGAGCTCGAACTTCTCAGGTCCCAGAATGCCCTTGCGGAGCTGGATCGCGAGAGTCGTCGGCAGGAGGAACTTGCGCTGACGATGGGGGGTTTCGGTGCGGTCGTGGCCGGGGTTCTGCTTCTCGCGCTGTTGGTCAAGGCAGCCCGCGACCGGCAGCAGTTCCAGCGCCTCTCGCAGCGCGACGGGTTGACCGGCCTCTACAACCATACGCGCTTCTTCGAACTGGCTCAGCAGGCTTTTCAGCGAGCGCGCCAGAATGCCATGCCGTTCTCGCTGATCGTGGCCGACATCGACCTGTTCAAACAGGTCAACGATGAATACGGCCACCTGGTCGGCGACAGCGTGCTCGAGCGGATCGGATCACGCCTGAGGGCCGCCTTCGAATCGGACGCGATCATCGGCCGCCTGGGCGGGGAGGAATTCGGCATCGCGCTTGTCGATTGCGATATCGACACCGCCGTGGCCCGCATCGAGCACTTTCGCGCAACCCTGAATCGACGCCGGTCCGGCGAGGACGAGCCTGCGGTCACCATGAGTTTCGGCGTGGCAGAGCTGTCCCGGGAACGCAGCCTCGACGTGCTTTATGCACACGCCGACCAGGCGCTCTACGACGCCAAGGACGCCGGGCGAAACCGCGTGATCACGGTCGCGCGAATCAACCTGACCGGCGGCGAGTTCGTGACCTGAACGTTCGGCGTTATCGTTTCGGCAGCAGGGTTTCTTCGCCGCCCATCCAGGGCCTGAGCGCTTCCGGAATCGTCACCGATCCGTCTCGATTCTGGTGGTTTTCGAGCACCGCCACCAGCGTGCGGCCCACGGCGAGACCGGAACCGTTGAGCGTGTGGACCAGTTCCGGCTTCCCGGTTTCCGGATTTCGCCACCGGGCCATCATTCGCCGGGCCTGGAAATCGCCGAAATGGCTGCACGACGAGATCTCGCGCCAGGCCTGCTGCCCCGGAAGCCATACTTCCAGGTCGTAGGTCTTGCGGGCCGAGAATCCCATGTCGCCGGTGCACAGCAGCATCCGGCGAAACGGCAGGCCCAGCTTTTCGAGCACGGTCTCTGCATGGCCGGTCAATGCTTCCAGGCAGTCCTCGGCCTCGTCCGGGAGGCTTATCTGCACCAGCTCGACCTTGTCGAACTGGTGTTGCCGAATCATGCCGCGGGTGTCCTTGCCGTGGGAACCGGCCTCGCGGCGGAAACAGGGCGTGTGTGCGACGAACTTCAACGGGAGCTCCGCGGCGGCAAGGATTTCCCCGGCAACCAGGTTGGTGACCGGGACCTCTGCGGTCGGAATCAGGTAGCGCGGCGGATCGTCGTCGACGCGAAACGCATCGTCCTCGAACTTGGGCAACTGGCCGGTGCCCTGCATCGCGGCAGCGCCCACCAGGTAAGGAACAGCCACCTCCCGGTAGCCGTGATGGCCGGTGTGGAGATCGAGCATGAACTGGGCCAGCGCCCGATGCAGCCGCGCCACCTGGCCGCCCAGCACGGCAAACCGGGCGCCGGACAGGCGCGAGGCGCGCTCGAAATCGATCCCGCC
Organism: Lysobacterales bacterium; assembly: GCA_002722315.1. GTDB lineage: Bacteria > Pseudomonadota > Gammaproteobacteria > Xanthomonadales > Wenzhouxiangellaceae. The sequence goes on along the minus strand of PBLG01000046.1, from coordinate 260,008 downwards.
CAGCATTTCACCGAGCTCGACGTGATCGCGGGGTTCGAAATCGAGTTCCGGCGGCTCCGAGCTGCGCGAGATTTCCACGTTGTCGCCATCATCCTTGCCTGCCGGCACATCGTCTGCCGGAAGGTTGGGCATGTCGAGCAACAGGTGATCCAGCGCGGCGCGCACGTCCTCCAGCTTGCGCTTGCTCGATTCGAGTTCGCTCGCCAGGTCGGCGACTTCCTGCTTCAGCGGTTCGATGTCCTCGCCGGCGGCCTTGGCCGAGCCGATTTCCTTCGAACGCTTGTTGCGCCGGCTCTGCAGTTCCTCGACCCGGGTCTGCAGCTGCTTTCTGCTGGATTCCAGCGACGCAAACTGTTCCATGTCGAGGTGATAGCCGCGGCGCGCCAGCGCGGCAGCGACATGTTCGAGATCTTGACGCAGCAGTTGCGGATCGAGCATTGCGTATCCTGAATGTTCCTGAATCTTCCTGATAGTGTAGCCGCCCGGCGCGCAACGGCCGCGCCGGGCAGCACTGGATCAGTCTTCGGCGAAGGGGTGGCGAAAGATGATATTGGCTTCGCGCTCGGGCCCGGTGGAAAGCATGTGCACCGGCGCGCCGACGAGGGCCTCGAGCCGCGCCAGGTAGTCGCGCGCGGCGTCGGGAAGCTTGTCGGCACTCGTGATTCCGCGGGTATCACCCGCCCATCCCGGCACGGATTCGTAGACCGGCTGAACCCGCTGCCAGTCTTCGGCGCCGAGCGGAAAGGTTTCCACGCCGTCATAGGCGGTGCAGATTCGAACTTCGTCCAATCCGTCGAGCACGTCCAGCTTGGTCACGCACAGCCCGGTGATTCCGTTGACCCGAACCATCCGACGCAGAGCGACCGCGTCGATCCAGCCGCAGCGTCGCGGGCGACCGGTCGTGGCCCCGAACTCGACGCCCCGTTCGGCGATGCGCTTGCCGATATCGTCGTGCAATTCGGTCGGAAACGGCCCGGAACCGACCCGCGTGGTGTACGCCTTGGTGATCCCCAGCACGTAGTCGATGTCGACCGGCCCGACGCCGGCGCCGGTCATCACGCCGCCGATCGTCGTATTGGACGAAGTGACGAAAGGATATGTACCGTGGTCGATATCGAGCAGGCTGCCCTGGGCGCCCTCGAACAGTATCGCGCCGCCCGCGGCCCGGAGCTCGTGCAGCTCCTCGGTTACGTCGCAAAGCATCGGTTTGAGCTCGGCGCCCAGGCGCGCGGCGTCATCGGCCACCTGGTGGGGATCCACGGGCTCGGCGGCGTAATACTCGGTCAACAGGAAATTGTGATAGTCAAGAACAGCGCCCAACTTTTCTTCCGTTCGCGTCGGGTCGACAAGATCCGCAAGTCGGATGCCGTGGCGCGAGGCCTTGTCTTCGTAAACCGGGCCGATACCGCGTCCGGTCGTGCCGATTGCCTTCTTGCCCCGCCGATGCTCGCGCGCGCGATCCAGCGCCACGTGGGACCCCAGGATGACCGGACATGCCCCGGAAAGCCCGAGCCGACCCCGCACGTCGATGCCGGCAGCTTCCAGGCCCTCGATCTCGGCGATAAGCGCGTCCGGCGAGATCACGACACCATTGCCGATGAGGCAGCGCGCCTTTTTGGTCAGAATGCCGGAGGGAATGAGGTGCAGAACCGTCTTGCGCCCATCCACAAGCAAGGTGTGGCCGGCATTGTGTCCGCCCTGAAAGCGAACCACGGCGTCGGCGTCGTGCGCCAGCAGATCGACTATCTTGCCCTTGCCTTCATCGCCCCACTGGGTCCCGAGGATTACGACTGAGCGTGCCATTTGAAACTGACTCCCGATTTTTCGTTCGCGGGCACCGGCTCGGCATTCTTTAGCTGCCTTCCAGCCAGGTGCGGTGAATGATGTCTCTCGGTTGCTGCCGGTCAGCGCACGAGATGAAAAAACAGTGCCCCGATCGCGATCATCACGATGCCGAAGCGTCGGATGACGCGGTCCGGAAGCGCCGCCAGCTGGCCCATTGCACGCCGCCACGAGCCTGGATTCAAGGCGGGCAAAAGCCCTTCGAGAACCATCACCAGGGCGAATGCCAGCAGCAGGTCTTCAAGCATGCCGGGTTCGGCCGTCTGATGCCGCTACTCGCGGCGTTCCATGTAGCGGAAGAAATCCGAGTCGCTGTCGAGCAGGAGCATGTCGCCGTCAACGCTGAAGCTGTTGCGATAGGCTTCCAGGCTGCGAATGAATGAATAAAACTCCGGGTCGCGCTGGTACGCTGCGGCATACGTTGCAGTGGCCTGGGCGTCACCCTCGCCTCGCAGCCGTGCCGCGTCGCGCTCGGCCTCGGCCAGCAGGATGCGAACCTGGCGGTCGGCGTCGGCGCGAATCTCTTCGGCTCTTTCACGCCCCAGCGATCGCAGTTCGTTGGCGTATTCGGTCCGCTGGGTCTCCATCCGGTTGAATACCGAATCCAGGACTTCTTCGGTGAGTTCGATCTTCTTGATACGCACGTCGTTGATCGCGATACCGAACTGTTCGGCACTGCGACTTGCCTGCAGCAGCAGGTCTTCCATCATGTCGCGACGCTGAATCGATACCACTTCATTGAGCGATCGCCGGGCGAATTCCTCGCGCAGGTCGTCGCGGATCAACTGCGCCAGTCGCGTGCGCGCAATGCGGAAGTCGCCGCCGGATGTCGAGATGTAGAACTCCCTCGGGTCCTCGATCTGCCACTTGATGTAGTAATCGACGTCGACGTATTTCTGCTCTGCGGTATTCATCTGCTCCGGCTGCATATCCAGCAGCTGAAGGCGCCGGTCGAACTTGACCACATTGTTGATGAAAGGCGTCTTGAAGTGCAAGCCGGGTTCGTAGTCGGACCGCACGACCTCGCCGAGACGAAACTTGATCGCGTACTCGGTCTGCTTGACGATGAACACGCTCTGCAGCGCGGTGAAGATGCCGGCGATGATCAGGATGGGTATCAGTATGCGCATGGTCTAGCGTCCTTCCCGGCCGGTCCGGGTTCTGGTCTGCGTCGCGGTGCTGTTCTGGCCTTCACGTTCTCCGGCCGACATCAGCGGGGGCGGTGGCATGCTTCGCGTGCCGCCGGAAGCCCCAAGCCTGTCCAGGGGGAGATACAGCAGGTTGTTGGACGAATCCGCGTCGATCAGTACCTTCGGCGTGTTCGAATAGAGGTCCTCGAGTTCCTGGAGATACAGGCGCTGGCGTGTGACTTCCGGAGCCTTGGCGTACTCCTCGTATACCGCTACGAACCGGTCTGCCTCACCTTCGGCCCGTGCGATCACCGAGTCCCGGTAACCCTGCGCTTCTTCCATGATGCGCGCGGAACGACCTCGCGCTTCGGGGATGACCTGGTTGGCGTAGGCCTGAGCTTCGTTTGCGAAACGCACCTGGTCTTCGCGCGCTCGCACCACGTCGTCGAACGCGGCCTGCACCTGGTTCGGCGGGCGGACCTGCTGGAGGTTGAACGAAAGGATTTCGATTCCGGCGTCGTAACGCTCGACGATTTGCTGCAGCAGTTCGCGGGCGGCGCTGGCAATCTCGCCGCGACCCTGCTCCAGGATGAAGTCCATCTGGTTGGTGCCCACGACCTCGCGGATCGCGCTATCCGACGCCTCCGCCAGGGTGACCTCCGGTTGCTCTACCTCGAACAGGAAGTTGGCCGGATCGAGCACGCGATACTGGACCGCAAAACCGAGCTCGATCAGGTTCTCGTCGCTGGTCAGCATTCGCGCCTGGTTTTCCTGCGAACGAACCTCTGCGACGTTGACCTTCTCGATGGTTTCGACAGGCGCGGGAAAAGTGAATCGCAAGCCGGGCATCATCGTCCGGGTGTATTCCCCGAACCTCAGAACGACGCCGCGTTCCGACTCATCGATGATGTGGACCGAATTCCAGGCCGTCCAGATGCCGGCCAGCACCAGCACCAGGGCAATGATGGCGCCCATCCCGGGGCCGCTGCCCGGACCCTGCGAACTGCCGCCGTCGTCATCTCCTCCACCGCCCATGATCTTCTTCAGGCGTTTCTGGACGTTGGCGAATACCTCATCGAGGTCAGGCGGTTGCTGCCCGCCCCCCTTCCAGGGATCCTTTCCGTTTCCACCACCGCGTCCGGGCTCATTCCAGGGCATTTGGTTCTCCGTAACGTTACATGCGCCAGCGCGACTGCAACCTTCGACCAGGGGCGCGTAGAACGCTCCGATCGCAGCAGCCGGCAAAAAATTCATTTTAGCAGGTGTTGGTGAATCCACGTGCCCCCGGCACCACCCATTCGCTCGAGCTCCCGGGCGTCGCGAAGGGTGAGATCGAGCCGAAGCAGACTCGAGCCGTCGTCTTCCACCGATTCCGATTGAATCGCCCCCAGCTTGTAGAGCTGCGACCTGAGCTTTTGCAGACCCGCAGGCAGCTGCACCTCGGCCTGAATCCTGCCCTGTCCGATGCGCTCGCCGATCGCGTCGAGCAACAGGCCCAGGCCTTCTCCGGTACGGGCCGATACCCACACCCGGATCACCTGTCCGTGCTCGTCGCGCTCGATACCGGCACTGCCTTCGACGAGGTCGATCTTGTTGTAAACCGTCAGCCTCGGCAATTCCGCCGCGCCGATGTCCGAAAGGACCTGCTCAACCGTGGCGCTGTGCGCGCCGCGCTCCGGATCCGATGCATCCACGACCTGGACGACCAGCGATGCCGAAAGCGTTTCCTCCAGCGTCGCCTTGAATGCGGCCACCAGTTCATGCGGCAGATCCTGGATGAAACCGACCGTATCGCTTGCGAGCACCTCGCCGCCCCGCTCGGTCCGGATTTTCCGAACGGTGGGATCGAGGGTTGCGAACAGCTGGTCGCGCACGACCACGTCGGCGTCGGTGATCCGATTGAACAGCGTCGACTTGCCTGCGTTGGTGTACCCGACCAGGGCAACCAGCGGCAAAGTGCCCCGCTCACGCGCCTTGCGACCACGCGCACGGTGTCGTTCCAGACGGTCGAGCCGGCTGTTGAGTTGCCTTATCCGACCGGCCAGCAACCGGCGGTCGGTCTCGAGCTGGGTCTCGCCCGGACCCCGCATCCCGATACCGCCGCGCTGCCGCTCCAGGTGGGTCCAGCCCCGGACCAGCCGCGTCGACAAGTGCTGCAACTGGGCCAGTTCGACCTGCAGCTTGCCTTCGTGGGATCGGGCCCGCTGGGCGAAGATATCGAGGATCAGCGTCGTTCTGTCCAGCACCGGAACGCAGAGTTCGCGGCTCAGATTGCGCTCCTGCACCGGAGATAGCCGGTGATTGAACAGCACGATGGAGGCCTCGCCGTCGCGCACGGCCTGGGCAATTTCCTCCACCTTCCCGCTGCCGACCAGGGTCCTGGCGTCGGCGTGAGCACGAGGCGCCCGGATGACGCCCAACGAGACGCAGCCGGCGGCGTGCGCAAGCGATTCGAATTCCTCTATTTCCCGGGCGGCCGTGGGCCCTCCGAGCTCCGGCTGCACGAGAACGGCGCGGGTTGTCTCGCTGAGGGCGGCGGACTTGGGCTTTGGCTGGGTCAATCGGCGTCTTGATCTTCCTGAGGCGGCGCGATGCGGACGTTGCGCGCCGGGACCACGGTGGAAATGGCGTGCTTGTAGATCATCTGGCTAACCGAATTCTTCAGCAGCACGACGAAGTTGTCGAACGACTCGATCTGCCCCTGCAGCTTGATCCCGTTGACCAGGAATACCGATACCGGAACGCGCTCCTTGCGCAGCGCATTGAGATACGGATCCTGAAGTGATTGACCCTTGCCTGACATTTGTAGTTCTCCTTGGTTGCCCTGATTATCGCGGGTCTGTCGTGAATGCCTTGCTGATCATCCGACTGGCGGCCGACGACGGACTGTTCCGAGAGTGCCCGGTGTCCGACCCGGCTCGATTCGATCGCCGGCCCCTCGCCCCATATTCGAATTTGCTCATGGTGCGATCCCCTTCGCCGCACCGAACCTGCTTACCCGCTTGATTATGCGGTCGATTGTTCGAATATTCAACGGGTCATACCACATTCCTCCCGTCCATTTTCGGAACGCGGTCAGCTGGCGCTTGGCCAACTGGCGCGTCGCGGCGCTGGCCCGGTCTACCAGGTCCTCCCGGGCCAGGGCGCCATCGAGATAGCCGAGGGTCTGGCGGTAGCCCACCGCGCGCAACGCCATCGATCTGCGCGACAGGCCCGGACGCTTCAGCAAGCGCTCGACCTCGTCGACGAGCCCGAGCTCCAGCATTCGAGACCAGCGGGCCTCGATCCGGTTGTGCAACTGGTCGCGATCCGCCGGCGACACCACCAGAAACAGGCTGTCCACCAGGCGATCGGGCCCCCGCCCCCGGTGGAAGCTGCTGGCCGGGCGGCCGCTTGCCAGGCAGATCTCCAGCGCCCGCTGAATCCGCTGCGGATCGCTGACCCGGATGCGTCGGCCCGACTGCGGATCGAGCTTCGCCAGCCGTCCGTGCATCGCGGGCCACCCAACCGCCTCGGCCTCGTCGGCAATACGCTGCCGAAGCGCCGCATCGGCCGACGGCATCGCGTCAAGTCCGTAGCGCAGAGCGCGAAGGTAGAGCGCGGTGCCGCCGACGACCACCGGCAACGCACCCCCGGACCACGCCGAAGCCATTTCGGCGCCCGCATCGTCGGCGAATTCGGCCGCCGAGTACCCCTCCTCCGGGTCGCGTATGTCGATCAGCGCGTGCGGAAATTCCGCCAGCGTTCTCGCGTCGGGTTTTGCCGTGCCGATGTCCATGCCACGATAGACCTGCACCGAGTCGGCACTGATCAGCCTGACCGGCAATCGACGGGCGATTTCGAGTGCGATCTCGGTCTTTCCGGCCGCGGTGGGGCCGCAGATGACCACCGACGGCGGCAAGGTCGACCGGGAAGCCTGCTGCCGTGTCAATGGAATCTCAACTCTGTTTCGAAGCCGGGGCGGCTTCGCCGGCCGCTTCAAGCCTGTCCCACAAGCAACCGCCGTCTCCTGCAGCCTTGCCGATCTTGTCGAGCAGGGCGCGGTGCGCCTGGATTTCGGCGTCCCCGGCCAGCTTGCGCACGAGCCGACTGGCGTCGAATGCGGGCACCGAAGGATCCGCCACGGGGGTCGCGCCGCCATCGAGATCCAGTCCCAGCGCAACCTGGCCGCCGGTCATCAGCAGGTAGACCTCGGCCAGCAGTTCCGAATCCAGCAGCGCCCCGTGCAGCGAACGATTGGAATTGTCCACCTCGTAGCGCCGGCACAGCGCATCCAGGCTGTTGCGCTGGCCCGGGTGCAACTCGCGCGCCAGCGTCAGCGTATCCAGGACCTCGGCCATCTCGGTCACTCTGGGCGCGCCTTCAAGGCGGGCAAGTTCGCTGTCGAGAAAGCCGACGTCGAACGATGCGTTGTGAATCAGCAGTTCGGCGCCGCGGATGAAGTCCATGAACTCCTCGGCGATCTCCTCGAATCTCGGCTTGTCGGCGAGAAAATCATCGCTGAGTCCATGCACGCCCAGCGCGTCGGATTCCACCGGGCGCTCCGGGTTTATGTAGCGGTGAAACTGGCGTCCGGAAAGCCGGCGGTCGATCAGTTCCAGGCATCCGATCTCGATGATCCGGTGCCCCTCTTCGGGTTCGAGGCCGGTGGTTTCGGTATCCAGCACGATCTGGCGCATCAAATTATCCTCTCGAATGTCTTCACGGCCTGCCCGACGGTTGCGCGGACGAGCGGGCGGCGTTCAGAAGCGGGCCGCGGCCGCGGTCGCCAGGCCGTCGGCGCGCTCGTTCTCCGGGTGACCGGAGTGCCCCCGGACCCACGACCACTTGACCTCGTGCCGTTCGGCGGCATCCGCCAGGCGCTGCCAGAGGTCGGCGTTCTTGACCGGCTTGCGTGCGGCCGTGCGCCAGCCGTTGGCGCGCCAGCGCGGGAGCCATTCAGTGATTCCCTGGCGAACGTAATTCGAATCCGTCGTCAGGTGAACGCGGCATGGTCGCTTGAGCGTTTCCAGCGCCTGAATCGCCGCCATCAGCTCCATCCGGTTGTTGGTCGTCTCCCGCTCGCCGCCGGAAAGCTCCTTCTCGCTGCCGTTGAAGCGAAGCACCGCGCCCCAGCCGCCCGGTCCGGGATTGCCGCGACAGGCGCCATCGGTCCAGATTTCTACAGTTCCGGAACTCACGCCGCGCGACAGCTCGTGGGCACGGCGCGGCCGTGCGAGCGCACAGCCCGTCGCATCCGAAGCCGCTCGACGGGCGCCGCACGCGGCGGTTTGCGGGCCACGACCACCAGCAGCGGCGCCACGCCGGGAATGAATCCACGCCATTGCTGGCGCGCGGGGTATTGCAGCAACAACTGATGGCGCGCATGCTGCATCAGGAACCTCGGCCAGGCGGGAAGCTGCAGCGTGTTGCGCCCCAACTCCTGCCAACTGCACCGGTGCCACGGATTGGCCGAGATCGACACCAGCAGACCGCCCGGCTTGAGGCAGCGAATGCTCTCGGCCAGCAGCGCATTGCCGGAATCGAGCCAGAACAGGTGGCGCAGCACGACGGCCGGCAGGCTGTCGCTGGCAAACGGAAGCAGGTCGGCCTGCAGGCGGCACGGCCAGACCCATCCGCCCGCATCCTGGAGCATTCTGTGCCGCGGCGCCCGAATCGCCGGCGACGGACTGGCCGCCGGCGCGCATTCGACCAGCCAGTCAACGCCGGCGTCGGAAATCAACCGCGGCACCAGCGCGTTCTCGGCGTTCTGAAGTCTGGCGAATCCAGCGATCATTCAGGCATTCCGTTGCGGTCGGTACAATTCAAGGCCAAGATTTGCATATTTTCGCCAGGAGGGCTGCAGTGACCATCCAGATCGAGGCAATCAAGGCGTTCAGCGACAATTATATCTGGGCTGTTCACGACGGCCGGCACTGTGTGATCGTGGATCCGGGCGAATCTTCCGGGACGCTGGCGTTCCTGGATCGTCATCAACTCCGGCTCGCGGGGCTTCTGCTGACGCATCACCACCACGATCACGTCGGGGGTGTCGACGAGATCCGCGCGCTACACCCGGCGCCCGCCTGGGGCCCCGACGACCCGCGGATGCCGCGAAGCCTGCGTCTGGTCGGCGAAGGCGATTCGGTCGCCATCGACGAACTCGACCTGGCCTTCAGTGTGCTTGAAACGCCCGGCCACACCACCAGCCACATTGCTTTCCACGGCCACGGCCTGCTTTTTTGCGGGGATACGCTGTTTTCGGCCGGCTGCGGGCGCCTGTTCGAAGGTACACCGGCGCAGATGCAGGATTCGATCGACAAGTTCGCCGCCCTGCCCGACTCGACCCGGGTCTACTGCGCCCACGAATACACCGAATCGAACTGCAGCTTCGCGCGCAAGGTGGAGCCGGAGAATCCGGCGCTGGCCGAACGCTGCGAACAGGTTGCCGAGTTGCGCAAGCATGATCGGGTAACGCTGCCGAGCACGATTGGAGCCGAAAAGTCCTTCAACCCGTTCATGCGTACGCGCGATCGGGCCGTAATCTCGGCGGCACAGCGACGCGAGCCGGGTCGGGCCGATTCGCCCTCGGCGGTTTTCGGCGTCATCAGGCGCTGGAAGGACGCCGGCTGAGCCTGCCGGCGCGAGCGCGCTCACCCACTCCCGCAGCAATCGCCTGCAAGCTTGAAAAATAGCCGTCAGACCGCTATCCTGTTTAAATATCTTTCAATCGAGATAAAAGGATATTGTTATCGAGCTCGAGCTGATCGGGCGCCACTGCAGCCTGTTGGGTGATGCCACCCGCCTGCGACTCCTGGCGCTTCTGGACATCGAGGAACTGACCGTTGCCGAGCTGGCGCGAATCACGCGCCTGGCGCAGCCGCGCGTGTCGACCCACCTTGCCCGGCTGCGCGAAGCGGGCCTGGTCGCCGACCGGCGCGAAGGCGTTTCGGTCTATTACCGCTCGATGACCGGCGATCAGGCGTGCGAGATCTCCCAGTTCTGGCGAATGCTTCGCGCTCGCCTGGACGATCCGCAGGTGCAGGCCGACGCCGAGCGCCTGCCCGATGTCATGGCCGAGCGCGCCTCCGGCAAACACTGGCCCGACGCCGTCGCCGGGGACATGGAGCGCCATTATTCACCCGGCCGGACCTGGGAAGCGACCGCCCGGGCGATCGTGCAGTTGGTATCGCCGGGCCGTGTCCTGGACATCGCTTCAGGCGACGGGGTAATCGGCGAACTGCTCCATTCGCGGGCCGAGTCAATAGATTGCATCGACGTCTCGCCCAGGGTGGTCGAAGCCGGCCAGAAGCGCGTTGCCGACTTCGACAACGTCCGCTTCCACCACGGCGACATGCACGCCCTGCCCTTCGACGACGGCAGTTTCGACACGGTGTTGCTGCTGCATGCGCTCACCTACAGCAAGACGCCCGGGCGGGTCGTGGCCGAGGCGGCCAGGGTGGTCGCCGACGGCGGCCGACTGATTGCCGCAACGCTGGCGCGTCACCGCCACACCGCGCAGGTCGAGGCCTACGGGCACGTCAACCGCGGGTTTGCGCCCGCCCAGCTCGCGGAGCTGGTCTCGGCGACCGGACTCGAAATCGACTTCTGCGAAATCACGTCGGTGGAAAAGAAACCCCCGAACTTCGAAATCATCACGTTACTAGCAAGGCAGACATGAATCATCTCAAATGGCACAACCCGGAGCGCGTGGAAAAGATGTTCGACGCGCTGGACAACCGTATCCTCTTGCTCGACGGCGCCATGGGCACCATGATCCAGGGCGAGAAGCTCGACGAGGAAGATTTTCGCGGCGAGCGATTCGCCGATCATGAAGACGACCTCAAGGGCAACAACGACCTTCTGACGCTGACCCGGCCCGACCTGATCAAGAAGATCCACAAGGATTTCATGGCGGTCGGCTGCGACCTGGTCGAGACCAACACGTTCAACGCCAACAGGATCAGCCAGGCCGACTATTCGCTGGAGGAAGTCTCCGAGGAGATCAATTTCGAGGCCGCGAAGATTGCCCGCGAGGCCTGCGACGAAATCGAGGCGGAAACGCCGGACAGGCCGCGCTTCGTCGTCGGCACGATCGGACCGACCAACCAGACCGCTTCGATCTCGCCGGACGTTTCCAGCCCCGGTTATCGCAAGGTCACGTTCGACGACCTGGTCGGAACCTATACCGAGGCGGTACGCGGGCTTCTGGACGGCGGCGCGGATCTGCTGATGGTCGAGACCATATTCGACACGCTGAACGCCAAGGCCGCCATCTTCGCCATCGAAGAAGAATTCGACCGCCGCGGCGAACGCTGGCCGGTGCTGATTTCCGGAACGATCACCGACGCCAGCGGACGCACGCTGTCGGGCCAGACGCCCGAAGCTTTCTATTACTCGGTCCGCCACGCAAGCCCGACCGGCGTCGGCTTCAACTGTGCCCTTGGCGCCGACCAGCTCAAGAAGCACATCGAGGATCTGTCCAGGGTCGCCGAGTGCCTGGTTACCGCGCATCCCAACGCCGGTCTGCCGAACGAGTTCGGCGAATACGACCAGAGCCCGGAAGAAATGGCCGAGATCGTCAAGACCTACGCCGAGGACGGCCTGGTCAACATCATCGGCGGCTGCTGCGGCACCACCCCGGCGCACCTGGAAGCCATCGGCAAGGCGATCGAACCCTTCCAGCCGCGCAAGCCGAAGGAACGCAAGGCGGCCTGAAGATAATTTCGGCCGCGGACAAGTGGCTTTCTGCCGCGGATCTGCGCAGATGAACGCGGATGAAGGCCGCAAGACCGGAAAAGGCCAAAGGCTTCCTTTTATGTCTGTTTTCAATTGCATTTCATCCGCGTCCATCCGCGCCAATCCGCGGCAAACGTTTTCAAAATTCCGAATTGAAATTCGGTAACACGAGGAATACATGAGTCAACGCCAGGAACAGATACGATACACGCGCTTGAGCGGCCTGGAGCCGCTGACGATCACGCCGGATCTGGGCTTCGTCAACGTAGGCGAGCGTACCAACGTCACCGGCTCGGCGAAGTTCAAGCGCCTGATCGCCGAGGACCGTTACGACGAAGCGGTCGAAGTGGCGCTTCAACAGGTCGAAAACGGTGCCCAGGTCATCGACGTCAACATGGACGAGGGCCTGCTGGATTCCGAAGAGGCAATGACGACCTTTCTGAACCTGATCATGGCCGAACCCGACATTGCGCGTGTTCCGGTGATGGTCGACTCCAGCAAGTGGTCGGTCATCGAAGCCGGACTGAAGTGTCTCCAGGGCAAGGGCATCGTCAACTCGATCAGCTTGAAGGAAGGCGAGGAACAGTTCCTCGAGCAGGCGCGCAAGATCAAGCGCTACGGGGCTGCCGTCATCGTGATGGCATTCGACGAAACCGGCCAGGCCGACAACGCCGAGCGGATGGTCGAGTGCCTGTCGCGGGCCCACGATCTGCTGACCGAGAAAGTCGGCTTTCCGCCCGAGGACATCATCTTCGACCCCAACATCTTCCCGGTTGCCACCGGTATGGAAGAACACAACAACTACTCGATGGAATTCATCGAGGCGACGAAGGAACTGAAGAAGCGCTTCCCCGACTGCCATGTCTCCGGTGGCGTGTCAAACATGTCGTTCTCGTTTCGCGGCAACAACCCGGTACGCGAAGCCATGCACTCGGTATTCCTGTATCACGCGATGCAGGCCGGCATGGACATGGGCATCGTCAATGCCGGGCAGCTCGCGGTCTACGACGACATCGATCCGGAACTGCGCGAAATGGTCGAAGACGTGGTGCTGAACCGCCGCGACGACGCGACCGAAAGGCTGCTGGATGCAGCCGACAAGTACAAGGGTGAAGGCCAGCGCCAGGAGAAGGACGAGGCCTGGCGCGAAAAGTCGGTTGCCGAAAGACTCAAGTATTCCCTGGTCAAGGGCATAGACAAGTACGTCGTCGAGGACACCGAGGAAGCCCGTCAGAACTTCGACACCTCGCTGGAAGTCATCGAGGGGCCGCTGATGGACGGTATGAACTACGTCGGCGACCTGTTCGGCGCCGGCAAGATGTTCCTGCCGCAGGTCGTCAAGTCGGCGCGCGTCATGAAGAAGGCCGTCGCGCACCTCATCCCCTACCTGGAAGCCGAAAAGAAGGTCGGCGAGAAAAAGGGCAAGGTGTTGATGGCGACGGTCAAGGGCGACGTCCACGACATCGGCAAGAATATCGTCGGCGTGGTGCTGGCCTGCAACGGCTTCGACGTACACGACCTTGGCGTGATGGTGCCGGCCGACAAGATCCTCGACGAGGCTGAAAAGGAAGACGTGGACATCATCGGGCTGTCGGGACTGATCACGCCTTCGCTGGACGAAATGGTCACGGTGGCCGAAGCGATGAAGAAACGCGGCATGAACCTGCCGCTGCTCATCGGCGGTGCGACGACCTCGCGCGCGCACACGGCGCTGAAGATCGATCCGCAGTACGACGCGCCGGTGTGCTGGGTCAAGGATGCATCGCGCTCGGTCGATGTGGTGCGCAAGCTCGCCAGCAAGGTCAATCGCGACGAATACGCGAAAATGATCGCCGACGACTACGAGGACTATCGTGAAAGAGCTGCCAACAAGAAGAAGCGCAAGCCGCTGATCTCCATCGAAAAGGCGCGCGAGAACGCGTTCGAGTTCGACTGGAGCAAGTACACGCCCGAAAAACCGCTCAAGCCTGGCATCAACGTCATCGAAGACTGGCCGCTGGAAGACCTGGTCGATGTCATCGACTGGACGCCGTTCTTCCAGACCTGGGAGCTGGCCGGACGCTATCCCGACATCCTCGAGGATGAGGTTGTCGGAGAGGCGGCTACCAACCTGTTCAACGACGCGAAGGAAATGCTGAAGAAGATCGTCGAGGAAAAATGGCTTCAGCCCAAGGCGGTATGCGCACTTGTGCCGGCCAACCGGGACGGCGACGACATTCTGCTGTACACCGACGAGTCGCGCGAGGAAGTTCTCGAGCGCATGGTCTGCCTGCGCCAGCAGGCCGACAAGCCCTCGGCCAACCTGTGTCTGGCCGACTTTGTCGCCCCGGCCGATTCGGGCGTCGCCGACTGGGCCGGAATGTTCGCGGTCACCACCGGGCACGGCATCGAAGAAGCCAAGAAGAAGCTTCCGGAAAACGACGACTATTCCGGCATCATGCTGCAGTCGCTCGCCGACCGGCTGGCCGAAGCGCTTGCCGAAGCGCTGCACGCCAAGGTCAGGCGAGAGCTCTGGGGCTACGCCGACGACGAGGACCTGACCAACCAGGATCTCGTCAAGGAGAAATACCGCGGCATTCGGCCCGCCCCCGGCTACCCGGCCTGTCCCGATCACAGCGAAAAGGAGAAGATCTTCCGGCTGCTCGACGCACCGGGCCGGATCGGGCTGGAACTCACCGAAAGTTTCGCCATGCACCCGGCCGCGGCGGTCAGCGGCTATTACTTCGGGCACCCGGACTCGAAGTACTTCGTGGTCGGCAAACTCGGCCGCGACCAGGTCGAGGATTACGCCAGGAGAAAGGACATCAGCCTTGAGCAGGCCGAGAAGTTTCTGCGACCCAACCTCGACTACTGATCATCCAGGAAGGCCCGATTCGCATCGGGCTTTCCGTTCCCGACCGCGGCCGTCGTGTCGGTCGAGCCACGTGTCGAACCGGATCGGAACCTGAATGCCCGGATTTCGGGGCCGCGACTCGCGATGAAGCCCGGGACTCAACCGGAGTCCTGGAGATCACCGGTCGAGCGCGCACCTCCGGGCGCCTTGAAGCCGGGCAACAGCATCGGAACCGACTGCCGATAATCGGCGTAATCCCGGCCCAGATAGTGCAACAGGTCGCGCTCCTCGAACCCGATGGCGATCAGGATATAGCCGGTCATCGCCACAGCGAAAAGAAAGTGCCCAACGCTCATGACCGGTCCGCCCCAGAACGCAAGCAGGAAACCCAGGTAGAGCGGGTGACGAACAAGCCGGTAAAACAGGGGCGTCCTGAATTCCGGTGCCGTCGGCGTCCGATTCCGGAACTGCGCCCAGACCTGCTTGAGCCCGAACAGGTCGAAGTGGTCGATCAGGAAAGTCGCCACGAGCACCATGCCGAACCCGGCAGCGAAGACCGCCCAGCCGAGACCGGCCGTCAGATTCGAATCGGCCGCCCAGACCACGCCCGGAATCGGACGCCATTGCCAGAACATCAGCACCAGGATCAGGCTTGCAACGAGTACGTAGACGCTGCGTTCGGCCGAAGCCGGCAGAAACCTCTTCAGCCATCGCTTGAAGCCGATCCGGGCCATCAGGGAATGCTGCAAGCCGAAGATCATCACAAGACCGATATCCATTACAACCGCGAGCGCGACCGGACCGGTTGCGCGTCCCGCGTCGATCGAGTGCGGCACAAGGTCCGAAAGCCACGGTGCCCAGCGGGCCAGTGCAGTGGTCTGCAGGTTGCCGACGAATGCGACCAGGTACAGGAACGTCACCAGGAAAACCGCGTAGGAGAAAACCCCGAATAGAAGAATCGAGAATCGTTTCATTGCCTTTCACCTTCGAACAGTGCCTCGAGTACTGCCATTTCAACGCAGTCCGGGGCCGGTTCGCCATGAGATGAAAGGCTCAATTCGGTCTCTCGAAGGGCTGGACCCGGGACATTTGTCCCGGTCATGGATCACCTTTCCGGCTCGCCACCGTGGGCAATCACGAGCGCCTGGGTTCGGCTGTGCACGCCGAGCTTTCGATAAAGGTGGAACAGGTGGTTGCGTACGGTCTTTTCGCTGATATGAAGACTGTCGGCTATTTCTGCGTTGCGCAGTCCCCGGCCAAGATGGCCGAGTATCTGTCTTTCGCGTGGAGTCAGCTCCGATAGCGCGGCCTCGCGGCTGTCGGCCTCGCCCACGCCGGTGAATTCTGCAACGGCTCTCCGGAATTCGGCCCACGCCGGCTCATCGCGAAGAAGGATATGGTTGCATGAATCAAGCTCGACGAAACTGGCGTCGGGAATGTTCGACGCCAGATACTGGCCCTCGGAGAACGGAATGACCTCGTCGCGACGACCGTGCAGGACCAGGGTCGGCACGCGCACTCGTCCCAGGATTCCGCTTATATCGACATCTCCGCGCGCCTCGAGCAGGCGGACGGCCATTTCGGGCTCCGCAGTAAGCCTGCAAAGTTCGTTGAACCAGTCGAGTTGCTCGTGGCTTCCTTCCGGAATGAAGCGTCCGGTGAATGCCTGGCGAAACACCGGGTTGTCCTTGCCCCATCCCAAACGGATCATCTGCATGACGGCCGAATAATGGTCTTTCTGCTCGTCGCCGCGCCGCTTCCAGCCGCGCGCATAGCCGCCGTAAAGAATCAAGCGTGAAACGCGCTCGGGGTGCGCGACCGCATACCGGACTGCAGTGACCGCCCCTTGCGATATGCCGAGCAGCACCATCGGAGGACGGATTCCCGCGGCCTCGACGACGCACTCGAGATCCGGCAGCCAGTGCCGTTGAGAAATGTCGACAACCGCACGCTCGGACATCCCGCAACCGCGCTCGTCGAACCTCACCAGGGAGAAATTGGCGCCCAGGAACTCCATCCAGTGGCGCCACGCCGGGCTGTCCCAGTCGTGTTTCAGATGGGTCAGCCAGTTCGACGCCTTGACCAGCGCAGGTCCGCTGCCGCAGCGGGCCCACGCCAGGCGCACGCCGTCCCGTGCACTCGTGAGATGAATTTGTTGGCGCATCGCGGTGCTCCCGACCGGACATGGCCGCCGATGCTTGCGGCGCCGGTCTGCATGCGGGGCATGAACGAATACCCGCTGGACTCAATTTTGCAGAAATCGAGCCCGCATGCAACCCGTCGGGGGAACCTTACATGCCCGCGTCCGGCGTGGCGCGCTCGATCACGCCGCAAGCAATTCGCGGGCCGGCCGCCCCGGCAGGATTCGATTCGTAATCGTCCGGGCCTTCGTGGATGACCACCGCGGCCCCATCGGCATCGAACAGCCGCTCGTCGAGCCTAACGCTGTCGTTGAAGATTTCGACATTGACGATGCCGGAAGCAGGCACATGGAGGTTGGGCATGTCGCCGGCGTGCCGGCCGTCGGCGTCCATCAGGCCGTGGTCGGTCGAATCCGGATTGAAGTGTCCCCCGGCTGAGGTGAACGGCGGCACGCACTCGCCGGTTTCGTGAACGTGAAACGCATGAATGCCCGCAGGCAGGAACGCAAGCCGGGCATGCAGAATGGTGCCGAAGGGAGATTCACGGAACTCCACCGTCCCGACCGATTCGCCCTCGGCATTCCGCATGTGCGCCATGGCGTCGCCGGCATGAGCCGAACCTGTCGATACGACACCGGCAAGCACTGCTGCCGACCAGATCATTGCAGTCTTCGAAAGTCTCATTGCCCGTCTCCTGATTGGGTAAGAAACCCGATTCTAACGCAGCCTCGACGAAATCCTATCAATCTCCGGCCGATCGCATGCGCGTGAGCCGATATCCACCGAACAACCCGGGACCCACGGTCCGGCCTTGTCGAGCCTCCGACGGACCCTCATATTCCAGGCAAGGCCCTGGCCCAAAACGCGGGAGATGGCGATGGAAAATCCGCAGCGGCTCGTCGACGCATTGCTCGAACGGCACGGCCGAACCTTTACCCGGGAGGTTGGCATTGCGGTCGCGGAGAACGCGCCGGCACCCCTTTTCCAGGCGCTGTGCCTGTCCTTGCTGTTCAGCGCGCCGATCCGGGCACCGGTCGCGGTCAACGCGATGCGCGCCCTGCTCGAGCCGGCTGGACGACCGCAAATCACATGGCGCGCTCAAGCTGGCAAGCGCGCGTACGCGTGCTCAACGATGCCGGTTACGCGCGATTCGACGAGAAGACTTCGACCATGCTCGGTGACGCGTCGAACCTGCTGATCGAACGTTACGGCGGCGACCTGCGCAGGCTGCGCCAACGGGCCGAACGCAAACCCGCCGAAGAACGCAGGCTGCTCGAGGAGATCAACGGGATCGGCGATGTGGGCGTGGATATCTTTTTCCGCGACGTTCAGGCCGCATGGCCCGAGTTACGGCCGTTCGCCGATCGAAAGGCGCTGGACGGCGCCCGCCGGATCGGTCTGCCGGCACGCGCGGCCGACCTCGCCGAACTGGTGGACGAACAGGATTTTCCGCGGCTGGTGACGGCGCTGGTCCGCATGGAACTTGCCGGGGATTCGGACCAGGTAGTGGCAGCGGCCTGAGACTGGACTCGATTGCCGGCTCGATTGCCGGCTCAATCGCCGGCCTGTTCGGCGGCACGCATGATTTCATCGATGCCGCTGCGATCGCCGGTCAGCTGCCAGTGAATGAGCGACATCGGAATCAGCCCGGCGGCGTTGAATTTTTCGAAAAACTCTGACAGCCTGAATTCTTCGCCCTGCTCCAGCTTCTGCCTGGCGAAAACGCTGATCATCCGGTCGAGCTGGGCCTTCCCGGTCACGTAACTGGTGCCGTAGCCGGGCTGGCGCAGGTAGAGTTGCTGCTCGAAAGCCAGCAGGTTCATGTGATCGGAATAGGCTTCTTCGCCCTCGACGCCGAGATCGCCGGCGCCGACTTTCTCGAGGTCCCGATTCATCCACTGGCGCGGCGTCCAGCGCGCGTGAAACTCGGCGGCCTCGGTCATCGTCTTGCGGTTGGCCTGGGCATCCAGTGATCCGAGTCCGCGCGCCGCGCGCTGTGCCAGCAGTATCCAGACGATCTCGCGCGCCCTGCGATGCTCGTCGTGGAGACCCGCATGCATGGTCAGTTCCTCGAACCCCGTGGCCATTCCCTCGGCCCGACTGGTGAAGATGTTGAACAGCAACGGCGATTGGCGTAGCGGACTGGGGTGCGGCTCCTCCCGCATCCTCGCCAGGTCGAACCAGTGGTAGAAATGGGTATACAACGGCGTCGGATCCAGGTGCGACCCGATCGTGAAGAAGTTGCGCTGGTCCGGCGGGACATACTGCCCGAGCTGTTCGCGCAGCGCCGCGTCCATCCACGGCTCGACGCGCAGAATGTCCTCGCGCTCCAGGAAAGCCATCAGCCGGTCGGCCGAAGCCTCGGCCAGCGCGTCGTAGCCCTGCGGGTCGGCCACCGGCTGCAGTTCCGGCAGCTCTCGATTGCGGTGTTCCTCAAGCTTCAGCGACGACCAGGCCCGGTGAAGCTCGCGCTCGAGAATGCGCCGCTCGTGGTGCCAGGTCAGCGGCACGTACCAGACCTGCTGCAGGTGCCAGTTGTATTCCTGGATGCTGACGCCCGACCAGCTGTCCCGACTCGGCGCCTCGGCCTCCAGCCAGTCGACGAAGTCGGCGGTTGCCGCGATTGCATCGTCGACCGCGACCACGAGCGACGGCATCACGCCGGCCGCCAGGCGCTCACGCAGTGCCTGTAGATCACTGCCTTGCTGGCGAATATTGTAAATTCCACTCAGCCACAGATCGCGTGCATTTCCTGTCAGGTTGCCGCGCGCCTGCTGCAGCAGCGGCGGAATGACCTTCAACTCATCGCGCAGGCGCTCCTGTTCGGCGGCGGTCAGCGGAAATTCGTAGGTCCAAAGTTCCAGCAGGTTGTGATGCGTCGGGCCCTCGTGGGCGGGGGTGTCGCTCCGATAGGTCCAGACGGTCTGGTAAAAGGCCGGATCCCTGTTCCAGGGCTTGAGCACGCGCTCATGAAAATCCAGCCCGTTGATCTCGGCGCGCAGCAGGTGCCAGTCGACCTGTTGCTCCACCGGCCATTCGGCCGTGTCGATGGCGCGAAGGCGCTGCCTGAAGCGATCTATGCCATCGCGAACGGTCTGCATGCGCGCTTCGGTGTAAACGGGCGCACCGTTTTCCAGCGGCGGTTGCTCGAACTCACGCCATTGGCCGAAAAGATCGACAAGCTGCTGGTAACCGGGCGGATTTGTCTCCACGGCCTGATCTCCGTTTGCGCAGGAGGCGAAAAGCGATGCGACCGCGACCAGCACCCGGGCCGCCCGAAGCCGACTCGATCCGCTTTTGGCGGCAGCAACGCCGAAAACGAGTTCAACCGTCCGACGAATCATCGCGCTTTCTCCATTTTTCCCGTCAAGCGACGAACCGAACCGCTCGGCCGCAATCAGAACTTCCAGGTGGTGCGCACGCGGACGTCTCGGTCGCGCTGCAGAAACTCGGCCCCGGCCAGGCGGTCCAGCTCGCGCCGCCAGCGGGCTCGAAACTCGAAACGGAGCGTCGAGGAATACTTAAACTGCCAGCGAAACTCGGCCAGTTCGTTGTTCTGGCGAAAATCGTTGGAGATCAGCCACCCGGCGTCGGCCCGGCCGTAGTTCAGGCCCATGGTGTGACGCGGAAAGACGTTGACCAGGTCGGCGCCCAGCTGCCAGCCCCAACCGTCGGCGTCGCCGCTGCCCGGGAGCCCGACCGCGAAACGTTCCGGCGTCTCGAATGCGTGCCCGATCTCGCCGACGGCCACCAGGCGCCGACCGGAATCAGCAAGGTCCCAGCCCGCACCGAGCTTGAATGTGGTGGTCACGTAGTCCTCCCGCATTGCGCTGGCCAGGCCCTCGGGCGCAAGCGCGTCGGGATAGACCGTCACGGCCAGCGCGCGCATGAACACCGGGCCGACCTCGGCGTCGCTGCCGAGAATGCCGAAAAAGCCGACCCGGGCATCGCTGTCGTCGAAGGTCAGCGGCCCCCGCGTCGCCTGGCCGTTGCCGTCTCGCCCGTTGTACTGCGCAAGAAGCTCGCCGTACCAGCCGCGGCCGAGCTGCCGGCGGAATGCGATCGCGTCGGTCCAGCCGATGTTCAGGCTGCTGGCCTGGCTCCGGTCCAGGCTTCGCGTGGCCATCTGCGGCAGGTCGAGGTTGCTCTGCATGCGGCCGAAGCGCCACTGCGAGCGCGAATCCGACGATTCGCACTGGACGAAGAACTCGTCGAAAGTCGCGGTGCCCGGGTTCACCTCCGTGCCGGTATCCCGGTCGGCGCGTATGTAGAAATCCCAGTCATTGCCCTGGTCGGCGGCGGTGGCGGCAAAGCGCGTCTGGAATCGGCAGTTGTCGCCGACGTCCCGCTTGAGCCTCAACCGGAACCTGGAGCCGTAGGAGGCATTATCGTCCGTGCCGCCCGAGCGCGTGTCGCGCCAGTTTTCGGCGTACAGATTGAAGCGAAGGTCTCCGCTGATGTCCCAGCTACCCGCTTCGGCAGCCATTGAAGGGCCCGCCACGAAAGCGGCGGCCAGGCAGCCGCAAGCAATGATCGGTTGAATTTTGTTCATCTGAATCGCCGTCCTCGTAAACCTGCAGGAAGACTATTACACTTTTATGGCGCTTTTGTTACATCCCGGCACCGAGTTCCGCGCATGGCGCCGCGCATGACCGGTCACTCAGTGCGATCTCGGGATTCGCTCGACGGCCGCGGGTGGACCGAGCCGGAAACCGTGCCGATGAGCAGGACGCCGGCTACGATCAGCACGATCCCCGTCATTGCCCAGGCATCCAGGCGTTCGCCGAATACCAGCCAGCCGGAAGCCGCGATCAATACCATCCCCAGCGCGGCCCAGATGGCGTAGGCAATCCCGACCGGGAGGCTCTTGAGCGACAGGCCCAGGAAAAAGAACGCCGCCAGGTAGCCGAGCACGACGATCACGACCGGCCACGGTCGCGTGAATCCTTCGGCCGCCTTCAGGGCGGTCGTGCCGGCAACCTCGAACAGGATCGCGAGCGCCAGGTAGATCCAGTGCATTTTTCTCCCCGTCATGTCGACCGGGCAACGGTGCCCGGTCGGATCAATTTACGCGAACACCGGAGGGACGGGCCATCGCCCGCGCTCCGCGTCGTTCGAGCGCTCTCGTCCGGAAGCACCGAACCGCGCTCGCCCATGCCCGGCCGGGACCGCCCGCAAGCGCGCCGTCGCGCACCCCCAGGACAGCTCCGGGGCTTCCTAGAAGCGGCGTATGTACTGCGCACCCCAGGTTCGCGGCTCGTTGACGAAGCCGGTCAGGTTGTTGAAATCGATGCCGCCGACGATGCGGACCTGGTCGGTTATGTTGCGGCCGAACAGCACGAACTCCTGGTTGCCCAGGTCCCAGTTGTAGCCCAGCCGGAGTCCGCCCTCGAGCAGGCTTTCGCCGGTGAACTCGACCGACTCGTAGAGGAAGAAGTTGATCTCGGTGCGGTAGGCCCAGTCGGTGAAGGCGAACAGTTCGCCGCCCTTGAACGGAATGGCATAGCGTGCGGTGGCATTGGCCACCCAGCGCGGCGCCTGCGGCAGGCGGTTGCCGTCGATCGAGACCGTGCCAGGCACGCTGCCCGGCGGATCAAGCACGGTGCAGCCGCCGCCGCATGGCTGGATGGAGAGTGTCGAATCGTTGATCTTGGTGTAGTTGTGGCTCATGCCCGCGGTCAGCGTCAGCGCGTCCGAGACGAACGCTTCCATGTCGAGCTCGAAACCCCTGCCCGCCGTGCTGTCGGCGTTGATCAGCCGATTGAAGTTGGCCTGGCCGCCTACGGCCGTCAGCTGCTGGTCGTCGATCTTGTAGGCGTAGACCGATGCATTGGCGCGCAGGCGCTCGTCGAACAGCATGGACTTGAACCCGGCCTCGGCCGAAAACAGCGTTTCGGTATCGGCCACCGAGATCTCGTCGCCGAACAGCAGTCGGCCCTGCACGCTGGGCGCGCGGAAGCCGCGGGCCAGGCGGGTATAGACGTTGACGTCCTCGGTGGCCGCATAGGTCAGGCTCAGGTCCCAGCTGTACTCGGTATCGTCGGGGCTGGCCCGGAGCACCGGCGTCGGTGGCGCGCCGAATGGCGACAGCGTACGCTGGGCCTTGAAGTCCTTGTCGTCGTTGGAAACCCTGAGACCTGCGCGCATGCTCAGGCGATCGGTGAGTTCATAATCGATGGAGCCGAAGACCGCGATCGCGTTGGTCTCCTGCTCCTGTTGCGCGAATCCGTCCTGGATGCCGCCGGCCAGCGTGTTGAAATTCAGGCTGTCGATGGTCAGGTCCTCGTAAAAATAATACAGCCCGGCCTGCCACTGGAGCCGTGAGCTGGTGTTCGAGGACAGGCGAAGTTCCTGGGTCACCTGGATGTGCTCCGGGAGCCCATCTGCCGATTCGGCCGGGAACGGGATGAATCCGGGCCCGAACGGCGGCGCGAAAGAGGCGCCGAAACCGCCGTCGATATCGCCGCGGCTGATGATGTCGACACTCTCGACACCGGTGATCGAGGTCACAACCGCATTGCCCAGGTCCCAGTTCATGGTCAGCGAACCGCCCAGCGCATCCAGGTCCTGGTTGTTGGTGCCGTCGATGGCCACGTTGTTGAAGCTGAAATCGTCGACCAGGTCGTTCGTTCCGGGTTCGATGATGTTGGCGCGGAACAGACGCGCGGTACCGTCGAGCGAGCGGAAGTGAAAATTGGCCAGCGCGTCGAAATCGGCCGCTTCATAGAGCAGCTGGAAGCGACCGGCAACTTCCTCGTAGCCCTCGTACTCGTCGTTTTCCCCGGTAAAGACGTTGTTGACGAAATCGTCGCGCCGCTGGACCAGCACGGCCCCGCGATAGGACATCTGGCGGTTGATCGGCCCGCCGTATGCGCCCTCGAAATTCACGGCATTGTGTTCACCATAGGCGATCTGGGCGTATCCGCCCGGCGTCTGGGACGGCTTGCGAGATTCGAAGATCACCGCACCGGCCGGCGTGTTTCGGCCGAACGTGGTGCCCTGCGGACCGCGCAGGTTCTCGATCCGCTCGATGTCGAACATCGGGAACCCCTTGAGGATCGGGTTTTCCTGCACGACGCCGTCGTAGACCAGCGACACCGGCTGCGAGGCGTTCAGGTCGAAGTCGGTATTGCCCAGGCCGCGAACGTAGAAGCGCGGGAAGGCCCGCCCGAAGGATGATTCGATCTGCAGGCTGGGCAGGCGCGACGAAAGCAGGCGCACATCCTGGCCGCCGGTGGTCAGGGCGTTGAGCCGTTCCCCGGAAAGAACGGCGATCGATACCGGTACCTCCTGAAGGTTCTGCTCGCGCTTCTGCGCGATCACGATGATCCGGTCCAGACCGGCATTTTCGTCTTCCTGATCCTGCTCGCTCCCGGAAGACTGGGCCAGTAGCGACGCGGATGCGGACAGCAGCAGGCCGGACAGCAGCCAGATCGAAACATCTCGAGCAATGGAAGATTCGGACATCGTTTTTCCCTGAAGATGGAGGCGGTGGGTTCTCGAGCCTGTGGCGCCCTGACCCCGTGCCGACGGGCATCCGACGCCTCCCTTCACTGCGGCCCGGGAGACCGCGGAAAGTATAGCCGAACGAGGTGATCCGGAGAAATTCGGCGGGACATATCGGCAATTGCCTTTATACTGTATTTATTTATAGTTCTTTATCGTATTCGCAATGCATGCCTATGCCGAACTGCACGCACTGAGCTGTTTCAGCTTTCGCCGCGCCGCCTCGCAGCCTGGCGAACTGGTGTGGCGCGCGGCCGAGCTGGGCTATCGTGCCATCGCGATCACCGACGAATGCTCCATGGCCGGCATCGTGCGCGCCTGGGAAGCCGCCCGCGACTGCGGCATCAAGCTGATCGTCGGCAGCGAAGTACGGACCACCGATGGACTTCGACTGGTATTGCTGGCGCCGGACCAGGCCGCGTACGCCCAGATCTGCCGTCTGATCACTACGGCGCGGCGACGGGCGAAGAAAGGCGTCTACCAGCTCGAGCGTGGCGACCTGGAGCAGGACCTGGACCGGGTACTGGGAGTCTGGAAACCCGCCGATCCACCTTCGGAAGCCGATGCCGAGTGGCTGCAGCTGCGATTCGGCGGGCGGCTGTGGATAGGCGCGACCCGGCTGCTGCGGCCCGGCGAGAAGCGCTGGTTCGACGCCCTGCAACGACTGGCCGACAGACACGGTCTGCGCTGCGTGGCTTGCGGCGACGTCCGCATGCACAGACGATCCCGGCGCGCACTGATGGACGTGATGGGCTCGCTGGAGCTCGCTCGCCCGCTGGCCGAATGCGGTCTCGCGCTGGCGGTCAACGCCGAGCGCCACCTGCGACCGCTCGAGACCCTGGGCCGGCTGTATCCCCATGCCTGGCTGGCCGAGACGCTCCGGCTGGCCGATGTCTGCAATTTCGACCCGGGCGCGCTCAAGTACAGGTATCCGGCCGAGCTCGTGCCCAAGCCCTATACGCCGTCTCGCTGGCTGAGGCATCTGACTCTGGAAGGGATGCGCAAACGCTTCCCCGAGGGCGCACCGGACGAGGTGCGCAAGCTGGTCGCGCGCGAACTCGACCTGATCGAACAGATGGGCGTGGAGGCGTTCTTCCTGACCGTGCACGATGTGGTCCGTTTCGCGCGTTCGCGCGACATCCTGTGCCAGGGACGCGGCTCGGCGGCCAATTCGGCGGTCTGTTACTGCCTGCATATCACCGAGGTCGATCCCGACCGCCAGCAGCTGCTGTTCGAGCGCTTCATTTCCAGGGAACGCGACGAGCCGCCGGACATCGACGTCGACTTCGAGCACGAACGTCGCGAAGAGGTGCTGCAGTACATCTATGAAAAATACGGCAGGACCCGCGCCGCGCTGGCGGCCACCGTGATCTGTTACCGCCCGAAAAGCGCGCTCAAGGACGTCGGCCGCGCGCTCGGTCTGGACCCGCAGCGCATGAACCGGCTGACCGCCTCGCTGGCCTGGTGGGACGATCCGGACGTGTGGCCCGAGCGCCTGCGCGAGTGCGGATTCGACCCCGACAGCGCGGCGGTGCGGCAGCTGCTGTCGCTGACCGGCGAACTGATCGGCTTCCCCCGCCCCCTGTCGCAGCACGTCGGCGGCATGGTGATCGCCGACGAGCCGCTGCATCACCTGGTGCCGGTGGAGAACGCCGCGATGGCCGACCGGACCATCATCCAGTGGGACAAGGACGACCTGGAATCGCTGGGTCTGCTCAAGGCCGACTGTCTTTCGCTGGGCATGTTGACGGCGCTGCGCAAGTCGATGGCGCTGGCCAACCGCTGGCAAGGAACATCCGGGAAGACGCCGCCGCTGAGCCTGGCCAGCATGCCGCGTGAAGATCCGGCCACATACGAAATGCTGTGCAAGGGCGACGCGACGGGCGTCTTCCAGGTCGAATCCCGGGCCCAGATGGCGATGCTGCCCAGGCTGAAGCCGCGCTGCTTCCAGGACCTGGTCGTCGAGGTCGCGATCGTCCGTCCCGGCCCCATCCAGGGCGACATGGTCCACCCGTACCTGGAACGGCGCGAGAACCCGGACAAGGTCGACTATCCCGGCGATGCACTGAAGAAGGTGCTGGAACGCACGCTGGGCGTCCCGATCTTCCAGGAGCAGGTCATGCAGATCGCGATCGTGGCGGCCGGCTTCACGCCCGGCGAAGCCGACCAGCTGCGCCGGGCCATGGCGGCGTGGAAACGCCGCGGCGGACTGGAGCCGTTTCGCGACAAGCTCGTCGGCGGCATGCTCGCGCGCGGCTACAGCAGCGAATTCGCTGAGCGGATCTACGGCCAGATCTGTGGTTTCGGCGACTACGGCTTTCCCGAATCGCA
The DNA here is from genome assembly GCA_002722315.1 of Lysobacterales bacterium. GTDB lineage: Bacteria > Pseudomonadota > Gammaproteobacteria > Xanthomonadales > Wenzhouxiangellaceae. The sequence goes on along the minus strand of PBLG01000046.1, from coordinate 233,507 downwards.
CGCGGCCAGTTTCGCACTGCTGACCTACTTCTCGGCCTGGATGAAATGCCACCATCCGGCCGCGTTCACCTGCGGCCTGCTCAACAGCCAGCCCATGGGGTTCTACGCGCCCGCGCAGTTGATCAACGATGCGCGCCGGCATGGCGTGAAAGTGCTGCCGGCGGACGTTCGATACAGCGACTGGGATTGCGCGCTCGAGCCGACTGCCGGTGACACCCGGCAGATCAGGCATGCAATGCCGACAAGTGACATCGGCGCTGATCGTGTCGGGGATGCAACCCCGACCTACGCTCCTGTTCCAGGCCAGGCTGGAGCCGCGGGTTCGTCACCCGGCAGATCGGAGGCCGGCCGGCGTGATCGAACAGGACCCGCCATTCGACTTGGCCTGCGCATGGTCAGCGGACTGCGCCAGGAGGCCGCCGAGCGCCTGTGCGCGGAACGGTCGCGGCACCCGTTTCTCGACGTCCAGGATCTCGCCGAGCGCGCCCATCTGGATCGCGGCTCGTTGAAAGCGCTGACCGAAGCCGGTGCGCTCAAGGCGCTGGCCGGTCACCGCAGGCGGGCACGATGGGATGCGATGGCCGCGCGTCACCAGGGCGACCTGCTGGCCGGCAGCCGGATCGCCGAGCGTCAGCCGCGGCTGGCCCTGCCTTCATGCCGCGAAGACCTGCTGGACGACTACGCCAGCACCGGGCTGAGCCTGGCGCATCACCCGATCGCGCTGTTGCGCAAGCGGCTGGGCAAACGGGTGCGAAGCGCCAGGCAACTGCGCGACGACGCCGACGGTGCCATGGTTCAGGCGGCCGGGCTGGTCACGCATCGCCAGCGACCGGGCACCGCATCGGGCGTGATCTTCCTTTCGCTGGAAGACGAAACCGGCATCGTCAACGTGATCGTGTGGCCGAAGCTGGCCGAGCGCTTTCGCGCCGAGGTACTGCACGCAGGCCTGCTCAAGGTACACGGCAAGCTGCAGAACGCCAACGGCAGTCAGCACGTAATTGCGACCCGGTTCGAGACGCTGGACGGCTGGCTGGACGGGCTTGCCGCCGAATCCCGGGACTTCTGCTAGGAAATCCATGCAAAGCTGCTGCGCGGGCGCCTGGCGGCATCCGGCGGTGCTCGGATTCCTCATTACCCGATCAGTACACTGCGGATCCTGCGCGCCGGCGGCCACCGCCAGCCACCCGCTCGCGACGCTTTGCATGGATTTCCCCAAAAATCGGAATAAGCTGCTGCGCGGGCGCCTGGCGGCGTCCGGCGGTGCGTATTCATCCTGTCGATCAGGAGCGGCTGTACTGGCGGCAATGATCGCGCGTGCCGACGTAATACAGGCCGCCATTCAGGCCGTAGCTCGAGGGATCCAGCTGGTCGGCCGTGTCGGCCTGCTCGGTGGCCGTGATCAGCGTTTCGTACTCGTCGATGCTAAGGCGCCGACGGGCCGCCAGTTGATCGGCCGGATCCAGCGCCTCGCGCCAGCGCGCGGCATCCTCGCCGATACGACCGATACAGAAGGTGGCGCCGCAGCCACTGCCGTAGGAGAAAAGGCTCACCTCGCGGTCGGCCAGGCTCTCTGCGGCCTGGCGCAGCAGGTCGATCAGCGCAAGAAAGAGCGACCCGGTGTAGATGTTGCCGATCTCGGCATTCAGGCCCAGCCAGGGCGCGGCCAGTCGCTGATAACTGTCGGTCAGCAGTCGCCAGGATTCGTTGTGGTCCTTGCTCAGCGGACCGCCCCGCTCCATTTCAAGCTGGCGCTGGTGCGCCTTGAACGCCATCTTGACGAAGGGCACGTGGTACAGGCAGGCGCCGAGCTCGGCGAGCAGGTCGGATCGCTCTCCCACGGCGTCCTGCCGCGCGCCGGTCAGCGCATCCAGGTAGCACTGGATGGAGTAATGCCCATCGGCAAACGCATATTTCGAATACAGCGGGCGCCAGAAATCCATGACCTGCCGCGTGTAATCCCCGATTCGAGTGGGGTCGATGCTCAGCAGGCGCGGATTCTCGGAAACCACCATGGCGACCGCGCCGGCGCCCTGGGTGGGCTCGCCGGCCGTGTTGAGGCCATAGCGCGCGATGTCGGACGCGATGACCAGCGCCTTTCGTCCGCGCGCCCGGCCCGATCCGATCCAGTCGATGGACGCGGTCAACCCCGCCATTGCGCCGTAGCAGGCGTGCTTGGTCTCGAAAGTCCGGCAGCGTTGATCCAGGCCGAGCAACTCGTGCACGTATACGGCGACCGGCTTGCTGTGATCGACGCCGGTCTCGGTCCCCACGATCAGGGTTCCTATCTCGGCAGGATCGATATCGAATCCGTGCAGCGCGCGGGCCGCAGCATCCGCCGCCATCGTGACGGTATCTTCGCAAGGACTTGCGATGGCCATCCGGCGCTGGCCCAGACCCTTGAGATACTTGCCGGGATCGACGCCCCTGGCGCTGGCCAGGTCGGTCATTTCGACAAAGCCGGCCGGGCCGGCAAAAGCGAGGGCGTCTATGCCCGCTGGATTGCTCAAGATGATATTCCGATGATTAGCCCAGCGCAGGAAAATAGCACAGCTACACGGTCAACCGGTTCGGGCCGATCCGCCAGCCGATGAATCGAGCAGCAGGAACCCGCAGGTATAGCAGGCATTGAGAAATTCGGCGACGTCTCCGCGATCCGCCTTCGCGCTTTCCGCCAGTTCTTCGACGCCAACGGGCTGGCGGATCAGGATTCTCGCCTGGCGGGAATATGCTGTATCCGACAGCGCCTGCAACGGCACCTGGGGCAGCATGAATCGGATTTCACCGGCAAGATCCGGATGCAGCGCGCCGCTGGAGAGCGCCAGGCCGGCGCGCCATTTCAGGTTTGCCAGGTTCTGCTGTTCCAGCCCTTCGGTATGCTCGACCAGTTCCTGGCTGGCCAGCGCACGCGCCTCGCCTCGGGCGAAATGGCGCCGCAACAGCCGCGCCAGATCCCTGTCCGAAGCGCTCGAATACCAGACGCCGGAACCGGGATCGATCACCAGCTCGGGCAGATAGTCGCCGCCGATCATCACGGGCTGGTCCCAGTTGTGCCGCCGCAGGTGTTCGGCCAGCGGAAGCTCGGCCGAATCGTCGCCGAATGCCAGGATCGGCCACTGATCGTCAAGCTGGGGATCACTGGATGCGCTGGACAGATCCGACAGCAGCCTAAGCAGCTGCTGCGAGCGTATCGGTTTGTGAAGCACGAGCCGAGCAGCAAAGTCGCGCCGACGGGTCAGTGCCGCGGCCGGGCGCCGCTGCTGGCTGACCTCGGGCCAGATGGCCGCGCCGTCCGGATTGTCGACATCGACAAGCACTGCGTCGCCATCCTCGCGATCGACGTCGATTTCCCAGGACTGATCCGATTTTCCGCCCGAAAGTCCCAGCAGGGATCTCAATACTTTCAAATCCTTGCTGCTGACATTCAATGTGCTCAAACGAAGCGAAACAGGCATCGGAAACTCGCTGGATGAGGGAAATTCCATGTTACCGGAATGGTGTGGATGCGCCAAGCAGAACTATCGCGATGGAGGTCACATCTTGGACCCGAGGTCCCAACGGATTGCATCAACCCGGCAGGAAGACACGCGGGAATCCGGCCGGAATCTCCTCGCGCGGAGCGTTTCAATTCCCCGGGTCGGAACCGGCCAGGGCGACGATCACGTCCTTGACGTTCCGCATGGCTGCCTGGAGCACCCGATGAATGTCGTCCTCGGTTATCGGACCGTCTTCGAGGCCGGCGCCGGCGTTTGCCACCACGCACAGACTTGCATAATCGAGCCCGGCTTCACGCGCCAGTGCCGCTTCCGGCATCGCGGTCATGCCGACCAGGTCGCAGCCGTCGGCCGCCAGTCTCGAGACCTCCGCCGCGGTCTCCAGCCGGGGCCCCTGGGTTACCGCGTGGCAGCCGCCGTCGACGACTTCGTGCCCGGCCCTTCCGGCCGCGACCAGCAGTCGCTCACGCAGCGGGCCATCGAAGGGGTGCGTGAAGTCGATATGCCTGAGCGGTGCCGAACCGCCGTCGCTGAAGGTGTGCGCCCTGCCCCAGGTATAGTCGATAAGCTGATCGGGCGCGACCATGGTGCCGGCCGAAAGTCCCGGCACCAGCCCGCCCACGGCGTTGATCGCGAGTACCGAATCGACGCCCAGGACCTTCAGTGCATGGATGTTCGCCCTGTAGTTGATCTTGTGCGGCGGTATACGGTGCGGGTCGCCGTGACGCGCGAGGAACCAGACCTCCGAGCCACCGACGTCGACCTGCCGCGGACGATCCGAGGGCGCGCCGAAAGGCGTCGTCATGGCCGTGCTGCGCAGCTTGCGAAACATCTCCAGCGCGCCGGTGCCACCAATCACTGCAAGCTTCATATCCAATTCTCCCGGGAATTGCACCCCATTGAAGGCAACTTGAGCTTATTCAATCGTCAGAAGGCACCGCCCAGATATCGGGCAGTTCCCGGAAATTCTCCTTGTAGTCCATGCCGCAGCCGAATACGTAGACGTCGGGAACGACCAGGCCATGGACATCGACCCAGTCACGCGCCAGTCCGCGATCGTGCTGCTTCAGCGCCAGCGCCACGGAAATGACTCGATAGCGTTCCGGGAGCCGGTCGCGTATGGCCGCCAGCGTATGGCCTTCGTCGAAGATATCGTCGATCAGCAATACGGTCTCGTCGCCCGCCGGGAGGGCCGGCCAATGCAGCCACTGGATTTCAGCGCCTCTCGTTTCGCCCCGGTATCGCGTGGCGTGTACGTAGTCCAACCGCATCGGCCTGCGAATGCGGCGGGCGAGTTCGCAGGCCGGAAACATGCCGCCTGTCATCACCGGCAGCAGCAGGATTTCCCGATCGGGCAACTTCTCGTTCAGGTGCGCTGCCATCTCGTCGTAGGCGGCCGCTACGCGCGCGGCGTCGAATATCCTGTAGGCGCCTCTTGGCATCATGACGGTTGGTTCTCCTGGCGTTCGAGTGCGCCTGGCACCGAATCGATCTTGAGCGTGCGTGTCGGGAAAGCGATCTCGCCGCCGTGCTGCTCGATGATTTCGCCGATCCTGAGCAACACGTCTTCGCGCACCCGGTGGTATTCGATCCACTGCGTCGTTCGGGTAAAGCAGTAGAACATGATGTCGAGCGAAGACGCACCGAACTGGTTGAAATGAACGATCAGCGTTTCGTCGGCCGCAATGTCTTCGTGCGTCTGCAGCATCGACCGGATCGAATCCACGATCGACTTGACCTGGGCAAAGTCGTCGTAACGCACGCCGACGTGTTCGAAAATGCGCCGGTGGGTCATCCGCGACGGATTCTCGACCGTGATCGTGGTGAAGGTGGCGTTGGGCACGTACATCGGCCGACGGTCGAATTTCATTATCGTGGTGACCCGCCACCCGATCTTCTGGACCACGCCTTCGATATCCCGGTCCGGCGAACGCACCCAGTCGCCTACCGAAAACGGCCTGTCCATGAACACCATGAAACCGCCGAAGAAATTCGCCAGCAGATCGCGCGCGGCCAGGCCAATGGCAATGCCGCCGACGCCGCCGGCGGCGAGCAGCCCGGAAATCGGAATTTCCAGGATGCTAAGCGCGGTCAATACGCCGGTCACGACCACCGCGATGCGGACGATCCGGGCCAGCACGCTGACCGTGGTGATATCGAACTCCCGGTTGGCTGCGCGGCGATGTTCGATGAAAGCCTTCTCGAACCCGCTGACAAGCCGGAAGGCGAACCAGCTTGCCGTTGCAACCAGCAACAACTGCTGCGCGAGCTGCAGCCATTCGATCCGGAACAATGCCGCCGCGGTGTGGGGTTGGAGAATGCGCGCGGCGATCAGCAGTCCCTGTCCGTAGATCAACAGCGAGACCGGCCGCTTGCCGGCATAGACGATGGCGTCGTCCCAGTGGTGCCGCGAACTGCCGGCCAGGCGCTCCACGCGATTGATCAGCTTCCGGAACAGCAGATCGAGCAGCAGCGCGGCCAGGATCACGACGAATGCCTGGACCGTCCATGGATTCATGCCGATCAGTCCGGAAATGCGGTCGAACAGGTTCTCCACTCTATTCTCCTGCCAGCTTGTTCAGAGATTGCTTCCAGGCGCGGAATTCGGAAACCGTTTCCTGCTCGGCCAGCGTGAACTGGGCCTGGCCGAGGAGCCTGCCTGCCGACGCACGCGCGCCTTCGAATTGTTCGTATTCGGCATCGGCCGAGGAGACCAGACCCTCTGCCGAAGATGGATCGCAGACGAGTGCCAGGTCACAACCGGCCGACTCGCAGGCTTGCCAACGGTCCTGGACCGAGCCGGCCACGACGGCGCCGCTCATGTCCAGATCGTCGGATATCACGATACCGCCGAAGCCGAGCTCGTTGCGCAGAACCTCCTGGATCCAAGCACGCGAAAAGCCCGCGGGCCGGTCGTCCATGCACGAATAGCACACGTGCGCAGGCATCACCGAATCGAGTTGTCCCGCCAGTTCGGCGAACGGCGCGATGTCGTCGGCCATCTGGTCCCGGCTCCGAGCGTCGACGACGACTTCGTGGTGGGTATCGGCGCGCACCGACCCGTGCCCCGGAAAATGCTTGCCGCAGTTCTTCATCCCGGCATCGCGCATGCCGGCGAGGTAATGTCCGGCCAGGGCCATGACAGCCGTCGAATCATCGGAAAACGCGCGATCGCCGATGACCTCGCTGCCCCGATCCAGGTCGAGCACCGGCGCCAGGCTCAGGTCCACGCCGTGGCCCAGCACCTCGGCGGCCATGATCCGGCCGTGGCGATAGGCCAGGTCCAGCGCGCGCTCCGGGTGGCTGCGATACCACCGCCCCAGTTCGCCCAGCGGCGGCAGGGCGGTGAACCCGGAACGGAAGCGCTGAACGCGTCCACCCTCCTGGTCGACGCAGATCAGCAGGCGGGGTTCGCGCAGCGCCCGGATCTCGTCGCACAGAGCGATCAGCTGCCCGGAATCCCGGTAATTTCTCGAAAACAGGATCACGCCGACCACGGCCGGGTGCGCCAGCACGCGCCGCGAACGCCGGTCCAGGGCGTGCCCGTCGATGCCCACGATCAGGCCGGTACGCATCATTCGGCCCCGACGAACAGCGCAAGCGATTCGACATGCGCGGTGTGCGGAAACATGTCCGCGATCCCGGCGCGTTCCAGCCGGTATCCGTATTCGTTGACCAGCGTACCCGCGTCCCGGGCAAGCGTCGCCGGATCGCACGATACGTAGACGATGCGCGGCGCTCCGGTGGCCGCCACCAGCGGCAGGATTTCGGCCGCGCCCGAACGCGGCGGATCGATCAGCACCCCGTCGAACGCCTGCTTCATCCACGGCAGGTCGTCGGCCGACTGCATCAGGTCTGCCGACACGAAGCGAGCGTTTTCGATCCCGTTGGCATCGGCGTTCCCGCGCGCCGACTCGACCAGGCTTTCGTCCAGCTCCACGCCCAGCACTTCCCCGGCACCGCGAGCCAGCGGCAGCGAAAAGTTGCCCAGTCCGCAGAACAGGTCGAGGACACGGTCTTCCGGCCCGGCCGCCATCAGTTCGACGGCTTTCTGCGCCAGCTTGCGGTTGACCTCGGCGTTGACCTGCACGAATTGTTGCGGATGAAAAGCGAACTCGAGATCGAAGGCTTCCAGCCTGTACGTCAGCTGGTGCGTCTCCGGGCAGAGGCGCTTGACGCTGGCCGGACCGGCCGACTGCAGCCACACGGCGATACCGGAGGCCTCCGACCAAGCGATCAGGTTGTTCTCGTCACCCGACGTCAGCGGCTCGAGGTGGCGCAACACGATTGCCGCCGTATCGTCTCCGGCGGCGCACTCGATCTGCGCGATCCGGTCGGGAATGCTCAGCCGACCGATCAGGTCCGAAAGCTCCATCAGGCGATCGGCGAACGCAGGGTGCAGCACGCGGCAGGCCTCGATGTCGGCCACGTAGCGACCGCCGATCTCGCGAAAACCCACCAGCACCCTGCCCTTGCCCGGCACGTTGCGCGCGCTGAGGCGAGCCCGCCGGCGATAGTTCCAGGGATCAGCCGATATCGGCGCCATCCATTCGGCCGGCTCCACCTGGCCGATGCGTCGGAAATTCTCGCGCAATCGCTGCGCCTTCCAGTCCAGCTGGGCGGCGTGATCGAGGTGCTGCAGTGCGCAGCCACCGCAGTAGCCGAACCACGGGCACTCGGGTTCGACGCGCTGTTGCGACGGCGATTCAACCGCCAGCGTCACGGCTTCGTCGAACCGGCGATTGCGGCCGGTCAGACGCGCCGATACCCGTTCGCCAGGCAGCGCGCCGTGCACGAATATGACCTTGTCGTCGACCCGCCCGACGCCGCGGCCGTCGTGGGAAAGATCGCTGATCTCGACTTCGACCGGTTCCAGCGGAAGCCGCCTTCTAGCGCGACGCCCCAAACCTATTTCCGCTGCCAGTTGCCGGACTCGTCCTGGAAGTACCAGCCGGGGCGCGCGTTGGCAATCCAACGGTCGGCAAACGTCTCGCGAATCCGCTCTTCCCACTCGGGATGCTGGTTGGCCACCGCGATTTCGCGATACACCGCGCGCCGGTCGGCGTTCTCCTCGGCCACGATCTGTTCCATCCGGCGACGCTCTGAAAGCCCCACCGCGCTTCTGTCCCTGATCTCGACCAGGCCCGTGTTGTCCAGGCCGATCGCGCCGACCTCGAACCACGCTGCGAGATGCTCGCGCTGACGCTCGGTCATGCGCTGCTTGATCGCGTTGATCTGCGGACTCTCGATATCGATGTTCACCGATTGCTGCGACGATTGCGCGTGGGCCGACGGAATGAGAATCCCGGCCATGATGGCCAGCGGATTGAAGCTTCGAGTCGTCACGCGGCGATCGATCGAAGGGTCGAGGAACGCACCTTCGGTTTCCGATTGAGGGCCGATCACGTCCTGGATGAAGCGATCGGCAGCCCGCTCGGCGGCGGCCTCCGGAAAGTAGACGTTGATCGTGACGCACGCGACGAGCACGGCGGTCACGACGGCCACGAACAGGTTTCTTGCGATTCGCTTGATCAAGGGTCGATTCTCCATGGTTGACGGCACCAGCGTGCCGTTCGGGTGATTAACTCCCGCTGAACAGGATTCTATCAAACGACCGGCCTGGCGGCCCGCCGTTCGGCGCTCACTCGGTCGATTCGGTGGCGGCGGCCAGCTGCGCCAGCAGTCTCGGCCAGTCCACCCGGCGCTGATATCCGACGATATCCAGCCGTGGGATCAACCGGCCTTCGAGAATCATGTATCCGCCGTTGTCGACGTCGCGCAGACCGCGCATGCGGCAGACGTTCTGCTCGAGCCGGCAACCCAGTCCCGCCTTGCGATACGGAAAATCGTCGAACCAGCGAAGCAACGTGCCGGATATTGCCGCCCCGCCGCCCCCGGAGAGACTGGAAATCGAATCGACCGCCTTCTGACTGATCTCGCGTTCCGGGCTGTGGTCCAGCGTCTCGAACCAGGAGTCGAAGCGAACCGGCTGCCAGTCGAGCAGTCTCAGGTCCCGGACGTGCCCCGACAGCAAGCCAAGCATGCGGCCGAATTCGAACGCGCCGGTGACCTGTTCCAGGTCCAGCGCTTCGAACTCGACATCCGCGGCAAGCGCGGGTAGCGAACCGAATGGTCGCTCGACCGACAGTCCGTTGATTCGCGCGCTGCCCCCGAACAGCTCCATGTCGAGGCCGCCCCGGACCTCGATCACACTACCGGAAAGCTGGATGCCCGGGAAGGTTCCGGAGAGCCGACCGCCGAACTCGGTCCATCCGAGCGTTCGGGTCAATGCGGAAAGGTCGATGGGTTCCAGTCTCGCATCCAGGGCCAGCCGACGCTCGTCGCCGGCCCAGTCGCGCCACGCCATCCGCTCGACGACAAGGGCGCCGTCGAGCACCGGCAGACGGAAAGAATCAACCAGTTCCAGCGTTCCCACCGCATCGGTGCGGAATGCCAGGGCGCTGGCGCCCAACGGAATCCGCAGTAGCCTGGCGTCTTCCCAGTTGGCCCCGAGCTCCAGCGCGCGGGACGCCCCTTCCCAGCCCAGCCAGGCGCCCAGCCCGGTTACCTCAAACCGGTTGGCCGCATCGATGATCGTGACCTCGGAAAGCCGCAAGCCGGCGCTGACCAACGCGTCGCCCTCGATGCGCATCCGCCCCGTCAGTCGGCCTTCGGGATCGAGCTGTCCCCAGCCACGAGTGCCGGCTACGGAATTCAGGCCCTGGCGCCATAGCGCGCCGAGATCCGCTTGTTCGATTTCCAGGTCCAGCGCCGTGACTTGCGGCGGTGTGCCCGGAACGATACGTCCCACCGCAGCCAGCGATATCGACCCTGTCTGCTCCAGCTTCACGCTGTCGATGCGCCAACCATCCTGCTCCTGGCCATGCGCCTGAAGTACAAGCGTAAACGGTGATTCCGGCGACGGCAGGTAGGCCGGTCCAAGCAGCAGCTCTCCGGCGCTCCATTCGACATCCAGCCCGAGACGCGCTTCGTCCGCCATCCAGTCCAGGCCGACATCCAGCGCCAGTCCTCCCCCCGCGTAGAGCCCTTCAGGCGTATCGAAGGCAAGCTCACGAATCCGGCCCTCGGCATGAACACGACCCGGATACAGCTCGATCGCACCTGACAAGCGGCCCGAAAGATCGGCAAGACCGGCCTCGGCGAGCAGCGGAGACGGCATCCATGCCGCGGGCACATCCCGGAGCGCAAGCACGGTGCTTTCCGGTCCGGACGAACGGTACTCGACCTGGCCGCCGTCATCGCCGATCAAGCTGACTCGGCCGGCCCGACGCTCGAAACCGAGCGACAGCGGATCCGCCCCCTCGATGTTCCAGGTCACGCGACCTTCGCTGCAGCGTGTCCCGGCCTCGATTTCGCACCGCACGGAGAGGTCTCCCAACGCGCCGATGCCGTCGTGGGCGAGCCCGATCACGTCGGCTGCGGTGCCCTGCGCCTGCCGGACCCGGACGCTGTCGACGGTGAACTTTCCAAAGGCCGTCGGACCGGCCCGCAATTCGAACTGCAACGCAGCATGGGCAGACCAAGAGCACAGCCAGCATGCCGCCACAAGCAGCAGGGCGTTTCGGGGCGGCAAATTGCTCTCTCGGCGCGTCATCGGGTTATATTGTGGGCCATGAGCAACCGGGGCAGCAGGGAAATCGAAGGTCTCGCCGTGCTGGCGGTGGACGACCACGAAATCAATCGTGATTTCATACGGGCCGCGCTAGGCCCCGCAGTGGCTTCGCTGGAACTGGCGGCCAGCGGCTTCGAGGCCGTCGAACGCTGTAGAAATCGGCAATTCGACATCGTGCTGATGGATCTGCACATGCCGGACATGGATGGGCTGACGGCCTGGGAGCGCATTTGCCGCCAGGCCGGGGACGGCCTGGCGACCCGCGTCATTGCGCTGACCGCCGACAGCCGTCCCGAAGAGCGGGAACGTCTGCGCAACGCCGGATTTCACGGTTTCCTGAGCAAGCCGGTCGCACCGGGGCTGCTTCTGCTGACGATTCAGCGGGTGGTTGCCGGCCGCGACGGCTTTACCGAGATCGAGAATCCTGCCGAGCGACGTGCACTGCTGCTCGACGATGCCCGGGCCGCCCGCGCCTGCGGAAGCCCCAGGCGCGCGCGCCAGATGCGCGAGGCGCTGGCGGTCGAGATCGACCAGCATCTCGAATCGCTGGACCGGGCCATCGCGACCGGACGCTTCGAGGAAGCGGCGGAATGCCTTCACCAATGGACAGGCGCCTGCGGCTACTCGGGCGCAACCCGGCTGGAGAAGGCCTGCGCATCGCTGGAGGCGTCGTTGCGCAGCGACCTGGACAGCTCTCCCGGCAGCCTTTATCTCAACTGGATAAGAACGGTAGAGAGCACCCGCCAGTCGATCAGGGCTGCACAGCCGGACTGAGCGACCGCCGGGCACGCGATCGCGCCGGGGCGCCGCGCCCTCCCGGCCCCAACAGCGAAATCATGCTTCGTTGCCGGCACCTGCTACCAGGCACCGTTTCATCTCTGCGACCGCGGCGCCCAGTCCGGTAAAAATGGCGCGGGCGATGATCGAATGACCGATGTTGAATTCCCGGATCAGGTCGAGCGCGACGACGTCGAAGATGTTCTCATAGTGCAGCCCGTGACCCGCGTTGACCACCAGCCCACCGGCGCCCGCCAGCGCCGCGGCTTCGGCGATACGCTCCAGCTCCGCCTGCGACCTGCTCTTGTCTTCGGCGTTGGCATAGGCGCCAGTGTGAATCTCGATCACCGGCGCCCCGCACTCGCCGGCCGCTTCGATCTGCTCGGGCTCGGGATCGACGAACAGCGAAACGCGGATCCCGGCTGCGTCGAGTGCCTTGCAGAAGCGCGTCACCTCGGCTCTTCGCCCGGCCACGTCCAGCCCGCCCTCGGTGGTCAGCTCCATGCGTCGCTCGGGCACCAGGCAGACATCCTCCGGGCGATGCGACAGGGCGAAGTCAAGCATGGAATCGGTCATTGCCATCTCGAGATTCAGGCGGGTTCGCGACTGTTCGACCAGCGCGGATACATCGCGATCCTGGATATGTCGACGATCCTCGCGCAGGTGGACCGTGATCAGGTCCGCGCCGTGCGCCTCGGCAACGCTCGCGGCCTCCAGGACTGAGGGATAGAAGGTGCCGCGCGCCTGCCTGATCGTTGCCACGTGGTCGATGTTGACGCCGAGAAGCGGCGCAGGAAATTGTCTGGTCATGACGGATTCTCCCGAAAAAAAGCCGGCGTATTGAGCTTTCGCCCGTCGAGTTGATGTTCGATCAATTTTCGCATCAAGCGCAGCGCCGCGGCGTCGTCACCGGCTGGCACGTCCCGGCCGTCGGCCAGGGCAAGCAGTACCGAGCCCTGGATACCGTCCCGGTGGTCGGCGACCGGCACCGGTCCGCCAACCGGATCCACCCGGTATCGCATGCCGGCCGCAACAGGTTCGCCCGACTCGCCGCTGAAAGCCAGGTCCGGCGCCACCCCAATCGCTTGCAGCAAGGCCAGTTCGAAACGTCTGAGCGCATTGCTCTGGCGCGCCGGAATCGCCAGTTCGGGCAGAAGCCTCGCGTAGGCGTCGAAGATATCCGCATCGGGATCGTCCCTCGGGGTCAGCCGAAGCACCAACTCGTTGGCGTAAAGCCCGCACCACATGGCACGACCGGAGAGCCGCCTGGCCGGACCCGCCGGGTCGAGGCCGGTGAGCGTGGCCATTTCCCCACGCCGCGTCCACGATGCCTCCAGCGCGCGAAACGGCTCGCTCAGTCCGAAAAAAGCCGACCTGGCGCTGCGTGCGCCGCGCGCGACGCCGGCGATTCGACCGTGTGTCCGGCTCAGCAATTCGATGATCAGGCTGGTGTCGCGCCACGCCCTTCGATGGAGAACGAAAACCGCCTCGCGATCGACCCGACTCAACGGTGGTAACCGAGCCTGCCGAAGTCTGCTTCGCGATCGGTCCAGCCTTCCTCGACCCGGACGGTGAGATCCAGGTGTACCGGCGTCTCGAACAGTGCTTCCATAGCCTTGCGCGCCCGCATGCCGATGCGTTTGAGGGTCTGGGCGCCCTGCCCGATGACCATGCCCTTGTGGCGCTTCTCGGCCACCAGTATCAGCGCCCCGATCCGATATCTGCGCGGTTCTTCCTCGAACGATTCGATGACCACCGTGGTGCCGTAGGGCACTTCCTGGTGGAGATTCTCGAGCAGCTGCTCGCGCACGATCTCGGCGGCCAGGAAACGCGACGACTCGGTGGTGAATTCGTCCGGCGGAAACAGCGGCGGCTGTGCAGGCAGGTGCCTGATCAAGCCGTCGGCAAGTTCGTCGATACCGTCGCCCTTGAGCGCCGAAACGAAGAAGACCTCTACCGGATTGACCCGGGCCGCCCATGATTCGGCCAGCGGCAGCAGATCCGACCTCAGCTTGACCCTGTCGATCTTGTTGAATGCCAGCACGCAATCGACGCCGGCCTGCACCACCGCACGGGCCGCGGCTTCGTCCTCCTCGGTCGGACCGGTCGCGTCGATCACCAGCACGGCCAGGTCGACGCCGCGCAGCGCCTCGGCGGCGACCCGATTGAGGTGCCGATTGAGTGCATGGTCGCGTCTGCGGTGCAGCCCCGGCGTGTCCACCAGCACCAATTGTCCGCCGGGACGATTGACGATGCCGGTGACGCGGTGCCGGGTGGTCTGCGGCTTGTGCGTGACGATGGAAACGCGCTCGCCTACAAGCCTGTTCAGAAGCGTCGACTTGCCCGCGTTGGGACGACCAAACAGTGCGACGGTGCCACTGCGGGACTGCTCGGGTTCGTTCATTCGGATTCTCTGTGGGAAATCGTTTCGATTGCGCGCTGTGCGGCGGCCTGCTCGGCCTTTCTTCGGGAAGTCGAGGTGGCCTGTATCGGCTCATCCAGAATCTCGACCCTGCATACGACGGTAAATGTCCGGTCGTGATCGGCGCCGCTCTCGTCGATCACCTGGTACTCCGGCAACTTGAAGGCGCGCGCCTGGAGCAGCTCCTGCAGCCGGGTCTTGGGGTCCTTGAGCGCCTCTGCATCGGGCAATGCCTGGATGCGAGCCGTCATCAGCCTTTCGACCAGCTCTCGGGCCGCATCGAATCCGCCGTCGAGAAACACCGCCCCGATGACCGCCTCCAGCGCGTCGGCAAGAATGGAATCGCGCAGGAAGCCGCCGCTCTTGAGCTCCCCGGGACCCAGCAGAACATGGTCGCCGAGCTGAAGCGATCGCGCGACTTCGGCCAGCGTCCGCTCGCGCACGATTCGGGCTCGAAGCCGGGAAAGATCGCCTTCGGGAACGTCCGGGCGGGCATGGAACAGAAGCTCGGCGACGACCATGTTGAGCACGCCGTCGCCGAGGAACTCGAGACGCTCGTTGTTCGGGTTGCCGCAGCTGCGATGCGTCAACGCCAGTCGCAGCAGATCGCCGCGTCGGAATTCGTAACCGAGCCCCTTTAGCGTCGAAAACCGTTGAATGTCAGTTGAGGGGTTGGACACGCTTGAATGTGACTACCGCGTCGAGATTGCCGATCAGATCCTCGCGCACCTCGTACTCGGCCACGATCTCGACCCCGGTACCCCGAATGATTTCGATATCGCGCGCGTTCACGTGCTTGACGTAGCTGGTCGAGAATTTTCGTGAGAGCAGGTCGCGCAATCGGGCCTCGGACATGTTGGCGGCGTCCGGCTCGGCCGCCAGGCTTTTCATCGAGGACACCACCGAGTAGTGGTTGAGATAGATGGGCACAAGCTTCATTGCAATGTAGGCAACGAACAGCGCCACCGACAGCACAATTAGAAACCCGATCAGCGTCATGCCGCGTTGCGTAGAAATCATTGACGGTTCTCCCGATTCGTCCAGACCCTGACTCACCCGCCACCTCCCCTCAGGTTCGGGCAGCATAATCACACCCATATCAGGCGCTTACTACTGAATCTTATCACCAATTCGCGAGAAATCGATACAGAAGCCGCTGGCGCAGTCCCAATGCATCCAGATTCGCACGGCTCGCCCCACCAGGTGATCTTCCGGGACGAATCCCCAGCCGCGGCTGTCATGCGAGCGATCCCGATTGTCGCCCATGGCGAAATAGTGTCCCTCGGGGACCACCCAACTCTGCGGCCTCGATGAAGGTCGGCTCGGATAGACAAGGATTTCGTGCGTCACCTCGCCGAGATCTTCCGTCCTGAGCTGTGGATTGCTGCCCGGCGGATTCCGGTTGATCCCCTGCCCGATCCACGGGCCGACCAACTCCTGCGGCGCCGGCTCGCCGTTGATGTAGACCACCTTGTTTCGATAGGTGATCGTATCGCCGGGGAGTCCGATGACCCGTTTGATCATGTTGACGCCTTTTTCTTCTACCGACCTGAACACGAACACCTCGCCCCGCTCCGGTTTGCCCATATCGACTATCCTGGTATTGAGCACGGGCAGGCGCAGGCCATAGGAGAACTTCGAGACGACGATGAAATCGCCGATCAGCAGCGCCGGCTGCATCGAGCCCGAAGGGATCTTGAACGGCTCGAAGATGAACGATCGAAATACCAGCACGATCAGCAGCAAGGGGAAGAACGAGCGCCCGTATTCGACCGCGCGGGACGGCTCGTCGCTCGCGATTTCTCCGCGAGCGAGGCGGTCGGCGCGGCGCTTGCGCAACCAGAACCTGTCCAGCGTCCAGATGACGCCGGCAACCAGCGTCAGGGTGGTGATGATCAGCGCGAAATCCAGTTGCATATCAGTTCCGATTCGTTATTACGTTTTATTTTGGTCCGATCGAGAACATCGGTTCCGGCTACCGGTCCCGATCGGTTCGCAGCACTGCAAGAAACGCTTCCTGCGGAATTTCGACGTTGCCGACGTTCTTCATCCGGCGCTTTCCCGCCTTCTGCTTCTCGAGCAGCTTGCGCTTGCGCGAAACGTCGCCACCGTAGCACTTTGCGGTCACGTTCTTTCGATAGGCCTTGACCGTCGAGCGCGCGATCACGTTGCTGCCCACCGATGCCTGGATCGCGATATCGAACATCTGGCGCGGGATCAGCTCGCGCATGCGCTCGGCCAGGTCGCGACCCTGACGCTGGGCCAGGTCGCGGTGCACGATCGAGCTCAGGGCATCGACGCGCTCACCGTTGATCAACAGGTCCAGGCGCACGAAGGGTCCGGCCTGGTGCCGCGCCGGCGCATACTCGAACGACGCGAAACCCCTGCTGCAGGACTTTAGTCTATCGAAGAAGTCGACCACGACCTCGGCCAGCGGCAATTCGTAGCTCAGTTGCACCTGCCCGCCGAGGAACCGCATGTCGACCTGGGCGCCGCGCTTTTCCTCGCAAAGACCTATGACAGCACCCAGGTAATCCTGCGGCACCAGGATGTTGGCCTTGATGATGGGCTCGCGGATTTCCGCGATCTTGTTCAGCGCCGGCAACTCGGCCGGGTTGTCCAGCTCCATCTCGGTGCCGTCGGTCAGCGCCACTTCGTAGACCACCGTCGGTGCGGTGATGATCAGGTCGAGATCGTATTCGCGCTCCAGCCGTTCCTGGACGATCTCCATGTGCAGCATGCCGAGGAAGCCGCAACGAAAACCGAAGCCCAGCGCCATCGACGTCTCGGGCTCGAACTGCAGCGCTGAATCGTTGAGCTGCAGCTTGTCCAGCGCTTCGCGCAGATCGGGATAGTCGGAAGAATCGACCGGGAAAATACCCGCGAAGACGCGCGGCTGCACGGGCTTGAACCCGGGCAGCGGCTTTTCGGCCGGGTCGCGCGAAGACGTCAGCGTATCGCCGACCGGGGCGCCGTGAATTTCCTTGATGCCGGCCGCGACGAACCCGACCTGGCCGCAGTCCAGGGTCTTTTCTATGGTCCGCTTGGGGGTGAAGATGCCGATCTGGTCGGCGTCGTGCTCCTCGCCGGTGGACATCACCCGGATGCGCTGGCCCTTGTGCAGGGTGCCCTGCTTGATCCGGATCAGAGAGTTCACGCCGAGATAGTTGTCGAACCACGAATCGATGATCAACGCTTTCAGCGGCCCCTCGCGCATTTCCGGCGGCGGAATCCGCTTGACCAGCGCTTCGAGTACCTCTGCAATGCCTTGGCCGGTCTTGGCGCTGACCAGCAGCGCGTCACTGGCGTCGATCCCGATGATGTCCTCGATCTGGGCCTTGACGCGTTCCGGATCGGCCGACGGCAGGTCGATCTTGTTGATCACCGGAATCACTTCCAGGCCCTGTTCTACCGCGGTGTAGCAGTTGGCCACGCTCTGGGCCTCGACGCCCTGGGCTGCGTCGACCACCAGCAGCGCACCTTCGCAGGCGGACAGGGAACGCGAGACTTCGTATGAAAAATCGACGTGGCCGGGCGTATCGATGAAATTGAGCTGGTAGACCTGGCCATCAGGCGCGGTGTAATCCAGCGTCACGCTCTGAGCCTTGATGGTGATGCCGCGCTCGCGCTCGATGTCCATCGAATCGAGCACCTGCTCGGCCATCTCGCGATTGGTCAGGCCGCCGCATACCTGGATGAACCGATCGGCCAGGGTCGATTTTCCATGATCGACATGGGCAATGATCGAAAAATTCCGGATATGCGAGCAATCGGTCATCGGGGCATCTTGGTCGAGTGAGCAGTGAACCGGGCCAGGGCGCCGGCGAAGAACAGGACCGCTTCGATCATCCGGCACTGCAAAAGGCGCAAGCGGACCGGTCCGTGCATTAAACAAGGCCGCCACCGGATCGGGCCAGTGGCGGCACTCGTTCATTATAGCCGGTGCGCGGTTGCTACCCCGGCATCGTTTGCGGGGTCGCCTACTCCTCGCCCTCCGGCGTATAGGCAACGAACTGGGTCGTTCCGTTACGCCAGACCAGCAGGGCCACGGAGCGACCCGGCTCGATATCCTCGACAATCGCTTCGAAATCCTCCAGCGTTCTGACCTGCTGATTGTTGATCATGCGGATCACGTCGCCTCGGCGGATTCCGGCCCGGTAGGCATTGTCGCTGTCCACGGCCGTGACCATCAGACCGCCGTCGATGCCTTCGGCACGGCGAAGCTGATCGTCGCTGAGTTCTTCCACCGAAAGTCCCAGCGCGTTGGTCGGTTCGACGTCCCGCGTTTCGCCGCGGTCGCTGGTCTGCTGGTCCTCGTCGCGCTCGTCCAGCTCGACCGTCAGTTCCTGCGTCTCGCCCCAGCGAGAGATGGTCAGGCTGACCTCCTCGCCCGGGCGGACCGAGCCGACGACAGGCGGAAGATCGGAAAACACTTCGATGTTCCGACCGTTGACCTCGAGAATCACATCGCCCACTTCGATCCCGGCACGCTCCGCGGCGCTGCCCGGTTCTACACGGTTGACCAGGGCGCCCACGGGGCGGTCGAGGCCCAGCGCATCGGCGCGCTCACGATCGACGCTCTGGATGCCGACGCCGAGGTAGCCGCGCGAGACGCGTCCGAATTCGAGCAACTGGTCGATGGTGCTGGAGGCCGTTTCGATCGGGATCGAGAACGACAGCCCGATGTTGCCGCCGCTGGAACTCAGGATCCACGAATTGATGCCCACGACCTTGCCGTCGGTGTTGATCAGGGGGCCGCCGGAGTTGCCGCGGTTGATCGCCACGTCGGACTGGATGAACGGGACGTACTGCTGCTGCCCCTGGGTCCTGCCCTTGGCGCTGACGATGCCGGCGGCGACGCTTTGCTCGAACTGGAAAGGCGACCCGATGGCGATCACCCATTCACCCGGCCGCAATGCCGAGGAATCTCCGTAGTCGAGCGTCGGCAGGTCTTCGGCGTCGATACGCAATACCGCCACGTCGGTTTCGGCGTCCGATCCGACGAGTTCGGCAACGAACTCCCGGCGGTCGGCCAGCCGCACGATGATTTCGTCGGCGTCCTCGATGACGTGATGGTTCGTGATGATCAGGCCATCCTCGCGCACGATGAAACCGGAACCGCCGCCCCGCCGATCCGGCCGTCCGCGCGGACCTTCTCCGTAAGGCTCGAAGAACCTGCGGAACAATTCGGGCATGTCCTCGGGCATCTGCCCGCGCTGGACCTCGGGGTCCGGGCGTTCGCCGAACCGGGTCGTCTCGATGTTGACCACGGCCGGCACGCTTGCCTCGACGATATCGACGAAGTCCGCCGGCGCCGCGCGCAGATCCAGCGCGAACAACACAAGCAGCGCAACGAGTAGCGTTCTTGAATTTACCTTGAACATTGATGTAACCCTTTTTCCTGAATCCGTATGACAATTCCCGGCGGCCCAGGGCCAACCGGCGTTCACTTAATCCTGCCTTGAGAGGTGGCCGCTATCGTCCCGCCTTTCAAGGTGCCGGCCCTTCGATTCAAGGCCCTGGTTCAGCTCGACGAGCACGAGTCCCGGTCTGCCGATCAGCTTCATCGGGCCGCGTGCAGGCAATGCCGCGAGCAGCGCGAACGCAATGCCCGAAACCAGCGCCGCCGCATCGTTTGCGGGCAGCGTCCGGTCGGCAACCAGGGCGCCGGCGACAAAACCGATGACCGGCAGAAGATAGGTTGTCGTCGCCGCCAGCAGCAGCCAGCGCGGATCCAGCCCGACCCTGACCAGGCGACCGGCCGGTATGGCCTTGTCGTCCGGCATGGGCACGCGGGCGTCGGGCCGCGCAAAAAGCCGGCTGAACAAAGCCGCGCCGCAACCGGTCCCGCGGCGGCATTTGCTGCAGCCTCCGGGATCATCGAATTCCAGCCATTCGGACCCGGCCTCGTCACGCCTGACGACGGCAATCTGCCAGATGAGACCCGCGTCCTTCATCGGCCGGGTCCCGTTCAGTCCAGGTGCCGAAGAATCGGCACTTGCAGCCTGCGCAGGTGGCGCCCGATCAGACGAACGGTCGGCGCCGGCACCTCTCCGACCACCGTAACCAGGTTGCCGTCTATGCTCCCGGTATAGATATGCATTGCGCCGCGCGATTCGATCCGCTCGGAGATGCCGGCGCTGCGCTCGAATTCGATGTAAATGGAAAAGCTCGAAAGACCGTCGCTGAAAAGCAGATGCTCGTATCGCTGGTCGTCGCTGCCGCCGTGCCCGACCGAGGTCAGCCGGAAGCCCTTGGGCAGCGACTCGGGCAGCCAGAGCGGCGTCTTGCTGGAGGCGAATTCTCCTTCCCCGGCATTGCCGATCTGGTAGCGCGTCACCTGGGAGGGGTTTTCGAGGTCGCTCTCGAGCTCGGCATCGGAAATCGATGCGCCGATTTCGATCTCGACGAAGCTGAGCTTTTCGACGATCGCGCCGTCGGGCGCGAAGACCACGGACCGCAGCAGCATTCCGGTGTCCTTGTCCAACCAGAGCCGGCGGCCGTAACGATACTGGTCCAGCGGCAGGATCTCGACGATCCTGGCATTGCGCGCGGCGACCCGACCCGTGCCGATCAGGCGGACCCGGTAAACCGAATCCGGCCCCAGGATCTCCTTCAGCGGAATCCTCGGCAACAGGCTGGTCGGGAAAGGATTGTCCACGATCAGCGACGCCTGTCCCGACACCAGGCAGCGAACCTGGTCGCGATCTCGCAAGACTTCGCGCGGCGGCCCGTCGAGCGCGTAGATGCGCTCACGCACACCACCATCGTCGACCCGGTGAAGTACCCGCATCGTATCGATCCGATCGCTGCCGGTGCTCACCAGCGTGCCGCGATAGCTGATCGATGCCACCGCATGATCCATGCGCACCAGCCACTGCTCTACCGATTCGGCCAGGACCTGCCCGGCGCAACACGCCCACAGGACCGTGGCGGCAATGAACGAATGCAATCGCATCGGCACTAACGGCCCTCGTCGGCCCGTTCCGCGCTGTCGACCGCATCCTCGCCCAACGGCTGGACCGCGGCAGGGGCCGCCAGCACCGGTGTATACGAGATGAACCCGTTGCCGCCGGCGGCCTGGCTGTGCCGGATCATGTAGCGGTTTATCCGCTGCTGGGTTGCTGAACTCGTTCCGACCGAGCCGCCGGAATTCTGGTTCGTGCCCAACCCGGCCGGCACCAGCGGTGCATTGAACTGCCTGTCCAGCGCCGTGGACTGGCTGACGAAACCGGGGGCCTGCACCGACTCCGGCCCGCCCGAATTCTCCGACTCCATCCGGTTGGCCAGCCCCAGCACCGCGACCATGGCGACGCTCGCGGCAACCGCACCGCCGACGCCCATTCGCATCAACGAAGAAAAGCGCCCTGCCCGCTCGGGCACGGCCTCGTCCTGCAGCGCGGCCTGTACGCGACCGACCAGCGAAACCGGACCGCTGAACTCGCGCTGGAGACAGGCACGAACAAGGTGAAAACGCTGCCATTGATGGTGCATGTGCGGGTCGTCGGACAAGCGCCTGACCAGAAAGGCGGCGCCCTTCGGGTCGAGTTCGCCGTCGACGAGTGCGGATATGTGTTCGTTGTTTCTGTCCACGGGCTTCGTCTCTCGGGATTCGGGTTGATTGGTCATGCAGGGCTCCAGACGCTAGTCATCCAGGTTGCTCAGCAAAGGCCTGAGCCGGCCGTCGATCGCCTCACGGGCGCGGAAGATGCGCGAGCGGACGGTACCGATCGGACAATCCATCGTCGTCGCGATATCTTCGTAGCTCATGCCTTCCATCTCGCGCAGCGTGATCGCGACGCGCAGGTCGTCGGGCAGATCGGAAATGGCGTCATGAATGGTGGTTTCAATTTCTTCCTTCAGAAGTTCGTGTTCCGGCGACCCACGGTCCTTCAGACGCGTGTCGACCTGAAATTGTTCCGCATCCTGGGCATCGATATCCGATGAGGGCGGACGCCGACTCTGCGAAACCAGGTGGTTCTTGGCGGTGTTGATCGCGATTCGATACATCCATGTATAAAAAGCACTGTCGCCGCGAAATCGCCCGATCGCCTTGTAGGCCTTGATGAAAGCTTCCTGGGCGACGTCCAGCGCCTCCGCATGATCGGAGACGTAGCGCGAAATCAAGCTGACGATCTTGTGCTGGTACTTGCCTACCAGCAGATCGAAAGCCCGCTTGTCGCCCTTCTGGACTCTTTCCACCAGAAGCTGATCTGTTTCACGTTCGCCCATCGGGCCGTCTTGCTCCTGTCGGATGTGTGTCGGGCCGGCCGGGCGCTAACCCATTGACCGCCACCCGTCGCATTAGTTCGTATTGTGCTCGAAATGTCTGCCGACCGACGACCTGCGTGTTTTTCGCAGGCAACGACCGCCGGGTTCTCGGGTTCAGTCCTCGCGTGTCACGCGCAGCACCTCGTCCAGCGAAGTCTCTCCCGCAAGCGCCTTGCGCCAACCGTCGTCGAATATGGAAGGCGATGTGCGTCGTGCAATCGCCTCCAGCTCCGCCTCGGCCGCCCGGCGATGAATCGCGGACTGCATTTCGTCGTCCACGGCTACCAGCTCGTAGATCCCGGTTCGACCGCTGAATCCGCTCACGCCCACCGGGAGTTCGGCCTCGGGTCGGTACAGCGTAACGGCTGAATCTTTCTCGATCCCGCTGGCAGCCAGCGCCTCGGGCTCGAGTTCCACAGCCCTGCGGAAATCCGGGTCCAGTCGGCGTACCAGTCGCTGTGCCATCACGCCGATCAGGCTGGAAGAAAGCAGGAACGGTTCTATTCCCATGTCGACCAGTCGATTGATCGCGCCCACCGCGGTGTTGGTATGCAGCGTCGACAGCACCAGGTGCCCGGTCATGGATGCCTGGACTGCGATTCGTGCGGTCTCCAGGTCGCGAATCTCGCCGACCATCACCACGTCAGGATCCTGGCGCAGGATGGCGCGCAGGCCGCGGGCGAACGTCAGATCGACCTTGGGATTGACCTGGGTCTGGCCGATGCCGTCGATGTCGTACTCGATGGGATCCTCGACCGTCATGATGTTGCGGCTTCGATCGTTGAGCTCCAGCAGCGCCGCGTAAAGCGTGGTCGACTTGCCCGATCCGGTGGGCCCGGTGACCAGCAAGATTCCATGCGGCCGATGGATCATCCGCCGCAGCCGTTTCAGCGTATCGTCGCCCATCCCCAGTTCCGTCAGACCGAGCTTGCCGGCCTGCTTGTCGAGCAGCCTGAGGACCACGCGCTCGCCGTGGCTGGAGGGCAAGGTGGACACCCGAACGTCCACGGGCCGGCCGGCCAGTCTCAGGCTGATCCGGCCGTCCTGCGGGAGGCGCTTTTCGGCGATGTCCAGACGCGCCATGACCTTGATGCGCGAGGCCACCAGCGGCGCCAGGGCCGGCGAGGTCGACAACACCTCCCGCAGCACCCCGTCGACCCTGAATCGCACGGAGAGTCGGTCCTCGAAGGGCTCGAAATGGATATCGGACGCCCGCTCGCGGACCGCCTGGGAGAGCACGCCGTTGATCAGGCGAATGATCGGCGCGTCGTCGTCGGCCTCGAGCAGGTCGGCCGGTTCCGGCAACTGCTCGGCCAACCGGGTCAGGTCGAGTTCGTCGTTGAGGTTTTCGGCGACCTTGTGGGCCTCGCCATTGCCGGCCTGGTAAAGCCTGGAAATCAGTTCACCGAACTCGGCCTCGCCAAGCTTTTCGATGACCGTCGCGCCCGACAGGTTGCGGCGGACTTCGCGCAAGGCTTCCAGGTCCGTGGGTTCACGTGCGACGATCCTGAAGCGCCCCTGCTCGTCGCGCCCGGCGACCGTGACGCCTCGACGACGGGCGAATCCGAACCCGGGCCTGAAATCAGCGCCCATCCGGCTCGCTGGCGCCCTGGCCGGTCTGGAGAAAATCCTCGAGCTCCGGGAGCAGCGGAGTCTCCTCGCGACGCGAAAGAACACTCCGTCCGGCGCGCTGCTCGAGCTGGGAGCCGCGAATCGTTCGGTACTTCCCGGCGGTCAGGTCGTCCATGAGCTTCTGGTCGTGGAGAATGCGCGGCCGGATGAAAACCATCAGGTTGCGCTTGACCTGGCTGGTCGAGCGATAGGTGAACA
Organism: Lysobacterales bacterium; assembly: GCA_002722315.1. Taxonomy (GTDB): domain Bacteria; phylum Pseudomonadota; class Gammaproteobacteria; order Xanthomonadales; family Wenzhouxiangellaceae. Next base: position 209,083 of record PBLG01000046.1, on the reverse strand, counting down.
GTTCGCCGAACAGCGGGATCCGGCTCAGCCCGGGAACGCGTTCGACCGATTCGCTCAGATCGTCGCTGATCAAGCCGCCCAGCACCAGCATGGAGCCATCCGGCACCATGACGCGGGTCGAGATCGTGCGCTTGTTGGTGATCAGGTCGACCGCACCCGCGATTGGCGCCAGCGAGGAGACCTCCTGTTCTATGGCCAGCATGATCGTGTCGCCTTCGTTGATATGCGGCGTGACGCGCAGTTTCAGGCCCACCTCTTCTCGCTGGATCGTCTGGAACGGGTTGACCTGGCCCTCGGCGGTCGAGACGCCTTCGGCCACGAAACTGCCCGAGAGAAACGGCACTTCCTGGCCTACGTTGATGCTCGCCGGGTGATTGTCCATGGTCACGATGGACGGCGTGGACAGCACGTTGGTGTTCCCATCGGTTGCAAGCGCCTGCGCCAGCGCGCCGATCTCGAGCAGCTCGATCCCCAGCAGGTTGGTGGTCCCGTCGACGTAGCCAAGATTGAGGCCGCCGCCCGGGAGCACCGTGGCGCCGTCTTCTCCGCTCGCCAGCCCGGCGCTGAGATTGAGGATATTGCGACCGCCCGTCTGGAAATTGGTGCCGCCGAAAAAGCCCGAGTCGCCGGACTCGAAGAACTGCCACTGAATGCCGAGATCCATTCCGGTATCGGCGGCAACCTCGGCGATGATGGCCTCGACCAGCACCTGGGCGCGGCGGATGTCCAGTTGGTCGATGATCGAGCGAATTTCCCGGTAGACGGCAGGCGGCGCCGAGATCACGATCGAATTGGTCTCTTCGTGCGCGTTGATGCGCACGCGCTGGCGCTGCCCCTCGCCCACTTCGTCGACCAGGCTCTCCAGCACCGGGACCAGCGATTGCGCGTTGGCATACCGAAGGTACACCACGCGCGAGCCGCCGCCCTCGGTCATCGGGGTGTCGAGGTGGCTGATCAGGGTGCGCAGGCGGACACGCTGAGCGGTATCGCCGCGCAGCACGATGGAATTGGTGCGGGCATCGGGAATGGCCAGCGGCTGTTCCGCACCCGAATATATCTGGTTGGCGATTTCGGCAACTTCCTCGGCGTCGGCATGGCTGAGCCCGAGCACTTCGGCGCCATTGTCGGACGCCGCGTCCAGCCGTTCGATCACCGCCTGCAGGCGCCTGACGCCGGCTGCCCTGTCGCTGACCAACAGCGAGTTCGAAGTCTCGTGCGCAGCCAGATAAGCCGATTGCGGCACCAGCGAGCGCAGCATGGGAAGCACTTCCGCGGCGCGCACATGCTCCAGCGGGATCAGCCTGGTGACCTGGTCCTGGCCACCGCCTGTGCCGTTGGCAACACCGCTGCCGAAGCGCGCCGCGGCATCGGGCACGATGCGGGTGACCGCACCGTCGTCGATCGCGCTGTAGCCGTGCACTGCCAGAATCGACAGAAAGACGTCGTAGACCGAATCGGCCGTGAGTTCCTCGCTTGAGATGACCGTGATCTGTCCGCTGACCGCTGGGTCGATCACGATGTTGCGCCCGGTGATGTCGGCAACCGTCGTGATCAGCGAGCGAATGTCGGCGTTCTGGAAATTGAGCAGGTGGGTTTCGCTTTGCTGGGCGTGCACTCCGGAACCAGCCAGCCCGAATATCAACGCTGCGACGGCTGCGAATTGATTGGTTTTCATCTTGTTCTTGGCTCCGCTCTTTATATGTAATCAGCCGAGGTTGATTGAGACCCGGCCCAGTTTGTTCATCTCTGCCCGCTCTCGCCCAGCATCGACAGATCCGGGGTCAGTACAAGCTGGCGCTCACCGCGCCGAACCGTGATCGCCAGCGGCTCGCCGGGACGAAACGATTCGAAAACCGCGCGTACGTCGGCCTGGTTGTCCACCGGCTGCCCATTGATCGCCAGCACGATGTCGTTGGCGTGGAAACCGAGCTGGGTGAAGATGGCCGCGTCGCGCCCGGCCCGCACTCGAAAGCCGCCGCCGGCGACCGGCAGAATCGTGATCCGCTGCGCGAGTTCATTCGGATCCAGCCTGAATGCCGAAGTCATCGACGCCAGCGATCCGATCCCGACGCCGCTGGGCAGGTCGCCGTCCCGGCGACGCGCTTCATCCCGCGTACGCGGCGCCGCAGCTGTCGAAGTGCCCGATCCCGGAAGCTCCAGGGCCTCGCGAGTGGCGTTGCGCTCGAGCACGACGCGACGGGCCTCGATGGTGACCACCTCGGCGTCGCCCGGCAGCATGTCACCGGCCCGGTATACACCTTCGTTGCCCTCCGCGTCGACGATGATCGCGTACCCGCGCTCACCGGTGACGACCCCGCGCAGCCGAAGCGAAAGCGGTGTCGGCGGGAGCGGCTGCGCGAAGCCGTAATCGGGTTCCACCGGGTCCCCGAACATTCGCCAATCGGTGGCGGGAAGCGTTGCGACGCGCTCGGAAGAAGGCGAAAACGGGAGGGGTTGATAATCGACGTCCACGCCGTCGACCAGCACGACCCCTATGCGCGCTACCAGCAGGACGCAGACGACGACCAGCAGCCAGCTGACTGCATTGGCCGCGCGCGGAACGGCGAGTCGATTCAACGAGGCAATCATGCTGCGATCGAGATCATTGACAAGGAATGCTGCAGGTCGACTACGGCTTGGCAGATTAGCACAGCAAACCCGGATCAGGCATATCCGGTCAGCCGCGCCGTCTGCGACCGCCGGAACCCTGGCCGCCCCTGCCCTTGCCGCCCCGGGCACTCGCCGGGCGACCCTGGTTGCCGGTCGACGGCTTGGCCTTTTCGAGCTTCGGCAACTCGTCGGCATCGTGGCCGATCAACTCGATCGGCTGATCGATATAGGCCTCGATTTCCGGCAGATGAAACGCGTAGTCCTCGCAGGCGAAGCTGATGGCCTCGCCCGTCGCCCCCAGCCTGGCCGTGCGGCCGATGCGGTGGACGTAATCGGCCGCGTCCTGGGGCAGGTCGAAATTGATCACGTGGCTGACGTCCGGAATGTGCAGCCCGCGTGCGGCCACGTCAGTGGCCACCAGGATCGGAAGTTCGCCGGCATGAAATTTCTGTAACAGTCGCTGACGCTTCTTCTGCGGCACCGAGCCGGCCAGCATCGCCGAATCGAAACCGTTGCCCTGCAGCATCCGGTCGACGAGGTCGGCGGCCCGGCGCGTATTGACGAACACGATCACGTGGCCGTCGACCATCTCCCGCAGCAGCTTGATGAGCAGCGGCAGCTTTTCCCGATTACTCGGGTAGTAAACGACCTGGCGCACCCGCTCGGTGGTCTTGTGGTCTTCGTCGATCCGAATGGTCTCGGCATCGTTCATGTGCTCGTAGGCCAGTTCCGTGACCTTGAGCGGGAACGTGGCCGAAAACATCAGGCACTGACGCTGGTCCGGCGGCGGCATGGCCCGGAACAGATAGCGGATGTCGCCGATGAAGCCCAGATCGAACATCCGATCGGCCTCGTCGAGAACCGCAATCCGGATGTGCTTGAGGTTGAACACGTTCTGCTTGAAGTAGTCGATGACGCGGCCCGGGGTCCCTATGAGCACGTCGACCCCGTCGGAAAGCTGGTCGCGCTGCTTCTGATAGTCCACGCCACCGTAGGCCAGGCCGAACTTCAGCCCGGTATGCGACCCCAGCAACAGGGCGTCGCGATGGATCTGGATGGCCAGTTCGCGGGTCGGCGCGATCACGATGGAACGCGGATTGTGCCCGGCGCTGTCGGGGTCCGAATCGGCCAGAAGCCTGTTGAAGATCGCCAGCAGAAACGCCGCGGTCTTGCCTGTGCCGGTGCGCGCCTGCCCGGCGACGTCCCGGCCGTTGAGAACCAGCGGCAGCGTATCGGCCTGGATTGGCGTGCACTTTTCGAAGCCGGCGTCGCGCAGTCCGGCGACGACGGCCTCCGGGAGATCGAAACTGTCGAACCCGACGTCGCTCAGTACGCGGTCGTGGTGTTCGCCTGGGACCGGTTGCCCGGATGATTGATGATCGGATCGGATATCTGTATCGCTCACGCAGTAGTAAACCTGAAATGGAAGGACGATTCCGGCACCGGATCGGGGTCCATGCCGAAATTCATGGAATCGGCCTGCTTGAAATCGCCCGGAGCAAGCCGGATGTTACGAAAACAGGCGCTCGGGGCCAGCAGGGCTGGCTTTTGAAGTATTCTAGCATTCTCCGGAAGCGCAAGCCTGCGCGCCGAGTGCCGGCCCGTATTCCCGAATCCGCAATCCCGAGGAGAAATCAACGTGTCCGAAAATATCACGCACGTATCCGACGCATCGTTCGAACAGGAAGTCGTCAATGCCGGTCAGCCGGTGCTGGTGGACTACTGGGCCGAATGGTGCGGCCCGTGCAAGATGATCGATCCGCTGCTGCACGAACTGGCCGATGAGTATGTCGGCAAGATCAAGATCGCCAAGGTCAACATCGACGAGAACCCGCAGATTGCCGGCCAGTTCAAGATCCGCGGCATTCCGACGCTGATGGTGTTCAACGACGGCAAGGTCCAGGGCATGAAGGTCGGCGCCGTAACCAAGGGCGTGCTCAAGGATTTCATCGAGCAGCATATACAGTGAATCGGCCGGGCGCGGCGCTGCTGCGCCGGCCGTCGCCAGCCCGTCCGGTACCGGGTACTGGACGGCGCGCAGCGAAAGTGGTAGTCTTGCCAAATCCCTTGCGGGCAACCGCCCGTTGCAGCAGTATCAGACTCCCTATTGTTTCGGGACCAACTGGAAAGTAATCTCGCTCGCATTGCCGAGCCGAGCGCGCAGACGCTGCGCGCACAGGGCAGCGTGCAGCATTCCGTTCAAATCCAGTCATTTCAAGGCAAACCGTTCGATGAATCTTACCGACTTGAAGAAGAAGTCCGTCCAGGACCTGATCGAAATGGCCAATGAACTCGGGATCGAGAACATTGGCAGATCGCGCAAGCAGGACGTCATTTTCGCCATCCTCAAGGCGCGCGCGCGCAAGAAGGAGCCCATATACGGCGACAGCGTGCTGGAAATCCTCCAGGACGGCTTCGGCTTCCTGCGCTCGGCGCTCGGCTCATACATGGCAGGGCCGGACGACATCTACGTGTCGCCCAGCCAGATTCGGCGCTTCAACCTGCGCACCGGCGACATGATTTCGGGCAAGATTCGTCCGCCCAAGGAATCGGAACGCTACTTCGCCCTGCTCAAGGTCGAGGACATCAATTATCACAAGCCCGAGGCGTCCAAGAACAAGATCCTGTTCGAGAACCTGACGCCGGAATTTCCGCGCGAACAGTTCAAGCTCGAACGCGGCAACGGCTCCACCGAAGACATAACCGGGCGCATCATCGACCTGATCGCTCCGATCGGCAAGGGCCAGCGCGGCCTGATCGTCTCTCCGCCCAAGGCCGGCAAGACCATGCTGCTGCAGCATGTCGCCACCGCAATCCGGGCCAACAACCCGGAAGCCCACATGATCATCCTTCTGATCGACGAGCGGCCGGAAGAAGTCACGGAAATGCAGCGCACGGTCGACGCCGAGGTCATATCTTCGACGTTCGACGAGCCGGCAACCCGACATGTGCAGGTTGCCGACATGGTGATCGAGCGGGCCAAGCGCCTGGTCGAGCATCAGCACGACGTGGTCATCCTGCTCGATTCCATCACCCGCCTGGCCCGTGCCTACAACACCGTGGTGCCGTCTTCGGGCAAGGTCCTTACAGGCGGCGTGGACGCCAACGCACTTCAGCGCCCCAAGCGCTTCTTCGGCGCCGCGCGCAAGATCGAAGGCGGCGGCAGCCTGACCATCATTGCAACCGCGCTCGTCGATACCGGTTCGAAGATGGACGAGGTGATCTACGAGGAATTCAAGGGCACCGGCAACATGGAAATCCACCTGAGCCGCCGCATATCGGAAAAGCGCGTGTTTCCGGCCATGGACATCAACCGCTCCGGCACCCGTCGCGAAGAGTTGATGATCGGGCCCGAGTTGCTGCAGAAAATCTGGATACTGCGCCGCATCCTGCATCCCATGGACGAGATCCAGGCAATCGAATTCATGCTCGACAAGCTCAAGTCGACCAAGACCAACGAAGAGTTCTTCAATTACATGAAGCGGTGAGGGGCTGCGCATAGAATGAACGCCGGGCGACCCATGCCATTCGCGTCAGCGCGTTTCGCAGCCTTCGCCAGGCCGCGCAACCGGGCAGCTTGATCCATGCGCGCCGCGCCGTTCATTCTTCACCTGTCCCTCCTCGCTGCGATTTCCGGTTGCGTACCCGTGCCCCGCGGCAACGATCCGCTGGATCTCCGTTTCATGACCACCGACGAATTGCGCGACTATTCGGAACGGGTTTTTCGTCGCCACAACGGCGTCGTGACGCGACTCATGATGGCACCGCCGTTGGACGGCGAAATCGGCGAGCGTGCCCGCCGGCGAATCGAAAAGGCGGAGTCCCGGATGAACAAGGACTGCTCAAGCCTCAACGAGATTGCCGCGGCGCGTGCGAGCGGCCGCGAGGTCGACTTGGAGCTGGAAAACCGGGTTCGCAGGACCGTCCGATCCTGCGCCGAATCGACCCGACGGCTGGAAACGCTTCTCGACGAGCACGGCGTCGGCCGGGGCGCCTTCGAATGACTCGGCACGAGCGAAAATCGCCGGGGACTTGACCCCGATCAAGGCTTGCCGCCGAAACTCCCCTTCAACCTCACCGCGCCCCGCTGAAACCCCGTTTGCACCCATCGCGTTCCTGTACCATTCCGGATGTTCTTCGCCTGCAACTGCATCGGAAGCCGGTATGCCGAGCACACTGATTGTCTACGCGACCACCGACGGCCAGACGCGCAAGATCTCGGAGCGAATCCAGCAGACCCTGCGCGCAAGCGGCCTGGAAACCACGCTCGTCGACGTGGGCACGGCGAGCGCCCTGGATCCCGCAGGTTTCGACGGCGTCATTGCCGGCGCCAGCGTGCGATACGGCAAACACGATCCTGCCATGGCCCGTTTCCTGGACGGCAACCGTGACGCGATCAACCGTGTCCCCAACGCGTTCTTCTCGGTCAACCTGATCGCGCGCAAGCCCGAAAAGCGCAATCTGGAGGGCAACAAGTATCTGAGGAAGTTTCTCGAACGACTTTCCTTCCGGCCAATGCATGTCGAGATCATCGCCGGGAAGCTCGATTATCCGAGCTACCGCTTCATCGATCGCATCATGATCCAGATGATCATGAAGATTACCGACGGGCCTACAGACGGCAAATCGGTCATCGAATACACCGATTGGGACCAGGTCGACGAATTCGCCCGGCGGATGGCCGAAGCGATCGCTTCATCGAACGAGTCGGCGCGCCAGAGCGAGAACTCGGACGCCGCCGACCCCGACCAGCCAGGCAAACAAGGCAATTGAAATGAAACAGGAATCGGTCTCCGAACTGTTCGATCCCGAATGCTGGAATCGCGTCGAGGGCTTCACCGGCGCCGACGTGACCTATCACACGATGCAGGACCGGGCCAACCGCGGCCGAGAGATCGCGCGTATCGCGTTCAATCGCCCCGATCTCCGAAACGCATTCAGGCCGCAGACCGTCGACGAGTTGTACGCCGCGCTGGACCACGCTCGCCGTCAGACCAACGTCGGCTGCGTTCTGCTGACCGGCAACGGACCGTCGACCAGGGACGGCGGCTGGGCGTTCTCCTCCGGCGGCGACCAGGCGGTGCGCGGCCCGGACGGCTACAAGTACGACGACCCGGAGATGACCGGCCGGCTGCATATCCTCGAAGTCCAGCGTTTGATTCGCTTCATGCCCAAGGTCGTGATTGCGGTCGTGCCGGGCTGGGCGGTGGGCGGCGGGCACAGCCTGCACGTAGTCTGCGACCTGACCATAGCCAGCAGCGAACACGCGCGGTTTCGACAGACCGACCCGGATGTAGCCAGTTTCGACGCCGGGTTCGGCTCGGCCCTGCTCGCTCGCCAGATCGGGCAGAAGCGCGCGCGAGAGGTGTTCTTCCTGGGCAAGTCCTACAGCGCCGATGAAGCTTTGGCCATGGGCATGATCAACGAGGTCGTGGCTCACGCAAGCCTGGAAAAAAGAGCGATCGAGATGGCCGAGATCGTCAACAGCAAGAGCCCGACCGCAATGCGCATGCTCAAGTACGCCTTCAACCTGCCGGACGACGGCATGGTGGGCCAGCAGCTGTTTGCCGGCGAGGCCACCCGCCTGGGCTATGCCACCGCCGAGGCGCGCGAAGGGCGCGAGTCTTTCGTCGAGAAGCGCCCGCGGGACTTTTCCGACTTCCCCTGGCATTTCTGACCGAGACGATAACGAGCGGCCGCCAAATGCAATCGGATTCTTCACCCGATCGTCCGATCGACGGGCCTGCCTCCCCCAACGTCAACACGCTGTGGGCGCGCGTGTTTGTCGATGAGCTCGCCCGCTGCGGCTTGCGCGACGTGTGCATCTCGCCCGGCTCGCGTTCGGCCCCGCTGGTCTTCCAGTTTGCCGCGCACCCGGACATTACCGATCATTCGATCATCGACGAGCGCTCTGCAGCCTTCTTCGCCCTTGGCATGGCTCGCGCAAGCGGTCGGCCAGTGGCGCTGCTTTGCACCTCCGGCACCGCGGGTGCCAATTACTTTCCTGCCATATGCGAGGCCGCTCAGGACAATATCCCGCTGTTGGTCCTGACCGGCGACAGGCCGCCCGAGGACCACGAATGCGGTGCCCAGCAGGTCATGAAGCAGGCCGGCATGTACGGCGAACACGTGCGCTGGCACCACCAGACCGCCCAACCGGAAGCCGCGACCCACAAGCTCGCCTACCTTCGATCACTGGCCTGTCGCGCGCTCCACCGATGCCGATTTCCGCAGCCCGGCCCGGTGCACATCGACATGCCGTTTCGCAAGCCGCTGGAACCGGTCCAGGTTGTCGCCGGGCACCCCGACCATGTCTCCGAGTCGGCGATGAAAGATGCCGCTGCGGTCGTCGGCGGCCGCCCCGACCGTGTGCCCTGGGTGCGCATTCAGGCACCGAAAGGCCTGCCCGAGGAGGGCGCGATCATCAGCCTCACCGAGGCGCTGGATAGCTCGCGGCGCCCGCTCATTGTCGCCGGAGCGGATCAGGCCGGTACCGGCTACCGCCATGCGTTGTCGGCGCTTGCCGAGCAGGCAGCGATTCCCGTTTTCGCCGAACCGGCCTCCGGGCTTCGCCACTGGAAAGAGCGCGGTTCCGGCATCATCGGCGCCGGCGACCTGATTGCCGGTAGCGACCTGTACGCGCGGGAAGGCATGCCCGACCTCGTGATTCGAACCGGCAGCGCACCGCTGACCTGGTCGATGCAAAAGCTGCTCGGCGATTGTCGGGACGCGCGGCACCTTGCCGTGAGCGCCGGGTCGACGCTGGTGGATCCCGAACACGTGGTGCATGAACAACTGATAGCCGACCCGGCGGCGCTGTTCGACGCGGCGCGTCGACGCGTCGTTCCGCCCGACGGTGCAAGGCGGGCGTGGCTGCATGCGCACCGCGAGGCCGAGCGCCGTGCCGTCGCGGCACTTGACAACCGACTCGCCGAATCACCGGAATTCTCGGCGCCGCGGATGTGGCACGCGCTGGGCGCACTGCTGCCGGACGGCTGCGGGCTGTATTTCTCCAGCAGCATGCTGGTGCGCCACCTGGACACCTTCATGTGCGCCCACAGCCGCGACCTGGATGTCCACTTCAACCGCGGGCTCAACGGCATCGACGGCGTGGTATCGACCGCCTGCGGCATTGCCCTGGGCCGTGCACGGGGCGCTCCGGACACGCCCTCGCCCACGGCGCTGGTCATAGGCGACGTGGCGCTCCGGCACGACGCCACCGCGCTTTTGCTGGCGCTGGAAATGCGGCTGGATCTGATCGTCATCGTGGTCGACAATGACGGCGGCGAGATTTTCGAGTACCTTCCCAGCGCCGGCTTCGGCGAGGTTCACCGAAAGCATTTCGCCACCAGCGGCGCCACCCCGGTCGCCCGGGCCGTCCCGCGCGCCATCGACGTACTCGAACCGAACGACTGGGCCGATTTCGAGCGCCTGGTGTCCGACGGCATTTTCGCCGGCGGGCTGCAGTTGATCAGGTTTCCCACCTCGCGGCGCCTGGACCATCGACTGAGGGGCGAACTTGTCGACCACGTTCGCCGCCGGATCGACGAAGCTGCCGGACCGGACCAGGTCTCGCCCAGCCGGAAGACATGAACCCGAACATTCTTCAGCAACCGGTAACACTGAAATATCTTGACCTGAGCCGCCACCGGCTGCGGCTGGCCGCGCCGCTCAAGACTGCGACCGGCACCTTCGAGGTGCGCGAAACCATCGTGTTGCGCGCCGGCTTGCAGCTTGCGGACGGCCGCATACAGACAGGCTTCGGTGAAGCGGCTCCGCTGTCCGGGTGGACCCGCGAAACGTTTCCCGGGATACAGGAACTGGCGCGGGAAATCGAGTACCCGATGGACATGCGCTCGGTCGCCAATCTCGATCAACACCTGCCGCAGCTGACCGCCTCGCCGGTGCTCAGATTCGGCATCGAACTGGCCATCCTCGACGCCCTCGCCCGGGCCGCCGGACTTCCGCTGGGCGCGGCGCTTTTCCTGGCAAGATCCAATCGCGCCCCCGGTGCGCGCCCGCTGGAGGCAATCCCGGTCCAGTTCACTCTGGGCGCCGACGGCGCCGAGACCTGCATACGGGCCCTGCACGAGGCCGGTGACGCAGGCCATACGCACTGCAAGCTGAAGGTCGGCCTGGACGACTGCGAAGCCGACCTTGTCCGGCTTCGGCGAATCATCGAGCAATGCCCCCGCCTGACCTTTCGGCTGGACGCCAACGGCGCCTGGACACCCGCACAGGCGCTGTTCATGCTGTCATCGCTGCCGCGGGATCGCGTCGAGATGGTAGAACAGCCCGTGGTCGACCAGGATCTGCCCGGGCTGCTGGAACGCTACGACGGCAACGGGCCACGCATCGCTGCGGATGAAAGCTGCGCCGGCCTGGAGCAGGCCCGGGCGCTGATCCGCTCCGGCCGGCTCGGCGCGATCGTGGTCAAGCCGTCCATCGTCGGCGGCCTGTTGCCCGCCGGCCGGATGTTCGAACTGGCGCTTCGACACGGGGTCCAGGTCATCATCAGCAACCTTATGGAGTCGGCTGTCGGGCGTCGGGCGATCGCCCACCTGGCGGCAGCCTGGCCAGAATTGCCAGGGCCGCACGGTCTTGCAACGGGCCAATGGCTGGCCGATGACCTGGCCCCCACAGCCGATCGGCTGCAGCGGGGCAAGCTGGTTCTGGACGGCACGCCCGGCATAGGCTTCCAGCCCGGCACCGCGGGTCGGACATGACGGGCTGGCTGGCAACGGCGGCAAAACGCCGTCCGGACGCACTGGCGCTGGTTCAGGGCGCGGATCGCCTGGACTACGCCGAACTCGCCGGGCTCGCATCCCGGCATGCGGCAATGCTTGCCGGCCTTGGTCTCGGGACCGGCGACCGGGTCATGCTCGAGGCGCCGGTAACGCTCGAATCGGCCATCTGGCTGCACGCGCTGCTGTGGCTGGGCGCAACGGTCGTTCCGGTCGCGCCATCGCTATCCCCGAATGCCGCCAGGACGCTTGTGCCGGGCCTTCAGCCGCGCGCACTGATTACCTCGAACCCGGCCTGGCATTCGATGCCGCCCGGGCCGCAGAGCGGACGAGCGGACCTGATCGTCGTCGACGCCGCACAAGCGATCGCCCCCGGCATCGCCCCGATCGCGCCGGCTCCCGACGATCCCGCCCGAATCGCAACCATCATCCTGACCTCGGGAAGCAGCGCCGCGCCGAAGGCCGTGCCGCTGACGGTCAAGAACCACGCGGCCAGCACCGCGGCAATAGCCGAGCGCATCGGCACCAGGCCGGACGAACGCTGGATGCTCTGCCTGCCGCTGGAACACATCGGCGGGCTGGCCATCCTGATACGCAGCGTGATCCTTGGAGCCGGCGTCTCGCTGATGCGTCGTTTCGATGCGGCCGGGTTCATCGAGCAGCTCGCGAAATGCCGGATCACGCTGACTTCCCTGGTGCCGCGCATGCTGGATGCGGTCCTCGAGGTCGGCGACCATCGGCCGCCGCCCGGCCTGCGCGGAATATTCGTCGGCGGAGCGCCTGCGGCCCCGGCGCTGCTCGAGCGTGCCCGCAATGCCGGCTGGCCGGTGCTGCCGACCTGGGGCATGAGCGAGGCGGGCTCGCAGCTGGCGACGCCGGACCCGGCAACCGCCGCCGAAATGGACTTCCACGCCGAGCCTTCCGTGCCCTTGCCGCCCCTGCCGGGCGTCGAGCTCAGGGCCGACCCGTCCGGAGCCCTGCAGGTTCGAGGGCCAATGCTGTTTTCCGGATACCTGGAAGGCACCCCACCCGGGCCGGACGTCGAAGGTTGGTTCACCACGGCCGACCGGGGCATCGTCGACCGATGGGGCGCCGTCCGGATCATCGGGCGCATGGACGACGTGATCATTTCCGGCGGCGTCAAGGTCGGCCTCGACGCCGTCTGCCGACGCCTACTCGAGTGCCCGCTGATCCGCGACGCCGCGGTGGTCGGCATCGACGATCCGCGCTGGGGCCAGCGGGTCGCCGCGGCCGTGGTCGCCCGGGAACCCGGAAGCGGACTGGACGAGGCCCTGGAGGCGTGGTGGCGCCGGCACCTTGCACCGGCCGAACGTCCGGCGCGCTGGCGGGTGGTCGAGCGGATCCCCAGGAGCAGCGCCGGCAAGCCGCTGGCGCCGGCGCTCAGGTCGCTCTTCGAATAGGACAAGCCGCGGAGCACACGGGATTCCGCGAATCGAAGCCGGCAAACCGGACAAGAAATCTGTGTAATCTGTGGACCCGGATTTTATTGTTTTCGCAAGACCGGGATGGCGCAGGGAATCCCTGAACGACCCTGCGCGGTTGAATTCAGGATCAGGCAGCAACAGGGACACACAAAAAGGACCGAGATGTCAAAGCAGGTACACGCAATGTTCTCGCGCATCGCGACGCGCTACGACCGCGCCAACCGCTGGATGTCGTTCGGCACCGACCAGGGCGTACGCCGCCGCGCGGTGGCGATGTCCGGCATCCGTCCCGGCGATGCGCTGCTCGACTGCGCCGCCGGCACCGGCGACCTGACGCTGCTGTTCCACGACGCGATGAACGGCCGGGGACGCGTCGTCGGCACCGACTTCAACGCCGACATGCTTTCGCTCGCAGAAGCAAAGTCGCGCGACCGTAGCGCCGACATCGAATGGCGGGTGGCCGACAGCCAGGACCTGGAGTTCGGCGACGAAAGCTTCGACGTGGTCTCGATCGCCTACGGAATTCGCAACGTCGACGACCCCCACCGGGCGCTTCGCAGCATGCATCGCGTGCTCAAGCCCGGCGGGAGGCTGGTGGTGCTCGAATTCGGCCAGCCGCCCATGCTGCTAAAGCCTTTCTATTTCATATACAACCGACTGATCATCCCGCTGATCGGCGGCCTGGCCGGAGGAGACCGCGATGCCTACCGCTACCTGCAGCGAACGTCCGACAGCTTCCCCTACGGCCGGGAGTTCGTCGACATGATGCGCGCCAACGGCGATTTCGACGACATCCGGGTCAAGCCGGTCGCGCTGGGCGTCAACTACATCTACGTCGGCACCAGGAAAGAACCGGTTGATCCCGCGGTATCCTGAGAGATGCGCGAGCGACTGAACGCTCGCCGGCGACACTCTGAAATCGGAACCAGGGCCGACCATGCATACCAGGCTGATCGATGCGCTCCGCCGCCCGGACGCCTACCCGCACGCTGTCGACGATGTCGACCTCATTGAAACGCACATTTCGTGGGTGCTCCTGGCGGGCGAGTTCGTCTACAAGATCAAGAAACCGCTGGACCTGGGGTTCCTGGATTTTTCCACGCTGGACAAGCGGCGGTTCTACTGCGAGGAGGAGATCCGCCTCAATCGCCGCACCGCGCCGGCGATCTACCTCGACGCGCCGGCGATCTGCGGCGCCCCCGAATCGCCGTCGTTCGAGCGCGACGGCGATCCGATCGAGTACGCGGTCAGAATGCGTCGCTTCGACGTCGACGCCGGCTTCGACCATCTGCTTGCCGACGGCCGACTGGAGGCCGATCACGTACTCGACCTCGGCCGACGGCTCGCGCGGCTGCATCGCATCGCGGACATCGCGTCGCCGGACCGGGACTTCGGAAATTTCGCATCGGTGGCCGACCCGATGCACGACAACTTTCGCGTGCTGGGCAGAATGCTGGACGGCGAGCCGACCGCCAGACAGCTGAACGCATTGCGCAAGTGGACCGAAAGCCGCCTCGAGCAACTCAGGCCGCTGATCGAGAGACGGCGACGGGACGGATGGATCCGCGAATGCCACGGTGATGCGCATCTCGGCAACGTGGCGCTGATCGACGGACGCGCCACCCTGTTCGACTGCATCGAGTTCAGCGAGGACCTGCGCTGGATCGACGTGGTCTCCGACCTGGCCTTCACGGTGATGGATCTGCGCGATCGCGGCGCGCCCGGCTACGCATGGCTGCTGCTGGACGAATACCTTGCGTGCAGCGGCGATTACCAGGGCATCGAGCTGCTGCCAATCTACATGGTCTACCGTGCGCTGGTGCGGGCCAAGGTCAACGCGTTCCGGCTGGACGACGACGATGCCGACCGCGCCGGGGTTCTGACCGAGATCGACGGTTACCTGTCGCTGGCCGAAAGAATCTCCGGCGAGCGGCGCCCTGCCGTCGTCATCACCATGGGCGTCTCGGGCAGCGGCAAATCCTGGCTGGCGCGGCGACTGGTCGAGCGCGCCGGCCTGGTGCGCATGCGGACCGACATCGAGCGCAAGCGGATTCACGGTCTCGATCCCGAAGACAGCAGTGATTCCGGCATCGGCGCCGACCTGTATTCGGCCGAGGCCACCGAACGCACCTATCACCACATGGTGGAACTGGCCGAGCCCCTGCTTCGGGCGGGCATTCCGGCGCTCATCGACGCGACCTGCCTCGAGAAATGGCAGCGAAGGCTGTTCCGCGACCTGGCGAGTGAATGCGAGGTCCCGTTCGCCATCGTGCACTGCCGCGCCGACCAGGCCGTTCTCGAACAACGCATCGAACAGCGCGACGAGGCGGGCGACGATCCGTCCGAGGCCGGCCTGGAAGTCCTCGAGCATCAGCAACAAAAGATGGAGCCGCTGGACGAGTCCGAGCAGGCCGATGCGCTGATCGTCGACACGGCCGCCCCCGACTCGACACGCCGCGCCGCGGACTGGGTCACCGGCATGATCGACGGGCCCGACGGCGGTCGGGGCTGAGCCGGGTATCTTTCTTGCCCGGGGCCACCCTTTCCCGCGATTGATCTGGCTCAAGCCCGGCCCCGGATGCGTTCGGTTAGACTCACCCCTGAAAATCGTTCTCATGGAGCTTCCGCCGATGTGTCTTGCCGTACCCGCCCGGGTTGAAGAACTGCACGAATTCGATCAGGCGACAGTCGAAGTCGGCGGCGTGCGCAGCAAGGTCTCGCTGGCGCTGCTCGACGGGGTCGAAGTCGGCGATTTCGTCATCGTCCACGTCGGCCATGCCATCACGCGCCTGGACGTCGAGGAAGCCGAAAAGTCGCTGGCGCTGTTCCGCGAACTGGCCGAAAAACTGGGAGAGTCGCCGGATGCGATATATCCAGGGGTTTCGTGACGGGCGCGCCGCGCATGCGCTGAGCCGGCTGATCGCCGAGGAAGTCCAGGCCTACCGCGACTACCACTTGATGGAGTTCTGCGGTGGTCATACCCACGCCGTGTTCCGACACGGTATTCCCGACCTGCTGCCCGACAACGTAAAGCTGGTGCACGGCCCCGGCTGCCCGGTCTGCGTGCTGCCGGTCTCGAGGCTGGACATGGCGATTGCGCTGGCCGGCGACGAGAACGTGATCCTGGCCAGCTATGGCGACATGCTGCGCGTGCCGGCCTCGCGCCGAAACAGCCTGCTCAACGCACGCGCTCAGGGCAAGGATGTCCGCGTAGTTCAATCCGCGGTCGAAGCGCTGGAGCTGGCGCGCGCCAATCCCGACCGCGAAGTGGTGTTGTTTGCCATAGGGTTCGAAACCACGACGCCGCCGACCGCGCTGGCGATCAAGCAGGCTGCCGCCATGGACCTGCCCAACTTCAGCGTGTTCTGCAACCACGTGCTCACGCCGTCGGCGATCCAGTCGATCCTCGATTCCCCGGAAGTGCGCCGCCTCGGCCAGGTCCGGGTGGACGGATTCCTCGGCCCCTCGCACGTCAGCACGATCATCGGGTCGGCCCCGTACGAGTTCTTCGCCGCCGAGTACCAGCGACCGGTAGTCATCGCCGGATTCGAGCCGCTGGACGTACTGGCCTCGATCCGGATGCTGATCCGCCAGATGAACGAAGGACGGGCCGAGGTCGAAAACCAGTTCCTGCGCGGCGTCTCGCGCGACGGCAACGAAAAGGCCAAGGCGCTGGTGGCTGACGTGCTCGAACTCCGGCCGGATTTCGCCTGGCGGGGACTCGGCCACGTGCCCTACTCCGGACTTCGGATCAAGCGTGAATACCAGCGCTTCGATGCCGAGAAACGCTTCGAAATGGTCGAACTGGACGTGCGCGAGAATGCGGCCTGCCAGTGCCCGGCGGTGATCCGCGGCGTCAAGAAACCGACCGACTGCGAGATCTTCGGCACCGTGTGCACGCCGCGCAATCCGATCGGCTCGTGCATGGTCTCCGACGAAGGCGCCTGCGCGGCCTATTATCGATACAGACGATATGCCAAGGCCGGTTGAAATTCAAAAGCTTTGCACGAAGAGCACGAAGGTAGGGACTAAGGACACAAAGAGAGAAGGCAAAAGAAGATAAACCAGCCGTCATCCCGGAATCGCCGGCCTGCGATATCCGGGATCTCGTGACGATGATCGTGAGTCCTCAAAGGCCTTATGGATTCACATCGCGCCTCGAAACGAGCTACAGATTGCTTTTGCGTTTCTTCGTGTACTTCGTGCCCACCTTCGCGCTCTTCGTGTCCTTCTTTTTCAGAACTTGCTTTTTAACCAAGACTTATCTGCGTCAACCTGCGGCCACATAACAAATGCGCATCCTGATCCTCTGCCATGCATTCAATTCCCTGAGCCAGCGCGTGTTCGCCGAGCTCGAGCGCGCCGGCCATGAAGTGTCGGTCGAACTCGACATC
Source organism: Lysobacterales bacterium (assembly GCA_002722315.1). GTDB lineage: Bacteria > Pseudomonadota > Gammaproteobacteria > Xanthomonadales > Wenzhouxiangellaceae. Next base: position 191,890 of record PBLG01000046.1, on the reverse strand, counting down.
AGCGACGAGGTCACGCGAGAGGCGGTCGCGTTGTTCGAGCCCGACGCGGTCGTCGCGCCGTTTCTCAAGCGCAGGATCCCCGACGACGTCTGGCAGGCCGTGCCCTGCCTGATCGTGCACCCGGGGCCGCCCGGCGACCGGGGCCCCAATGCGCTGGACTGGGCCGTGCTGGACGCACCGGAGACCTGGGGCGTAAGCATCATCCTGGCCACCGCCGAACTCGACGGCGGGCCGGTACTGGCCTCCCGCGGGTTCGCGATGAGACCCGCGCGCAAGAGCAGCCTGTACCGGCTGGAAGTCACCGAAGCCGCGGTGCAGGCGTTGTTCGAAGCGCTCGAGCGCCTCGACAAGGACCCGAGGCCGGCAGGGGATGGCGGGGACGCCCCCGTCGAGGACCGATGGCGCGATGCAGTGCCGGGCGATCTGCGCCGCATCGACTGGACCCGCGACGATACCGAGACGGTGCTGCGCAAGATCAACAGTGCCGACGGCCAGCCCGGGGTTGTCGACGTGATCGAAGCCGTGACGGCCGATCGCGAGTTCAGGCTTTTCGACGCCCGCCCCGAGAACGAGCTTTCCGGACCGCCCGGCGACCTGCTGGCGCGCTCGGGTGGAGCGGTCTGCAGGGCGACCGCCGACGGCGCGGTCTGGATCGGTCACATCAGGGACCCGGCAGGCAAGGACTTCAAGCGCCCGGCCGTCGACGTCCTGGGCGATGCGGCCGACGCACTGGAAGAGATTCCGCCTGACTGGACCGAGCGCGAAACCCGGCGCGGGCCGATCCGATACGTCGAGCACGGCGATGTCGGGATGCTCGCGTTCGACTTCTACAACGGCGCCATGAGCACCCGCGACTGCGAGGCCCTGCTCGCGGCCTGGCGATACGCGGCCGCTCGCCCCACCCGCGTGATCGTGCTGACCGGCGGCCGGGATTTCTGGTCCAACGGAATGGATCTCAACAGCATCGAAGCAGCCGAAAGCCCGGCCGACGAATCCTGGCGCAACATCAACGCCATGGACGACCTGGCCGAGGCCGTCATCGACACCACCAGTCATCTCACGGTCAGCGCGATGGCCGGCAACGCGGCGGCCGGAGGCGTTTTCCTCGCGCTTGCGGCCGACCGCGTCTGGGCCCGCGACGGCATCGTGCTGAATCCGCACTACAAGAACATGGGCAACCTGTATGGCTCCGAGTACTGGACCTACCTGCTGCCCAGGCGGGTCGGGGAAAGCGGTGTCGAGCAGGTCATGGGTCATCGGCTTCCGATGCTCGCCGATCGCGCGCAGCAGCTCGGCCTGGTCGATGCGGTGGGCCCGAATCGCACAGCCGAATTCGACGAATTCGTGGCCCGCCGAGCACGCGCACTGGCCCTGGACGACTGGCACGAAGAAATCGACGCGAAGTCCAAAGCGCGCGCCGCCGACGAAGCGCTCCGGGCGCTGGCCAGCTACAGGAAGGCGGAACTGGACCGAATGCACCTCAATTTCTTCGGTTTCGATCCGTCCTACCACGTCGCGCGCTATCGCCTGGTGCACCGAACCCCGCACGCATGGACGCCGCTGCACCTGGCCCGTCACCGCAGCATCGCCAGGGCCGAGGCCGGCACGGAACCCGACCGGTGAGTGTGCGCGGGCGGCGTATCACGATCGCCGGGCGCGTCCAGGGCGTCGGCTTTCGGCCGTTCGTCTACCGCCTGGCGCACGAGTTCGAGCTTTCGGGCTGGGTATACAACGCCTCCGGCGTGGTCGAAGTCGAGGTTCAGGGGGACCTGGACCGGCTGGACGGCTTTGCGCGCGGCCTGATCGAGCGCGCGCCGCCGCTGGCGCGCCCGGAAATCGTCGCCGACGCCGCGATCGACGCCGACCCCATGGACGCGTTCGAGATTCGCCCCAGCCAGGCCGGCGCCGAGCCCGAAATCCACGTGCCCCCGGACCAGTTCCTGTGCGACGACTGCCTGGCCGAGATGAGCGACCCGGCCGAGCGGCGCTACCGCTATCCGTTCATCAACTGCACCCAGTGCGGGCCCCGCTACACGATCATTCGCGCGATGCCCTACGACCGCCCGAATACGACGCTGAAGGATTTTCCGCTTTGCCCGGATTGCCGATCCGAGTACACCGACCCGCTCGATCGCCGCTTTCACGCCCAGCCGCTGGCCTGCCCGGCATGCGGTCCGTCGCTTCGCTTTCGCTCGGGACCACGAACGCTGGACGACAACGAAGAAGCGCTGGCGGCGGCCATTGGGGCGATAGACGGCGGACAGGTCGTCGCGGTGCGCGGCGTCGGCGGATACCACCTGGTCTGCGACGCCGGTAACGAACGGGCGGTGGCCTCGCTTCGCCGGCGCAAGCGACGCCCGCACAAGCCGCTTGCCGTGATGGTCCCCATGACCGGCGACGACGGCCTCGATGCCGCGCGCGCTATCGCCGAGCTGGAACCGGCGGTGGCGGAGCGCCTTGCCGATCCCGAACGCCCGATCGTGCTGGCCCGGTTGCGCGAGAGTCACCGCGACAACGGCGGTCTGGCCCCGGGCGTCGCGCCGGGACTCGTCGAGGTCGGCCTGATGCTGCCCTACAGCCCGCTGCACCATCTCCTGCTCGGCGGGCTGGGCCGGCCCGTGGTCGCTACCTCGGGCAACCTCAGCGGCGAGCCGGTCCTGACGGATCCGTCCCAGGCCGAGGAGCGATTGACAGGCATCGCCGATGCGTTCCTGCATCACAATCGACCCATCCAGCGACCTGCCGACGACCCGGTCTGGCGTTTCAACAGCGGGCGCATGCGCCCGATCCGGCTGGGCCGCGGCAACGCACCGCTGGAACTGGACCTGCCGATTTCGCTCGATTCACCCACGCTCGCCGTCGGCGCCTTTCTGAAAAACACGGTCGCGCTCGGCTGGCGCGATCGCGTCGTGATCTCGCCCCACATAGGCGAGCTCGACAGTCCGCGTGCGGTCGAGGTCTTCGGCCAGGTGGTCGAAGACCTGCAGGCGCTCTACGGGGTCAAGGCCGAGCGGCTGGCCTGCGACGCCCACCCGGATTTCCCGAACAGCCGCTGGGCGCGCGACACCGGCCTACCGCTGAGCCGGGTGTTTCACCACGAAGCCCACGCCTCGGCCCTGGCCGGAGAGTTCGGACTGGTGAACAACGACATCCTGCTGTTCGCCTGGGACGGGGTCGGTTACGGGCGCGACGCCACGCTGTGGGGCGGCGAGGTTCTGTACGGCCGTCCCGGACGCTGGCAGCGGGTTGCATCGCTGAGGCCGTTTCGCCTGCCCGGCGGCGACAAGGTGATCCGGCAGCCCTGGCGGACCGCGTTGTCCCTGTCGTGGCACGGGGGTTTCGACTGGGCCGCCGCGCCCAATGTCGATCCGCTGCTGAAGCGCGCCTGGTCGTCCGGCCTGGCCAGCCCCTGGACCAGCGCCGCGGGCCGGCTTTTCGACGGCGCCGCCGCGCTGGCCGGCGTCGCCGACGAGGCCAGCTTCGAGGGCCAGGGTCCGGGCTGGCTGGAAGCGCTCGCGGGCCGCGGTCGTCGGCTCGACGCCCCGGCGCTGGCACTGCGCGAAGGCGAAGACGAAGACGGCATCCTCAGGGCCGACTGGTCGCCGCTGATGGCCTGGATGGCCGATGGGTCGACCCGGCGGGCCGATCGCGCCTTGGGCTTTCATCTGGCCATGGGCGAACTGGTGGGCGCCGTCATCGACACCCTCTCGCCGAGGCACGCCTTCCGGCACGTGGGACTGACCGGTGGCGTGTTCCAGAACGCACTGCTTTCGAGTATCGCGATCGAACAGGTCGCGCGCCGCGGGATGACGACCTGCCTGCCGAGCAAGGTTCCTGTCAACGACGCCGGGATCAGCTACGGCCAGATCATCGAGGCGGCCGCGTCCGGAAACAATTCTGGAAATGACCTTCAAAAATAACGCTGATTTGCTGAATATAAAAGGTTTTTAAATGAAAAACACTCCTCCGAAACTCGACAAGCACGTTCGCCTCGCACACGGCAACGGCGGGCGCTACATGCGCGAACTGATCGACGCCCTGTTCGCGACGCGACTGGGCGCCAATGGCCTGGACACCAGCGTGGACGCCGCACCGGTCGACGTGCCGCAGGGCGTGCGGCTGATGATGACCACAGACGGTTTCACCGTGGATCCGCTGGAGTTCCCGGGCGGCAACATCGGCTCGCTGGCCATTCACGGAACGGTCAACGACCTGGCCGTGGCCGGCGCGGTGCCGATGTACCTGACGCTCAACGCCTTCATCGAGGAAGGCACCGAAATCAAGCTGCTGGAACGAATCGTCGATGCACTCGCCGCCGCGGCCCAGGAGGCCGGCGTCAAGATCGTGGCCGGCGATACCAAGGTACTGGCGCGCGGCGAGTGCGGCGGCGTCTACCTGGCCACTACGGGACTGGGGGCGATACCGCACGACCTCGCGCTGGGCCAGCAAACGGTGCAGCCGGGCGACCGCATCATCGTCTCCGGAAGCGTCGGCGACCACGGCACCGCCGTATTGCTGGCGCGCGAGGAATATGGCCTGCGCGGCGACCTTAAATCGGACTCGGCCAGCGTGCTGCCGATCACCGAAATGCTGCTCAAGCGCCCCGGCCTGCGCTTCATGCGCGACCCCACGCGCGGCGGCCTGGCCACGGTTGCGCTGGACCTGGCGCGCGAGACCGGCCTGAGCATCGCGCTGGCGGAGGAGGCAATTCCACTCAGCGAGCCGGTCTCGGCGGTCTGCGAACTGCTGGGCTACGACCCGCTCTACCTGGCCTGCGAGGGCCGGGTCGTGGCCGTGATCGCCGCCGACCAGGCCGACGATGCGGTCGCCGAGCTCCGGCTTTCCGGCGTCGCGCCGGATGCAGCGGTCATCGGAACCGTGGGCGATGCCCCGGGTCCCGTCATGCTGACCACGGGACTCGGCGGCCAGCGCCTGATCGACGAACTGGAAGACGATCCGCTGCCCCGGATCTGCTGAAATCGGCGATCGACTGGACGAACAGGAATAGGTCTCGTCGAAAAGCGCTTGGCCGCAACGCTGTGTTTTGCAGGAGCCTGCTTGCAGGCGAATGGCTACGGCGGCCGGGTTTTGTTCGCCTGCAAGCAGGCGCCTACCAAGAGCCAATCCTTGACTCGACAGCATTGACCCTGGCCGCCATTCGATCAAAGTCGAATGGCCGGCGCGTATGACTCGTGCAAGACTCGGATTCGAGGTTTCGAATTACGACGCCAGATCGACAGACTCGCGTAGCGGGCGGGCCGGAGGATACGCATGGGCTACAGGCAGGTTCACGATCGCTCGCTTTCCGATCCCGAAGACTTCTGGTCCGAGGCGGCGGATGCAATCGACTGGGAGCGCCGGTGGAACAACGTACTGCAGAGCGGCGAAGGGCCCTTCGATCGCTGGTTTGCCGGCGGCATGCTCAACACCTGCCACAACGCGCTGGATCGCCACGTGGACGGCGGGCGCGGCGAGCAGATCGCGCTGATTCACGACTCGCCGGTCACCGACACGATCGAGCGCCTGTCTTACCGCGAGCTGCGCGACCGGGTCGCCCTGCTTGCCGGCGTCCTGCGCGCGCACGGCGTGAACAAGGGCGACCGGGTCATCGTCTACATGCCCATGGTGCCGGCCGCGGCCATGGCGATGCTGGCCTGCGCACGCATCGGCGCGGTTCATTCGGTGGTGTTCGGCGGCTTCTCTTCGGCCGAGCTCGCCAAGCGCATCGACGACGCCCAGCCGACGATGATCGTCTCGGCGTCCTGCGGCATCGAGCCCGGGCGAATCGTCGAATACAAGCCGCTGCTGGACCGGGCCATCGAACTGGCCGCGCACAAGCCGCGGGCAACGCTGATCCTGGCGAGACCCCAGGCTACCGCCACCCTGGTTGAAGGCCGCGATTTCGACTGGCACGCTGAAATGACCGCCGCCGAACCGGCCGAATGCGTCCCGGTGGAAGCGACCGACCCACTCTATATCCTTTACACCTCCGGCACGACCGGCCGGCCCAAGGGCATCGTGCGCGACAACGGCGGACACGCCGTGGCGCTGGCGTGGTCCATGCCCAACGTCTACGACGTCGCGCCCGGCGAGGTCTTCTGGGCCGCCTCGGACGTCGGCTGGGTGGTCGGCCATTCCTACATCGTCTACGCCCCGCTGCTGATCGGCGCGACCACGCTGCTGTTCGAGGGCAAACCGGTGGGCACGCCCGACGCCGGTACCTTCTGGCGCGTCATCGAGCAGCACAAGGTCTGCACCCTGTTCACCGCGCCCACGGCGTTCCGCGCCATCCGCAAGGAAGACCCCCGCGGCGAGCTCATGGACCGCCATGACCTGTCCGGCCTGCGCGCGCTGTTCCTGGCCGGCGAACGCTGCGACCCGAACACGCTGGAGTGGGCGCAGAGGCACTTGAAGGTGCCGGTGATCGACCACTGGTGGCAGACCGAGACCGGCTGGCCGGTGGCGGCCGACTGCCTTGGGATTGAAGCGCTTCCGGTCAAGGCCGGCTCGCCGACCTGCGCGGTGCCCGGGTACGATGTGCGCGTGCTCGACGACAATGGCCACGAACTCCCCGACGGCGAAATCGGCGCGATCGTCATCAAGCTGCCGATGCCGCCCGGCTGCCTGGCCACACTATGGCGCGCCGACCGACGCTGCCGGGATGCCTACCTTCGGCGGTTTCCCGGTTACTACCTGACGGGCGACGCCGGCATTCGGGACAGCGATGGCTATCTCTGGATCATGAGCCGCATCGACGACGTGATCAACGTCGCCGGTCACCGCCTGTCCACGGGAGAAATGGAGGAGGCCCTGGCCGCCCATCCGATGGTGGCGGAGTGCGCAGTATTCGGGGTCCGGGATGAACTGAAGGGCGAGTTGCCGCTCGGGCTGGTGGTGCTGAAGTCCGGATCGGGCATCGACGAGGACCAGCTGCGCGCCGAGTTGATCCAGCAGGTTCGGGACAGCATCGGCCCGGTCGCGGCGTTCAAGCTCGTCGCCGTGGTCGAACGGCTCCCCAAGACACGCTCGGGCAAGATTCTCCGCGGCACCATGAGAAATATCGCCGACGGCAAGTCCTGGACCCCGCCGGCGACCATAGACGACCCGGTCATCCTCGACGAGATCGAGCAGGCGCTGACAAAGCTCGGGTATCCGGGCCGCTGAACCCGACCGCTTCCGGCGGCGTCCGATCGGGCGCCACAGGCGCGCATGCGCTTTGGATCGACGCCTTGGGGAATCGGGTAACATCGAAGTCGCAAAATGCAGTTTCAGGGAACGCAGCTCGGCAAGGAAGCATTTCGAATGAGTGATTCCAATCGCGAAATCGACGTCGACGTCGCCGTGATCGGCGCCGGCACCGCGGGGCTGGTCGCGTTTCGCCAGGCCGCCAGGCACGCCGAACGCGTGGTCCTGATCGAAGGCGGCGCCTACGGTACGACATGCGCTCGTGTCGGCTGCATGCCGAGCAAGCTGCTGATCGCGGCCGCCGAGGCCGCGCATTCGGCCGAGAACGCCGGTCGTTTCGGCGTGCATGCGGCGCCCGTGCACATCGACGGCAAGGCGGTCATGGAACGCGTGCGACGCGAACGCGATCGTTTCGTCGGCTTCGTGCTCGATTCGGTCGAGAAGATTCCGGCCGAGCAGCGGGTTCGGGGCATGGCGCGCTTCGAAGCCCCGAACGTCCTGGCAGTCGAGGACGGACCGCGGATCAATGCCGAACGCATCGTGATCGCGACCGGCTCGCGCACCAACGTGGTCGGATTCCTGAAGGGCGCCGGGAGTCGCCTGGTCACCAACGACGAGGTGTTCGAGTGGACCGACCTGCCCGAGTCGGTTGCGGTGTTCGGTCCCGGGGTCATCGGCCTGGAGCTCGGCCAGGCGCTTTCCCGCCTCGGCGTTCGAGTCCGGATGTTCGGCGTCGGCGGCGCCGTCGGCCCCATCCGGGACCCGGAGATCCGAAAAATCGCACTGGCAACCTTCAGGGACGAGTTTCCGCTGGATCCCGACGCCAGCACCACCGGGGTACGCGAAACCGACGCCGGCGTCGAAATAGGCTTTTGCGACGAGCACGGCACCGAGGTCAGCGAAACCTTCGACTACCTCCTGGCGGCGACGGGGCGCCGCCCGAACGTTGATGGACTCGCCCTGGAAAACTCCGGCCTGGCGCTCGACGACCGCGGCGTGCCCGAGTTCGACCCTTACACGCTTCGCTGCGGCGACAGCCCGATTTTCATCGCCGGCGATGCGAACGATGAACTGCCCATCCTGCACGAAGCGGCCGACGAAGGGCGGATTGCCGGCGCCAACGCCGGGCGCTACCCGGCTGTGCAGACCGGCAATCGGCGAGTTCCCATGTCGGTGGTGTTCACCGATCCGCAGATCGCGGCTGTGGGCCTGACCATCCAGCAGACCGACGAGCGCTGTCGAGGCTGCTTCGCGGTCGGCTCGGTGAATTTCGAGAACCAGGGCCGCAGTCGGGTCATCGGCCGGAATCGCGGCCTGCTGCGGGTCTACGGCGCGCACGGCACCGGTCGGTTCATGGGCGCCGAGATGTTCGGTCCGGCCGCGGAGCATATTGCGCATCTGCTGGCCTGGGCGGCCCAGCAGCGCATGAACGTCGATGAACTGCTGGAGATGCCCTTCTATCACCCGGTCATCGAGGAAGGTCTTCGCACCGCGCTCAGAGACCTGCACGACAAGCTCAAGCTGGGCCCGGAATCCGCCGATGAATGCATGGATTGCGGCCCCGGCACCTGACGCCGCAACAACGGCCCGGGTGGAAACCCGGCAGCGATATCCCAGCCAGCCTCTGAACGGCCTTGATCAGTCGATACTCTCGCGGGCGACCGCGGACGCATGTTCGCCGGGCACTGTGCAGGTGCGTCGGGTCTTTTGCAGGACCCATGCGAATGCCGGCACGTTCATCATCAATCCGTACAGCAGCGGCACGATGCCCAGGACCGGGTTTTCGAGAATGGCGAACGCAACCATCATGGCCACGCCCGCATTCTGCACGCCGACCTCCACGGTAATCGAGCGCACGCTGGCTTCCGGAAACCCGGCCCGCCGTGCAACCCTGTCGCCCAACAGCATCGCCGTGGAACACAGCAAGAGGACCGCTACGGTTTCCAGGCTCGCGAACGCCGGCAGCCGATCGAAGTACGCGGTGAAAAGGGCCAGCACGATTGCGATCATCGCGATGCCGGTCAGCCGCCGGACCGTCGGCAGCAGCGGGTCGGCGCGCCCCGGGCCGAGCGCGCGGCGAATGCACATGCCGGCCAGCGCCGGGACCAGCGTGACCAGCATCAGCTGGCCCACCACGGTCCAGTATGGAAGGGTGAATTCTGACGCCGGCAGTCCGAGCAGACGAAAGTTCAGCATCATGATCAGCGGGAGCGTGAAAGGCACCAGCATCGCCGTGACCGCGGTCAGGCACACCGAAAGCGCGAGATCGCCGCGGGCCAGGTAGGTGAACAGGTTGGACGTCGCGCCCCCGGGGACCAGCGCGACCAGCAGAAGGCCCGCGGCGGCAGCCGGACTCAACGGCACAATCAGTACCACCGCCCAGGACAGCAGCGGAAGCACCAGCATCTGCAGCCCGAGCCCCAGCGCCATCCGGCCAGGATGGCGAGCGACCCGCCGGAAGTTGCCGGTTTCCAGGCTCAACCCCATCGCCAGCATCACCGCCGCCAGTACCCAGGGCAGCATCGACTGCGCCAGCCAGTCAGCGGTCATTTGCACCCCGATCGCGTCGTTCCGGATTCGTCGTCGATGCTGATCAACGGCATGCACTCATCCCCGATTGTCATCCCCGATTGTCATCCCCGATTGTCATTCCCGATTGTCATTCCCAATTGCGATGCACGTGCACGTGACGGTGCTCGGTGCCGTCGGCGTGCCGGTGCTCGTGCCTGTGGGCCAGGTTCGCCCGCCACAACAGCTCGGTGTCGGCTAGCGCGTCGCGGAGGCCACCGTCGAACATGAGGCGGCCGTCCTCGCCGAGAATCAGCGCACGCTCGCCGAGTTCGGCGGCCAGCGACAGATTCTGGGTCGAGACCAGCGTGGTCAGTTCCTTGCGGTCCAGCAGGAAATCGACCAGCCAGCCGGTCGCGCGCGGATCCAGGCTGGCGGTGGGCTCGTCGAGCAGCAGCACGGTGGGCTCGCAGGCCAGCACACAGGCCAGGCAAAGCCGCTGCTTCTCGCCGCCGCTGAGCCGGTACGGCGGCTTTTCCAGATACTGGGCCAGCCCGACGCGTTCGGCCCACTCGCGTGCCTGCCGGGTCGGATCTTCCATCCCCAGCCGGCTCGGGCCGTAGGCGATCTCTTCGAGTACCGTAGGATTGAACAGCATCGTCTCCGGGTGCTGGAACACCAGCCCGACTTCGCCCCGAAACCTGCGGCACCAGTCCCGCTTGCGAAGGCGAGCTGCGGTCACCGGGTCGCCTCTGAAGCGCACCTGCCCGCTGGACGGCAACAGCAACCCTGCCATCAGCTTCAGCAAGGTGCTCTTGCCGCAGCCGTTCGATCCGAGCAGCACCACGCGTTCGCCTGCCGCCAGGCCAAAGCCGACCTCGCAGACGCCCGCTGTGCCGTCGGGATAAGCATGCGTGACGCGCTCGAGTTCTATCACTGAAGAAATTCCCGGTCGAAGAACCCCCTGGCGCGCATCCCCTGGTTCAGTTCTTCGGACTGCCGCTCGGCTTTTTCCAGCATCGCCGACGCCTGGCGCCCGGCGCTGCCGAAGCGCACGCGCAGCGGCGGGCGGGTCGGACTTCGGCTGGAAAATGCCATTCGGTAATCGGCCAACAGGCTCGTGAAGGTCCGAATCTGCCCCAGGGCCAGCACGACCAGGAACTGCAGCGACGGCCAGGGCGCGGCCGCGCGCGCCAGGTCCACGTGCCGGATCATCCAGAAGGTCAGCAACGCCAGCAGGAAGACCCGCAGGTTGAGGCGCAGCACGAATGTCATCCAGTCGGCACCCGCCAGCCACGCGGAAACGACAAAGGCGGCACTTACCGTCACATTCACCAGCGCTACCGCGACCAGCGCGCGCAGTGCGATCTTCGGTGCCGAACGGCCCTGCGCCGCAAGCGAGATCAACAGCAGCGCACCCAGGACACGCGGATCGTGCACGAAGGTGATGGCCACCACCGCCGAAAGCCAGCACAGCAGGATCGCTCTATCCCTCATGTCGTCGCCCTGCGCGATTCGAGCATCCCGAGAACCATCCAGGTCAGGACACCCTCGAGCAGGCCGATGATCATGTGCGGGAGCACGATCACCGGTAGCGTGACCGCCGGCCCGAACGGAAAGAACAGCGGTCGACCGGCGGCATCGCTGCCGAGCAAAGGTTGCGCCCCGAGCACCAGCGCCAGGCCGGTTGCCGCGACGACCACGCCCAGCCATACCGGCAGCACGGTGGCCCACGCCGACCTACTGGCGCCCAGCAGCGAACGCGCGCCGACAACCACTGCGCCTCCAACCAGCCCCATGGTCAACGCGTTGACCGGCAGCGCGGTAATCCCCCCGGCGCCCAGCAACAGGGCCTGCAGCGCAAGCACCAGGCTGAAAGCCAGGAAGGCCGGCCAGAGTCCGAACGCCAGCACCAGCAACCCCATTCCGTAAAGGTGCGCGGACGTCCCGCCGGGCAGCGGCAGCATGATGGTCGACAGAACGAAAGCCAGCGCGGTCAGCACCGCGAGGCGCGGGATCGCGGCTTCATCCAGCGCGGTCGAGACCCGCTTGACCGCATACGCCCAGCATGGAATCGCAATCGCGGCTGCGGCCAGGTAGGCCTGCGGCGCAATCAACCCGTCGGGGATATGCACGGCTCAGCGCCGCAGCCGCCAGAGTGCCAGCAGTCCCGCCAGGCCGAACAGATAGCCGATGCCGGCCGCCGTGGCCGGGATACGGCCTGCAACGGGCACCCCGGAATCCCTGTCCCGACCCGGGCCGGCGGCTTCCGCGCCGCCTTCGACATGCACCTCCACCTCGGCCCCGTGGCCGTCTTCGGTCGCCATCAGCACGCGCCACTCGCCCGACTGGTCCGGCACGAACACGGCGCGACCGAGCGCGTCGGTATTTCCGCTGGAGAAGATTCTCCGACCATCCGGGGAGAACACCCGAAACCCGGCCCCGACCATCGGGCCATCATGCTGCGAGCTGAAATGCACCAGCACGGCCTCGCCGCGCTCGATGCGATAGTCGACGCCGTGAGCAAGCGCGCCGCCGGATGCCAGCATCAGCCCGACCAGCAATAGCGGCAGCATTCCGGCTTGCCGATAGCGCCGGAGTTTGCTCCGCGGCATTCCGTAACCACGAATCGCGACCATGGGTCTGACCTGAGTTGGACTGGGTATGAAAGATAGCAGTATTCTTCATAACCGGAAATGAGCCACATCAATTTTCGTCTCCAGGCCACGCATGGGGCGAGTCGGAGCCCGTTCTTTTGCCGCGAATCTACGCGGAAAACGCGGATGAAAACCTAAACAGGGAACACGAAGCGGCTTGTCGACGCGACGCCGCGGTGCAGGTGGCTGGAAGCGCCTCCTCGAGATGTTTTCCCTTACGACCAACCATCAGCGTTCATCCGCGTGAATCCGCGGCCGAAGAAGCCTTTCCGGAAAAGTGGCTGAATCGCGTTCGTGATCAGGTAAACCAACGCGTTTAATCGTGCGGTGTGATGTGCTCATGACGCCCGCCGGATGCGTCACGCCCTTGATCGTCGTGCGGGTGCTGGTCCTGCGCCACGGTTACCGGCACCAGGTGCAGGTCGCCGTGACGGACGCCTCGCCTGGCGATGAACTGGTCGGAGAACTTCCGGACCCGGCCCAGCGGTCCGCGAAGTACGCTTGTCTCAAGGCAGTGATCGTGGTCGAGATGGACATGCAGCGTGGCCACCGAAAGATCATGATGATCGTGCTGTGCATCCGTGAGTTGCCCGGCCAGGTCGCGCTGGTGATGATCGTAGATATAGGTCAGAATGCCGACGCATCCAACGTCGGGATCCTCGTCGGCACGCTGTCGGGCCAGGAACCCTCGCAGCAGGTCGCGTATGGCCTCGGATCGGCTGCCGTAGCCCAGCCTCTGCCGGTAGCGCTCGAATGCTTCGGCCAGCTCCCGATCCAGGGATACGGTGAATCTCTCGGTCACGATATGATCTCCGGTGCGGACTCGCTACATTATGCACGGCCTCGGAAGGCCTTCAGCGCCCGGCCGGCGTTTGATGCAGGACAAAAACCGCGGGTATGAGCGGGGATAGAATCCCCGTCCAGTACGAACGAAGAAGCGAACAAAGGAAGACCATGACGACCCAGAGCGCAATCGCCGCTTCAGTCCCGGCAACCGGGGAAACATACAGCGCGCCGCACCCATATTTTTCGCGCCTGCGATCGACGCTTGTCGCGACAAGCGTCGCAACCATGACCAGGACACTCCTGGCGCTGGTGGTCGTCCTGGGAATGCTGGCAACAGACCGCGTGGTTGCTCAAGCCGGTTCGGAGCCGGAAACCGCCGGCGGCGATGCCCCGGTCACACTGTACGTCTTCAAGAGCGCCACTTGCCCCCACTGCAACGCGCAACGCGAGTTCACCGATGAGCTGGCCAGCGAAAATCCCGATGTCGAGGTGCGCTATTACGAAATCATGGCCACGCGCGAACACCACGACCTCCTGCGTGCGATGTCCGACGCACACGACATCAAGCCGGGTTCGGTGCCCATGGTGTTCCTGGGCGGATCGGTCTGGGTCGGCGACACCCCGCAGATACGCGAAGAAATCGAGCAGCGCCTGCAGGCCTGCCTGGACGTCGGCTGTCCCGATTCTCGCGACTATGCTCGTCAGCTTTCGTTCGCCGAACAGGCACCCGGCGACCAGCCCGCGCAGAGCGTCGATGCCGTCATCGACATTCCACTTCTCGGCACCATCGACCTGAGCTACCAGCCGCTGCTCCTCAGTACCGCCATCATCGCGTTCGTCGACGGATTCAACCCGTGCTCGCTCTGGCTGCTCACCATACTGATCGCCCTGGTGCTGCATTCCGGCTCGCGCAAGCGCGTGGTCATCGTCGGATCGGTGTTCCTGGTCACCACCGCCGCGGTCTATGGGCTTTTCATCGTCGGCGTCTTCAGCGTTCTGGCCTATGCGACTTACCTGCCCTGGATGTACTGGATCGTAGCGCTGTTCGCGCTGACGTTCGGCCTGGTCAACGTCAAGGATTATTTCTGGTTCAAGCGCGGCTTCTCCTTCACCATAGACGACAAGTACAAGCCGGGCATTTACCAGAAATTCCGCGGCCTGATGACAAACGGCCGCTCACCGCTCGCGCTGGGCGCGGCGACCGCGGTCATGGCTGCAGGCATCGCGTTGATCGAACTGCCCTGCACGGCCGGTTTTCCCGTGATCTGGAGCGGTATCGTCAGCGCTCACAGCGTAAGTACCGCCGCGTTCTTCGGCCTTCTGGCCGCCTACCTGGTCATCTACCTGCTCGACGAGCTGGTGATATTCTTCATCGCCGTGGCCAAACTCAGGATCGAAAAATTCCAGGAAGGCCAGGCCCGCGCCCTCAAGCTGGTGGGGGGCGTCGTGATGATCGCGCTGGCCATCGTACTGGTGGCCGACCCCGACATCATGAGCCAGGCCGGTCCGGCAATCGGCGTCTTCGTGCTGGCCTTTGCGGTTTCGGGCCTTATCATCCTGGTACACCGCAAGCTGCTGCCGAGATTGAACGCCGCCAGCGACGATCGTGGTGCGTGACCAGGTAGAAGTTCAAGAATCAAACGCGTAACCGCAGGTTACGCAGAATGGATGAGATATCCGGAAACGAAATCGGCGCCCTCGAGGCGCCGATTTTTTTCGGGTCCGGGTCCGGATCAGGCGGTCTGTGTCGCCGGCGCCCGCTCTTCCGCCGTCGCAGGATGTTCCGCGCGCCGCGCTTCCAGCCATGCGATCCAGTCGGTGATATCCGGCTGCCTGCCGGCTGCCGTCTGAATCACCGGGGTCTCGTTGCCCAGCCCCGCCAGCGAAGCCCTGGCGCGGTCGACGCTGAAATCGTCCAGCATCGGCAGCAGGCCGCACTTGCTGACCACGACCAGGTCGGCGGCGCGAAACATGACCGGGTACTTGGCGGGCTTGTCGTCGCCTTCGGTGGTCGACAGCAGCACGACGTTCAGGTGTTGCCCGAGGTCGAACGCCGCAGGACATACCAGGTTGCCGACGTTCTCGATGAACAGGATATCCACTGCCCCCTGCTCGTCGGCGAGCGGGAACTCGTGCAATGCCCTGTGGATCAGGTGAGCGTCGAGATGGCAGGCGCTGCCGGTGGTGATCTGGTGCGCACGTATCCCGCCTCGCCGGAGCCTTTCGGCATCGTTTTCGGTTTCCAGGTCGCCTTCGATCACGGCGATGTTCAGGCGGCCGCCGAGCCCTGCAGCAGTCTGCTCCAGCAGGCGCGTCTTGCCCGCTCCCGGGGATGACATCAGGTTGACCACGAGTACGCCCGAGCGATCGAAGTGCTCGCGATTGTGAGCCGCGGCGTGATCATTGGAACTCATGAGTCCCTTCAGGACCTCGACGGTATGCGTGTCGGCCGGCTCGGGATGCTCGTGGCCGGGGATGGAACAACCGCATGTCTCACACATAACTGTTCTCTCCTTGTGCGTTCTCGCCCTGATTCGAGCGCTCGGCATCGGGGATGCCCTGAAGTTCTATACTGGCGAGCAGCAATTCGTCTCCGCCTACGAGGTCGACGGTATAACCGCCGCAGGCACTGCAAAGAAGCCGGTTCGCCGCCGCGTCGTTTTCGTTGCCGCAAGCGCGGCAGCGGATTCGGACCCCGATGGTTTCGATCACCAACCGGGCCTGGTCAGTGTAATCGCCGGCACGGGCAATGGTAAAGGCGCGTTCGAGCAGATCGGGCTCAACGCCCGAAAGCGCACCGATTCGCACGGTAATGGTCGCGACGCTTCGAGCGCCGTGCTGAACGGCGCTGGCGCGGACCTGTGCCAGCAATTCGTTGCAAACCGCCATTTCATGCATTTCGGACATCCGGGCTTGATCGGGGATGAAAGCGTATCAGCGGGGATTGAAGCCAAACATGACTCAAATCAATCTTCGCCGCAAGACGGGCCCGCCAGCCAAAGTCTGCGGTTTTGACCTGAATCAAATGGCAATGTTCGACCCGGGATTAGTATCGTTCCTGTCGCATCACGGGAGGAGCCGATGCAACCGACTGCAACACTTGGAACGGCCGAAGACACAGGTTCGATACCGCAGGAGTTCCCTTCTGGAACGCTGGTCATCGGCATCGGCAACAACCTGCTCGGCGACGACGGTGCCGGCATCCACGCCATCGAAAGACTGCGCGGCAAAACCCTGCCCGACCACGTCGAACTGGTCGACGGCGGCACGCTTTCCTTCACCCTTCTCGAACAGGTCGAAAACGCGGAGTTCCTGGTCATCGTCGATGCCGCCGAGCTGGATTCCGAGCCCGGCACGGTGCGCCTGTTCCAGAACGCCGAAATGGACGACTTCCTGTCCACCAGCCGCCGGCCCAGCGTTCATGAAGTGAATCTTCTCGACGTTCTGACCGCCGCTCGCCTGCGCCGCCGCATGCCGCCGCGCTACGCGATGGTCGGCATCCAGCCGTTGAACGTCGCGTGGAGCTCCACGCCGAGCGCAGCCGTCGACAAGGCCGTCGACGAGGCCGTCGAGATCATCGCCGAACTGGTCGGGGAAGCCGCATGACCGCGGCCATTCCGCTCACGATCAAATCCGCGCCTGGCAAGAGCGCCACCATTGGCGGCGGAGTCCAGGCCATGGCTCACGAGATTCTCTCCCATCTACAGCGCCTTCATGATACGGGAGAGACCGCCGCGATAGACCTCAAGAGTCTGCCGATGGCGCCGGACGAATTTCACGGCATCAAGAAGATGCTTGGCCAGGGCGAAATCGACCTCACCCTGGAACTGGATGGACCTACCCGGATTCGCGAAACCGCGTATGCCGGCGTGTGGTGGATCCAGCACACGGGCAAGGACGGCCGAATCCTTGCCGAGTTCATCGAGATCACGCGGTTCCCCGACTTTCTCAGCGCCCAACCCGACCAGATAGCGGACGCAGTCCGGCACCTGCGAGACCAATTGAGAGAACGCTCAAAAGCACAATCGCAAGGAGCAGCCTAAATGAGCACATCAAATCGCAAGGAACGACCGACCATCGGTCAGATCATGGACGAGAACGGCGTCGGACGACGGCGCTTCCTGAAGTACTGCGCCGGGATCACGGCATTGATGGCAATGCCGCCGGGCATGACCGCGGCGTTCGCTCAGCAACTGCGAGCCGCCAGGCGTCCGACGGTCATCTACATGCCGTTCCAGGAATGCACGGGCTGCCTCGAATCGCTGACGCGCTCATTTGCGCCTTCTCTCGAGAGTCTCATCTTCGAGACGATTTCGCTGGACTACAACCATACCTTGCAGGCAGCGGCCGGCCATGCGGCCGAAGAAGCCCGCCACGAGGCGATGAAAGAGGCCTGGGGCGAGTACATCCTGATCTGCGACGGCTCGATCCCGACAAAGCTTGACGGAATCTACGGCGCAAGCGCCGGACACTCCTTCGTCGACCAGCTGCACGAAGCCGCCGAAGGCGCCGCCGCCATTGTCGCGGTCGGCGTCTGTGCCTCCTATGGCGGCGTGGGCGCGGCGTACCCCAACCCGACCGGTGCGGTAGGCGTGTCGGACATCATCAAGAACAAGCCTATCATCAACGTTCCGGGCTGCCCGCCGATTCCGGAAGTGATGACCGGCACGCTGGTGAGCTTCCTCGCCTCCGGCGTTCCCGAACTGGACAAGCACCTTCGCCCGAAGGCATTTTTCGGCAACACCATTCACGATCGCTGCTACCGCCGCCGTTTCTACGACACTGGCCTGTTCGCAGAGTCGTTCGACGACGAGGGCGCGCGCAACGGCTGGTGCCTTTACAAGCTTGGTTGCCGCGGCCCTACCACCTACAACGCATGCGCCACGATCAAGTGGAACGGCGGCACGTCCTGGCCGGTTGAATCCGGTCACGGCTGCCTGGGTTGCTCCGAGCCCGATTTCTGGGATCAGGGTGGCTTCTACGAACCGGTCACCTCGAAACTGTTCAACGATACCGGCCAGATCGCCGGCGCAGCCGCAGCCGGCGTCGCCGTCGGCGCGGCGGCCGCACTCGCAGCCAATCGACGCAAGAAGAAACTGTCCGGCCAGGTCGACAAGGAGACATCATCATGACACTGCTCGAGTTCTCACGCGGCACAATGCTGCATATCGCGTTGATCGTTTTCGTCTTCGGCGTGCTGTGGCGACTCGTCACCACGTTCATGCTGGGCTGGAGAAAGCGCAAGAGTGAATGGCGCACCTCGGCCGGCCAGTCCGCCGTCAAGGGCGCGATTGCCGTCGGCAACCGTTCGTGGCCGCATCCGGAATTCCTGAACCGGACCGCGTTCGGCGAGGCCGTAGGGTACGGATACCACATCGGACTGTTCGCCATCGTGCTTCTGGGCGCTCCCCACGTTGTATTCTGGAAGAACCTGTTCGGCATCAACGCTTCCTGGTGGCCTACGATCCCGAGCGGTATCATCAGCGTCGTTTCCGTCGTCACGATCTTCCTTCTGTTGATCGCGACGATCAGGCGTTACATGCCCCCGCCGCTGCGGCGCATCTCGAACTTCGACGACTGGTTCACGCTGGTCATCCTGTTTACGCTGATGATCACCGGCGTCATGGCCGTATTCGGTATCGGCGGACGTTATGAACTGATCCTGGCGGCGCACATCATCGCGTTCAACGTGCTCCTGATCTGGTTCCCGTTCAGCAAGCTGATGCACGCTTTCTACATTCTTCCCGCCCGTTTCTTCATCGGGTATACGCACGCGAAAAAGGGAGCCTCAACATGAACACTGCCACCCAGACCTACAGCGGCAAGGCCGCACCCGAGGACCGGCTTTCGCCCAGCGAGCGTGAAGAACGCGCGATGGCCGAATTCGCCCATCACTTCGGCGCATATACCGCGACCAACCTCGAGTCGTGCATTCACTGCGGCATGTGCGCCGACGCCTGTCATTACTACATCGCCACCGAGGATCCGAAGTACACGCCGATCCTCAAGGCCGAACCGTTCAAGCAGGCCTACCGCCGCGAGTCCGGCGCGTTCGCCCCGTTCTTCAAGCTGTTCGGGCTGAAAAAGAAGGTCACCACCGAGCAACTGGAAGAATGGCAGGAGCTGCTTTTCGACAGCTGTTCGCAGTGCGGCCGCTGCAGCCTGATCTGTCCGATGGGCATCGAAGTGGCCGAAATGATCGAGATCGGTCGGCGCGGCATGGCCGCCGCAGGACTCGCGCCCAAGCCGCTGATGGACAGGGCGAAGCACCAGGCCGAAACCGGTCAGCCGGAGGAATCCGACCGGCCCTATTCCGAAGTGCTCCAGGACATCGCAAGGGATCATGACCTGAACGTGGCGCTGGACAAGGACAAGGCCGATATCCTTCTGTGCCTCCCGCGCACCGATCTGGAGCAGAACCCGGAATCGGTCGCCGCCATGATCAAGATCTTCAACAAGCTCGGCGTCAGCTACACGTTCCGCAGCGATGCGTTGATCGCCGAAAACTATGGCTACTACGCCGGCAGCCGCGGACTGCAAAAACGCATCACCAAGCGCATCACGGACGCGGCCAAAAAGCTCGGCGCCAAGCTCGTCATCGTGCCCGAGTGCGGCCACGCCTACACCGCACTGCGCTGGCAGGCAGCCGAGATTCTCGGTGAAGAACTGCCCTTCCGCGTCCGGCACGTGACCGAGTTCCTGGCCGAACAGCTGGAGGCCGGGAAGCTCAAGCTCTCGAAGGTCAACGGCGAGAGCTTCGCATTCCACGATCCCTGCCAGCTGGTTCGCAAGGGCGGCATCATGGATGCGCCGCGCCAGCTCATGGATGCCATGGGGGTCAACCTGCTTGAAATGCATAACAAGAAAGGGTTCAGTTTCTGCTGCGGCGGCGGTGGCGGGGTCAACGATCTCGACAGCGCACGCGAGCTTCGCAGCCGTGCTCAGCAATTGAAACTGCGGGAAATCGACGATACCGGCGCAAAGCGCTTCCTGACCAGTTGTTCGGATTGCCGGGTGTCTTTCAACGAAGCCGGCGAGCACTACGACTGGAACAAGAAGACCGAAAGCCTCATCGAGCTGGTCGCCACACAGATAAAGGAGTAGTAATCCATGGCTAACAACACTGTCGTTGTCGACCCGGTCACCCGAATAGAGGGTCACCTGAGGATCGAAGCGGAAACCGAACAGGGCAAGATCACGCGGGCATTGAGTTCGGGCACGATGGTGCGCGGCCTGGAGATCATCCTGAGAGACCGCGACCCGCGCGACGCATGGGTATTCGCCCAGCGGATATGCGGCGTATGCACGCTGGTGCACGCAATCGCCTCGGTGCGCTCGGTGGAAGACGCGCTCAAGATCGAGATTCCCCCCAACGCCCAGCTGATCAGGAATCTGATGATCGGCGCGCAGTACATCCACGATCACGTCATGCATTTCTACCACCTGCATGCGCTGGACTGGGTGGACGTGGTTTCGGCGTTGAAGGCCGATCCCGCCGCCACTTCCGGGCTGGCCCAGTCAATCTCGGGTTACGCCAAGTCGTCGCCGGGCTATTTCCGCGATGTCCAGAAGCAGATCAAGGACTTCGTCGAGGCCGGTCAGCTGGGCATTTTCGCCAAGGGCTACTGGGGTCACCCCGCCTACAAGCTGCCGCCCGAAGCCAACCTGATGGCCGTGGCGCACTATCTCGAAGCGCTGGAATGGCAGCGCGAAGTCTCAAAGTTGCACGCGATCTTCGGCGGCAAGAACCCGCATCCGAACTTCGTGGTCGGCGGCGCCCCCGTCGGCATCAGCGTCCACGCAACCGAGGGCGGCGCCGGACAGACTTCCGTCAACACGACCGGACTGCAGCAGGTCAAGAACATCATCGAACTGATGAAGTCCTTCGTCGACCAGGTCTACGTTCCCGACACGCTGGCCATAGGCGGCTTCTACAAGGACTGGTTCAAGCCGTTCCACGGCGAGGGCGTCGGCAACTTCCTTTGCTACGGGGACTTCCCCGCCGACGGTATCTGGCGCACCGAGAACCTGCTCATCCCGCGCGGGGTCATTCTGGATCGCGACCTGTCGACGCTTCACGAGGTCGATCTGCACGCCGAAGACGAGATCCAGGAATTCGTCTCCCATGCCTGGTACGACTATGAGGGCGGCAAGGATCAGGGACTGCATCCGTACGACGGCGAGACCAAGTTCGCCTACGACGGCCCCGCCCCGCCGTACAAGAACCTCGACGGCGATTCCAGCTACTCGTGGCTGAAGTCCCCGAGATGGAAAGGCAAGGCGATGGAAGTCGGTCCCCTGGCACGTGTGCTGACACTCTACGCGGCAGGCCACGAGCCCACCCGCGAACTGGCCGGCATGGCACTCGGGAAACTGGAACTCCCATTGGAGTCGATGTTCTCGACCGGCGGGCGGCTGGCAGCCAGAACGCTGGAAACCAAGATCATCGCCGACGAAATGTCGAACTGGTTCGACAGCCTGATGACCAACATCAACGCCGGCGATACGCGCACCCACAACAACGAAATGTGGGAACCGGAAACCTGGCCCAAGGAAGCCAGGGGCGCCGGCTACATGGAAGCGCCGCGCGGTGCGCTTGGGCATTGGATCGTGATCAAGGACGAGAAGATCGCAAACTACCAGGCCGTGGTTCCGTCGACATGGAATGCAGGTCCTCGTGATGCGCAGGGCCAGGAAGGTCCGTACGAGGCCTCGCTGGTCGGTCACGAGCTGCTCATCCCGGAACAACCGATCGAGATTCTCCGAACCATCCACAGTTTCGACCCCTGCCTCGCCTGTGCGGTGCACGTGGCCGACAAGGACGGCAAGAGCTCGGTGGAGATCAAGATCGGCTGAGTACAAGGTCAAACCGGTCATGCACGGCGCGCGCCTGCGGCGTACGGCTCCTCACCTTTCCGTTGAGCGCGCACGTGCCTGACCGCTGACTGAGGTCGAGCACTCGGCTCGCCACCGGAATCAAGGATGCACGCTGAAATCCTCGATTCCCGTGGCGAGCCGACTTTTTTTGAGCCTGCCGAAACCTGACCGATGGCCGGCCCGGTTATGCCAGACTCTATCAGCCACAATAGACGTACCAGAAAACGGGAGACACTCGAACGTGCCATTGATGGATCGCATTCTCACCGCCGGTTTTCGCCACAACAGCCGGCGCCTGACCCGCTTCAAGACACCGCAGCCAAGCGAATCGCTGCCGCCCCCGGATCGGGATCGCCCGTACATGCTTTACCTGCACGTGCCGTTCTGCGTCGTGCTTTGCCCGTTCTGTTCGTTTCACCGGGTATGTTTTCGCGAAGACAAGGCGACACGTTATTTCGAGAGCCTGCGCCAGGAAATTCGCATGGCGCACGATGCCGGCTACCGGTTCGCCGACATTTACGTCGGCGGAGGCACACCGACCGTAATGCCCGAAGAACTGGCCGAAACCCTGGAGCTGGTTCGCCGCCTCAGTCCGATCGACAGCATATCGATCGAAACCAACCCCGACGACCTGACCCCGGCCGTCATGGGACGGATGCGCGACGCCGGCGTGACCAGGCTGTCGGTGGGCATCCAGAGCCTGGACGACAAGCTGCTGCGCCAGATGGACCGATACGACAAGTACGGATCGGCTGCTTCGGTCATGAGCCGCCTCGAGGGCGCGCAGGGATACTTCGACACGCTCAACGCCGACATGATCTTCAACCTGCCCGACCAGGACGACGAATCGCTTCTGCGCGACGTCGACCTGATTACCCGGCAGGCAGGCGTCAACCAGGTGACTTTCTACCCGCTGATGAGCGCCGAGAGCACCATGCGCAAGATGCTCAAGACCATGGGCAACGTGAAGTTCGATCGCGAAGGTCACATGTACCGACTGATCCTGGACGCCCTGCCCGCCGACTACAAGCCGTCTTCGGCCTGGTGCTTCAGCAAGTCCGAAGGCACCGTCGACGAGTACGTCATCGAGAACGAGGAATACCTGGGCCTTGGCAGCGGATCGCTCAGTTACCTGGACGGAATCCTCTATTCGAGCACCTTCTCGCTGAACAACTACAACCGCCAGATCGCCGCCGGCCGCTTCGGCATCAGCCGTAAGCAGCCGCTGACGAAACGCGATCGGCTGCGGTACTTCATGCTCATGAACCTTTTCGGGCTGTCCCTGGACAAGGACCTCGCCGAACGACGCTATCCCGGCTTCATGCGCAAGCTGGCCCCGGAAATCCTGGGGCTCAAGATCATGGGCGCGGTCCGCGACGAGGGAGATCGGTTGGTGCTGACGCGCTACGGCATGCGCATCTGGATCCTGATCATGCGCGAGTTCTTCATGGCGGTATCCGATTTCAGGGACCTGATGCGGCACGCCATCAAGGAGGAGCTCGACGCACCCGGTCCGTTGCAGATTCGCCTCCAGAGCCCGGAGATCAGGTCTCCGGGCAGGAGCTGACTCAACGAACGGCTTCGCTCACGCGCCGGCCTTCGATGACGGTCCCGATGACATGGCTGGTGTACTCGAACGGATCACCGTCGAACAGCGCCAGGTCGCCGTGCTTTCCGGGCTCCAGCGAGCCCACCCGGTCGTCCATGCCGAGAATGCGTGCCGGCGCCATGGTGATCATCTCCAGCGCCTGCGCCTGCTTCACGCCGTAACCGAGTAGCACGCCGGCCTCGAACAACACCACGCGATTCTTCGGAACATAGCCTTCGAACCCGGACTGCAGCGCGACCGGTATACCGCCCTCGATCAGCTTTCGCGCCGTTGTGAACGAGAAGTTCGCCATATCGCTTCCGCCCCAGGCCCGGGACATCGTCGGGTGAAGAATGACCGGAACTCCGGCAGCCTTGATTTCATCGACCAACAAATGCGCGTCCGACGCGCCGGCGAGAACCAGATCGAAGCCGAACTCATCGGCCAGGCGCAGCGCGGTCATGATGTCGTTGTGGCGGTGCACCTCGATGACCAGCGGCATCTCGCGCGCAATCACGGCGCCCAGCGTCTCCAGGGCCAGATCGCGCGCCGGCTCCTTGCCGTCTTCGCTGTCCGCCTTGCTCTCGACGTATTCGCGCGCCTTGATCAATTGCTCGCGCAGCATGGCCACCGCCTTGGACCGGTTGCCCGGCGACTTCCTGTCATGCCCCGTGGCACCCGCTCCCAGCGTGGCCGAGAGCGCATGCACCGGCTTGAAAACGGCCTCCTCGACGGTATCGCCGAAGGTCTTTGCGATCAGGGTCTGGCCGGAAATGATCTCGCCCGGCCCGTGGCCCGTATGCACGGTGGTCACGCCATGTTCGCGCAGCCAGGTGACGAGAATCTCGCGCGGGTTGTAGGCGTCGATCGCCCGCAACTCGGGCTGAATCGCGGCCGAACTCTCCAGCTGGTCCTGATCGTGCGGCTGGTTCATCGCACCGGACAGGCCGACCGCGCTTCTCGCGTCGATCAGTCCCGGCGTGGCAACCGGCACCTGGATCACCTCGACGCCCTCCGGAATCGCGACCCGCGACGCCGGACCCACGTCGCGAACAAGTCCATCCTCGATGACCACGACGCCATCGATGATCGCGTCGCCAACGCCGGTGTGCAGTGTGCCGGCGCGCACCACCAGGTCCTGGGCGAAAACGCTTGCCGGGAAAGTCATTGCCACCATGATCGCGACAATCGCGGCCCGGATCATCCCCGGCATTTCGAACGTGAAGATTCTCGACTTGCTCATCGACCTGCTCCCTGCGCGCCGGCGTGACGGTGCGGTCCCTGGCCGTGGATGTGACCGGCGCCGTCGTCGTCGGTCAAGGCGTTGAATCCGCCCTCGGCCACCAGACGATCGTCCGGATCATCCAGGTCGAAACGTTTCCGACCTTCAACCCAGGTTTCCTGCACGCGCGTGTAGACGCTGAACGGGTCGCCCGAGAGGATGACGAAGTCGGCATCCTTCCCCGGCATCAGGGAACCCACCCGATCACCGATATCCAGCATGTCGGCCCCGGCCTGGGTCATCGCGACGAGCGCGGCCTCCCGCGACATGCCGGCCCTTACGCCCATGGCGGCCATGCGCAGGAAATAGCGCGAATCGGTGACCCAGTCGTCGGTGTGAAACGCCACCGTGGCGCCCGCCTGCTCAAGCGCAGGCGCACTTTCGGCCTGCACGTGCAGCGCCTCGAGCTTCCCGCCCGGACTGTCGATCATGATCAGGGACACCGGAACGCCGGCCGCGGCGATCCGGTCTGCCACCCGCCAGGCTTCGCTTGTATGGTGCAGCACCATCCGGAAACCGAATTCGTCGCGCAGCCGAATGGCGGTCAGAAGATCGTCGTGTCGGTGACTGTGGAAATGCACCATGCGCTTGCCCGAAAGTGCTTCAGCCAGCGCCTCCATTGCCAGGTCGCGCGGCGGCAGATCCGCGTTGCTTTCGGCGGCAGCAACCTTCTCGGCGTACTCCATGGCCTTGATGTAGGCGGATCGCACCAGCGCCGCGGACTTGGCGCGAGTGCCCGGAAACGGCGGATCGCCGACTGGATTGGTGCCGTTGGCCATCTTCAAGCCGCCGGCCGGGGTGCCGTCTTCGAAGCGGTACGCGAGATCCATGACCTGGTTCCCCTCGCGCAGCTTGAGGTAAATCGTCTGTCCGCTGATAAGCAATCCCGATCCGGGCATCACGTTCACCGAAGTGATACCGCCGGCCAGCGCGCGCTTGATGCCGGAGCTGCGCACGTTGATCGAATCCACGGCCCGCGCTTCGGGCTGCACCGGTCCGGAGCGGTCGCCGCCGGAGACCTCCCCGACATGACTGTGGGTGTCTACGAGACCGGGCATGATGACGCTGCCGGGCTCGAGCTCGACCACCTCGGCCCCATCGGGAATTCGCACCGCGCTGCGCGCGCCCACGGTGCGGATCGCACCGTCCTCGATGACCAGCACGCCATCCGGGATCTCCGGCCCTTCTATGGTAATCAGCGTTGCGCCGGTGAAAGCGCGAAGCTCGCCCGCCGCTACTGCCGGCACAAGCAACCCGCCCGCGAGTGCGGCGATGAGAAGACGTTTCATGTTCGATTCCCTTCAGGACAGGCGGCAAAGATGACAGATTCCGGTGGCTGGATCAACCATCCCGAAAGCCTTGCCCGCGCTGATGCACCCGAAAGCGCACCGAGTACGAGAACTCACCTCACAAAAAAAACCGCCCCGGGGAACGGGGCGGCATAGTCTTGGTGCAGTGATTGTTGTTGTTGATCGATGCTAGGGGTTGATGAACCAGAAGTCGTAGGCGCCGCTACCACTATAGGACTCGACGCGCCAGTAGTAGTAACCTGACGAACCCTGGTAATCGATCTGCTCGCTGGACGATGCACTGATCGACTGGGCAACCATCGACCAGCCATTGCCGTTCCAACGCATCAGCTTCAGATCGAAATCGGCGCCGCCCGGACCTTCCAGCCAGGCCTGGAACCGACCGCCGCCGGACTGGAACCACGTGCCGTCGGGCTGCGCATCCCAGTCGTTGGTACCGCTCAGCGATCCGCTGCGCGAATCGCAACCGGTACACGGAGCCCCGCCGCCGGAATTGTCGGCAACCTGGACCTGCTGGCTCGTGCTGTCGGTCGCACCATCGTTGTCCATTACCGTCAGCGTCACGGTATACGTTCCGTCGGCGGCATAAGTGTGGGACGTGGACGACCCACTTGCGCTTCCGCCGTCTCCGAAGTTCCAGCTGTAGGAACTGATGCTGCCGTCGGGATCCGAAGATGCGCCGGCATCGAAGGTGGCGGTCAGACCGCTGGTGGATGCGTTGAACGCCGCGCTGGGCGGTGAGTTGGTTTGCACGTCGAAGCTGCCGACCAGGGTCACACCCGAAAAGCCGGAGGCGCCCGTGTAGCCGCGAACGAGTACATGATACCTGCCGTTCCTGGTGGTATCGAAATCACCGCCATCGCAGGTCTCGTTGTTGCCGTTGCGCCACGGACGACACTCGTAGGTGCTGGTCGTCGGCTCGCTGCCGAACCTGACATAGAGATCGGCATCGCCGCTGCCGCCGGAAATCGAGAAACTCAGGTTCTCGTGACCGGCAGGGACGTCCAGGTAAAAGCGCAGGTCTTCGCCGGGATCACCCGAAAGATTGCTCACGGGCGACCCGTTGGTCAACGCAACCGGACCCGAGCTGACAGTCACCTGCTGCTGTGCCGTGTCGGAAGCGCCGCCGTCGTCGGTCACGGTCAAAGTGACCGTATACGTTCCGGCCGAAGCATAGGTATGCGACGTGGACAACGTTCCGCCGGCAGTGTTGCCGTCGCCGAAGTCCCAGCTGGCCGACGCCAGGGACCCATCCGGATCCGAAGATGCCGTTCCGTCGAACGTGGCGGTCAGATCACTGGTGGATACGTTGAACGTCGCCGTGGGCGCGGTATTCCCGCCGCCGCCACCGCCGATGAATCCGGTATAAAGCAGGCGGTTGGGCGAACCGTTCAGGCTGCTCAGGCGGCCCGTGGTGGCATTGCTGACCAGGGCGTTGAAGACCTCCGTGGGCGCGGCCGTCGAATTGGCATCGAGATAGAGTGCCGCGGCGCCAGCGACGTGCGGTGCCGCCATCGAAGTACCACTGATGGTATTGGTCGAACTGTTGCCGTTGATCCAGGTCGAGGTTATCGAAGAGCCCGGTGCGAAGATGTCGACGCACGAACCCCAGTTCGAGAACGAAGAGCGTGAATCGCTGGACGTGCTCGAACCGGTGGTGATGGCCTCGGAGACCCGGTTGGGCGAGCCGACGCACGCATCCGAGTTGTCGTTGCCCGCAGCGACCACGAAAGTGACGCCGGAGTTGATCGCGCTTCGCACCGCGTCGTCGAGCGCCGTCGAACTGCCGCCGCCGAGGCTCATGTTGGCGACTGCCGGCAGTTGCGCATTTGCCGCAACCCAGTCGACGCCGGCAATGACGCCGGAGTTGGTACCGGAGCCGTTACAGCCCAGGACGCGAACGGCCCAGAGTTCGACGTTCTTGGCAACGCCCCAGGTCGATCCACCCACGGTACCGGCTACGTGTGTGCCGTGACCGTTGCAATCGTTGGTGCCGTTGCCGTCGTTGATCGCCGTGAAGCCGGCGTTCGCCCTGCCGGCGAAATCATTATGGCTGAGCAGGATGCCGGTATCGACGATGTAGGCGTTGACGCCGGCACCGCTGGGGCCGTACGTGTAGCTGCCGTCAAGTGGAAGATCCCGCTGATCGACGCGATCGAGACCCCATGTTGCGTTGTTCTGCGTTGCCGCAATACTGACGATGCGATCCTGCTCGATGTAGACGACGCGTTTGTCGCGCTGCAACGCGCGCAAACCTCGCTCGGGCACTCGCATGACCGCGGCATTCAGCGCATTGTTGAACGTTCGCACCACGCTGCCGCCCGATGCGCGAGCAAGTTCGGCACTCGCGGCACCGACGAACGACTGCGCCTTGAGACCGCGCTTGTCGCCCGGCTCGAACACCACGATCCACTGATCTTCGATGCCGTTCTCCGCGGCACGGATAACCGGTGCATGATCGGGGTTGCTTGCAGCACTGAGCTGCGCCGAGGCATTGGTGATGCCTAGCGCAAGCGCCAGGAGGGCCACTGACAATGCTGCACGAACCGCAAGTGTTCCTGCAAGCACGCCCCTCCGGCGATTCTGCTTGGGTTGACTACTCATTTTTTCTCCCGTTTTATTGCTGGTCGCTCCTTGGTTCATGAACGGGCCCGGGGAGCGACTTGCTCGGACCCGAGCGCTACAGCGATCAGTGCGGGGGTTCAGGACATCGATGCCCTGCGCACGGACCAAAACGCGCTGTAACGCTTCACCTCTCCATTTATCGTTATTCGTTTGTGCGGGGAAGCTGAGGATTTCCCTTTCCCTGATGCTCCGCCAAACAGCCAAATTCAGCAATGCAAAAACTCTAACCCGCTGCAAGCAAAGATTGCAAATTCGAGACATTTGTTGTTTCTTCAGCCAAGAGCGCTGTTATTTCATGGCGTTACCAAACCAAGTTCAGAGCTTGCTGGATATATGCAAGAACATTAATGTTGTGATCGCTATCACGATCTCCTCCATGCAAGCGCTTTTTCCGGCTCGACAGACATCGTCAGGATCAAGAAATCGATGTGCAACTAACGGCGAAGAATCCGACCCGTTGAGCCGCTTTGTTGGCTATGCTCTCAAGCACCAGACGCTGCAGACCCGAGCGCTTTCAATGAACAAGAACGAAACGCGAAAACGCCCTGATCGGAACCATCCGATCACGATCGACGGGGTCACCGTGCGGCCCGGCACCCGCCACAGTCTCGACATCGAAGTCGGCCGGCTATATACCCACGCCCCGACAACCATGCCGGTCCAGGTCGTTTGCGGCAAGCACGCCGGTCCGGTCCTGTTTGTATGCGCCGCCATCCATGGTGATGAACTGAATGGCGTCGAGATCAT
This sequence comes from Lysobacterales bacterium, assembly GCA_002722315.1. Taxonomy (GTDB): domain Bacteria; phylum Pseudomonadota; class Gammaproteobacteria; order Xanthomonadales; family Wenzhouxiangellaceae. The sequence continues at coordinate 162,325 of PBLG01000046.1, read as the reverse complement.
CCGGCGCCTGCTGCGCATCAAGATTTTGAACAGGCTCAGGGGCAGCCTGATCGCGGTTCCCATCGTCAATCTCCATGGGTTCATCGACAAGAACCGCTACCTGCCCGACCGCCGCGACCTGAACCGATCGTTTCCCGGCTCCGAAAGCGGCTCGCTGGCAAGCCGCATAGCGCACATCTTCATGACCGAGATCGTCAGCCAGGCCACCCACGGAATCGACCTTCATACCGGGGCCATTCACCGCGGCAACCTGCCCCAGATTCGCGCCAACCTTGACGATGAGAACACGCTGGAACTGGCCAGGGCCTTCGGCACCCCGGTGATTCTGAATGCCGCAATTCGTCCCGGAACGCTGCGCGCAGCGGCCACTGGCCAGGTACCGGTCCTGGTCTACGAAGCCGGCGAGGCACTGCGGCTTGACGAGCTCTCGATTCGCGGCGGCGTCAACGGTATCGTGCGGGTCATGCGCAAACTCGACATGCTCCCGCCGTCTCGCCGAAAGACCCAGCTCGCCGAGCCGGTCATCGCGCGATCCAGCAGCTGGGTGCGTGCCCCACAGAGCGGTATCTTCAGATCATTCACCAAATACGGCCAACGCGTGGTCCGCGGCGAGACCCTTCTGGGCGCGGTTTCGGATCCGTTCGGCGAACATGAAGAGGAGATCCGGGCACCCTTCTCCGGCATCGTGATCGGACAGCTTCACCTGCCCCTGGTCAACGAGGGCGACGCGGTCTTCCACATTGCGCGCTTCCACCGCAGCGATGTCGCCGCCGGCCGGATCGAGGATTACCACGAGTGGCTGGAGGCACCGGACTATCCCTTCGGCGATCCGTCCCAGCCCGATGTCTGACGCGTCCGCGGGCTGCGGCCGTCTGCAGGGCGCTGATGAAGTCGTGTCGTTTCTATAGACTGGTGTACATAATCCCCCCGGCCCGCTTCGAACAGGAGTTCTTCATGATCCATTTGCCACGATTGTCAGGATTGTCAGTCGTCTTGATGCTGCTTTTGCCCGTTTATCCCGCGGCCTCGAACGCTCAGTCGTACTTTCCGGACCGACACCAGTGGGCGACCATCTCGCCGTCGGACGCGGGCTTCGACGCCGACGCCTTGCAGCAAGCCGTGGACCATGCCCGGGAGGCCGCCGTTACCGAGCCCGCGAGCCTTTACCAGGCGATAACCGAATCGTTTGCGCCGCGTGAACCGGACTTCAGGATCCTGGGCCCGACCAAACCGCGCGAAGGCGACAGCGGCATCATCCTTCGCGGCGGCAGGATCGTGGCGGAATGGGGCGACGTCCACCGGGTCGACATGACGTTCAGCGCCGTCAAGAGCTATCTCGCGACCGTCGCCGGCATCGCGCTGCGCGACGGGCTGATCGAATCGATCGACGAACGCGCCGCCGAATACGTGCGCGACGGAAAATTCGACAGCGAGCACAACGCGCCGATCACCTGGCGCCACCTGCTCAACCAGACCTCGGACTGGTCCGGAACCCTGTGGGAAACGCCGGACTGGGCCGACCGACCCGAAGGCGACGACCGCGCGCAGTGGTCGAACCGCGCGATGCACGCGCCGGGCACGCACTTCAAGTACAACGACGTGCGCATCAACCTGCTCGCCTACAGCCTGCTGCAGGTGCACCGCGAGCCGTTGCCGGTCGTGCTGAAGCGCGAGATCATGAATCCCATCGGCGCCTCGACCACGTGGCGCTGGCACGGCTACGAAAATTCCTGGGTGGAACTGGACGGCCTGAGAATGCAATCGGTCTCCGGCGGCGGCCACTTCGGCGGCGGCATGTTCATCTCGGCCCGCGACCACGCCCGCTTCGGGCTGCTGATGGAGAATCGCGGTGTATGGAACGACCGACGGCTGCTGCCCGACGCCTGGTTCGACATGATCCGCGAGCCCGCGTCGGCAAAGCCCGATTACGGCCTGCTGTGGTGGCTGAACACCGACAGGGAAGCCGTACCCGCCGCGCCTGAATCCGCCTACTGGGCAGCCGGCTTCGGCGGCAACTACGTATACGTCGACGAATGCAACGACCTGGTCGTGGTGCTGCGCTGGATCCCCGACCTGGCCGGGGTCATCGAAAAGATCCTTGACGCGATGGACAACGCCAACGCCTGCGAGGAAGCGGCCTGAATGCATCGGGCAACGCTCGAAATTTCGACGCCCGGGCGGGGTTTTACCGAGATCACCGGCCAGGTCGACGAAATCGTCTCGCGCGCCGGCGTTCGCGACGGTCTATGCAACGTCTTCATCCTGCATACCTCGGCGTCGCTTGTCATCACCGAGAATGCAGATCCCGATGTGCTGGCGGATCTCGAAACGGTGATCGCCGGCCTCGCACCCGACGGCGACCCGCGCTACACGCATACGGCCGAGGGGCCCGACGACATGTCGGCCCACATTCGGTCGATACTTACACGAACCGACATCACGATACCGATCGAAGCGGGTGCATTGCGGCTCGGCACCTGGCAGGGTCTTTACCTGTGGGAACATCGCAGCCGACCGCACGCGCGCAAGATCGTGGTCAGCGTACTTCCAGGTTGACACGACCGCCGCTTTTCGGGCATGTTGTAGCGCTGCTTCTCGTCACACAATTCAAATAACCATTCCGGGGAACTGTCAATGAGTCAAACCACCCCCGCCGCCGGCACGCCCGGCAAGACCTTCTTCGGCCACCCGGCCGGGCTGGGCACGCTGTTCTTCACCGAGTTGTGGGAGCGCTTCAGCTACTACGGCATGCGCGCCCTGCTGGTGCTGTTCATGGTCGCCACGGCGGCCGAGGGCGGGCTCGGTTTCGACGATCCGACGGCAACCGCCATCTACGGCCTGTACACGGCCGGCGTCTACCTGGCCGCCCTGCCCGGCGGCTGGCTGGCCGACCGGGTGTTCGGCCAGCAGAATGCGGTCTGGTACGGCGGCATCATCATCGCCGCCGGCCACATCGTGCTGTCGCTTCCCGGCATCGGCCTGGTCGGCGAACACTACGGCTTCTTCTTCGGTCTGATTCTTATCGTTGTGGGCACCGGGTTGCTCAAGCCGAACATTTCGAGCTGCGTCGGTGAACTCTATCCGGAAGGCGGCTCGCGCCGCGATGCCGGGTATGTTCTTTATTACATGGGCATCAACGTGGGCGCGTTCCTCGGTCCGCTGATCTGTGGCTGGCTGCGGGTCGACTACGGCTGGCACTGGGGCTTCGCCGCGGCCGCCGTCGGCATGATCGCCGGCCTGGTGGTTTACCGGGCCACCCAGAAGCACCTGGGCGATTTCGGCAAGCTGCCCAACCCGACGCCGCCGGGCCAGGAGGGCCGCACGCGCAACATGAAGCTGGCCATCTACGCGGGCACGGCCGTGCTGTTCCTGGTCGCGCTGCTCGGGCTCGAGGGATTCATCTCCATAGACGCGCGCAGTCTCTCCGAGGCCAGCGTCTACGTCATCGTGGGAGTCGCCGCGCTGTTCTTCGGTCGCGTGCTGCTCGACAAGGCGCTGACCGCGCTGGAGCGGCGTCGCGTGATCGTGCTGGTCGCGCTGTTCATCGGCGCCGCGCTGTTCTGGTCGGGGTTCGAGCAGGCCGGCTCCTCGCTGAATCTGTTCGCCGAGCGCTACACCGCACGCGAGATGTTCGGCATCGTGATCCCGGCCGAGTGGTTCCAGTCGCTCAACCCGCTGTACATCCTGATCTTCGCACCGTTCTTTTCCGCGCTGTGGATCAACCTCGGGCGCCGCAATCTCGATCCGTCGATTCCGCTGAAATTCGCGTTGGGTTTCCTGCAGCTGGGCCTGGGCTTCGGCTTCATGTGGTTCGCCGCCTCGCTGATCCAGGACGGCGACCAGGTGCTGCCGACCTGGCTGCTGCTGACTTATCTGTTCCACACCACCGGCGAGCTATGCCTGAGCCCGATCGGTCTGTCGGCCACCTCCAAGCTCGCCCCACGCGCCTATTACAGCCAGATGATGGGCATGTGGTTCTTCGGCGCCGCACTGGGCAACCTGCTGGCCGGGCTGCTGGCCGGCGAGTTCAACGGCGACGACGTCTCCGAATTCCCCGAACGCTTCCGCCAGGTCGTGATCTTCTGCGGCGCGGTCGGTATCGCGTTCCTGATCGCCACGCCGTATCTGAAGAAGATGGCCGGGTTGGAACAAAAGCCCGAAGACCTGACCCGCGAAGACGAACCCGGCGCGTTCGATGCCGACGCAGGCAAGCACAAGCAATAACGATACGGGCATGACCGCAGTCGCGATCACGACGACTGCAGATATCATCGCCCCGGCCACGCGCCGGGGCGTTTTTTCTTCAGCTCTGCTTGCGGTACCACACCCAAAGCAGTGCGATCTGCGCCGGCACCAGCCAGATCATCATGTCGTAGTTCCACTGGGCGCCAGGAAAGAGCTTGAGCACGAATGCCCCGAACATTCCGGCAGCCATCATCAGCGCCGCCGCCCGCTCGACCGTCCCGCCGCGGAACCGCCACAGCAGCAGCGCCAGCGGGTTCAGCAAAAGCAGGTTCTCGTTTCGCCAGGCCGCCTCGTGCGCCGTGAACAGCCAGAGGAAGAGCAGCATCCCGCCGCCGAGCGCCGACACGACGATCCAGCCCCGAGCGCCGATCAGGGCCGGCAGGCGAGAATTGAACAATAGCGCCGGCAGCACGATCAGTAAAACGCTCAACAAACCCAGGGCCAGGAAAGCGGGTGCATGGAAATCGGGTCGGGCGGGCGGCTGGTCCCGGGTGGACTCGTACAGCATCCGGTCGTCGATCACCAGCGGCAGCCTCTCGCCCTCCGGCGTCGTGATCCGCATCCCGGCGACCGTCTCGGCCACCACGTCCGGCAGAAACATTTCCTCCCATACGGACCGCGGCCTGTCCGCCATTCGCCCGAGACCGGCCTCGATGCCGAGATACAGCGGCAAATCGTCCTGCACCAGCCGGCGGGTGTGGGTACGGAAATCGGCGCTGGCCGGCAGCGGTTTCGAGTACTCGGCCAATGCCCCGCCCAGCGCGAAATCCAGCGCATCGCGCACCCGGTTGGAGCAGTTGTTGAAGTAGTAGTCGTAGCGGAAATCCCGGGTCTCGGGCTGCACTCTCGCCTCCAGCCAGTCGGTCAGGCGCCGGACGGTCTCGGTATCGAGATTCAGCAGCTGCGCGCGAACGCTGCGGTCGCGCCAGCGGTAGTAGGAGAGCTCCTCGCTCGGCGACCGGGCCAGCGCGAAGTAGACCATTTCCCCGAACAGGTATTCGGTATAGAAGCCGGGCTTGTCGAAATCGAAGAACCCGAAGTTATAGACCTGGTCGATGCCGCGTTCGGCGTCGCGGATCCAGATCGCGTTGTGCCCGAACTGCTCCTCCACCCGCTCGGCCGTGCCGTAGGTCATCAGCCAGGCCTGCTGGGCCCAGACCGGCGGTGCGAGCAACAGGAGGACGATGACGATATAGCGCGCGGTGAAGGATTTCGGAGTCATGATTTCATCGTGGTGCGGTTCCGGCAGAAGCATACCTTGTCGGTCGCGGCGACAGCGACCCGCATGCGATCAGCGCCATTGCCGGGCCAAACGCGATATACCGTCGCGGAACCCGGTCTGTCATGTCGGCGAAAGCCCTTTGATTGCTACACTCCAGATCATACCGACCATTCCGGGAAAGCATTGCATGAACAAGATCAGATTCGCGAACCGCCAGGGCCATACGCTGACCGGCAACCTGGACTTGCCACCGGGCGGCGCCTGGCGGGCCACAGTCTTGTTCGCCCACTGCTTTACCTGCACTCGCAACATCAAGGCCGCGCGTAACATCACCCGGGCGCTCGCGGACGCCGGATTCGCCGTTTTGAGGTTCGATTTCACCGGGCTGGGCGAAAGCGAGGGCGATTTTTCCGACACCGATTTTTCCAGCAACCTCGACGACCTCGAGGCTGCGGCCGACTGGATGGCCGGGGAACTGGACGCACCGCAGCTGCTGGTCGGTCATTCGCTGGGTGGCGCCGCCGTGCTGGCGGTCGCCGAGCGGCTGGCCAGCGTTCGTGCCGTGGCCACACTGGCGGCGCCCTCCAGTGCCGATCACGTCCTGAATCAGTTCGGTGAAGACCTCGGTACGATCGAGCGCGAAGGCAGCGCCGAGGTTCAGCTCGCCGGCCGGCCCTTCCGCATCCGCAAGGACTTCGTCGACGACGCGCGCAGCCATTCGATCGAAGAGCGGCTGACGAAGCTCAGGCGCGCGCTGCTGGTGCTGCACTCACCGGTCGACAAGATCGTCGGCATCGAGAACGCGCAGCAAATTTTCGCCGCGGCGCTGCACCCCAAGAGCTTCGTCAGCCTCGACAACGCCGACCACCTGCTGTCCGACGAAGCCGACTCACGCTACGCCGGCCAGGTCATATCCGCCTGGGCCGGACGCTTCCTGGAAATTGACCGGACCGAACCGGTCGAAGGCGTCAAGGTGTTCGGTCGAACCGCCGACAAGTTTCTCTGCCGGGTCCAGGCCGGGCGCCATGAACTCCTGGCGGACGAACCGGAACAGCACGGGGGCGAAGACGAGGGACCCGACCCGTACCGCTTCCTCGCGGCGGCGCTGGGCACCTGCACGGTCATGACCCTGAACATGTACGCGCGCCACAAGAAGCTGGACGTCGATCGGGTCATCTGCCAGGTCACCCACGATCGGGTGCACGCAGACGACTGCACCGACTGCGATGACGCCGGACACAAGATCGACCGACTGATCCGGGTCATCGGGATCGAGGGCGATCTCGACGAGGATCAGCGCGCTCGAATGCTGGAGATCGCCGACCGCTGCCCGGTGCACCGCACGCTGGAAAACGAGATCAGGGTCGAAAGCCGGCTGGACCGATGACCGTCGGTCCAGCCGGCCCAGCGCATCGGCAATTCACTCGCCGGATTCGGAGTCCTCGGCGTCCGAGGATTTCGGCGATGACTCACCGTCTTCTACCGTCTGGAAATCTCGCAGGATCACGTTGCCGCCGCCGATGGCCTTGTGCAGCCGGGTTTGGAACTGGACGATCTTCTCGAAGTTCCACCGCTCGTCGCGGAAGAACTGGTCGCCCGACACGAACGTGCCGTCGCGTCCGGTGACGTAAACCGCGCGGTTGACGCCCACGCGGGAACCGCCCGACGTGTTGCGTGCAAGCATCCGCTTCATCTCGTTGGAGGTCCGCGGAATCGCAACCTCGTCACCGTACCGCGGCTTCAGTTCCTTTTCGAGAATTTCCTTCGCGACCTTCCGGTGCGCGTCGGTGAACTGGCTCCAGATATCGGCCGCGACCGAGGCATTCTTCGGATAGCCGCGCTCGGCCGAAAGCTTGATCCAGGCCCAGCCGCGCAGCGGATCGCGCTCGACGCCATCGCCGTTGACATACATCATGCCGAGGTTGAACTGGGCCAGCTTGTCGGCCCAGTGCGCCGCCAGCCGGTAATTGCCGACCGCCGCGTCGTAGTCGCCCTGGCGGAAAAACATGTTGCCGCGCTCCAGGAACTGCGTGCCCGGCGCGTTCTGAGCGTAGTTGTTGTAGTTGACGACCTGCGCTTCGAGCACGCCTGCCTGAAGCGCCGCCGCAAGAAGAATTCCAGCCAAGGAAAAAGTGTTTTTCATGTCAACCCCGCCAAGTGTGTCCCGTGAATGCACTGCCCATCCTACGCATTCAGGATCAACGCCGCATGGGCAAGAAGTCAGGGAAGCGCCGCGACAGCATGGGCGTCTATTCCCTGAAAGTCTCCAGACGGGACCGGGAGGATACGTCGGTGATTGCAGATTCTCGGCGCGCCTGCGATTACGTCAGCGCATCACCTGTGACTTCGTCAGTCTCAGGTGCCTCAAGCCGGGGCTGTATCTTCTTCGTCCGCTTCGTCTGCGTCTTCGTCTTCCGACACCGCGATTCGGGCCAGGCCGATCAACTGCTCGTCGTCCCCCAGACGGATCAGCGTGACGCCCTGGGTGTTGCGCCCCAGCCGCGAGATTTCGGCCGCGGAGGTCCGCACCAGCGTGCCGGCGTTGGAGGTCAGCATCACGTCGTCGTCCTCGCCGACCACCAGTGCCGAGACCAGTTCGCCGTTGCGACCGGAGGTCTGGATACCGATCACGCCCTGGCCGCCGCGGTTGTAGACCGGGAACTCTTCCAGTGCGGTGCGCTTGCCGTAGCCGTTGGCGGTGGCAAGCAGAACGTCGCCCTCGTCGGCCACCAGCATCGCGACGACCTGCTGCTCGGGCTTCAATCGGATACCGACCACGCCGCGGGTCTGGCGACCCATGGCGCGCACGCCGGATTCGTGGAACCGGATTGCCTTGCCGGCCGACGAGAACAGCAGGATGTTTCGCGTACCGTCGGTAAAGGCCACGTCGACAAGTTCGTCCTCGCCTTCCAGTTCGATCGCCCAGATGCCGTTGGACCGGATGTGGGCGAAATCGGACAGCGGCGTCTTCTTGACCCGGCCCGAGCGCGTGGCGAAGAACACGAACCAGTCGTCGGGAAACTCGCGGGTGGGCAGCACGGCGTTGATTCTTTCGCCTTCGTCCAGCGGCAGCAGGTTGACCATGGGCCGTCCGCGGCTGCTGTGCCCGGCCTGCGGCAGTTCGTAGACCTTGGTCTTGTAGACCTTGCCGGCGCTGGTGAAGACCAGCAGCGTGTCGTGCGTATTGGTGACCCAGAATCGCTCGACGAAATCCTCGTTCTTGGTCTTGGTGGCGCTGCGCCCGCGACCGCCGCGCTTCTGGCTGCGGTATCGGTCCAGCGGCTGGTATTTCGCATAGCCGCCGTGGGAAAGCGTCACCACCACGTCTTCGGGCGTGATCAGGTCTTCCATGGTCAGGTCGAGCTGGTCCGCAACAATTTCGGTACGACGCCCGTCGCCGAATTCGTCCCGGATCGCTTCCAGTTCGTCACGGATGACCTGCATCAGCGCGTCGGGTTCGGAAAGGATGCGGATCAACTCGCGGATCTGCTCGAGGATCTCGCGATACTCGTTGGAAAGCTTTTCCTGTTCCAGGCCGGTGAGCTTCTGCAGCCTGAGATCGAGAATCGCCTGGGCCTGGGTCGGCGAAAACTGGTAGCCGTCCTCGCTCAGGCCGAACTCGGGCAGCAAGTCCTCGGGCCTCGAAAGCTCCGCGCCGGCCTGCCCCAGCAGCGCGGAGACCGGACCGGGCTCCCAGCGTCTGCCCTGCAACGCCTCGCGAGCGTCCGCGGGCGTCGGGGATTTCTTGATCAGCGCAATGATCTCGTCGAGGTTGGCCAGCGCGACGGTCAGCCCTTCGAGGGTGTGGGCCCGGTCGCGCGACTTGCGCAGCTCGAAAAGCGTCCTGCGCGTGACCACGTCTCGACGGTGGGTCAGAAACGCCTGCAGCACCTGCCGGATATTGAGCAGTCTCGGCTGGTTGTCGACCAGCGCCACCATGTTGATGCCGAACACGCACTGCATCTGGGTGTTCTGGAAAAGATTGTTGAGGATCACCTCGCCGACTTCGCCGCGCTTGAGCTCCACGACCATGCGCATGCCGTCCTTGTCGGACTCGTCGCGCAGCTCGGAGATCCCCTCTAGCTTCTTGGTCTTGACCAGGTCGGCGATCTTCTCGAGCAGTCGGGCCTTGTTGACCTGGTACGGCAGCTCGGTGACGACGATCTTGGTCTTGCCCGTCTCTTCATCCTCGAAATGGGCCCTGGCGCGCATGTAGATGCGGCCGCGGCCGGTTTCGTAGGCTTCGCGGATGCCCGCGGCGCCGTTGATGATGCCGGCGGTAGGGAAATCCGGGCCCGGCATGTGCTCCATGATGCCGTCGATGTCGAGATCGGGATTCTCGATCAGACCGAGCAGCGCACCGATGACTTCATTGAGGTTGTGCGGCGGAATGTTGGTGGCCATGCCGACCGCGATGCCGGATGACCCGTTGATCAGCAGGTTGGGTACGCGCGTCGGCAGCACCGCCGGCTCGTACTCCGACTCGTCGTAGTTGGGCAGCCAGTTGACAGTGTCCTTGTCGATATCGGCAAGAAGCTGATGGGCCAGCTTGGCCATGCGCACTTCGGTGTATCGCATCGCCGCCGGCGAATCGCCGTCGACCGAGCCGAAGTTGCCCTGCCCGTCGACCAGCATGTAGCGTAATGAAAACGGCTGGGCCATGCGCACGATGGTGTCGTAGACCGCCGTGTCGCCGTGCGGATGGTATTTACCGATCACGTCACCGACCACGCGGGCCGATTTCTTGTAGGGCTTGTTGAAGTCGTTGCCGAGGACCTGCATGGCGAACAGCACGCGCCTGTGCACCGGTTTGAGGCCGTCGCGGACGTCTGGAAGCGCGCGCCCGACGATCACGCTCATCGCGTAATCGAGGTAGGACTGCCGCATCTCGTCTTCGAGGTTTACCGGGAGAATTTCCTGCGCGAGTTCAGCCATGCATATCGTCTTGTGATTATGGACCGGGAATCTCGTTCAAGTCATTGAAATATAGACATTTGCCCCAGAACGGGACAGGTCTTCAACAACCCGCGAAACAATCAGGAAATTCTAGCACATGCGGGCCCTCGAGGCCTGCCGTCAGGCGGCGTCTGCGGCCCGGACCAACTCGGCTATCCGACCCTCGTACGGCGGCTCCAGGACCCCCCTGTCGGTCACGATGAAATCGATCAGTTCGGCCGGGGTCACGTCGAACACGGGGTTGTAGGCGTCAACACCCGGCGGCGCCGTCATCCCGACGCTGCCCCAGATCTCGTCGGCCGGTCGTTCCTCGATCTCGATCAGGTCGCCGCTGGCCGTCTCGGCGTCCAGTGTCGACACCGGCGCCACCACCATCATCTTCACGCCGAACTGCCGCGCCAGCGACGCCAGCATCAGGGTGCCTACCTTGTTGGCAACGTCGCCATTCGCGGTAATGCGATCCGCGCCGGTGATCACCCAGTCGATCTCGCCTCGCTGCATCAGCCCGGCCGCCGCGGATTCCACCAGCACGCTGCACCGCACGCCTTCCCTGGCGAATTCCCAGGCGGTCAGGCGCAGACCCTGAAACCAGGGCCGCGTTTCGCAGGCAAATACGCGGGCCAGGCGCTCCGACCGCCAGGCGTTAACGATCACCCCCAGCGCAGTGCCGGTGCCGCCGGTGGCCAGCGATCCGGTATTGCAGTGCGTCAGCACCCGCGAGCCGGGCTCGATCAGATCCGCGCCGAGTTCGGCCATGCGCCGGTTGGCGGCCTGGTCTTCAGCGTGTATGGCCGCGGCCAGTCGCTCCAGCCTCTCCTGCGCGGCGACGACATCGCCCTGCCCGGCGGCGGCCCGCATCCGATCGACAGCCCAGCGAAGATTCACCGCGGTCGGCCGCGCAGCCACCAGCCTGTCGAGATCCGCCAGCCAGGCCTCGCGGGCGGCCCGGTCGTTGCCGCGATGTTCGGCACTACGGGCGCGCATCGCCAAAACGCAGGCATAGGCCGCGGTAATGCCGATGGCCGGAGCACCGCGCACCACCAGGTCGCGGATCGCCGCCGCGGCGGTGTCCAGGTCGGGCATGTCCAGCCAGGTTTCCTCGGCCGGCAGCCTGCGCTGGTCAAGCAAAGTCAATGCACCGTCCCGCCAGCGGATGGCTTCCACGCCGGAAGGTGCGCGCCCGGTACCGGGTTCGGGGGTCGATTGCCGCATCGCCGGCTTGCTCCCAAGGGTTTCGTCGAGACGGTAGTCTATCAACCACCGCTGACGGGCATGCATTATCATTCCCCGAGTTCTCAAGACCGCATTCAACAACGGACACGAAGCAATGAAACACCTATTTCTGTCTTTATTTCTCCTGCTGCCGACGCTGGCCGGTGCCCAGCCGGCCGAATCGACTCCACCAAACCCGTTCGAAAAGGAACTGCCGACCGTGATCATCCATACCTCCCAGGGCGACATCAAGATCGAGCTCTATGAAGATCAGGCGCCGGTGTCGGTGGAGAACTTCCTCGACTACGCTCGCACGGGTTACTACGATGGCACGATCTTTCACCGCGTCATTCCCGGCTTCATGATCCAGGGCGGTGGCTTCGACGCCGAACTCACGCCGAAGCCCACCGAGGCGCCGATCAAGAACGAGGCCGACAACGGCCTGTCGAACGAGCGCGGCACGCTTGCCATGGCCAGAACCAACGATCCGGACTCGGCAACCGCCCAGTTCTTCATCAACGTCGTCGACAACCCGGCGCTGGACCACCGCGGCAAGCAGTCCGGCCGCACCTGGGGCTACGCGGTGTTCGGCCGCGTCATCGAGGGCATGGAGGTGGTGGACGAGATCCGCTTCGTTCCGACCGAGGCGCGCGGGCCGCACCAGGACGTACCGGTCGAACCGGTGGTCATCGAGCGCGTCGAGATCCTCTGAGCGCGACTCGCGAGGATTTCGGGGCGAGACGTTCGATCGATACCGGCAGAAAAACCCTTTTCATTTCGGACCTGCACCTGGGTCCGTCGCGCCCCGACATTACCGACCGGTTCAGGGCCTTCCTGGCCGGTCCGGCGCGAGAGGCCGAGGCAATCTATATCCTGGGGGACCTGTTCGAAGCCTGGATAGGCGACGATGGGGTCGGGAAGTTCGAGCTCGACATCGCCGACGGCCTTCGCGCTCTGGCGAGCAGCGGCACCCGACTGGCATTCCTGCACGGCAACCGCGACTTCCTTCTGGGACCCGACTACTGCCGGCTGTGCGGCATGGAAATGCTCGAACAGCCGCGCCTGATCGATCTCTACGGCACGCCCACGCTCCTGCTTCACGGAGACCAGCTTTGCACGCTGGACATCCAGTACCAGCGCTACCGCGCCCGCGTCAGCCAGGCGGATTGGCAGCGTCGCATGCTGGCCCGCCCGCTCTGGTTCCGACGATCCGTCGCGGCGCTCCTCCGGGGCGCAAGTCGCCTGCGCAACCGAAAAGCCGATTCTCCGGAGATGGACGTGGTCGCCGACGACGCAGAAGCGCTGTTTCGGGAATCCGGCGCGAAGCGCATGATCCACGGCCACACCCATCGCCCCTTCAGGCACATGCATGACGTCGACGGCCGGCGCCGGGAACGTATCGTGCTCGGTGACTGGTACACGCAGGGCAGCGTGTTGACAATCCGTCCGGGCGACGATGCCGAATCGGTCGAACTTCAGTCGCTGGTGCGGGATTTTCCGGGCGACTGATCGGCCTTCGAGGCGCTTGCGTCTTCCCGTCTGCCCGCGTCGGCACTCTCGCTTCGCTTTTCGCCGCCGGTTTCCCGGGGCTTGTCGCTGGGGGCATCTTCCCTGGTGCCCGTCTTGCCCGACCCTGTCTGACCGGCCCCGGCGCCTGCCGACGCACCGGGCCTGCTCTTCAGCGGGTCGACGCGCCCGGAAGCGGCTGAAGCGGAACGCTCGTCGACCTTTTCGGCTTTGTTGCCGGAGCCGCCATCCCCGCCACTGCCGGACTTTGGAGCTTTATTTTCGGTCTTTTCGGATGCCGACGACGCGCCGAATTGCTTGAGTTTGACTTCCTGTCCGCTGGCCGGCGGCAGGCGCTCGGCAAGGCTTTTCTCGTCGACCAGTTTCTCGGCGCCGCTGCTCAGGTGGTCGAACACCTGCTTGTAGCTGTCGGTCATCTGGTTGATCAGGCGGGCCGTCTCGACGAAATGCTCGGTGACTTCGTTCTTGAATCTGTCGTTTTCCTGCTTGAGTTGCATGACCGAAACCGCCCCGCCGCGGGCACGGCTGATCCACCATGTCGCCAGGGCGCCGATTGCGCCACCGACGACCAGACCGACAATCAACCAGATCACGATTTCCATTGCTTTACGCCTTTATGCAAGTTCGCTTATCAGGCTAACAGATACAAGGTTCAATTCCGGTCAAGTTTCCGATATAAGGCGGGTGGAGCGGAATCGATCCGCGTCAGCTTTTGCCCTCGACCCAGCCGAAAACGGATTCCATCGCGGCCCCGAGGTTCTCGGCGTCACTCCCGCCGGCCTGGGCGAAGTCGGCACGACCGCCGCCCTTGCCGCCGACCTGGCCGGCAACGAAGTTGACCAGTTCGCCCGCCTTGAAGCGGTCGGTCAGGTCGCCGGTCACGCCGGCCACCAGCCGAACGCCCTGCCCGGCCTCGGTACCCAGGACGACGATCGCCGAGCCGAGCTTGTTCTTGAGCTGATCGACGGTATCGCGCAGGCTGTTCGGGTCGACCCCCTCCAGTCTTTCGGCCAGCACCTTGACGCCGCCGATATCCTTCGCATTGGCGCTCAGGTCCGAGCCTCGTGCCGAAGCCAGCTTCTGCTTGATCCGATCCAGTTCCTTTTCCAGTTCCCTGGATCGATCCAGAAGCTGCTCGACCCGCGCCCCGACCTGCTCCGGCGAGGACTTGAGTCGCTCGGCCACGCTGCGCAGCGCACGGTCGGTGTCCTGCATCCAGGCCACCGCCCGGCGACCCGCGACCGCCTCGATGCGGCGAACGCCGGCAGAAATACCGGTTTCGTGCACGATCTTGAACGCGCCGATATCGCCGACCCGGTCGACATGGGTACCGCCGCAAAGCTCGGTCGAATAATCGCCGAACTGCAGCACCCGCACGCGATCGCCGTACTTGTCGCCGAAAAACGCCAGTGCGCCGGCGTCCATCGCCTGGTCATAGTCCATTTCCTCGGCCGAGGCAGCGACATTGGCCTGGATCTGCTCGTTGACCCGGGTCTCGATTTCGCGCAGCTGCCCGGGCGTTACCGGCTCGAAATGCGAGAAGTCGAAACGCAGCCGGTCGGGGGCCACCAGCGAACCTTTCTGCTGCACGTGCTCGCCGAGGATCTCGCGCAACGCAGCGTGCAACAAATGAGTCGCCGAATGGTGCCGGACGATATCGGCGCGTCTCTCGGTGTCGATCGCTGCAGTCACGAGGTCATCAACGGAAAGGGACCCTGACTCGACAACCCCGAAATGAGCAAAAAATTCACCCCCGACTTTTTTGGTATCTCGCACCTTGAAGACGCCATGGGGCCCTGAGATCAGCCCAGTGTCGCCGACTTGTCCGCCAGATTCCGCATAGAAGGGCGTTCGGTTCAAAATCAGCACACACTCGGTCGGTGCGTCTACCGTCGATACGATCGTGTCATTCGCGACGATTCTGCGGATCACGGCATCATCGATCGCAGTTTTATCATATCCAACAAAATTTGTCGGTCCCGGCTGAACGGCAATATCAACCTGATCCGAGATGACCAATCGGTCGAGATGATGCGACTCAAACTTACTAGCCCGTCTCGCAAGGTCACGCTGCTGCTGCATTTGCGACTCGAAGCCGGCTTCGTCTACTGACAATCCGCGCTCGCGAGCGATGTCGCGTGTCAAATCTAGCGGAAAACCAAACGTATCGTAGAGCTTGAAAGCCAGCTCGCCGGAGATGCTTTGCGGAAGGTCATCGGGGTGCAAAAAGAAAGCTTGAACATCAGAGTGCCTTTGCGCCTCTTCCGCGAGTTCCTTATCAATGTTCGCTGTCCCAACCGCCTCAGAAACAAACAAAAATATGGATCGGTCGCCGCGCTGCCGCTTGGTGGCCGGAACAAACAACTGCCTCAGTTGGCGAACCGCATTCCTGCCTCCCCTATGCGCATAACAGAACTCAACGGTCGTGCGGGACTCGGAGTCGTTCACATAGGTGCCGAGGAATCGATCATATTCTCCTCCGAGACTATCGAGACGAACTGGTCCCACAGACTCTCGGCCGAAATTCTGAGTGGCCCAAGCCCGCATTCGCCCTGGGAGTATGCTCTCTTCCAGCAGCTTCATCCCCTGCTCGAGCGTTTCACCGAAGCGCTGCTCCTCGCGCGAAAGCGCATCGATGATCTGGTCGCGCTTGTCCACCAGCTCCGGGTAGGCCTCGCCCATGACTTCGACCAGCGGATCGACCATGGCGGCGAAGAACGGCTGCTTGCAGCCGAGCTTGTAGCCGTGCCGGATCGCGCGTCGGATGATGCGGCGCAGCACGTAGCCACGACCGTCGTTGGCCGGCAGCACGCCGTCGGCGACCAGGAACGCGCAGGCGCGGATATGGTCGGCGATGACCTTGAGCGAGGCCTGCCCAAGGTCGTCGGCGCCGGTCTTTTCGGCCGCGGCCTTGATCAGGTGCGCGAACAGGTCGATCTCGTAGTTCGAATGCACGCCCTGCAAAACCGCCGCCAGCCGCTCCAGGCCCATGCCGGTATCCACGCAGGGGCTGGGCAGCGGCGACATCCGGCCGTCGGCGGCGCGGTCGAACTGCATGAACACCAGGTTCCAGATCTCGATGTAGCGGTCGCCGTCCTCTTCGGGCGTGCCGGGCGGTCCGCCGGGCACCTCCGGGCCGTGGTCGTAGAAGATCTCGCTGCACGGCCCGCACGGGCCGGTATCGCCCATGGCCCAGAAGTTGTCGCTTTCGAAGCGCTTGCCCGGCTTGTCGCCGATGCGCGAGAGGCGGGCCGGGGCGACGCCGATCTCGTCGAGCCAGATGGCGGCGGCCTCTTCGTCGTCCTCGTACACCGTCACCCAAAGTTTTTCAGCTGGAAAACCGCAGTTGACGGTCAGAAATTCCCACGCGAATTCAATGGCTTCGCGCTTGAAGTAATCACCGAAGCTGAAGTTGCCCAGCATCTCGAAAAAGGTGTGATGACGAGCGGTGTAGCCGACGTTCTCGAGATCGTTGTGCTTGCCGCCGGCGCGCACGCAGCGCTGGGCCGTGGTCGCGCGCTTGTAATCGCGCTTTTCGGCGCCCAGGAACACGTCCTTGAACTGCACCATGCCGGCGTTGGTGAACAGCAGCGTGGGGTCGTTGCCCGGCACCAGCGAGCTGGAGCGCACGATTTTATGGTCGCGCTCGGCGAAGAATTCGAGGAATTCGCGGCGGATGTCTGCGGTACTTTTCATGCTTGGGCTTCAATGCGGCGATCAGGTAACGAACTATAGCTGATCGCGGCCGAAAACAAGGCTTGCCGGGCTTGCAAACACGGGCGGGCCGGCAAACAAATGGTAGTCTGTTCCACGATGCGCAGCGAGTGAAAGCCATGCAGAGAATCACCATCGTCGGCGCCGGATTCGGCGGCCTGAATGCGGTAAGGGCCATCCGAAAGGCCGACCGGAGCGTCGGCATCGACCTGGTAGCGCCGCACCCGGCGTTCGTCTTCTACCCCGGCACGATCTGGATCCCGACCGGGGACGACGAACCGGACAAGCACAAGGTGGCCCTGGACAGGTTCTTCGAGCGAATGGGCGTCGACTACCACGAGACCTCGGCAACCGGGCTGTCGGACGGCGGCCGACGACTGGAAACCGGTGCCGGCACGATCGAAAACGACGGCCTGATCATCGCCAGCGGCGCTCGCTTCATCGATCGTCCCGAAGGCCTGTCGAACGCATTCGTTCCGTGCAGGGGCATCGATGAAATGGCGCGGCTTCGCCAGCGGCTGCACGCCCTCGACCAAGGCACCCTGGCATTCGGTTTCACCGGCAACCCGGACGAGGCCTCGGCGATCCGCGGCGGGCCGGTGTTCGAGCTGCTGTTCGGCATCGAGACCTGGCTGCGGCGCAATCGCCGGCGCGGGGACTTCCGCCTGGTGTTCTTTTCATCTTCGACACGGCCCGGCGGGCGTCTAGGCGACAAGGCCGCCGAGCGGCTGCTCGCCGAAATGCGCAAGCGCGGGATCGAAACCCGGCTGGGCGTCACGCCGACCCGAATCGAGTCCGACCGGGTCGTGACCGACGAAGACGAGTTCATTTCGAACCTGACCGTGTTCATGCCGGGACTCACCGGTGCCGCCTGGTTCGACCGAACCGACTTGCGCCGCTCCGACGGTGGGCTGCTTGCGGCCGACGAGTACTGCCGCGCGCCCGGCATGCGACGGGTCTACGTGGTCGGCGACGCCGGCAGCTACGTCGGGCCCGAATGGCTGCCGAAGCGTGGACACACCGCGGAAAACCAGGCCGCCGCGGCGGCGCGCAACATGCTCGACGAACTGGCCGGACGCGCCCCGTCGAAGCCGTTCCGGCCGGAACTGGTCTATATCGTGGACATGCAGGACAAGGCGATGCTGATCGTTCGCAGCGACAGGCTGACCGTCGCATCACCGCCGATACTGCCCCTTCACTGGCTCAAGCGAGCCTTCGAGTGGAACTACATGCGACGCTTCCAGTGATCAAAGCGATGATGAAGATGATGACAAAGTCGACGACTACCGTCGTACGCCGTCGACCACCGATTCGGCACCTGCTCGCGATGCTGGCCGGCTTGGTGGCGGGGGCCGGGTTTGCCGACCAGCCGGGCCAACCGCTCAGCGCGCAGGAAGCGTTCGCCCTGCCGCAGCCGGAACCCGACGAAGTGATTGCCTACGGAAGCGAGGCGCGCCAGTTCGGCGAGCTGCGCATGCCGGAGGGCGACGGCCCGTTCGGCGTCGCTGTGATCGTCCACGGCGGCTGCTGGCTGGCCGCCTACGACCAGGGCTACATGGCCGCTTTCGCCGAAGCCGTCACCGATCTGGGCTGGGCCACCTGGACCATCGGATATCGCCGCGTCGGCGAGCCCGGCGGCGGCTGGCCCAATACCTTCCTGGACGCCGCAGCGGCGGTCGATTTCCTGCCCGATCTCGCCAGGCGCCACCCGCTGGACGTCGACCGGGTCGTCGCAATCGGCCACTCGGCCGGCGGACAGCTGGCGCTGTGGCTCGCGGCCCGGCCGCGACTTGCCGAATCCAGCCCGTTGTTCAGTCCCGACCCGCAGCCCATCGACGGCGTCGTTGCTCTGGCCGCCGCGGCCGATCTCGAGTATCTGTCCGAACAGAAGACCTGCGGCGATGCGGCAACGCTGCTGATGGAAGGCACCCCGATCGAACGCCCACGGCGCTACGCCCAGGGCTCGACGATGCGCCTGGTGCCGCTGGGCGTGCCGCAGATCCTGGTCAACGGCGAACTGGACGAAACCTGGAGCGTCCCCGCCGAGCGCTACTTCACCGCCGCGTCCAACGCCGGTGACGCGGTCGAAAAGGTGACGATGCCCGGCGCCGGCCACTTCGAGCTCGTCATTCCGGATTCGCCGACCTGGTCGGTGGTACGCGATGCGCTCGTCAGGCTCGGCGACGCGATCGACGCCGACTGATGTCCGGTCCTCAATCCCGGCGCCGCTGCGCGGCCAGCTCGCGCAGCGACTCCAGCGGCAGCGCCCCGAGCGATCGACCATCGACACCGGTCATGCTTTCTGCGGCCACCAGCGCGTTGTAGATCGATTCCTCGACCGCCTCGACGGTGGCCAGGAACAGCGCGCTGGTGTGATCGTTCGACAGGCGCGTACGCTCGTGCACAGGCTCGGAATCGGCGTATCGAATGCGCTCGGCGACCGAAAACGCGATTACGAAGTCTCCCGATCCGTTGCTCATGTAGCCACCGGTGCGGGCGATGCCCAAAGGCGCGCGCCTGGCCATGCGTTCGAGGTTGCGCGACCCGACCGGCGCGTCGGTGGCGATCACCACCATGATCGAACCGTCCTCCGGATCGGCCGGGGTCCTGGCGGCCGCCTCGACCAGCTCGTCGCGAAAGTCATACTTATCAAGCGCCTGCCCGACCTTCAAACCGTCGATGGTCAGCACGCCGCCGAAATTGGCCTGTACCAGCACGCCGACCGTCCAGCCGCCCAGGGCGTCCGGCAGCTTTCGAGACGCAGTGCCAATGCCGCCCTTGAAGCCGAAGGCGCGCGTGCCGGTCCCGGCCCCGACGTTGCCCTCGGCAACCGGTCCCGGCTGCGCCGACTCGATCGCCGCGAAAATGTCTTTCTCCGACACATGCTGGCCGCGGATGTCGTTGAGGTAACCGTCGTTGGTCTCGCCGACCACCACGTTGACCGACCGCACCTGCTCGTTTCCGGGCTGGGCCATCACCCACTTCGCGCCGGCCGAAAGGGCCGTGCCGACGTTCAGCGTGTTGGTCAGCAGGATCGGCGACTCGAGATTGCCCAGTTCGCGTACCTGCTCGAAGCCGGCCGCCTTGCCGAAGCCGTTGCCGGTGAAGACCGCGGCCGGGACCTTTTCTGCGAAGACATTCCCGCCGTGGGGCAGGATTGCGGTCACGCCCGTTCTGATCGACTCGCCCTCGATCAGCGTCTGGTGCCCGACCCGCGCGCCGGCCACGTCGGTGATTGCGTTCAGCGGCCCGGTCGGCAGCACGCCCGGCACGATGCCGAAATCGCGAATCCGCAAGACGTCGCCGTCAGACGCCATGGCGCCGCCGGCCAGGATCACCGCAAGCATCACCGCCGGGCTTGCCCGGCATTTCGAAAGTCTCGACATATCGATTTCCCGTCGTCATGAAGTTCGTCGTCAGTTTTCTCTTCAAAGCCGGCGGTCGCGCCTCAGCGAAGCCGGTCCCGTAACTGCTTCCACCAGTAAACCCCCTGCACCGCGGCGCGACCGAACGGACCGCCCGCCCAGTCAGGGCCCCAGGTCTCGAATTCGGCGAGCCGGGTCCGGTCGCCGGTCATCGCCTCGGCCAGCACGTCACCGGCCAGCGTGGTCGGGGCCATGCCGTGGCCGCCGAACGCCAGCGCGCTCCACAGGCCGGGCTCGAGTTCGCCAAGAATGGGCATCTGGTGGCGGGCATAGCTCATCCAGCCGCCCCAGGAAAAGTCGATACGGCAGCCGGCCAATGAAGGAAACACGCGCAGCATGTCGCGGTAAAGCAGCTTGCGGATCGCGTCCGGATCGCGGTCGGCCACCGAGATGCGGCCGCCCCAGAGAAGTCGGCCGTCGTGCAGCGGACGGTAGTAGTCGAAGGCAAAGCGGGTGTCGTAGACCGCCACGCCGCCGGGAATGAGCTGATCGAGTCGCTCGCCCAATGGTTCGGTCACCATGACGTAGGTGCCGATCGGTTGAATCGCGCGCTGGACGCGAGGCCAAAGTCGGCGCTCGTAACCCCCGGTGGCAAGCACCACGCGATCGGCCCGGATTTCGGCACTCGGCGTTTCCAGTCGCCAGCCGGAGCGCTCGCGAGTCATCGAGATCACAGGGGCATTCGACGCCACCCGGGCGCCCGAATCACGCAGCCGGGCGGCAATCGCGCGGGCGTAGGCCAGCGGGTTGAAATGAAACGAACCGGGCTCGATAAGGCCGGCGCCGTAGCGCGCCGACGCGACGTATCGCGGAACGGTCCGCTCGTCGACCCACTCGAGGCGAAAATCCAGGAGCTCGTGCATCCGCTCCTGAAACTGGCGCAGACGCTCGGGCTTGCCGAACCAGTCGGCCAGCAGCACACTGCCTTCGGAAACCGGAACGCCCATCTCCTTGCAGCGCTTCCGGACCAGGTCGACTGCAGCGCGCGTCCAGCCGTGCATCAGCGCGGCCTTGTCGGCGCCGCGCTGGCGGGCCAGCTCGAGATTGTCCAGCGAAAAGCCGCCGAACACGAACCCGCCGTTGCGCCCGGAAGCGCCCTCGGCCGGGCCGCCCCGGTCCACCACCAGGATGTCGTGCTCTCCGCGCTCGGCCAGGCCCAGCGCGGTACTCAGCCCGGCAAGACCTGCGCCGACGACGACCGTTTTCGCCCGAGCGTCTCCGGAGAGCGCGTCGTCGCCTCCTGCCGCACCCAGGTCGTGCTGATACCAGGTGCCGGCGTGAAAGTTCGGCATCGCCGTCAATTCATGCGTCATCAGGGAGCTCTTCATCGGCATTGCCGGGTCAACTGATAGAATCCATTGTTGTCACAGAACTCACAAGAATTCAATTTCGAGGTAGACCATGGGCAAGTCCAGCAAGTACGAAGCCAAGGTACCGGACGAGAACGGTTTCATCCATTACACCGACGACGAACACGCCGTCTGGGCCGACCTTTACAAGCGCCAGATGGAGATCATTCCCGGTCGCGTCTGCAACGAGTTCCTGCAGGGACTGGACGCCCTGAACCTGCCGGCCGATCGCATTCCCCAGCCCAACGACGTCTCGGATGTGCTGCGCGAGCGCACCGGCTGGGAAGTGGCCCCGGTGCCGGCGCTGATCAACTTCGACCGGTTCTTCCAGTTGCTCAGCGAAAAGAAATTTCCCGCGGCATCCTTCATCAGGACGCGCGAGGAAATGGACTATCTGCAGGAGCCGGACATCTTCCACGAAATCTTCGGCCATACCGCGATGCTTACCCACCAGGCGTTCGCGGATTTCACCGAAGCCTACGGCAAGGCCGGCCTGAACGCGTCGAAGAAGGAGCGCGTGTTTCTCGCACGCCTGTACTGGTTCACGGTCGAATTCGGGCTGCTGAGCGCGCCGGACGGCGTGAAGATCTACGGCGGCGGCATCGCCTCGTCGCCGGGCGAGACGATCTATGCCACCGAAAGCCCGGAACCGATTCGGCGGCCGTTCGATCCCATCGACGCGCTGCGTACGCCCTACCGAATCGATATCTACCAGACGGTCTACTACGTGCTCGACAGCATGGACGACCTGTTCGGGCTGGCCGAGCAGGACCTGATCGGACTGATCCGCAAGGCCCGCGCGCTCGGCCAGTTCGAGCCCACTTATCCTCCAAAAGAAAAGGAAGCTGCCTGAAAATGAGCGAAGACCTCAAGGAACAGAAATGCGCCCCCTGCGAGGGTGGCACCAACCCGCTGGACCGCGACCGCATCGACACGCTGCTGGGCCAGGTGCCCGGATGGGAAGCCAGCGACGACGGCAAGCGGATTTTCCGCCGGTTCGAGTTCAAGGGCTTCTACAAGACCATGGCCTTCATCAATGCAATGGCGTGGGTGGCCAACCAGGAAGGACACCATCCCGATTTCGAAGGTGGCTACAACTTCTGCCTGGTGAACTTCACGACGCATGCGATAGACGGCCTGAGCGAGAACGATTTCATCTGCGCCGCCAAGCTCAACGCGCTGCTGGATGAGTGAGGCCGAATGAGTGATGCAATCGGGCGGGCCGAAGAGATTCGGTCCGGGTCCCGCCGGCGACTGGGCGAGGCGATAGCCGCGGTCAACCGGGTCATCCTCGGCAAGTCCGAGCAGATCGACCTGGCATTTTCGGCCCTGCTGGCCGGCGGCCACCTGCTGATCGAGGACCTGCCCGGTGTCGGCAAGACCACGCTGGCCCACGCGATCGCCATCGTCACCGGCGGCCGCTGGCAGCGGATCCAGTTCACCAACGATCTTCTGCCGGCCGACATTCTCGGTGTCTCGGTATGGCGCCGGAACGATGAAACGTTCGAATTCCGGCCCGGCCCGATCTTCGCCAACGTGGTACTCGCCGACGAGATCAACCGCGCCACGCCGCGCACCCAGAGCGCGCTGCTGGAAGCCATGGCCGAACAGCAGGTGAGCCTGGACGGGCACACCCACCCGCTGCCGCCACCGTTCTTCGTCATCGCGACCCAGAACCCGCTCGATCTTGTCGGCACCTACCCGCTGCCGGATTCCCAGCTCGATCGATTCCTGCTGCGGATCAGTCTCGGCTACCCGGCCCCCGAGCAGGAGCGCGCACTGCTGGTCGAACCCGACCGCAAGACGCTGCTGGCCGGCCTCGACCGGGCAATGAGCCCGGACGACCTGCTGGCGCTGGCCGAATCGGCCGACGCACTGCACGTATCCGAACCCGTGCTCGACTACATCCAGATGCTGGTCCAGGCGACACGCACCCACGCCGCGCTGCGCGCCGGGCTGTCCCCGCGCGCGTCGCTGGCGATGCTCAAGGCCGCGCGCGCCCACGCCCTGCTGCAGGACCGCGAATTCGTGCTGCCCGACGACGTCAAGCGGATATTCGCGCCACTGGCCGCCCATCGCCTTCAATGCCACCCCAACAGCGGAGAGCCCGAACATGTCGTCGAGGAGATCCTCGGCGAAACCCCCGTTCCCTGAGGGAGACCGGGCCAGATCGTGGGTTGACGCCGCCCAGGTCCGCTTCGCGGCCTGGCTTCGGCGGCGAGGTCCGGTGCATCCGCCGCTGACCCTGGGCTATCGACAGATCTATATCCTGCCGACCCGCTTTGGCTGGCTGGTCGGCCTGCTGCTGTTCGCGATGCTGCTGGGCAGTCTCAACTTCAACAACAACCTCGGCCTGTTCACGACCTTCCTGGTCGCCGGCATCGGGCTTTTGTCGATGCACATCGCGCACCGCAATCTCGACGGCGTGCGCGTGGCCGGCTGCGTACCCGGCCAGACATTTGCCGGTGCCCCACTGGAGCTTTCGATCACCCTGCGCGACACCCGGGACCGGGCGCGGCGCGGCCTGGTGGCCGAAAGCAAGCGGCTTTCACCCGCCGCAGGGGTCGATCTTGCGGCCTCCGCCAGCGCCGAGACCGCCCTGTCGATCCCGACCCGCCGGCGCGGCTGGATGGAGATTCCGCGAATCAGGCTTCGCACTCGCCATCCGCTGGGCTGGTTCGAGGCCTGGAGTTGGTTCTGGCCCGAACACAAGGTGCTGGTCTGGCCCAGGCCCGCCGACCAGGCGCCGCCGCTACTCACGTCGGGAAGTTCGGACAGCCGCAATCGCTCCGGGGACGAAAGCGACGAGTTCCATGGCCTGCGCGACTGGCGCGAGGGCGACCCCCTGCACCGGATCGCCTGGAAGGCCAGCCAGCGCCATCAGCATCTTCTCGCCCGGCAGTTCACCCGCCCCGAGCGCGACCGGATCATCCTCCGACTGACCGATGCGCCGGGCCGCTCGCTGGAAGAGCGGATCTCGATCCTGGCGCGCTGGGTGATGGAAGCCGAGCGCAACGAATTCGAGTACGGCATGGAGCTTGGCGCAACGACCATCGAACCCGGCTCGGGTGAGGCGCACAGGATTCGCTGCCTCGACGCGCTGGGCGAATTCGGATGACCGGCGCGCTTTCACCCACGACGGTGCTGCTTGTGGTCGGCGCGTTCCTGTTCGCCGCACTGCCCCACCTGGCCGCGATGCCGCCGTGGCTGGCCCTGGTGATCGTGCTGGCCGCGATCTGGCGGGCGACCGTCGAGGTGCTGGGGCTTCGCCGCCCCAACTGGCTGATCCGCGGGTTCCTGACCTTCGGTGGGCTGGCGCTGGTCATCGCGCACTACGGCACATTCTGGGGCCGCCGCGCCGCCACGGTGCTCCTGTGCGTGATGATTGCCGCCAAGCTATCGGAAATGTTCAGGCTGCGCGACGCACGCGTCGTCGCGGCGCTGGGCTACTTCCTGATCGCGACCCAGTTCCTGTTCAGCCAGCAGCTGGTGCTTTTCGCCTACCTGGTCGTCGGCTGCGCGCTGGTCACCGCCGCGCTGATGAGAATCCAGCGCGACGCCGATTCCGCGCCGACACCTGTCACGGACTCCCCGCCGGCAGCGGCGGGCGCGGCAAGCGTGGTCCGCGACGGCTTTTTGCTGATGCTGCTGGCGGTGCCGTTCGCGCTGGTTCTGTTCACGCTGTTTCCGCGCCTGGCCTCGCCGCTTTGGGGCATGCCAGAAAACGCGCTGGACGGCCGGACCGGGCTTTCCGACGAGATGTCGCCGGGCAACATCGCCAGCCTGTTCGCCGACGACAGCCCGGCGTTCCGGGTCTCGTTCGACGGACCGCCGCCCCCGCGCAGCGAACGATACTGGCGCGGGCCCGTCCTGTGGCGTTTCGACGGTCGCACCTGGCGCAGGCTTTTTTATTCCAATCGCGCCCCGGAGCGCACGCCGCGGCCCGGCCCTGGCGCATTTTCCTACACGGTCCAGCTCGAACCCAGCGAAAGGCGCTGGCTGTTTTCGCTGGACTACCCGGTACGCGCGCCCGAGGACGCCCGCCTGACCGCGGATTTCGAGCTGATCAGCAAGACGCCGGTGACGACGCTGATGTCCTACGACGTGATCAGCCAGCCCGATTTCCAGGATTCCGTGGACCTGTTGCAGACCATGCGCCGTTTCGCGCTGCTGCTCCCCGAAGGCAGCAACCCGCGCACGCGCGCCCACGCAGAGGAGCTCCGACGACGATACCCGGCAGACGACCGCGCCCTGATCGACGCGGTGCTGGCCTGGTTCAACCGGGAAGATTTCTTTTACAGCCTCGAGACCGCGCCGCTGGGTCGGCACGGCGCCGACGAGTTCCTGTTCGACCTGCGCGTGGGTTACTGCGAGTACTACGCCTCGGCTTTCGTCGTGCTGATGCGGGCCGCGGGCATTCCCGCGCGCATCGTTACCGGCTACCAGGGGGGATTCTGGCAGGCCGCCGACGAATACCTGCTGGTGCGCCAGTCCGACGCCCACGCCTGGGCCGAGGTGTGGCTGGAAGGCCAGGGATGGACGCGCGTCGATCCGACCGCGGCGGTATCTCCTTCGCGCATTCGAGACGGCGCGCGCAGTGCCCTGTCCGGCTCGCAAGGCTGGCTGAGCGGGGAATGGCTATACCAGCTGCGCAACCAGTACGACCGGCTGCAGAACCTCTGGAACCGCTGGGTACTCGGGTTCGACGCCAGGCGCCAGCAGAACTTTCTGGCCTCGCTCGGCCTCGACACCCTGCCGCCGGGGGTCAAGGCGGCCCTGCTGGTGGCGCTGGCGGGCCTTGTGCTGGTACCGCTGGCGCTGTTGCTGCAGGCCTCGACGAATGCCCGACGGCGCCGCGACCGGCTGGACCGCGCCTGGCATCGCCTGTGCGGCAGACTTCGGCGTGCCGGCGTTCGCCCGCTGATCGGCGAGACGGCGCTGGAGACGGCTCGCAGATCCGCCGAACGCATCGACAACGGTCACGAGCTGATCACGCTGGCCGGCGAGTATTCCATGTTGAAATACGGGCCGTTTCGAAGCGAAACTGCCGTCTCCGCGTTCGGCAGAAAAACCGCTGGCTGGCGGCCGATTGCAAGGAACCCGAGCTCGTTTAATCAGTCTTAATATTTGTCACGACAGAAAAGAGGCCTCCCCCATGAAACCGTTCCGCTTGATGATCGCGCTCGCCGTCGGCGCCGTTGCCGGCTGCGCTTCCGTTCCCGCGCCGCTGGAAGGCGATTATTCGGAATCTTTCTATCCCGACCAGGCAACGGAACGTTCGGCGGGCGCCAATGTTCGCTGGGGCGGCGTGGTGGTCGAAACGCGGCCGGAGGCCCAGCGCACCTGCATCGAAATCCTGGCCCAGGAACTCGACCGCACCGCCCGGCCCGTAAGATCGGATCGCGAGCACGGACGCTTCATCGCCTGTCGCAACGAATTCATCGACCCGGAAATCTTCGTCAACGGGCGCGAGGTGACGGTGGCCGGCGAACTCACCGGATTCCGCGAGGGCAAGGTCGGCGAGTTCGAATACGTCTACCCGGTGGTGGCCGCCGATGCCGTCTACCTGTGGCCCGAGCGCCAGGAGCAGTACTGGTACGGTCACGGCTACTACAACTGGGGCTACCCGTATTACTGGCCCTATTACCGCGCGCCGTTCTACTACGGCGGATTCGGAACGCGCTTTTATTACCCCTATCCCCGCGCGCACATTCACGACTCGCCGTCGCCGCAGGGGGCCAGCAACATCAACCGCCCCGCCGACAAACAATAGCGCGAACTACTGTATCTTGATATAGTACGCGCATGAAGCTTTCCCGGCGACAGGGCGAAATCCTCGACTACATTCAGGCGCGCGTGGCGTCTGACGGTCTGCCGCCGACCCGGGCCGAGATCAATCGGCATTTCGGCTTTTCCTCGCCCAACGCGGCCCAGTCGCACCTGCGCGCGCTCGAGAAGAAGGGCGCCATCCGGCTCAACCCGCGGCTCGCCCGCGGCATCGTACCGCTGGGCGCCCGTGAAAACGAGCCCGCCCGGGCCGGCATGTCCGCCGGAATTCCGTTGATCGGACGCGTGGCCGCCGGCCAGCCGCTGCTGGCGATCGAGAACCGGGAAAGAATGGTCGAGCTCGATTCGCAGCTGTTCCAGCCCCGGCCGGACTACCTGCTGCGCGTGAGCGGAAACAGCATGATCGAGGCCGGCATCCTCGACGGCGACCTGCTCGCGGTGCACCGTACCCCGGACGCGCGCTCCGGACAGATCGTGGTCGCACGGATCAACGACGAAGTGACCGTCAAGCGTCTTCGCCGCGAGAGCGGTCGCATCGTGCTCGAGGCGGCCAACCCCGAATTCGACAACATTCACGTCGCCGCCGGCGACGACTTCGCCCTCGAAGGTCTCGCCGTGGGCGTCATGCGCGACCTGTAGGACCACCTTTCACGGATCAACTCTCGATCGAGAATCGATCCCGATCCGGCAGGAACGGAAACTTCTTCCGAATCTCGTCCTGGGCTGCAAAATCGAGCTCGAAGGTCGCCACCTGCTCGCGATCGTCCAGCGGCCCCACCAGCGATTCACCAAGCGCATCCCAGGCCCCCGAGCTGCCGGGATAGTCGATGTTCTTGCCGTCGACCCCGGCGCGATTCAAGCCTATGACCATGCACTGGTTCTCGATCGCGCGCGCCTTGAGCAGCGTCCGCCAGGCTTCGGCGCGCGGTCTCGGCCAGTTGGCGACGAAAATCTGCAGGTCGAACGCGTCGTCGTTGCGGCACCAGACCGGGAACCTGAGGTCGTAGCAGACCTGCAGGTCCACTCTTCTTCCGGCGAGCCCGGCGCGCACCCGCCGTTCGCCTGCCGTGTAGCGCCGACCTTCGCCGCCGAAACCGAACAGGTGGCGCTTGTCGTAAAGAACAGTACCGGCATCGGGCCGCGTCAGCACGAAGCGGTTGAAGAGCTTTCCGTTTTCCTCGGCCACGATGCTGCAGGCGATCGCGGCACCTCGCTCGCCAGTCTGCGACTCCAGCCAGGCCACCTCGCGACCGTCGGTAATCTCGTCGTGGCGCCCGGCCTCGTCGAGATCGCTGTCGCCGAGGAAGCCCGTGTTGCACGTCTCCGGCAGAACATAAAGATCACAGCCGGGCGCGCTGTCCATCAACCGCGCCAGATTTTCGCGGTTGGCCGGCGGGTCGGCCCAGCGGGTGTCGGCCTGGACCAGCGCGCAGCGCAGCTTGTCGGATGGTGTTTTCGTCATCGGCGTTCCGGCGGATTCGGGCTCGCCCGGATTATCTCATCCTGTCTGCTGCCAATTCCAATTCAACGGGGCATCATCCGGCCATGGCACAATCGTCGGACATACCGCCAAGGGAACGAATCGCATGAAAATTTCACGTCTGGCCCTGGTCCTTTCCATCATCGCGCTGGTGCTGCTGCTGATCGGCGGGCCGGGTTACCGAATGGGCCTGTGGGATCTCGGCTTCGGCCTGCGCGGCGTGATGCGCTATGCCCTGTACGCAGGCGCGGCCGGTGCAATCGTCGCAATCGTCTTCCTGCTGATACCCAAAACCCGCGCCGGCCAGACAGTGCCGCTGGTCGCCGCATTGGTCCTCGGCGCTTCTGTCGTCGCTGTTCCGCTCTACGTCGGCAACACTGTCGAGCGCCTGCCGTTCATCCACGACATCAGCACGGACACGACCAACCCGCCCGAATTCGTCGACGTGCGCCCGCTGCGGAAAGATGCGCCCAACCCCCCCGAATACCCGGGTGACGAGGTCGCCACGCAGCAGGCCGAGGCGTATCCCGATATTCAGACGTTGGAAACCGAACTCGATCCCGAAGCCCTGGTCGAGCTGGCCGAAGACACCGCGCGCGAACAGGGCTGGGAAATCGTCAGCGCGGTCACCGCCGACGGTCGCATCGAGGCCACCGACACCACGCTGTGGTACGGCTTCAAGGACGATATCGTCATCCGGGTACGCGCGGTCGACGGCGGCAGCATCCTCGACATCCGCTCCAAGTCGCGCGTCGGCGGCAGCGACCTGGGCAAGAACGCCGCGCGCATCCGCGACTACCTCGACGACCTGAGGGATCACCTCGACGCGCAGTAAAGCCGCGATGAACCAGGGGGCGCCGGGCTGCCCGGTTTGCGAAGAGGCCGAGACGCGCTTCTTCGCCGATGTCGACGGGTGCGAATATCGGCGCTGCGAGCGGTGCGCCGCGACCTTCCTGTCGCCGGCGCAGCTGCCCGGCCCGACCGAAGAAAAGCGCGAGTACGACAAGCACCGCAACGACGTCGACGACCCCGGCTACCGCCGGTTCCTGGCCCGCCTGGCCGATCCGCTGATCGACCGGCTCGCCCCGAGTTCCGAAGGCCTGGACTACGGCTGCGGCCCCGGCCCGGCGCTGGCGGCAATGCTGGAAGAAGCCGGGCACCGGGTCCGTCTCTTCGATCCAATTTACCAGGCCGACGACGCAGCGCTAGCGCAAAGCTACGACTTCATCACATGCACCGAAGTCGTCGAGCACATGCACCGCCCCGCCGATGAATTCCGGCGCCTCGACGCCCTGCTCCGCCGCGGCGGCCTGCTGGGCGTCATGACCATGTTCCAGACCGACGACGCCCGCTTCGCCCACTGGCACTACCGCCGCGACCCGACGCACGTGGTCTTCTACCGCGAATCCACCCTCGCATTCATCGCCGATCGACTGGGCTGGACGATGGAAATCCCGCGGGCCAACGTCGCGATTTTCAGCAAGCCAGACACCAATCTGTCGCCGTCGTCCGGAGCCGATCCGGCGACCACCCCGTAGCCCGGGTAAGCGAAGCGCACCCGGGATCAATGCCCGGCACAGCCTTGGGCCCCGGATGCGCGCTGCGCGCTTATCCGGGCTACTAAACTGCAGCTACCCATCGGCGCCGCGGGACCGTCCTCGCATCCCGCCCGAACGATTTGTGCAATAGTTGCAATCACGCATTCCGAACCCGGGAAAACCCATGACACACCGCCACGCCATCGTCCTCGCAGCAATCGCCATCCTGCTCGCGACCTTCATCGCTCAGACCGCCGACGCCCAGTGGACCAACCGCTACGCCAAGCTCGACGACTTCGGCCACCACGTCTACCTGGAGCAGCACGACCTGCCGATCCTGGCGCACGGGCCGACCGATCCCGCCCCGGCACCGGACGGGAGCACATTGGCCTTCGCCGCGCAGGGCTGGATCTGGCTGCTGGACCTGGAATCCGGTGAAGCCACGCGTCTGACGAGCGGCCCCGGCGTCGACGGCCGCCCGCGCTGGTCGGCCGACGGCAGGCGCATCGCCTTCGTTCGCGACAACCACCAGGACAGGGACACGGCCATCGTGCTGCTCGACGTCGACAGCGGCAACGAGCAGGTCATCGACACGCCCGCCATCGAGCTCGACCCGGAATTCTCGGCCGACGGCCGGTTTCTTTACTACACCTCGGGGGCAAGCGGCAGCCTGGAGCTCCGGCGGCGCCATCTCGAAGCCGGCACCGACCAGGTGCTGACCGAACTGAACCAGGTGGTACGCAATGCGCGCCGGCTGCCCGGCGGCGACGGCCTGGTCTACCTGCACGGCAGCGGCGCCCACCGGGTGCTGCGCGAGCGCGATTTCGTCGAAGGCTACGACCGAATCGCCCACGCCGAGACGCTCACCTATCACCTGACCGCCGACGTGCACCCGAGCCTGCGCCTGATCGTCTACAGCGCGCCCATCGACAACGACTACCACCTCTGGACGATGGATCTCGACGACCCGCGCGTGCGGCACCGGCTGACCGACGGCCACCCCTACGCGCTGACCCCGGCGTTCGGCGCCGACGGCGAGCAGATCTACTTCGTCGAGCTCGACGACCGGCGCCAGTTCCGCCTGATGCGCGTGCCCACCTACGGTGGCGCGCCCGAACCGGTCGAGATCACCAGCTGGAACTATGGCGCCCCCACCGGAAAGCTCTCGCTGTCGATCGCCGACGCCGACGGCAATCCGGTCACCGCGCGCGTTTCGATTGTCGCGTCCGACGGCCACCCGGTCGCCTACGCCGGCGACGCCACGTACGCCGACCCGCAGACCGGGCGCCACTACTTCTACGTCGAGGGCGAAAGCGATTTCACGCTGCCGGCCGGCCGATACACCGTGCTCGCCGCCCGCGGGCCGATGTCGCGGGTCGCCGAAACCGAGATACGCGTCCCGGGCGGCCGGGACGCTGAAGCCAACCTGGTTGTTTCACAGATCTGGGACGCTTCGGCCGCAGGCTACGTGTCGGCCGACCATCACGTTCACCTGAACGGCGACGGCCACCACCGCGCCGACCACGACGACGCGCTGCGCCTGCTGGCCGGCGAGGCGCTGGACCAGCTCGCGCCGATGTCGTGGAACCGCTGGGAACGTCGCGTCGACCGCGGCATTCTCGGAAAGGAAACCAGCCGCGACGGCCATACCGTGCACCAGGGCCAGGAGGTGCGCTCGCACTTCCACGGCCACATCGGCCTGCTGAACGTGGAGACCCCGTTCGCGCCATGGTTCTTCGGCCCCAACAACCCAACCCTGGGCGACCCGGACCGCACCAACGGCGAGGTATTCGAGTTCGCCGACGAGCACGGCGCGTTCGCCACCTACGTCCACCCGATTGGCGACGACCGCGACCCGTTCACCCACCTGGAAGACGGCCCGATTCCGCTGGAACTGATCTCCGACGGCGTGCTCGCCGAACGCATGGGCATCGAGCTCGTATGCGCCTGGACCAGCCCGCTGGGCAACGCGGCAGTCTGGTATCGGCTGCTCAACATCGGCAGGCCCATCGCCGCGATGTCGGGCACCGACGGCTGGGTGGATTTCCACCGCACCCCGGCCATGGGCACCGGACGCGCCTACGTGCGCACCGGCAGCACCGACACTTCGGCCGACGCGGTCATCGAAGCCGCCGCGGCCGGCCGCAGCTTCCTGACTACCGGCCCCGCCCTGCTGTTCGAGATGGACGACGGCGCAAAACCCGGTGACGTCACGCAATCGGGCACGCGAGGCTGGCGGGCCACGCTGGCGAGCGCGACCGACATAGAAGTACTTGAAATCGTCGTCAACGGAAAGGTCGTCGATACATTGGACGGCGTAGAAGCCGGAGAAACCCGTACCCTGACGGGAGAGATCGAACTGCCCGAAGGCGGCTGGATCGCCGCGCGTGCCTATGCCGGCGAACAGCGCCGGGATTCATGGCCGACCATGCACGCCCGACCGTTCGCCCATTCGTCGCCGATCTGGATCGGCGAGATCGGCTCCACGGAACCCGGTGCGCGCGCGGCGGCCGCGGCCGACCTGATGCGCGCGATCGATGCCGCCGAAAAGCAGGCGCTGGACGCCTACGGCGACGTCGAGATCAGCCGGATGCGGGCCCGCTTCGACGAGGCGCGCGCCCGTCTGGCCGAGATGCGGTAAAAAGCGAGCACAGTTCAGTCAGGCAGCTTTTGTAGGAGCCTGCTTGTAGGCGAACAACCGCGGGACTCCGCAGTGATTCGCCTGCAAGCAGGCTCCTACAGACTGCCATTTCTTGACCAACAAAATTGAAACCAACGCGAATCTATTCGCTCTCGCCGTGCGCCAGGCGATACATCAGCAGCGCGGCGCGCTTGGTCTGCGACGGCAGCGTCGACAGATCGGCCGTCTCGTCGGTGGTGTGCCCGCCGCTTCCCATCAGGCCCAGGCCGTCCAGCGCCATGTCGACCAGCCCGGCGGTAAACGAGATGTCGGCGGCCCCGGCAGCGGCCGGATCGACCGCGGTCACCGGACCGAAGCCCAGGTCTCGGCTGGCCTGGTCGTAAAGCGACAGCAGGCGCCGGTTGCCCTCGGTCGGGGCCAGCGGCGGATAGCCGTCGGTAAATGTCATGCTCGCCGAGGTCCCCGGCAGGTGATCCTGAACAATAGCCAGCATGCGCTCGCGGGCCGAAGCCTCCTGCTCGGCGGAGAGCGTCCGGAGATCGCCGGTCACGACGCCCCGCTCGGGAATCACGTTGGGCTTGCCGAAGGCCTGGCCAGCGGCGTTCGCGGCGTCGTGCTCGAGGGTCGTGCCGGTCAGCACGAGACCCGCGTTGAAGGTCAGGTACTGCTCGCCGGCCAGTTCGCGCCGGAACCCGTCGAGAATACGCGCCGCCTCGAAGCTCGCGCCGTAGCCGATGTTGTCTCGGAAGATCAGCGATGAGTGGGCCGGCGTGCCGGTGACGTCGAGCTGCCAGCCGGTGTAGCCGCGCCGGGCGATCACCGCGGTGGCCGGATTGCTGTCGCCGTCTTCGAAGCCGAGCGCTATGTCGGCTTCCCGCGCGGCCTCGATCAAGGCCGCGCGCGACAAGGACAGCGGTCGGCCGGAAGACTCCTCGTCGCCGATCAGCACCACCGTGACCTGCATGTCGTCCAGCGCGCCGACCGCGTCGAGCGCCCTGAGCGCTTCGAGGATGATCACGTTGCCGCCCTTCATGTCCGTGGTCCCCGGCCCACGGGCGAGGTTGCCGTCCAGGCGCTCGAAGCGCTGGAACGGACTGTCCGGCTCGAACACCGTGTCGAGGTGCCCGATCATCAGGAAGTGCGGCCCTCGAACGTCATGAGCGGCGGCGTTGCGCACCACCAGGTGCCCGGCGCGGTCGAACGCGCTGCCGTCCAGCCACTCGGTCTCCAGCCCGGCCTCGCTGAACGCCTTGTCGAACAAGGCCCCGACCTCGCGCACCCCGGCCAGGTTGAACGAGCCGCTGTTGATGTTCACCGCGCGCTCGAGCAGGTCCAGCGCCTGGTCCTGGCGGGCGTCGACAGCCTCGACGATCCGCCGCTCGGTCTCGGTGAGTGCGCCGTCGTCTGCAGCAAGCAGGCCCGGGCAAAGCGCGAGAACGACAAGGGCGGCGAATGCGCCAGGCAGGCGAGGCACGAACTTCAACATGGCATGGACTCCGGAAAAAACAAGCGCTAACCTTACCGAACTCCGCGGTGGATGTGAGCTGCATCGGTGTAGACTCCAGATTCCAAAGCTCCCGGGAGCCGTGAAATGCGCTGGAAACGAGCACGACGCAGCAGCAACGTCGAAGACCGTCGCGGACGTCGTGTCGCAGCGGGCGGCGGCCTGGGCCTTGTCGGAATCGTGGTCGTGGTGATCATCAGCCTTGTACTGGGCAAAAACCCCATCGAAATGCTCGGTCTCGTGGGCGACATGGCCGGCACCGCGCCGGCCGGCGAGACGCGCGGCCCGGCGCCGGACCCGAACGACCCGGCGATCGCGTTCGTCGAAAGCATCCTTGGCGAAACCGAGGACGTATGGACCGGGCTGATCGGCGCGCAATACCCGGCGCCCAGGCTGATCGTGTTCAGCGATCGCGTGCGCTCGGCCTGCGGCGGCGCCTCCAGCGCGATGGGGCCGTTCTACTGCCCGGCCGATCAGCAGATCTACATCGATCTTTCCTTCTTCGCCGAAATGCGGCGCTCGCTGGGCGGCGGCGGTGATTTTGCCGAGGCCTACGTCATCGCCCACGAAGTCGGCCATCACGTGCAGACCGTCACCGGCATGTCCGCACCGGTCACCGCGGCCCGACGCGCAGGCCGCAACGTCGAAGGGGATGGTGGTTTACTGGTGCGCCAGGAACTGCAGGCCGACTGCCTGTCCGGCGTCTGGGCCCATCACGCCCAAAGGCGCCACGACTGGCTGGAACCCGGCGACATCGAGGAAGCGCTGGCAACCGCCACGGCCATCGGCGACGACACCCTGCAGCGCCGCTCCGGCGGCGAAGTCGTACCGGACGCGTTCTCACACGGCACCGCCGATCAACGCGTGCGCTGGTTCCGCAGGGGCTTCGACGACGGCGACCCGGCCCGATGCGATACGTTCGGGGCCGCGGCGCTCTGACCCGACCCCTTTTCAGTTCAGGAGTTTGGCTGCGATCCCCCCGAGGGCCAGCACGGCACCTGCGGTACCGGCGACTTTGTCATTCTTGTACGCTCCAAAGGCAAGAAGCGCAAATCCACTCGCTGCGGCCAGGTCATGAAGATGCCGTCCGTAGAAGCTGAAGTCCAATAGATAGATTGACCCTGCGATGATGTACAACGTGATCCAGAGTTTGCCGCTTCCTGCATTTTTTGTTTCGGATTCCGTTTCCATTTTTTCAAGCCCTCAAATCAGCCGCCGCTAGCCGTGGCGGGTGGATACTGCAGGCCGACGTCAATAACGTTCGGCTGCCCTGACTTGCTATGAACGACCCGCGCCGTCTTCCTGGTGATACTTTGCTTCCTTTTTTCGCCAGGTCCACAGGCCCACGAAATAACCCACAGCGGGAAACACCGCCGCCGCAATCAACGGCCGCAGCCAGACCGGGTCCGACGGGTCAAAGTACTGCATGACGAGCGCCCAGATAACCGCACTGGACAGACCCCAGAGCAGAACGCCATGCTTGATTACGTAAGCCCTTCGTCCCTGCTTTCTAAATTCACGCCAATCTTTCATTATCACCTCGTACATTTCGCTGATAGTGGGCGAGCCCACCCGTCTCGCGGCAGCAACCAGTTACACACCAAGCTGGGAGAGGATTGCATCGGCATCCTGCAGGTCCGAGAAGACCACGTCATGGTCGACGCCGTTTCCTACCGCCACGAAATCATAGCCCAGCTCCCCAGCCGCCCTTTTATCCCATACACCGTCGCCGAAGTATGTCCGTCTCGTTGCCTTCAAGCCCTGCGTCGCTCTCGACTCAGCCAGTCGCATGATGTCGGTGCGCCTCGATGCGTCCGAGCCAGTCGCCATGGAAAGGGCGCTCGGTTCTAGTCCGATAGCGCGAAGCTTCAGCGTCGCGGTCTCCGCCCAGCCGCCGGTCGCCAAACAGACGCGAACTTGCGGTGACTTGCGCAACGCTTCCACCAACGCCAGTGCCCCGGGGACCTCTCGTATGAAACCAGGATTCTCCGCCGCGTAGCGTTCAGTGC
The DNA here is from genome assembly GCA_002722315.1 of Lysobacterales bacterium. Classification (GTDB taxonomy): domain Bacteria; phylum Pseudomonadota; class Gammaproteobacteria; order Xanthomonadales; family Wenzhouxiangellaceae. The sequence goes on along the minus strand of PBLG01000046.1, from coordinate 125,716 downwards.
GCCCGACAAAGCTGGCGTGAACCTCTTGTGCTAGACGATCTCTCTGATCGGGCGACGAGTGTTTATCGAGGATTTCTTCGAGGATCCCGCTATCCGTAACGTTCTCGTACCGAGACCAGTCCGTGTCGATCTCCACGCCAAGCACTTCCCGAACCGCTTCTGCGTAAAGCTCCGCGTCGAAGCCGACGGAGGCGACCAGTGTCCCGTCGATATCAAAGCTTACGACGTGCATATTCCGTTGCCGTGCCTACAACGCCTGAGCTCAGGTGGGTTTGAGGTGACGGCCGTTTTTGCGGTAGCACAAATGGGCGGCGGGTCAAGTGTCACCTGCAGCGATTCGTTGTGCGTCTCTCAAAACGGAATATCAAAATCTGGATCATCTTCCAGCTCCTTGTTCTCCTCCTCCAGTGCATCAAGGTATCTCACCAGGCTAACAATGTTGTTGAAGATCAAAAGAGCTTCAGCGTAGCCAATAACTCTATTGTCATGGGCTTGGCTGTGATCATTTCTCACACGATTGAAGGCATCCAGAACAGAAATGCTCGACTTGAGGATCCTGTTCGCCATCTCCGTCTCAATGAGTCCCGCCTCCTTCAGTTTTTTTAAATATTCTCCGAAGGCGCTGTGCAGAGGTTTGTCCCGGTCTGTGGTTATGCCGTATTTCTTACAAAGGGTCCGGACATACTTAACCATGAAAGTGTGGAGGCGGTCCAAGCCCATTTCTGGCTCATTGCGCTTAATGTACTCCTTGACGGAGCGAGCCAAGGCTTCAAAGTCTCGATCATCTGCGTTCGGACGCAGGGCCTCAATTTCTGTAACCGGTGAATCAAGATTGAGTCTTTCTACGATTTTTACGCAGTCGTCAGGAAAGCTTGGCGTCTCGTAGTTTCCAGTAGCCGAGTTGTATGTGCTTGGGGCCCATTCTTCCCATTCATCTAGAATGTCGCCAAGCACCTTTCCTACTACATGATTGGGCTCCTTTTCCCATAGCGCCCTCATGCGGTTGGCTTTTGACCCGCTTCCGTAATCGTATTTGTCATCGTAAATTTCAATCCCCACACTGTCGAGAATGAACGCTTCGAAGGTACGGTTTGAAAAATTTAGCACGTAGCCACTTCCCATTCCCAGGGCTCGTTCAAGCTTGCGCTTCTCTGCGTTGGTTAGATTAGACACGGTGATTCTTGTGACGCACAACTAGAAAATAAGCGTCTAATTCGCCCTATAATGAATGCGGGGCCTGAAACGTCGTATATGACGGAAAAGCGCGAGTCGGACGCTCGCATTTCATTGATATATATAGGAACAACGAGAATCTCCGGCGGCAATTTCAACCCGTTCCGATGGCCACTTCCTGATTTTCGCTCGCCCCGGACTGCCATATGCCGGTCTGCCTCCACTGCCTTCCCTTTGGGAATCATGCATGAAATTGGGGCGGAGGGCAAATTTGCGGCTTGAACCGGGTTCTCTGCCCAGCGGTCCTTGGCGGGCCGCTCGGGGAGCATCCGCGCGCGACTGCCGGTCGCTGGCAGTTCCAGGGCACCGGACTGGGAGCCAACGCTCCGCAATCTGGCACATACCGTACTCATTGGATACAATACGCAACTAGACCAGTTTTGGAGAGGTGGCAGAGTGGTCGAACCGAGCCGAAGACGAGCTCGATGCGAAGCTACCCGGAGCGAAGCGCAGGGCAAGCGCCGACACGGCGCGCAGTCAATGCGGCGGTCTCGAAAACCGTTAAGGGGTTTACGCCCCTTCGAGGGTTCGAACCGAGCGTAAGCGAGCTCGATGTGGAGGCCGCGCAGCGGCCGGAACAACCCGCAGCGGTAGCGGAGGGCAAGCACCGAAGGTGCGCAGTCAATCCCTCCCTCTCGCGGCCCGCAAAGGGCCGCCCGATCAAAGATCGGATTACAATTTGACAGTTCCGGAGAGGTGGCAGAGTGGTCGAATGCGGCGGTCTCGAAAACCGTTAAGGGGTTTACGCCCCTTCGAGGGTTCGAATCCCTCCCTCTCCGCCATTTATCAAGAGCCCGCGAAAGTGGGCTTTTTTTCGTATTGGACCGCGCAGTAAATCCCCCTCCACCGGCCCCCAACCCACCCCCAAACCCCGGAACGGGCTTCCTTGAATCGGGCAAGGCGGCTGCTTATACTTTCAAGGCACCAAGGGGGGATCAGCGGCTCTCGGTCGGCAGTTCGACAAAACAGGCATACAGGGGAATATCGACCCGCCCGGGACCGCACGGCCTTTTCGATCGATATTCCGGTGGTCGAAGAGGTGTCCATCTTCGACCATCCTTCGACACTGGAGCCAGCCATGACCGACCAGCGCGCGTCTCTACGCACATCATCCGCTCGAGAAGCAAGACCCTGGCGAGCCGTGCTCAAGGTTGAGGTCGTATCGATAGTCTTGCTTTACACCGCAGCTTCGTGGGCCGGATCGCCCCCGCAGTTGACCATGCACTGGGCGATGGAGCCGTGGACCTCGGCCGACACCGGCGTTCTGGAAACGGAAGTCGGTACATCTGGCACGCTGGCGAACTTTCCCGAAGACGGCAGCGAGTGGAGCGTGGGCGTACTCGGCCGCGCGCTGGTGTTCGACGGCGTCGACCGCCACGTGGCGCACGACGCGCCGCTGCCGAGAACCGAGGGCACAATCGGTCACTGGCTGCGACCGACGACCGCGACAGGCACCAGGATCGCGATTTATGAGAGCGACTTTACCGGTGCTGCATCGCCCGACTACAACGGCTTCGGCTCCTCGGGCAACGCGCTGGAGATCCACACCGGCATCTTCGACGGCGACTACTACGCCGTCTGGCAGGACGGCGGCCCGACGGAGCAACGCGAAGTTCGCGGCGGGACGGTGACCGCCGACGAGTGGACCCACGTGGCAGTGACCTGGCGCATTCCCGGGGAGATGAAGCTCTACGTCAACTGCGTGCAGGTCGACAGCGTGGCGATGGATGCCGCTTTCGACGGACGTATGCCGACGGAGCATTTCATCGGAAAGCCCAGCCAGTTCGGCGGCCGGCACTGGCCCGGCGCCATCGACGAGGTAAAGGTCTGGGATCGCGAATTCACCGGCGACGGGGTTCGCCGCCACTTCTGCCCGAAGCTCCTGCCCGAGACCGACACCGTTCTTGCCCAGACGCCCACCGCCGGCGACCGATTCGGGGCATCGGTTGCCATGGACGGACAATGGCTGCTGGTTCGCTCGCCCGGCGCCTCGGAGGTTGCCTGGTACCGACTGCTGGGCGCGACGGATCCTCAGTACCACTCATCCCGGCCTTCGGCATTCATGCCCTCGACTGCGTTAAACGCCGATCTGGCCAGGCCGCTCGACGTCTCCGGCGCGCTTGCAGCGACGGCCGACCTCGACGGCGTCGACGTGTTCGAACTCAGCACCACCGGGCCGGCTCAATGGAACCTGGCGACCACGCTTTCCGTTCCCGATGCCGAAAACTTCGGTTTTGCCGTAGCCGCTTCCGGCGACCGGATTGCCGTCGGCGCGCCGGCCAGCGACGGTGGAGGCGCCTACGTATTCGAGCGCGACCAGGGCGGCTCGGACGCCTGGGGCGCGACTTTCGCCGATTCGCCGGGCGGCTTCTCTTCCGACGAGTTCTACGGACAGCTGGTCGACCTGGACGGCGACCTGCTGGCCGTCTTCAGACAATCGGTTTCATTGACCAGCACCACCGACATCGTCGAACTCTATCGTCGCGGAGAGATGGGTGGCGTACCAGGCTGGGCACCCGAGGGCAATTTCTTTGCCGACGGGGACTCGATCATCTCGCTGGCGGTTCGCGGCGACCGGGTCGCCGCCGGGATCGTGGACCCATCGGGCGACGGGAAGGGCCGCGTGGTTGTACGTCACAGGAACCAGGGCGGCGCAAATGGATGGGGCGTCGAGCACAACTTCATCGCCTCCGACGCCGACGCGTTCGACAGTCTGGGCGCAAACCTGACCTGGCTGGACGACAGGACGCTGGCGGCGGTGGCGATCGGCACCGATCGGGATCACCAGGCGATCTACATCTTTCGTGTCGGCGGCGCCTTCACCAAAACCCAGGACACCATCCTTGTGCAAAAGACCTTCGACCCGCTGACCTCGATCGGCGCGTCGATGGGAACGTCGATTGCGGGCCGGAGAGGCCTGGTGTTGGCCGGCGCACCGTTTACCGGATTCTCCGTCGTTCAGCCGGCCGATGAGCCGGCCTTTTCCGGGCGTGTGCATGTTTTCGTCTCGCCGGTGATATTCGCCGACGGATTCGAGTCGGATCCGTAGGGATTCGGGAACACGTGGATCTCCGCGGCGCGTGCTGTTCAGCATCCGTTCGCTCCGCCCGCCAAGCCCCGGGTCGGGCGGGGATCGGTCGCTGAAGGCCTCGCCACGCGTCGAACTGAAGCGACCGATCTCCGCTCGATCCGGGTTCGGAGCCGAATATCAGTCCGTCAGCGGTACTCGACAAAGGGGAGCCAGCCGAATAAGCCGCTGGGCCCCGGATCAAGTCCGGGGCGACATGGGTTTGGTTTCGACGGAACCACGGGCTGGCGCCCCAATTCTCAGTCAGACGCGCCCTCGCCGGCCAGGTGGGTGTCCAGGAATTCCCGGATCGCCCGGTAGCCCTCGATCTCGTTGGCGCGGTTGCGGAAGCCGTGGCCTTCGTCCGGGAAGAGTACGTACTCGACCGGCACGTCGTTGTCTTCCAGCGCCTGGACGATCTCGTCGGACTCCACCTGCAGCACGCGCGGATCGTTCGCGCCCTGGAGCACGATCATCGGCTTGGTGATATTGCTGGCGTGGAACAGCGGCGAGATGCGGCGCAAGCGCTCGGCGTCCTCGGCCGGGTCGCCCAGTTCGGCGAACAGCGCGTCGCGCTGCGGGCCCCACCAGGCCGGAATACTCTCGAGGGTTCGCAGCCAGTTGGTGACGCCGAAGATGTTGACGCCGACGTCGAACACCTCCGGCTCGAAGGCCAGCGCCGCGGCGACCATGTAGCCGCCGTAGCTGCCGCCGATGATGCCGATGTGGTCGGCGTCGACCCATTCCAGGCCGGCCAGCATTTCCTTGCCCTCGACAACGTCGCCCAGGTCGCATTCGCCGTGGCAGCGGTCGTCGGCGGCGAAGAAGGTCTTGCCGTAGCCGGACGAGCCGCGGTTGTTGATATCGAACAGCGCGTAGCCGTGGTTGAGCAGGTACTGGTTGAGCGCCGAGTAGCCGATGCGGGCCTGGCCGCCGGGGCCGCCGTGGACGCGCACCAGCGCCGGGACCGGGGCGTCGGCCGAGTCCTGGTGCGGGCGGTACAGGATGCCCGGGATCTCGAGGCCGTCGTAGGACTCGAACCGGATGACTTCGCCGTCGACCAGGTGGTCGATCTCGATTTCCGGGTTCAGCGACGAGGTCAGCGCGCGCGCCTCGTTGCCCTCGCCTTCCATGCTCACGACGAACAGGTCGCTGGGGCGGCGGCTGGAACTGAAGTAGAACGCCATCTGCGAATCGTCGGCCGAGAATTCGACCGAGGTGACGTTGCCGTCGGGCATCTCGGGCAGCGCGACTTCGCTGAAGTCCGAGGCGGCCAGCAGCTTGAGCGTGGTCCGGGAATCCTCGTTGATGCCGACGACCAGGTACTTGTCCCCACTGGACCGGCTGGCGTACATCACGTCCCAATCGGGCTGGAGCACGACGGTTTCCTCGCCGGTTTCCAGGTTGCGCGAGACCAGGAAATCGAACTCGGATCCGCGATCTGTGGTGTAGAACAAGTGCGTGCCGTCGGCGCTGAAGGTCTCGGGGCTATTGGCGACTTCACCCTCGTCGGCCACCAGCGGCGTGATGTCACCGGTTTCGCGGCTCCACAGCAGGATATCGGTGTCGCTGCGCAGGTGAACCTTGCTGAGCGCGGCGTGGCTGCCGTCCGGCGAGATCGGACCAAGAAAGGCGTCGACGGTGTTCTCGAGGATCATCTCGCGCTCGAGCGTCTCCGAGTCGTACTCGTAGAGGTCGAACACGCTGTTGTCGCGCTCGTTGGTCGCGATCCAGAACCTGGTGCCGTCGGCCGAGAAGCCGGCGAAGTTGGCCTTGAGGCCTTCGCCCGGCGTCAGGTCTACGACGCTGCCGTCGGTATTGCGCAGGTAGACGTGGTCGAGCTCGTTGCCGCCCTGGTCGCCGCTGAAGATCAACCGGTCACCATTTGGAAAATAAGCGTTGACGAACCTGGGGTCGGTGGTCGAATCGGTCAGCTGAACCGCCTCGCCGCCGGCCACCGGCTGGGCGTAGACATTGAAAACGCCGCTGCGGTTGCTCGAAAACGCCACCCGGGCGCCGTCGGGCGAGAAGCTTGCCCCGCCGAGGCGCTCGGTGTCCATGAACTGCTCGATGCTGTACTGCGGGATTTCCGAGTCGGCCGGGTCGGCGGCAGGTTCGGCTGCAGCCGGGGCCTCGGGCTGCGCCGCGGTCGAATCCGGCGTCTGGCTGGAAGATCCGGTCTCCGGCGCATCGCCGCAGGCAGCGACGAGAACGGCGGTCAGGAAAAGGACGAACAGAAATCTCGGGGTCATGGGGTGGCTTCACAGATCGGGGGACAAGCGGACAAGATTACGGTCTGGGGTTTATCGGAGTCAAGCGGGGCGCGAAGCAGAGACCGGATACCCTTTTTCGTCTTTCCGCCCCTTCCCGAACCACGCGCTAGAATCACCGTCATCCAATCAGCCGGAACCCTCCATGACCGAAGCCCTGTTTCAGAGCGACGCCTACCTGAAATCCTGCGAAGCCACCGTGCTGGAATCCGGGCCCGAGGGCATCGTGCTCGACCGAACCGTGTTCTACCCGACCGGCGGCGGGCAGCCCGGCGACCGGGGGACGCTGACCGAGGACGGCAAGACCGCCCTGGCCATCACCGATACTCGCCGCCGACGCGAGGACGGGGCGATCGTGCACTACCCGACCACCGACGAGGCGCTTCCCGCGCCGGGCGCCAGGGTACGCGCCGAGATCGACTGGGACCGCCGCCACCGCCTGATGCGCATGCACACCTGCCTGCACCTGCTCGGCGCGGTGCTGAAATTTCCGGTCACCGGCGGCCAGGTCGGCGAGGACAAGAGCCGGCTGGACTTCGACATGCCCGACTCACCCGACAAGGCCGAGGTGACCGCCGAGGTCAATGCGCTGATCGAGGCCGGTCACCCGGTGCAGTCACGCTGGATCGAGGAAGCGGATCTCGACCCCGGCCTGATCCGCACCATGTCGGTCAAGCCGCCGACCGGCGTCGGCAGGATCCGGCTGCTGGAAATCCCCGGCGTCGACCTTCAGCCCTGCGGCGGGACGCACGTCAAGTCCACCGCCGAAATCGGACCGGTGGAGGTCACAAAGGTCGAAAAGAAGGGCCGCCAGAACCGGCGCGTGCACGTCGTGTTTGCTGGAGGCTGAGCGGAAAAGGCGAAAACCGGGCGTTTCGATTTTGTTCGTCAGCGATCGTCCAGGCCGCTGGAAAAGCGCAAATCGGGAACCTTTTTTGCCGCGGATGCGCGCGGATTCAAGCGGATGAATTCGGATGATTGATCGTAAGGGAAATATCCAGGAGATGGGCTTCAAGCAATACGCGCAGCAGGAAAGAGGCCCATTTGCGTTCTTTCACCCTTCAGAGGTTTTGATCCGTGTTTTTCCGCGCGAATCCGCGGCTGAAAGAGCTTTTCAGACAGATCACCGAATCTCGTTCAAAATCAGGCTGATGTCTGCATTTCTTTCGGACTGCTTTTCCAGCCCCTGATCACCCAGCGTTCGAAGGATGCGTGGCGGCGATTTGCGGGTCGGACTCGAACTGGCGCTGGAAATCCGCCAGCGCGGGATGGTCTTTCAGCGAGATGCGCTTGCGGAACAGCGCCCAGCTGAGAAAGCAGCCCAGCCGAATCATGCCGTCCGAGGCCGAATCCATTGGCACATCGCCGCTGCCCAGGTGACGGTCGAGGTAGGCAAGCGTGTCCTCCACGCGCCCTTTCTGGCGGACCAGGTAGCCGCAATCGGCCGGGGTAATCCCGTCCTTTTCGAGCAGAAACAGGTTGACCGTGCTGTCCATCGCGGTGTTGACCAGGAGGAACAGGTCGTAGTCGCGGATATCGGGAAAGAATGGCTGACCGGCCTTTTCTCTGAGATAACGCAGGATGCTGGCCGAATCGGTGAGCATCAGCTTGTCGTCGTACAGGAAAGGCACGCGCCGGGCCGGCGACAGCTCCGCGCTCTGCTCGTAATCGGTCTCGACGAACCGGCAATCCTGTCCGTTCCGCGCCAGCACGATCCGGCAGTGCCGGACATAGGGCGAGGTGTAGCTGCCGAAAAGTTTCATGTCATGGCTCCTTTGCAGGCCGATGTCTGTTCACCGATCCTCCGCCAAGCTTAAACCACATCGGGAACACGCTCGGGAACCGATGTCAAAGGTATCCAGTGCTGAATGTCAAACGCCCCCCGCCGACGCGCCGCCGGCCGATGCCGAAGCGGACGTGGTCGCGGCCGAGGCGGCGATTATCGTGACGATGGCCGCGGTGGAATCGAATTCTTGCTGGATCCTGCGATACCAGGCCACGACGTCGGCGGCGCGCGAACCCTCGGTGTCGGCAAGTCGATCCCCGAAACGCGCCTGCCACGCCTCCTCGACCTCCAGCGCCACCGCGTACGGCAGCAGCTTCGCGAATTCATCCACCGACGAGGTCGCCGGCGACGAATCCGACATGTAAAGCCTGAGCGCCTCGATCTCGCGCCGCACCGAAACGCCGGCGCGCGTCGGCGCCTTCATCAGCTCGAAGTAGATCAGCGGAACGACGAGCCCGGCCGCGACGCCCAGGAAACCCAGTGCGATCACCACGGGATCGCGCTCGATCACGCCGCCGAGTTCCGAGATCAGCGCGCCGATACTGATGAAGATCACGGCAGCACCCAGCACGAACGACTGGACCCGTTCGCGGCTGTTGGTCTCGAAATGACGGCCGCGATGTTCCCGGCCCAACGCCTTCCCGAGCGCGCTGGATGCCTTGGTGCCCACCGAACTGCCCGGCTTCAGCTCCACCCGCGACGAGTCGGCGAAAAGCGCCTTCTCCAACGCCCGCTCGCCCGGCGACGCGTCTTCGCGGCCGGAACCCAGCCGGGCGATGTCGAGCTTCTTCTTGTCCTTGATCGGGTCCAGCGAGATTCGGCCCTTCACGCGCAGCGATACCAGCGCCGCGACGAAAGCCTTGGTGTCGAAGCCCATGCGCTCGACGTAGCGCGCCGCGGCCGGTGAAATGCCCGAAGGCGGGTTGGCGCTGGCGGGGACGCGCCCGATGTCGGGATCGCGGCCCACGGTGCGCCAGAACGCGTGCACCAGGCCCCAGAGTCCCAGAATCGCAATGAAGAGCACGGTCCGCCAGCCCCAGTGGGCGCGGTGCTTGCGAACCACCGAATCGGGAAACGCGCCCGGCTGCCACTCGAAAAGAATCGCCTCGGATCCCGAAGCGCCCGCCGCCTCATCCTGTGAAGTCCCGAACGCCATACGCCAGCCGTTCCCGGTGCGTTCGCCGCTCCTCGGCAGCGCCTGTGGGGCCGGGCCGTCCGGCCACGACACCGATACGCTGGATCGCCGCCAGGGCAGCTCGAACTGGTCGATGACCGGCCGCCACTCCAGCGCGCTGGCGCCGCCGGAAACCTCGCGAAGTGGCAACGCCGCCAGGTAGCTCACCTGCATCGAGTGGATCTGTTGCACGGCCAGCGGCTCGGCCGCCGCAACCACGATCGCGCCGTCGTCCAGGTCAGGCTCGATGTCCTCGCCGTTGATTCGCGCCGTGAAAGCCGAAAGCGGGCCCACTTCGTCCGGCAATTCGAAGAAAAGTCCGCGGCGGATTTCGTCGCCGTGCGGGTGAAAACGCACATCGTGAAAAATCTGCAGCGAGCCGTCCGGGCGCATGGTCAATTGCGTATCGAACGACTCGATGAATTCCGGGCCGTCGGTGTGTGCCTGGCCCGGCAGCGCGGCTGCGACGAAAAGGACGCAGGCGCAGATTCGAATGCACGCATGGAGAGCGAGGAAGTCGCGTTTCATGTTCAACCTCTGAAGATCGGTCATGACCAGGCAATTGATTCTGCCGCATCCGGCCCCGGCAAGAATGTGCCATCGGGCACAGGAGTTCTCCGAATGTCACGGGAATGACGACGGGGTACACTAGCGGTTTTTCCGCGGGCCGTCGACAGATGCCGAAGTTCGAAAGCCAGATCAGCCGCAACGACGAAGATTTCCGCGCGCGCTCGGCGCACCATCGAAAGCTTGCCGAGGACCTGCGCGCCGAATTGCAGCGCACCGCGCTGGGCGGACCGGAGAAGTCGCGCGACAAGCACCTGGCGCGCGGCAAGCTGCTGCCCCGGGAGCGCGTGCGCACCCTTCTGGATCCCGGCAGTCCGTTTCTCGAAATCGCGCCGATGGCGGCCCACGGGCTTTACGACGACCAGGCGCCGGCCGCCGGCGTCATTGCGGGCATCGGCCGCATCCAGGGCGTCGAGTGCGTGGTGGTGGCCAACGACGCGACGGTCAAGGGCGGCACTTATTACCCGATGACGGTCAAGAAACACCTGCGGGCGCAGGAAATCGCACTGGAAAATCACCTGCCGTGCATCTACCTGGTCGATTCCGGAGGCGCGTTCCTGCCGCTGCAGGACGAGGTATTCCCGGACAAGGAGCACTTCGGCCGGATCTTCTACAACCAGGCCCGGCTGTCGGCGACGAACATTCCGCAGGTCGCCGTGGTGATGGGCTCGTGCACCGCCGGCGGCGCCTATGTGCCCGCGATGTGCGACGAGGCGATCATCGTCAAGGAACAGGGCACGATCTTTCTCGGCGGGCCGCCGCTGGTCAAGGCCGCCACCGGCGAGGAAGTGGATGCCGAAACCCTGGGCGGCGCCGACGTGCATACGCGCCTGTCGGGCGTGGCCGACCACTTTGCCGAAAATGACATGCACGCGCTGGCCATGGCGCGCGACATCGTCGAGCACTTCAACCGCACGCGCAGCGAACAACTGGACCGGAAAGAACCGGTCGAGCCGGCCTACCCGGCCGACGACATCTACGGCATCCTGCCCGACGACACGCGCTACCCGTTCGAGGTACGCGAGATCATCGCGCGCATCGTCGACGGCTCGGAATTCCAGGAATTCAAGGCGCGATACGGCACCACGCTGGTGACCGGCTTCGCTCATATCCACGGCTATCCGGTGGGCATCATTGCCAACAACGGCATTCTTTTTGCCGAGTCCGCGCTGAAGGGCGCGCACTTCATAGAATTGTGCAATCAGCGCAATATCCCCCTGATTTTCCTGCAGAACATCACGGGCTTCATGGTCGGCAAGAAGTACGAGCAGGCCGGCATCGCCAAGGACGGGGCCAAGATGGTCACCGCCGTGGCCTGCTCCCACGTACCGAAATTCACCGTCATCATCGGCGGCTCGTTCGGCGCCGGCAACTACGCCATGTGCGGCCGGGCTTACGGCGCGCGATTCCTGTGGACCTGGCCGAACGCGCGCATCTCGGTGATGGGCGGCGAACAGGCCGCCAGCGTGCTGGCCACGGTCAAGCGCGACGGCCTGGAGGCCGCCGGCAAGGAATGGCGCGAAGAGGACGAAGAGCAGTTCAAGGCGCCGATTCGCGACAAGTACGAAGCCCAGGGCCATCCTTACTACGCGACTGCGCGGCTATGGGACGACGGCGTCATAGATCCGGTCGACACCCGCCGCGTCCTCGGCCTGGCCATCGCCTCGTCGCTGAACGCGCCGATCGAAAAGGACCGCTTCGGCGTGTTCCGAATGTAGGGTGGACATTCTTTCTGGCCGCGGATTTGCGCGGATACACACGGATAGAAGATTCGGTAATAGTGAAAACCGAGTTCAATTAAAAAGTCCGCGTTGATCCGGGGCAAAGAAAAAAATTTTCAGCCGACTACATGAAGTCAGAATCGCGTACCACGAGTATATGTAGATGAACGCCGATAAAAACTTCAGCCTGATTGATGCCGACCTGACCAGGCAGGTGATCGGTATTTTTTACTCGGTCTACAATGAATTGGGTCGAGGATTCGCGGAAAGCGTTTATGAAAACGCCATGGCAATTGCATTAGGACAAGAAGGATTGCAGTGCGCACAACAGCAGCCTCTCACGGTCTGGTTTCGGGGTGAACCGGTAGGCGAATTTCGAACAGATTTACTGGTGGGGATGAAGCTGGTCGTAGAATTAAAGGCAGTAGCACGTTTGACTCCCGCTCATGAAGCTCAGTTGATCAATTACCTGAAGGCAACCGATATTCCAGTGGGGCTCTTGCTCAACTTCGGTGATCGACCGGAATTCAAACGACTCATTTTCAGCGATTCGCCAAAACAGACGCGCAATTCGCCGTTTTCCAATCAGCGTTGATCCGCGCTAATCCGCGGCAAAAAGGTTTTCATGACCAGATCATTCGAACTGACAACCAGGAACGACGGCGTCGCGACGCTGACGCTGAACAGGCCCGACGTGCATAACGCGTTCAACGCGGAGTTGATCGCGGAGCTGACGCGGGCGTTCGATGATCTGGCGGCGGCACCGCCGCGCGTGTTGATCGTCACCGGTGCGGGCAGGTCGTTTTCGGCCGGCGCGGACCTGGGCTGGATGCGGGCGATGGCCGATGCCGGCGAAGCCGAGAATCGCGCAGATTCTGAACGCCTTGCGGCAATGTTCCGCAGTCTCGACGAACTGCCCTGCCCCACGGTGGCCCGGATCAACGGCGCGGCGTTCGGCGGCGGCGTCGGACTGATCTCGTGCTGCGACGTCGCAGTGGCCGCCGATCACGCGAAGTTCGGCCTCACCGAAGTCCGCCTCGGCCTGATCCCGGCGACCATCGCCCCGTTCGTGATCGCGCGCATCGGCGCGGCCAATGCAAGACGTTACATGCTCACCGGCGAGCGGTTTGATGCGCAGGAAGCCAAAGCGATCGGGCTGGTGCACGAAACCTGCGCCGACGAGCAACTGGACGCGCAAGTCGAATCGATCGCCGAAGCCCTGCTGGCCAGCGGGCCGCAGGCGGTGGCCGAGTGCAAGCAGCTGATCCGCCGCGTGCAGACCTTCGACGGCCCGGCCGGCGAACTCGACGCCATCACCGCCGAATGGATCGCCCGCCTGCGCGTCGGCGAGGAGGGCCAGGAAGGGCTTCGCGCCTTCCTGGAAAAACGCAAAGCCTCCTGGAATCCAGGCTGAATCCATGATCCGAAAAATCTCGCCGCGGATGAACGCGGATCGCTGCGGATGAAAAGCGGTATCCTGATCAAAAACGGTAAGCTTTATTCGCCGCGCAAACGCTGTGCGGCGTTGTTCGTCGGTTTGAAACCAACGCTCGCTTCTTGTTTTATCCGTGTTCATCCGCGCTGATCCGCGGCCAGCTTCTGAACTTCACAAGACTGATGCCATGTTCAAACGAATCCTGATCGCCAATCGCGGTGAAATCGCATGCCGGGTCATCGAGACCTGCCGCAGGCTGGGCGTCGAGACCGTTGCGGTGTATTCCGATGCCGATCGCGACGCCCGTCACGTGCGCATGGCCGACCGCGCGGTGGCCATCGGACCGGCCGAGGCCGGCAAGTCCTACCTGGTGGCCGAAAAGATCATCGAAACGGCCCGCGATACCGGTGCCGAGGCCGTGCATCCCGGCTACGGATTCCTGTCGGAAAATGCCGATTTCGCCCGCGCGCTGGCCGAGGCCGGTATCGCGCTGATCGGCCCGAAACCGGAGACCATCGATGCGATGGGCTCCAAGGCGCGCGCCAAGGCCATCATGAGCGAGGCGGGCGTTCCACTCGTCCCCGGCTACCACGGCGACGACCAGGCCGACGAGACCCTGTCGGCCGAAGCGGACAAGGTCGGATTTCCGCTGATGCTCAAGGCCGCGGCCGGCGGCGGCGGCAAGGGCATGCGTATCGTCCGCTCGGCCGGAGAGTTCGCCGAAGCGCTGGCCGCGGCGAGGCGAGAGGCCACTTCAGCTTTCGGCGACAAACGCATGATCATAGAGAGATATGTCGAGCACCCTCGACATATCGAGGCGCAGATTTTCGGCGATACGCACGGCAACGTCGTCCACCTGTTCGAGCGCGATTGTTCCAGCCAGCGCCGCCACCAGAAAGTCATCGAGGAAGCGCCGGCGTCCGGACTGGACCCGGAGATCAGGCTTGAACTCCTGGACGCCGCGGTCAAGGCGGCCCGGGCGGTCGACTACGTCGGCGCCGGCACCGTCGAATTCCTGGTCGACGCGCAAGGATTCTATTTCCTGGAGATGAACACGCGACTGCAGGTCGAGCACCCGGTCACCGAATGCGTGACGGGCCTGGACCTGGTCGAGTGGCAGCTGCGCGTGGCCGCCGGCGAGGCGCTGCCGCTTTCCCAGGACCGGATCACCTGCAGCGGACACGCGATGGAAGCGCGCATCTACGCCGAGGACCCGGACAGGAACTTCCTGCCCGGGTCCGGCGACATCACGGCCCTGCGTTTTCCAGAACGGCCGTGGGCGCGCATCGATACCGGCGTGGAGGCCGGCGACCGGGTCAGTGTCCACTACGACCCGATGATCGCCAAGCTGGTCGTGTCGGGCGAAAACCGCACGGTCGCGCTGGCCCGGCTCAAGCAGGCGCTGGCCGAAAGCCACGTGGGCGGCCTGGTCACGAACCTGGGTTTCCTGCTGCAGCTGGCCGAGCGCCCGGAGATCGCCGATGCCAGCATCGACACGGGGCTGCTGGATCGCGCGCTGGACGAAATACTCGAACGCGACGCCGAGATTCCGCCCGAGATCCCGGCGGCCGCCGCAGCCTGGCTGCTGGGTATCCAGGAGCGCCAGGCCGAACAGCAGGATTCCTCGCCGTGGGCCCGGCCCGACGGCTGGCGCATAGGCGGGCGCGAATCGCGCTGGATCGACCTGGAGATCGGCGACAGCCGCTTCGAACTCGAATGCCGCGGCGACAGCGACACCGGCTACCGGTTCGAATTCGATGGAACCCGGCACGAAGTCCACATCCGGCAGACTTCCGATACCGACTGCACTTTGTTCATCGACGGCGCCGGCCGCAGAGTAGTGGTTCACGAGGCCGGCGACCGGCTGGAAATCGTCCACGACCACCGCCGCTGGAGCGTGCTCCGCCATCGCCGGTTCGAATCGATCACCTCGGCCAGCAAGGGCAGCGGTCGAGTCGTCGCGCCCATGCCCGGCAAGGTCATACAGGTCATGGTCGGCGTGGGGGAAGAAGTCACCGAAGGCCAGGCCCTGGCGCTGATGGAGGCAATGAAGATGGAGCTTTCGATCAAGGCCGAAGTCGCCGGCAAGGTCAAGTCCATAGGCGCAGCCGAAGGCGACCTGGTCGAGGCCGATTTCGTCTTGCTGGAAATCGAACCGGGCGAGTGATCATGAAAAGTGTTCTCGCGCCCTTGCTATCCTTTGAGCCTCAATCAATCCGGAGCCCGATATGCATATCCGCCTTCCGTCTTATTTCAGGGCACCTCTTGTTCGCGCGTGCGCACCGCTTATCCTGCTGGTCGCCATGAATCCGAATCCCGTCGAGGCCCAGGAGACGAACAAGCCGGTGCTGCACGGCAAGCACTGGGTCGCGGTGACCGGCAAGCCGCTGGGCGCCACCGCCGGGGCCATGACGTTCCAGAAAGGCGGCAACGCGGTAGACGCGGCAGCCGCAATGCTGGCGGCCACCGCCACGATGTGGGACACGCTGGGCTGGGGCGGCGAGACCCAGGCCCTGATCTGGCATCCCGAACTCAAGAAGGTCATCGGCGTCAACGGGCTGGGCGTGGCGCCGACCGGCGCCACCCCCGAATTCTTCCGCGAACAGGGCATGCAGTATCCACCCGAGTACGGCCCACTGGCCGCGGTCACGCCCGGCACGCCCGGCGCGCTGATGAAGATGGTGGCCGAATACGGCAGGCTCAGCCTGGCCGAAGTGCTGGCACCGGCGATCGAGATGGCCGAAGGCTACCCGATCGAAAAGGCCCAGGCCGACAACATGGAGCGCCGGCGCGAGGTGCTGCAACGCTGGCCGTCGTCGACTGCGGTGTTCCTTCCCCACTACGATCCGGACAACCCCGAGCAGCGCGCCGCGCCGCGAGAAGGCGAAAACTTCGTGCAGTCCGACCTGGCCGCGACGCTGAAGAAGCTGGTCGCGACCGAGCGCGAGGCGCTCGATGCCGGCAAGTCGCGCAAGGAAGCCATCCAGGCCGCCTATGATCGCTTCTACACCGGCGACATCGCCGAGGAAATCGTCGAGTCCACCCGGGAGGCCGGCGGGCTTTTCACCATGGAAGACCTGGCGAACTGGGAAGTCAAGTTCGAGGACCCCGTTTCGACCAGCTATCGCAACATCGACGTCTACAAGCTCACCACCTGGACCCAGGGCCCGGTGATGCTGCAGGCCCTGAATATCCTCGAAGGCTTCGACCTGAAGGCGATGGGCTACAACTCGACGCGCTATATCCACACGCTTTACCAGGCGCAGAACCTGGCCTTCGCCGACCGCGACTTCTACTATGGCGACCCGTACTTTCCGCCCGAAGAACCGGTGGCGGGCCTGCTCGCGAAGGGATACGCCGCGATGCGACGCGAGTTGATCCCGGACGACCGCAACATGACCGACTACTTGCCCGGCGACCCGTACCTGTTCCAGGACGGTGTGAACCCGTTCGAGGAACTCCGGCAGAACTGGCAGCTTAATCCGCCCGACGCCGAAGCTGCCGGCGAAGAGGGTTTCCAGCAGGCCGGCGTGATGAGTGCCGACGAGGCTTTCCGGGCCGGCACCACTGCCATCCAGGCCGCCGACGCGGATGGCTGGGTGGTCTCGGTCACGCCTTCCGGCGGCTGGGTGCCCGCGTTCATCGCCGGCGAGTCCGGCATCGGTCTCAGCCAGCGCATGCAGAGCTTCGTGCTCGACGAGGCGCTGAACCCCTACAACGTCGTCGCCCCCGGCAAGCGCCCGCGCGTGACGCTCACCCCCACCATGGCAATCAAGGACGGCAGGCCGCTGATGGCCTTCTCCGTGCAGGGCGGCGATACGCAGGACCAGAACCTGCTGCAGTTCTTCCTGGCCATGGTCGAATGGGGCATGAACGTGCAGCAGGCCGCCGAAGGCCACGGCAACGTCATGAGCTACCAGATGCAGAGCTCGTTCGGCGCCCACCAGGCCGAGCCGGGTCGCATCCAGGTACCGGCCGATCACGTCACGCCCTACAGCATCGAACAGCTCGAATCGATGGGCTACGACGTCGAAGTCGTCGACCGCGTCTACAACCCGACCCAGGCCATCTGGTTCGACTGGGAGAACGGCACGATGCAGGGCGGGGCCAGTGACTACGGCGAGGACTACGGCATAGCCTGGTAAGTCAACCGCTGAGAGCTACTGCGCGCGCGCCTGGCGGTGTCCGGCGGTGCTCGGATTCCTCATGTACAAATGCGTACACTGCGGTTCCTGCGCGCCGGCGGCCACCGCCAGCCACGCGCTCGCTACGCTCTCAGCGGCTGACTCGTCGGATTGAAAATTTCGCTCGGTCGCAAAACGTCCCAGCTACAGGACTTGGCGGTGCCTCGCTACGAGCCGACGGTCGATAAGGCGGGCTGACCGCTGAGAACTACTGCGCGCGCTTGTCGTTCCCTCCCCTGCTTGCGGGGGAGGGCCAGAGCCTGCCCCGGACTCGATCCGGGGGTGGGGGCAGGTTTATTCGCAGCTGCCCTCTATTTCCTTCATGCGCGACTGAAAATTTGCCGAGGCCTCGAGCATCTTCGCCTGCATATCGGCGCTCATCCGTTGCGCCGCCTGCATGCTTCGGCGCATGATCTCGGGCTGAACTTCGATCAGTTTACGCCCCAGGTCCGAACTGTGAAATTCGACCAGCGCCTCGAGTTCGTCGCGGGTGAACAGTTCGGCATAGGCGAGGATCAGGTCGGCCCGCAGGTCCGACGAACGCATCATCTCGCTCATGGTCGAGGCGAAGGCGTCGGTCATCTCCGCCGCAACTTCGCGTTCGGCAGGGCAGCTGATCTGCTTTTCCATCTGTTGTTGCATCTGCGCCTTGATCTGGCCAGTCATGGCATCGACCATGTCATCGGCGCCGGTCAGTTCGATGATCTCCATCGCCAGCGCCTCTTTCTCCGTCAACGAATCATCTGCGACGGCAATCTGCGCGACGGCGACCGCGCCGATCAGCGCGCACAACATCTTCAACTTCAACATTTCAAGCCTCCTACTGCGGTTGGATTGATCGTTTCCCCGAATCAAAGTTAACCCATTTCGCAGAAGGATTCCAATCACCCGGCGCCGGGACCGCATTCAACGGCCCGGCACGAACGACGCTCAGCGACGCATGTGATCGGCCAGGATTCCAACCCCGCGCCGGATTTCGTCGGGCGGCGCGGCGGTGAAGCACAGGCGGACGTGGTTGGGGTACGGCCCGAAGCTCGGACCCGGTGCGACCAGCACGCCGGCTTCGGCCAGGTCGCCGAGGAAGCCGTCGAGGCCGCGCTCGTCCAGGACGCCGGACACATCCGGAAAAAGGAAGGTGCCGCCCCTGGGCGGCGGCAGGCCGAGGACTTCGGCGGCGTGGCGGCCCAGCTCGGCATACTTCTCGCGCGCGGCGTCGACCCATGGCTGCCCCGCGCCGTTCAGCGCGTTGAGCGCCGCGCGCTGCGAGGCCGAGCAGGCCGAGTAGTTGATGTTGGTGACGATGCGCTTGATCGCGCCTATGGCGTTCTCCGGGCCGGCCAGGTAGCCGCAGCGGTTGCCGGCCATGCCATAAGCTTTGGAGAAGCTGTGCACGGAGATGGTGTTGTCCGGCGCGAGCGCGCGGCTATGGACGTGCTCGCCGTCGTAGACGTAGTCCTCGTAGACGTCGTCGGAGAAGATCCAGAGATCGTGTTCCCGCGCCCAGTCGGTCAGCGCGACCAGCCATTCGCGATCCAGCAGTCGGCCGGTCGGATTGTGCGGGGTATTCCAGTAAACCGCCACGGTCTTTTCGGTCCGGTATCTTTCGAAGCAGGCCACCGCATCGCCGGCCGTTTCGGCCTCGGTCATCACGGGCACGTCGATCGGATTGGCGTGGAAGGCGCGGATGCTGCCGGCGATCAACGGCCAGTAGGGTGCGGCCAGCAGCACGTCCTCCCCCGGCGCGACCAGCGCCGAGACCGAAGCCGCCAGCCCGGCCGTGGCGCCGGCGGTCACGATCACCTGTTCACGCCCGGTGGCCACCCCGCAGCGCCGACCGTGCACTTCGGCGATCCGGTCGCGCAGTTCGGGATAGCCGGGTACCGGCGAATAGCGATGCAGACCGGGATAGTCGTCCACGTTGAGGTCCTGCATCCGGCAACCCTCGGCCGGATCCATCCAGGTATCGCCGACGTGCAGCGGCACCGGCGGCCGTCCGGATGCGGGCTTTCGCGCAAGACCGGAATAGACTGCACCGCGCACGGCCTGCGCGGCGGGCGAGATGGCTGGATGTTTCGGCATGGCTCGACACTCCGGTTGGATCGAATCTATCAATAGAGAACCGTACATCACACGGCCGGACCATGCCGGTTCGTCGGCCACCCCTGCCCTCGCCCCGAACCCGTTAAAATGCAAGCAATTCTCAACAAGACTGCGGCGTCCGCTACCGGATGAACCTGAATTACGTCAAGATCGTTGAAGTCGGACCGCGCGACGGGCTGCAGGACGAGTCGCGCTATGTGCCGGTGGAAACGAAACTGAAGCTGATCCACCGCCTGTCCGACTGCGGACTGCCGGTGGTCGAAGCCACCAGCTTCGTCTCGCCGCGCTGGGTGCCGCAGCTGGCCGACGCCGCCGAGGTCATGGCCGGCCTGAAGCGCAAGCCGGGCGTGCGCTACCCGGTGTTGGTACCCAATGAAAAAGGCTACGAGCGGGCGCGCGCGGCCGGCGCCGACGAAGTCGCGGTATTCTCGGCGGCGTCCGAAGCCTTCAACCGGAAGAACATCAACTGCTCGATCGACGAATCCTTCGAGCGCTTTCGGCCGGTGATCGAGCGTGCCAGCGCCGACGGCGTTCGCGTACGAGGCTACATTTCCTGCGTGCTCGGCTGCCCCTACCAGGGCGACGTCCCGATTTCGGATGTGGTCCGCGTCGCCGAGGCGCTGACCGGCGCCGGCTGCGACGAGATATCGCTGGGCGATACCATCGGCGTTGGCACACCCGAGAAGACCGGCGCAATGCTCGACGCCGTGCTGGGATCGGTGTCGGCCGAAAAGCTGGCGGTGCACCTGCACGACACCTACGGGCAGGCGCTGGCGAACATCCTGGTGAGCCTCGAAAAAGGGCTTCGCATCGTCGACAGCTCGGTCGCCGGGCTGGGCGGCTGCCCCTACGCGCGCGGCGCCACCGGCAACGTGGCCACGGAGGACGTCGTCTATATGCTCGAAGGCATGGGCATGGAAACCGGCGTGGACCTGAAAGCGCTTTCCCGCGCCGGCAACTGGATTGCCGGCAAACTCGGACGACCGGGTTCGCGCGCCGGTACGGCAATCTACAACAAGTGCTTTGCCGACTGACTTGTCACGACGCGCGGCGTATGCCCGCGCGCCGCGAGTGAAATTTCAATCCATTCAGGAGTTCGACCGATCATGGAGTTTTCGAGTATCAGGGCAATCATCACCGGCGGCGTGTCCGGGCTCGGTCTTGCGGTGGCAAGGCGCTTCGCCGCCGCCGGCGGCAAGCTCGCGCTGTTCGACGTCAACGCCGAACAGGCAGAAACGGCGGTTGCCGAACTCGGTGCCGACAACGCGAAATTTTTCCTGACCGACGTCAGCGACGAGCAGAACGTCAGCGACTCGGTCGCCGCGGCCGAAGAATTCCTCGGCCGAATCGATGTCCTGGTCAACTGCGCCGGCATCCTGGGCGCCGGCCGCGTGCTGGGCCGGAACGGCCCGATGCCGCTCGACCGCTTCAAGTCCGCTGTCATGGTGAATCTCGTCGGCAGCTTCAACGTGGCCAAGGCCGCCGCCGACCGGATGCAGCACAACGAAGCCAACGACGACGGCGAACGCGGCGTGATCATCAATACCGCTTCGGTGGCCGCGTGGGAGGGCCAGATCGGCCAGGCCGCCTATTCGGCATCCAAGGGCGGCGTGGTCGGCATGACGCTGCCCATGGCGCGCGAATTCACCCGTTTCGGCATCCGCGTCAACACGATTGCGCCGGGCGTCTTTCATACGCCCATGGTCGACACCATGCCGGCCGAGGTCCAGCAGGCGCTCGGCGACTCGGTCCCGTTCCCGAAGCGCCTCGGCGAGCCCGGGGAATTCGCCGACCTGTGCGTGCACCTTGTCGAAAACGCCTATTTCAACGGCACAGCCATCCGCCTCGACGGCGCCATCCGCCTGGAACCCAAGTAATGGAAACATTCTCCGAAATCGCTGAATTCGCGCGCGAGCACTTCAACGCCGTGCACGACGAGAAGTTCGTGCTCGGGTTGGAAATTCCCACTGGACGAGAAGGTCGGCACCAGAGCGTGTTCCTGGCCGAAGTCAAGGACGACAATGATCGGCGCTACCTGCACCTGGAGACCACCCTGGGACCGCTGGGCCAGCACGACCCGCTCAAGGTCCTGCGCATCAACCTGATGCTGCGCGTCGGCTACCTGGCCGTGGGCGACCTCGAAAGCGTGCCCTTCCTCAAGCTCTGCCAGAACATCGACTATCGTTATCTCGGGCAGGAACTGCTTCTGGAAACGGTGCGGCAGTTGGCGGAGATGGGGGACGAGATGGAGCAGACGTTGACCCACGGCGGGGACTGGTTCTAGGAAGTCGCTCCAGTGCTACTGCGCGGGCGCCTGGCGGCGTCCGGCGGTACTCGGAATCCTCATGTACCACTTCGTACACTGCGGTTCCTGCGTTCCGGCGGCCACCACCAGCCACCCGCTCGCGACGCACTGGAGCGACTTCCTCCTGCTTCGAAAACTCCACAAAACAAGCTACTGCGGGGGCAACTGAAAGCGTCCGGCGGTTCTCGCAAGCCTCACGTACCTTTATGTACGCTGCGGTTGCTGCGCTCCGGCGGCCACCACCAGCCACCCGCTCGCGACGCACTGGAGCGACTGCCTCCTGCTTCGGAAACTCCACAAAACAGCTACTGCGCGGGCAACTGAAAGCGTCCGGCGGTGCTCGGAACCGTCACGTGCTTTTGTGTAGCCTTGAACTTGTGTGGTCGGACTCGCATGCCTGACGAGGCGCTTTCGGGGGCGGTATAGTTCGGAGGTCTGGTCAAAAATCTTCAATGAGGGAATTTCATGGACGCGATTCAGCGATACATTCAGGACATCGATACGGCAACGCTGATTGCCTGGGGATGGAAGATCCTGGCCGCGCTGCTGATCTTCATCATCGGCCGCTGGGTTGCCAAGCTGGTGCGCAGGTCGATGTCGAAACTGATGGCCGCACGCGGCCTGGACCCGATGCTGGTCGCGTTCCTTGCCGCGATTCTTTACGCCATCCTGTTGGTGGCCGTCATCATCGCCGCGGTCGGACAACTCGGCATCCAGACCACTCCGCTGGTCGCGGTACTCGGTGCGGCCGGCCTGGCCGTCGGCCTGGCGCTGCAGAACTCGCTGGGCAACTTCGCCGCGGGCGTGATGCTGGTGCTGTTCCGTCCGTTCACCAAGGGCGACTTCGTCGAAGCCGGCGGCACTTCGGGCACGGTCAGTGAAGTCGGCATCTTCAACACCGTGCTCAACACCCCCGACAACCGTCGCGTCATCGTCCCGAACGGTCAGATCACCAACGACGTGATCACCAATTATTCGGCACACGACACGCGGCGCATCGACATGATCATCGGTGTCGACTACGGCGATGATCTCAAGACCGCGCGCGCGACGCTGGAAAAGGTGGTCAAGGCTCACGACAAGGTGCTAGAAGACCCCGAGCCCATCGTCTGGGTAATGGAACTGGCCGATTCCAGCGTCAACTTCGCCGTGCGCCCCTGGGTCGCGGCCGCCGACTACTGGCAGGTCCGCAACGAGCTGCTCGAGCAACTGAAGACCGAACTCGAAGCCGCGGGCTGCTCCATCCCCTTCCCCCAGCGCGACGTCCACGTGCACGAGGTCGGAAAGTCCAGCGAGGCAGCGTAATCGGAAGCCACGGTTTACGCTTTACGCTTTACGCAAAACCTGCCTGTGAAGCACCAGCCCCGGCCGCCAGGGCTGGCTCAGTGGTTGGCGCAGAACCGGAACACGCAGACGGGGAAAATCGGCCCAGGGCGTAGCGAGCGGACCGCTGGCGGTGGCCGCCCCCGGATCGTCGTCCGGGGCAGGCTCCGCGGAGGAACTGCAGTGCACTTTCGGGTGCAAGAGGATTCCGAGCACCGCCGGACACCGCAAGCGGTTCGCGCAGAACCGGAACACGCAGACGGGGAAAATCGGCCCAGGGCGTAGCGAGCGGACCGCTGGCGGTGGCCGCCGGAGCGCAGCAACCGCAGTGTACGAGTCTGTACATGAGGATTGCGAGCACCGCCGGACGCCGCAAGAACAGCGACGCAGAAAATCGTCTGAGGCCGTAGCGAGCGAGCGCCTGCCGGTGGCCGCCGGAGCGGAGGAACCGCAGTGCACATTCGGGTGCATGAGGATTCCGAGCACCGCCGGACGCCGGCAGGCACTCGCGCAGTAGGCCTCAGGCGATTTTCTACGGGCCCCAGAGCATCTTGTCGATCACCCTCGCCGGCGCATGCTCCTCCAGGTCGATTACGCCTTCGACGAATTCGACGCCCTCCGCCTCGAGCCGCTCGCGCTGCGCCCGGTGCTTGGCGCCGCCGGGCTTGAAGCTGATCTGGCCCTGCGCGTTGACTACACGGTGCCACGGCAGCTTCATCTTTTTCGGCGCGAGGCCCAGCGCACGCCCTACCAGCCTCGCGCGTCCGGGCAGCCCGGCGAGCCGGGCGACCTCGCCGTAGTTCAGCACGCAGCCTGCCGGGATGCCGGCCACGACATCCCAGATGCGGCGATAGCGATCGTCGTTGTCGCTACTGGTCGGATTCGGCGTCTTCTTGGTCACCATGAGGCCCGGTGCGCGGCTGCCCGGCAGCCGCAATCTTGAGCGTGCGCGAAAGGATACCATTGAGCATGTTCAACTCGTCATCGTCCAGCCTGGCGCGCTGGTAGACCCGACGAATGCGCCGATGCAACGTCTCGGTCTGGCCCGGCGTGGAAAAGCCTATGGCCTTCATGGTCTGTTCCATGCGATCGAAGAACACCTCCATCCGGTCGGCGGTCGCCAGTGGCCTGGATTCGCCGTCGGCCGCGATCCGGTCGCCTCGCCCTGCAAGATGCAGTTCATAGCAGATCACCTGTACCGCCTGGGCCAGGTTCAGCGACATGTAGCGATCGCCCGTGGGGATGCTGACCAATGCATGGCAGCGATCCAGCGCCTCATTGTCCAGGCCGCTCTTCTCGCAGCCGAACACGACGGCAACGGGCCCGACCTCGGCCACGGCCCGCGCGGCAGCCTCGCGCGGCTCCAGGATTTCCTGCGCGATGCTGCGCCGGCGCGCGCTCGTTCCCATGACCAGCGTGCAGCCCTCGAGCGCGGCGGCGAGCGTC
This sequence comes from Lysobacterales bacterium, assembly GCA_002722315.1. Taxonomy (GTDB): domain Bacteria; phylum Pseudomonadota; class Gammaproteobacteria; order Xanthomonadales; family Wenzhouxiangellaceae. The sequence continues at coordinate 101,105 of PBLG01000046.1, read as the reverse complement.
GGCTGAATGCGCGCCTTGTCGAGCAGATCGTCGGCGCTGGAAGCGAGCGCGGTGGCCTGAGAATGCGGGAATCGCTGCGGATTCACCAGGTGAAGTTCGCAAAGGCCCATGACCTTCATCGCCCGGGCCGCCGCGCCGATATTGCCAGGGTGCGAGGTGTGGTCCAGAACGATCCGGATATTGTCGAGGGCATTCATGGTCGGGATTATAGTGTCAGCGGTTACCCGATACCTGCTACCGGTCGCTGCGCCGGCCTGCGAGGCGCCTGAATCGCCGCTATCTGATACCATTCCAGCCTGCATTTCCAGGATCGATTCAGCCTTGAGCCACCCATTCCTCAACACCGCCATCGAAGCTGCCCACAAGGGCGGCGACCTGATCATGAAGTATCGCGACCGGATCGAATCGATTCCGGTGGAGCGCAAGGCGAGAGGCGACTACGTCAGCGAAATCGACAAGGCCTGTGAAGAAATCATTCGGACCGAACTCGGCCGGCGCTATCCCGACCACGAGATCCTCGGCGAGGAGCACGGCAAGACTGGCGACAGCGAAAACGTCTGGCTGATCGACCCGATCGACGGCACCAGCAATTACCTCCGCGGGATTCCGCACTACGCGATCTCAATCGCGCTTTCGGTCAAGGGCCGTATCGAGCACGGCGTGGTCTACGATCCGGCGCGCGACGAACTGTTCGCCGCCAGCCGCGGCATGGGCGCTACGCTGAACAACCGCCGCGTGCGGGTCTCGGGCCGCGCCACGCTTTCAACCGCCGTGCTGGCTGCGGCCTTCCCGTTTCGCAGTCGTCGGCTGACGCCGGCGTACATGGGAATGTTCAACGCGCTGTTCGAACAGTGCGAGGATGTTCGGCGTGCCGGCTCGGCATCCCTGGACTTGGCCTACGTCGCCTGCGGGCGACTGGACGGTTACTGGGAACTGGCGCTGAAGCCCTGGGATACGGCCGCGGGCGCCCTGCTCGTCCAGGAAGCCGGCGGTGTGGTCATGGACATTGCAGGCGGCGACAACTGGCTGAAGTCGGGCCACATCATCGCCGCACCGTTCAAGCTGGTCACCCCGATGCGCAAGGCGATCGAGCCGCACCTGACCGAATCGCTCAAGGCAAAGACGGCCGACTGAACACCGCCAGCCCACCAGCGGGTCCAGAGGTCGAGCGAGTGCCAGTCGGACTGGCGTGCCTCGCGAGCCACTTCGGCACGGATTGCCAAGTGCCTCGGAACCGGGTATGTTGCAAGCGCAGCACAGCCTTGTTCGACTCGTGCACAGGGGGCAGTTGGCGTGAAAATTCCAGGATCTCCGCAGACAAGAATCGTACTCGTCTACCTGGTGGTGGGAACGTTATGGATCTATTTCTCCGACAGGTTGATCGCGGCCAGCCTGTCAACTCCCGAGGCGATCACTGCCGCGCAGAACGTCAAGGGCTGGTTTTTCATTCTTATTACCTCGGCAATGCTGTACCTGCTGGTCCAGGAACACTTTCGAACGCTGAAGAACAAGCATCGCGAACTCGTCGAGAGCTATGACCAGACGATCCGCGGCTGGATCGAAGTCATGGACCTTCGGCACCATGAGACCCGCAACCACACCGAGCGCGTGACCCGGATGACCGTGGCCTTCGCGCGGCTCGCCGGGGTGAACCCCGAGCGGCTGGAACGCATTGCGCGCGGTGCGACGCTGCACGATATCGGCAAGATCGGAATCCCCGACTCGATACTGATCAAACCGGGAAAACTGGACCCGGACGAGTGGGCATTGATGCAGACACACCCGGATATCGGGCGCGAGCTGCTGGAAAAGATTTCGTTCCTGCGTCCGTGCATAGACATCCCGTGGTGCCATCACGAGAAATGGGACGGCAGCGGTTACCCGCGAGGCCTGCGCGGCGCCGAAATCCCTTTGGCCGCCCGGTTGTTCGCGATTGTCGACGTCTGGGACGCGTTGACCCACAAGCGCGTCTACAAGGACGCGTGGCCGGAGGAGGCCGTGCTGGATCACATTCGCGAGCAGGCCGGCCGTCATTTCGATCCCGGTCTTGTCGATATCTTTATCGCCAACTACGCCGAGATCAAGCGGGAAGCCGGAGTCGACAGCGGCCTCTCTCACTCGCCGAGGAGCCGTCCCGCATCGAGCCATGCGGTCTAGGTGATGAGCGGTACGTCGCTCAGAAGCCGTATCTGAGACCCGCGTAGACGTTGGAGTTGGTTTCGAACTGGCCGAAGAAGGTCTCGCGCGAGCGGCCCTCGAACAGGTTGAATCCGGCCGAAAGGGCCCAGGCGTCGGTGGCCTTCCATTGCCACAGGCCGCGCATGTAGGCGTCGTCGTCCGACGGCGAGGCGAAGGTGAACAACGACCAGGTAACGTTCTGCGAATGCGTCAGCAGCGTCGCGCGCAGCGTGAAGAGGTGTCGATTCTCGTCGGGACCCGCAAAACCGGCAGGCTGGTTTGTCCGAAGCTCGTCGTAGTCGAGCGTTCGTTCGAGGTAGTACTGGCCACCGAGGGTGAAATTCGAGACAATCTCCTGCTCGTAGCCGACCAGGAAGCGGAGCTGGCTGTTGGGCAGGAAGGGATCGGTGCCCGAAAGGTCGTCGCGCGATCGGTACCACGCCGCTTCGGCCGAAAGAATGCCGGCATGCAGCGGGCCGCGGACACTTCCGCCCCAGGCCGCAAGGCGCGGAAACAAGGGGCGTCCGGACGCCGGGTCGAATCCCTGTGGACTCTTCCAGAATCCACGATAGCCGTAGCCGGCGAGTTCCCAGCCGCCCAGGACGCGGGGCAGCCGGAAGGCCCACTCGTCATCGCCGACCCAGTCGCTGGGTCGCACCGGTTCGAAGGAGACGTCATTTCCGGCGACTCGACCGAGCCTGGGATCGAAGAACGACAATCGTCGATTGTCGATAAAGCGGTCGGGGTCGAACTTCGGCGTATACACCACATCGAGATTGAACAGCGTCCCGAACCAGGCGACGCGCACCGCGTCCGAGGGCGCCTTCAGGTATTCCACGTCGCGCCCGGTAAAGAAGGAATTCCAGTCCTTGGGAAACAGGTCGTTTAGGAACAGCAGGTCGCCCACGCCCCAGGTCAGTACCTGGCGCCCCAGGCGTGCATCCAGCGAATCTCCCACCGGCGAGCCGATATAAGCCTCGCGCAGGTCCAGCCAGCCGCGCCCCTGCTCCGGCTGCAGCTTGTGGCTGTCGGCGACGTTGTCGTATACCAGGTCGGCGGTGACCCGGAACACCGCGGCACCGACGTACTGGTCGCGAGACAGCTGCAGCCGGGTTTCGCCCAGCGACGTCGCGCTCTGGTGCGGGTCTTCGCGCAGCCGAATACCGGCGCGAACGTCCAAGAAGCCGGTGATGCTGTCGGCAAACGCACGGGCCGAAGCGCCCGTCCCGCCCTGCCCAGGCGCCGTCTCGCCCGGTGTTTCCGCGCCAAGCCCCGGCGGAAGCGCAGGTCCATCCCGCTGCCCGTCGGCAGCGCCATCCAGGCCCGGCGGCAATGCCGGCCCCTCATCGGAGTCTTCGGTCTGCGCCTCACGCGGCTTGTCGCCCAGCCCAGGCGGCAGCGCCGGCGCCTCGCGCTTCGCTGGTTCCGCTTCGGGTTGATCCTGTTCCTGAAAAGCCGGAAAGGCATGAACCACGAAGGGCACGAAGAGCACGAAGAGCACGAAGAGAAAACCCGAAAAGCGAATCCAGAAGTCGACAAGTCGTCCCCTGCAATTGCTTTTTCCGCTCTTCATGAACTGCATTTCTCTGTCCTTCGTGTTCTTCGTGCCTTTCGCGGTTCAGGCGCTTTCGATTTCAACGCAGGTGCTCGCGGGGGGCACGTCGCAGGTAGCGCTCGGTGAAGATGTCTTCGGGCAGACCCACGTCGTAGTCCACCGACAGGTACTCCATGATCGTATTGGAGCCGGACTCGAGCGACGACATCTGGGCGCGCGTTACCGTCGGGAATCCTTCGATGTTCTCGACCTTCAGCGCCTTGGCCTGCCGGTATATTTCACCGTCCTTCTTGAAGAAGTCGATCTGCACCGGGATGAAGCTGTCCTTGTGGATGTAGCTTTCGTACCACGCGAACTCGACGTTGTCAGGATTCTTCGGCGTGGACTTGACCACGTAATACACGTCCGTGGTCTCCTTGAGCTCGTGCTCGTCCAGGTCGACGTTTCGACCGGAAACATCCTCGTAGAAGAAATCCGAGCCGACGAAGCTGTTGCGCTTGTCGGTCGCAGAGATCCGGCGCACCAGGTCCAGCGACGGCAGGTACAGCCATCGATCGTCATCGGAATCCAGGTGCTTCCAGACCATGAAGACGGTCCGGTTCAGGTCGGCCGGACGCCGGAAATAGACGTAGTATTTCTGCTCGCTCCAGTAGGCGCGGTCCTCCAGCGAATCCGTATCGGCCTGGTCGCGGCGCAGAATGATCATCCGCCTGTCGCGCTCCCGGCCCTGGCTGTCGGTGATCGTCATCTGCACTTCGGCGCGGCCGTCCTTGCCCTGGTAGTAGGCGACCAGGTTGGCCCGGTGCACGATATCTTCGACGCTCGGCGCCTGTTGCGCGGCGGCTACGGATATGAATGCGAGCAGCAATGCTGTCATCAAGACTTTCATGTCTCAGCCCTCCTTAGTGGGCCATGCGGATAGTTCGACGGAAAAGGAATCTCTTGAGGTAGCTCATCGACGCCGGCAGCAGCACCAGCGTGATCACGCCCGCGGCGAAAATTATCGCGGCAATGAAAATGCCGACCGTCTGGTACGGCACCAGCGGTGCGGCAAGCAAGGGCAGGAATCCGGCACCAAGAATGATCACGTTGCGGCTGATCGCACGACCGGGCTCACCGAACATCTTTTCAACGGTCTCGTTCCAGTCTCCGGTCTGGTCGAAGAACTGCCGAGACCGGGCAAGGAAGTGAATCGCGAAGTCGACCGCCAGACCCAGGCTGAGCGCGCTGAGCACCGCCACCGGCATATCGTAGTCCTTGCCGACCAGTCCGATCACGCCGTAGATCAGTCCCACCGTCAGCGTCAGCGGAATCATCGACAGCAGGCCCCACAGGAAGGACCGGAACAGCATCACCATCATGGCGAGCACAATGACGAAACTGCCCATGAAGGCGTACAACATGCCGGTCACCATCTTTTCCTGCCACACGACATTGATATAGGTGAGGCCGAACCAGTTCTTTTCCAATTCGACCGGCGGCGGACTGTCGGCAATGAAGCGGTCCACATGCGCGAGCACGGCTTCCATGTCCATGTTGTCGCCGCTGTTGAGCTGCAGCCAGAGGTTGGCCGACCGATAGTCCGGCGTGACGAAATGCCAGAGGTCCTGAGGCCTGTGACTGCCCTGGAAGGTGAATATGGTCTGCGCCACGGTATCGGCGCGATCCGGAATCCGGAACTCCTCTGCCCCGCCCCCCAGCAACTCGCGGTGAACGACCTTGATGATGTCGGCCAGCGAATTGACCTTGCCGACGCGTGGGTCTTCTTTCAGGTCAAGCTGAAGCGCATCCAACCACTCGAGAACCTCGGGCTGCTTGAACGTCTCGCCCGCCGCGCGCCTTTCGTCGACTGCCAGCCATACGTCGTCCCATGCGAACGGATCGTCGGCATCCGATTGACGATCTTCGATGCGCGCGAGCATGGCGTCGAAGAACTGATCGACGGACGTGACTTCGACCGACCGCGCAAGCTCAGCGGCATCTTTGAAGGCCGAGGCTCCGGCGCCGTCCAGCGACTCCGCTTGCGAGGTCAGGCTGCCGGCGAGTTCGTCGCGCAACTCCGGCAGCGACCGGGCCGACGCGTCCGTGAACTCCAGGTAGGCCATGTACGTACCGGCCAGGTGATCATTCATCACGCGGTCGGCGACGCGAATCGGGTGATCGGGTTCGAACCACTTGATCGGGTTGTCGTTGATCCGGATCATGCTGATGCCCCATGCCGCCGCGCCGACCAGGGCCACGGCGATCAACAGCACCGTGCCGCGACGTTCCACGGAAAAGCGACCGGTGGCGTGCAGCAGCCGGCCCAGAAACGTCACCGATCCCGGGTCCTCGCCCTCGGCATGACCGAACTTCGCCAGCCTGCGCTCCGGAATGAACATGAAATACGCAGGAATGAACAGGATGCTCCAGAACCAGGCCAGCATCACCCCGATCGCGACGAAAACGCCGAAGACCTGGACCGGTGGGATCGGCGTGAGCGCCAGCGAGGCGAAACCCGCGGTCGTGGTCAGCGACGTGAACAGCATCGGCCTGAACAGCTGGCGCATCACGGCCATGATGGTCTTTTTCCGGTCGCGGTACTTCTGGTAGCTGTCGAACGCCTCGGAAAGTATGTGCACCGAATCGAGCACGGCAATCGGCATGATGAAGATCGGGATCATCGAGCTCATGATGTGGATCGTATTGCCCGAGATCACCAGAAACGCCATGGTCGAAAGCGAAGTGACCAGCGCGACGATCATCGGCGAAATGACCAGCACCAGGTTCCGGAAGAACAGCCACATCAGGATGAAGATCACCAGCATGGCCAGCGGCGCAGAGATCGCCATCTGGTAGAACATCTCGACGCCGAACGTGTCTTCGGCAACCGGCAGGCCGGTGACGTGAACCCGGTCGCCGTCCGGCCAGTCGGCGGTGAACTCGAGGATCGATTGACGAACGTTCCACGAGATCGCCTTGTCGGTGATCGGCAGGTAGATCGCCAGCGCACGGCCGTCGGTGCCCACCATGGTTCCGTCGAGCATGGGAATGCGCTGGGCCCGCTCGAAGATCCGGCGCGCGTCTTCCTCGGTCTCGGGCGGCTGCGGCATCAGCCACGAGAACTCGACCTGGCCGACGCCAGCCTGCTGGATATCGTCGACGTTGGACGGAGCGATGACGTCCACCCCGACCACTTCACGGCGCTGGTCCGGATTGCGCGGGTCCGGAAATTCCAGCTCGCGGGCAAACTCGGTCAGATCGAAGATGCGCGCAAGGCTTCCGGGATTGAACACGCCGTTCGGGTCGGTTTCGTTGACGATTCCGACCACGACCATGTCGTAGAGGTCGTAGCGCCGCTTTGCCTGGTCGTGGAACACCCGCACCGGCTCGTCTTCCGCCAGCATGTTCTCCGGGTCGGTATCGACCGCCACCGAGTGCAGCGGCGCGAACGTCGCCGGCCAGATGCTCGGCAGGACCGCCAGCGCCAGCAGCACGACCAGGCTGACCGTCATGATCACGCTGACCGCAACCGGACGGCGTGTCGCCAGGCCGGTGACGCGGTCGGAGAAGGATTCCAGTGTTTTCTTATCGTTCATCGCCAAGGCCCGTCTCGATTCATGTTTCCCGCGTCGAAATTTGAAATTTCGCTTGACTTTATATTAGTCTGTTCTTATATTAAAAGCAAGTCCAGTTGGGAAAATTCCCGGAAGGAGAGCATTGTCATGAATATAGACCGACTCGTTTTCGCGTTCGCCGGGCTGTTCATCCTGGTCAGCCTCGTATTGTCCCAGCTCCACAGCCCCTACTGGCTCTGGTTCACCGCCTTCGTCGGCGCCAACATGCTGCAGGCGGCGTTTACCGGGTTCTGCCCGCTGGCCAGGATCCTGTCGGCGCTTGGCAAACGTCCTGGGACGGCATTCCAATGATCGTGCGCACAGTCCTGCTCGCTGCAGCGATGGCGTTCGCGCCGGTCGCATTCGCCGATACGGAAGCGCCCGAATGGGTCACCGAAGCCCGCCAGAAGAGCGCCCAGCTGGGTGCTCGCCTGGTCGACGCGTTGCGCGAGGCGCTTGTATCCCGCGGGCCGACCGGCGGCGTGGAGGCGTGCAGCATCAAGGCACCGCAAATCGCGCAACAGATATCGAACGACCGCTTCGAGGTCGGACGAACGGCACTGCGCGTCCGCAACCCCGACAATGCGCCGGACGATTGGGAAACCTCGGTCCTGCAACGGTTCGAGCGCGGATTGAGCCACGGGACCGATCCGGCAGGGCTCGAGGAATGGCAGGTCGAAACGACCGACGGCGGACGGGTCGGCCGATACATGAAGGCCATTCCGACCGGCCCGCAGTGCGTTCTTTGCCACGGCGAGAACATCGCGCCCGACCTGCGGGAAACCATCCAGCGCCTTTATCCCGAGGATCAGGCCACGGGTTTCGCGCCGGGCGAACTGCGCGGCGCGTTCAGCGTGAGGGTGCAGCTTCCGGCGACCGACTGAGTCCAACCGCGGCAGCGGGCTTCAGGCCGGCGCGATTCGGCCGCCGGTGAAGCTGTAGCGCCGATCATACGCTGGCAGCACGAGCGGATCGTGCGACAACACGACGACGCTCCGGCCAGCCAGCAGCGGCGCCAGTCTCTCCGATATCGCCGCGGCCGTGGCAGCGTCCACCCCGGCCATCGGCTCGTCGAGTATCAACACCGGGAAGTCGGCCAGCAGCAGCCTGGCCAGCGCGAGCCTGCGCCCTTCTCCGCCCGAGACGTCGCGGCCGTGCTCGCCGATCCAGCTTTCGAGGCGATTCGGCAGGTCGTCGACGAATCCCGAAAGGCCCACTGCCTCGAGCACTAGCAGCACCTGGTCGTCGGTGGCGGCAGGCGCGCCCAGCCGAAGATTTGTCGCCAGCGTGTCGTTGAACAGCATCGGGCTCTGGGAAAGAAAGCCGACCTGGCCGCGCAGAAAAGTCTCGTCGAGGCGACGCAGGTCGATGCCGCCCAGCGACACCGTCCCGCTGTCGGGCGTGAGGACTCCGGCCAGCAGCTTGCCAAGGGTCGTTTTTCCCGCGCCGCTGGGCCCTTGAACGAGCATGTGTTCGCCCTGGGCGATATCGAGATCGCAACTCGAAACCACCGGGTCGACGGCGCCGGGATAGCGGAACGCGAGATCGCGCACGGTCACGCTGAAATCCGGCAACTCGCGAATCGCACCGGGCCGCGGCGAAGCCGAGCCGCCCAGCGCATCGATTCGCCCGGCGGCCTGGCGACAGGTCTCGAAGAAGCTCCAGCTGGCCGCGAGCGGCAGCCACGCATCGACCAGCGCCAGGCATGCCAGCGCAAGGCCGGCGGCCACCGGTGCGCTCAGCAGGCCATCAACATGAAGTTTCAGCCCGATCAACAGCACCAGCCAGAAACCCAGGTAGCCGGCCAGCGCCAGGCCGGCCTGCATCGTGGCCTCGACACGCCGCTGGGCAAGCTGGGCGCGCAAGTGCTCCTCGACGCGAAGCATCACGTCGCGCGCACGCCGCCCTGCCTGCCCTACGCTGATCAGTTCGGCCAGGCCCTGCAGCCATTCGGCGGTTGCCGAACGCATCCGGGGCGTCGCCTGCGCCAGCATTCGGCCCGGACCGCGCGCCATTCCGACGCCGACGATCAGAACCAGCGTGCCGCCCCCGGCGAGACTTGCAACAAGTGCGACCCCTGCCGGAGGCGCCAGAACCAGCGCCACGACGACCGCCAGCAGCGTCGCGCCTGACGCCGCGACGCTGGGCAGTACGAGCCGCGGGAACATGTGATCGAGTACGTCCACGTCTCGCGTCAGGCGGGTAAGCGTGTCGCCGCGCCCCAGCGCCTCCAGCCGTTCAACCGGCATGGCCAGCAAGCGTGAAAAGGCTCGAATGCGTATTTCGGTCAGCTGTCGGAAAGTGGCTTCGTGGCCCAGCAGTCGCTCGAGGTAGCGGGTCGCCGTTCGGCCGACGGCTGCCGCCCGGATGATCGCCCCGGGGGCGAAGATATCCAGCACGGCCAGAGCGCCGATGCCGGCCAGCGCGCTGGCCGCGATCAACCAGCCGGAGACCGCCAGCAGAACGACACCGAGCACCACCGCGGCCAGCGCCATCGAAGCCGAAATCAGCATCCAGCGCGCGGTCGCGCCGCCGGGCCACAGCAGTCGAATCAGCGCAGCCATTTCAGGTTCCCCTGCTCGATCGCGAGAATTCGATCGGCCCAGGCCATGGTGGCGGCACGATGCGCCGCACAGATGACCGTTGCGCTGCGCTCCGACAGCATATTCTCCAGCGCCTGCAGCACCAGGGCTTCGGACGCGCCGTCCAGGTTGGCCGTGGGCTCGTCCAGCAGCACCAGCGGTCGCGGGCGAAGCAGCGCCCGCGCCAGCGCGACGCGCTGCGCCTGTCCCCCCGAGAGCCCGTAACCGTTCTCGCCGACCGGCGAATCGAGGCCTTCCGGGAGCCGGTCGGCGAACTCGCCGACACCGCCCTGATCGGCAGCGCGCGCGATCTGTTCGCGTGATGCTGATTCCCACCCCAGCGCGATGTTTTCGGCAATCGTGCCGGCAAACAGCACGGGTCGCTGGCCCAGCCATGCGACGTGATCGCGCAGAGCGGCATCACTGAAGCGCGCGAGCGGCTGCCCGTCGAGCAGGATGTCACCGGATGAGGGCTCGGCGAAGCCCGCGAGCATTGAAATCAGGCTGCTCTTGCCGCTTCCGCTGGGCCCGACCAGCGCGATCTTCAGGCCGGGCTCGATCTCCAGGTCCAGGTCGCGCAGCAGCGGGGCTTTGTCCGGATGGGCAAAACTCACGCCGCGCAGCTCGACCTTGCACTGGCGAGGCGCTTCGGGGGCAATCCCGTCCTCGGCGCGGGGACGCGCCGGCGGCAGCGTCAGTAGCTGGCGCACTTCACCGGCCGCCGCGGCGGCGTCTGCCCGATCGTGCCAGCCCTGCGAAAGCGCCCGGAGCGGCTGAAAGAACTCGGGCGCGAGCAGCAGCAGAAAAAGTCCGCTCTGGAGGGTCAGATCGGGCGCGGGGCCGAACGTCAGGTAACCGAGCAGTCCGAGACCGATATAGATCGCGAGACTGGCAATGGCCACCGCGGAGAAGAATTCAAGCACGGCCGAGGACAGGAACGCCAGGCGCAGCACGCGCATGGTCTCGCGGCGAAGCGCATCCGTGCGCCGCTCGACCTGGCGCCGGGCCTGGTCCTCTGCACGGAAAAGGCGAATCGTCGCCGCCCCGCGGACCTGGTCGAGAAACCAGCCGCCCAGCCTGGCCAGGCTGCGGAACTGTTCGCGCGCGAGCTTCTCGGCGCCGATGCCGATCAGGATCATGAACAGCGGGATCAGCGGCGCGGTCAGCAGCAACAGCAAGCCGGCCAGCCAGTCGGTGGCGAACGCGAAGACGAGGATCGCCAGCGGCACCACGGTGGCGCTGATTCTCTGCGGAAGAAACCTGCTGTAGAACCCGTCGAAGGCTTCGACCTGCTCGTCGAACGCGGCAATCGATTCCCCGTCCGGCGGCAGATTCGCCGGACCGGTCTTTTCGAACCGGCGGAGCAGTCCGGCGCGAATTTCGTACCGGACCCGGACCGAAGCGCGGCCGGCCAGCCATTGGCGAATTCCGCCGGACAGGGCGCGCAACACCAGGACCAGCAACAACAGCCACATCATCGGCATCAGGGCCGCGAGCGGCTGGCGTTCGATGAATGCCCCGGCCGCCAGCGCCGCTATCAACCACGCCTGCGCAATGACGATCCCGGCGTCCAGGGCCGAGATCAGGGTCATGCCCGGAACCAGCCAGCCCGGCGCCTGCCGCTTCAGCCAGGCATCGCCGTCCGCTTTCAGATCGCGCTCAATGGTAGCCGCCACCCGGCTTGACCTTGCCGCGGAAAACCCAGTAGTTGAAGGCCGTATAGGCAAGAATCACGGGGATCAGGAACAGCACGCCGAGCAGCAGGAACAGCTGGCTGCCCGGATCGGATGCGGCATCCCAGAAGGTGTAATCCGGTGGCACTGCGTATGGCCACATCGAAATGAGAATGCCGACGTAGAAGAACGCGAACAGCAGCATCGATCCGACGAACGGGATGATCTCGTGCCGGCGCCGAATGCTGCGCCAGACCCACAGGCTGACGACCGCGGTGAACAACGGAAACACCCAGAGCCACGCGACGTTGTCCATCCACCGGTCATAGACGAAAGGCTTGGTCAGCGGCGTCCACAAGCTGACCACGATGAAGAAGCCGAAAACGCCCAGCAACAGGCGTTCGCTCATCCTGAATGCCCAGTCCCGTGTCCTGCCCTCGGTCTTGAGCACCGTCCAGGTCGCGCCCAGCAGCGCATAGCCGGTGACGACCCCCAGGCCCGTCATCACGGTGAACGGCGTCAGCCAGTCGAAGGCGCCGCCGACGTACTTCATGTCCACCACCTCGAAGCCCTGGATGTAGGCGCCGATGACGGCGCCCTGGGCGAAGGCGGCGACGGTCGAGCCGATGTTGAACGACTTGTCCCACCAGTGCTTCGACGCGGTGGACTTGAACCTGAACTCGAACGCGATGCCGCGAAAGATCAGGCCGGCCAGCAGCAGGAACACGCCGATGTAGAGCGCCGGCAGGAATACCGAGTAGATCAGCGGGAACGCGGCCAGCAGGCCCGCGCCGCCCAGGACCAGCCACGTTTCGTTGCCATCCCAGACCGGCGCCACCGAATTCATCATCAGGTCGCGGGACTCGTCGTCGGGCGCGAACGGAAACAGCACGCCGACTCCCAGGTCGAATCCGTCCATGAGCACGTACATGAAGACTGCCAGACCGATGATGGCAACCCAGATCAGGGTCAGGTCGATATTTTCCATCGTTCAGCTCCTCGTCGCCTGTGCTTCGCCGTCAAAACCGGTATTCAGGGCCGAAAGCGGCCGCTTGGGCCGCGCCGAATCCGAATCCCGGGCGCTCTCTATGGGCTCCAGCCCATCCAGGATCACGCGGCGCAGGTAGTACACGCCCGCGCCGAACACCACGGCATAGACCGCGAAATAGCCGATCAGTGTCGCCAGCGCCATGCCGCCGGTGAGCGACGGCGTCAGTGCCTCGGATACCCGCATCATGCCGTAGACCACCCACGGCTGGCGCCCGATCTCGGTGACGAACCAGCCCGCGACCACCGCAATGAACGGCAGCGGGTACGACCACGACAACGCGGTCAGGAGGGGCCGGGACTCGAACAGGCGGCCGCGCAGCATCTGGACCAGCGCCGCCCACGACAGCAGAATGAAAACCAGGCCGATCGCCACCATGATCCGGAAACTCCAGAACACGATCGCCACCGGCGGCCGGTCTTCGGACGGCACCGACTTGAGACCCTGGACCTCGCCGTCCAGGCTGTGGGTCAGGATCAGGCTGCCCAGGTATGGAATCGCGACTTCGAAGTGGTTCTTTTCGGCCTCCGAGTCCGGCAAGCCGAACAGCACCAGCGGCGCGCCCTTTTTCGTTTCCCAGTGCCCTTCCATCGCCGCGACCTTGATCGGCTGATGTTCCAGCGTGTTGAGCCCGTGCAGGTCGCCGACGAACAGCTGGAGCGGCGTGGCCACGGCAAGCATGACCACGGTCATCTTCAACGCCATGCGGCTGGATCGCGGATTGCGCCGGCGCAGCAGGTACCAGGCGCTGACCGCTACCACGACGAATCCGCCGGTAATGAAGGAGGCCAGCGCCATGTGGGCAAAGCGGAACGGCAGCGACGGGTTGAAGATGGCCTGCAACCACGACGTGACCTGGAAATGACCGTCGACCAGCTCGACGCCCGCCGGGGTATGGAACCAGCTGTTGGCCGACAGGATCCAGAACGACGAAATGAACGTCCCCAGGGCAACCATGCAGGCGGCCAGAAGATGAACCCCGCGCGGCACCTTGTCGCGCCCGAACAGCAGCACGCCCAGGAACGTGGCCTCGAGGAAAAATGCCGTGACCACCTCGTAGCTGAGCACCGGGCCCATGAAGTTCGAGGCGGCGTAGGAGAAGTTCGACCAGTTGGTGCCGAACTGGAACGCCATGACGATACCCGAGACCACGCCCATGCCGAAAACCAGCGCGAAGATCTTGATCCAGAACTGGCTGAGCTTTTCCCGCACCGGATCGGGTCGGCGATAGTTGAGCGCCTCCAGCACCGCGATCCAGGCCGCCAGCCCGATCGTGAACACCGGGAAGATCGCGTGGAAGGAGACCACGAAAGCGAACTGAATTCGGGACAGAAGCAGAGGATCAAGTTCCATGCACGGCGCTCCGGCTGAGGTCTGGTTGAATATTACCGCAAGCTAATGTTTTGTTGATCACACCGCATTGATATCGATCAAGTGTCGGGAAACCAGCAATTTGCAACACCTTTCGATTGTACTGCAACCACCTGGTCGGGCCACGTTCCGAGCATCGAATCCGCGAAGCTTCCGCCCCGGCATCGGCAGTCGTCAAATCCGCTAAAATACGCCGCTGAGTCTAGCTGTCCACACGCACGACTTTTTATCCCCGCCGGTTCTCGGGGGCCGGTTAAATGAGTTTTCACAATTCGCGCCGCAAGAAGCGCGAAGCCTGGAGGATTGAATGAATCTTTTTGAAACCATCCACACGACCGAGCACGAGCAGGTCGTTTTCTGCCACAACAAGGATGCCGGCCTCAAGGGCATCATCGCCATTCACAACACCACCCTGGGCCCTGCCCTGGGCGGCCTGCGGATGTGGCCTTACGCGACAGAGCAGGAAGCGCTGGACGACGTGCTGCGCCTGTCGCGCGGCATGACTTACAAGGCGGCCGTGGCCGGACTGAACCTGGGCGGCGGCAAGTCGGTGCTGATCGGCGATCCGCGCACCGACAAGTCCGAGGCCCTGTTCCGCTCCTTCGGACGGTTCATCGATTCGCTCAACGGCCGCTACATCACGGCGGAAGACGTCGGCATCGACGTCAACGACATGGAATACGTCTTCCAGGAAACGGACAACTGCGTCGGTGTACACCAGGTCCACGGCGGTTCCGGCGACCCTTCGCCGTTCACCGCGTTCGGCACGCTGCAGGGCATTCGTGCGAGCCTTCAGCACAAGTTCGGCAACGAGGAAGTCGGCGACTACAGCTACGCCATCCAGGGCGTCGGTCACGTCGGCTTCGAACTGGTCAAGCTGCTGCGCAACGAAGGCGCCAAGGTCTTCGTCACCGACATCAATGACGAGGCGGTCAAGCAGTGCGTCGAACTGGGCTGCGAAGCGGTGGGTCTGGACGACATCTACGAGGTCGATGCCGACGTGTTCTGCCCTACCGCGCTGGGCGCGATCGTCAACGAGCAGACCATTCCGCGGTTCAAGTTCAAGATCGTCTGCGGGGCGGCCAACAACCAGCTGGCCACCGACGAGTGCGGTAACGAGCTCGAAGCGCGCGGCATCATCTACGCGCCCGATTATGCGGTCAACGCCGGCGGCCTGATGAACGTATCCATCGAGTTCGAGGGCTACAACCGCGAACGCGCCAAGCGCATGATGCGCACGATCTACTACAACGTCTCGAAGATCTTCCAGATCGCCGAGCGCGACAACATTCCCAGCTGGAAGGCGGCCGACCGCATGGCCGAGGAGCGCATTACCACCATCGGCAAGCTCAAGCTCCCGTTCATGGGCCGCGCCCACCGCTTCCCGGGCCGCGAACGCGGAAATCATTGATGGCGGGTAGCATGCCGGATTAGAGTCAAAGGCGATCCAACCACGAAGGGCACGAAGGTATAAGCACGGCAAGATCAAAACCGGGGAAGGCAGAACACTGGAAACGCCAGTCTCGAGCCGGCAACTGTCAAATTGATCCGGTTTTCTCGATCCTATTTTCTTCGTGTTCTTCGTGGTTGATGCTTTTCCGCCTGAATTCAACTGCTGCTGACAGGCCATGACAGTGAAATTATCAGAAGACATCGAACTGCTGCGCGAATCCGTTCGGCGCTTCGCCGAGGAATCGATCGCGCCGCGCGCCGCGGACATCGACGAGACCAACGAGTTTCCGCAGGAGCTGTGGACCGCGCTCGGCGAAATGGGGCTGCTGGGGATCACGATCCCCGAGGCTCTGGGCGGCTCGGACATGGGCTACCTGGCTCACCTTGTCGCAATGGAGGAGATCTCCCGGGCTTCGGCATCGGTCGGGCTCTCGTACGGCGCCCACTCGAACCTGTGCCTGGACAACCTCTATCGCAACGGCAATGAGGATCAACGCGAACGATTCGTGCCCGGGCTGGTCTCGGGCCAGTTCAAGGGCGCGCTGGCGATGTCGGAGCCCGGCGCGGGTTCCGACGTGGTCGGCTCCATGGCCTGCCGGGCAGAGAAGCACGGCGACGTCTGGGTGGCCAACGGCTCGAAGATGTGGATCACCAACGGGCCGGAATGCGACGTGGCGGTGGTTTACATGCGCACCGCGGGCAAGGACGCGGGCTCGAAATGCATGACCGCCTTCATCGTCGAGGACGGCATGAAGGGCTTTTCCAAGGCGCAGAAGCTCGACAAGCTGGGCATGCGGGGTTCCAATACCTGCGAACTGGTATTCGACAACTGCGAGATTCCCGACGCCAACGTGCTGGGCGAAGTCCATCACGGCGTGAAGATCCTGATGTCGGGCCTTAATTCGGAACGGCTGGTGCTTTCCGGCGGCCCCATCGGCATCATGCAGGCCTGCCTCGACCAGGTCCTGCCTTACGTGCGCGAGCGCAAGCAGTTCGATCGGCGGCTGGGCGATTTCGGCCTGATGCAGGCCAAGATCGGCGACATGTACGCGGCATTGCAGTCGTCGCGAGGCTTCGCCTACCAGACCGCCCAGTCCTACGATGCGGGGGAAAAATCGCGAATCGACGCCGCGGCCTGCCTGCTTCACTCGTCGACCAGCGCGGTCAACGTTGCGCTGGAGGCCATCCAGGCCCTGGGCGGCAACGGCTACATCAACGAATACCCTACCGGCCGACTGCTGCGCGACGCCAAGCTCTATGATATCGGTGCCGGGACCAACGAGATCCGGCGCATGCTGATCGGGCGCGAACTGGTCCACGAGCGCGGCTGAAGTGACGAGCTCTCCTCCCGCCCGGCGGGAACCGGGCGGTACCGAAGGACCGCGACGCGCTCCTGCAAAGCCGCTACACTCCTCTCTGAATCGACGATCGGGTCATTTCCATGACTGTTGAAATCGCCGTGGTGTTCGTGATCATCGGTTGCGCCCTTTACCTGTTCGCGACCGAGAAGCTGCCCGTTGACGTGACCGCGCTGGCGATTCTCGTCACCGTGATGGCCATTCCCATCCTGTTCCACTCCGAGTGGCTGCTCGAGCGTGGCGTCGATCTCAAATCGGCTTTTCCGAACGTCTCCGAGAGCCTGTCCGGCCTTTCAAGCACTGCAACGGTCACGGTGCTGTGCATGTTCATCCTGTCCGGCGGCATCCAGCGATCCGGCCTCATTCACATGATCGGCAAGCGACTGTTTCCGCTGGTGGGCAATTCCGAGGTGCGACAGATCATCGTGATCGGAATCATGGTCGGACTGGTCTCGGGGTTCATCAACAACACCGCGGCGGTTGCGATATCGATTCCGCTGGTGCTCGACATGGCCCGACGTAGCAAGCTGCGCGCCTCGCGGGTGCTCATGCCCGTGAGCTTCTTCGGCATGCTCGGCGGCACGCTGACGCTGATCGGGACCTCCACCAATATCCTGGCGTCAGCCATCCTGGCCGAGGATCCGCGCGTCGGGCGTGAATTGGACATGTTCGAATTTGCGCACCTGGGCCTCATCGTGCTCGGCGTCGGCGTCCTGTACTTCCTCACCCTGGGTCGGTGGCTGCTGCCATCCAGCGATGCACGCCCGCTGCAGCAGGAGGAAGAAGAAAGCTTCATTATCGAACTGAGCGTTCCCAACGACAGCCCATTGGTCGGCAAGACCCTGCAGGACGCCAAGTTCGAAGCCCATGCGGGCGCCGAGATCATGAAGCTCACGCGCGCCGAACAGACCTGGATCAAGCGCGCACGGACCACGCCGATCGAGTCCGGCGACATCATCATGGCAAGCGCTACGGTGCGCCAGATCATGGACCTGATAAAGGAGAATCACGTCGATGTCCTGTCGGATTTCGGCGACACGCGCAAGGCGCGCAGCGACGGTCAGCTCGTCCCCATCCTGCTGCGCAACCGTGGGCTGTTCAACGGCCGCACCGCGCGCGCGGTGGATTTCTGGAAGCGCTACCAGGCGCGACTGATAGGACTCGATACCAAGACCGTCCGTTCACGTCGCCTCGGCCAGGAAAAGCTTCACGTCGGGGAGATCGTGCTGCTGGAGATTTCCAAGACCGCCCTGGCCCGCCTGCATCGCAACACCGATATCGTCGTGCTCGACGAATACAAGGACGATTTCGATACCCGGCGCATGCTGGTGGCAGGCGGCATTGTTGCCGCCGTGGTGGGCCTGGCGGCACTGACGCCGATGCCTATCGTGCTGACGGCGATCGCCGGCGTGATCGCGATGTTCGCGACCGGATGCATCGGCAAGACCGACATGTACGAAGACGTCTCGTGGGACGTGATCTTCCTGCTTGCCGGCATCATCCCGCTGGGGATAGCCATGACCAAGTCCGGCGCGGCCGCGTGGCTCAGTTCGCTGCTGGCCGTCTATGCGGTCAACTGGGACCCGGTCTACGTCGTCATGGCGCTGTACGCCGCCACCGCGCTGCTGACCAGTATCCTGAGCAACAACGCCTCGGTGGTCATACTGGTGCCGGTCGCGATTTCGCTGTCCCAGATGCTGGAGCTGAACCCGATCGCACTGACCATCGCCGTGATGTTCGCCGCGTCCAACAGTTTCCTGACGCCGGTCGGCTACCAGACAAACACCATGATCTTCGGCACCGGTGTGCTGCGATTCTCCGACTTCCCGAGGGTCGGCGCGCCGCTGAACCTGATCCTGATGGTCGTCACCAGCTTCGCCGTGGTCCATTTCTGGCCGGTGAACGCCTGATTTCACCGCAACCTGCAGGAACGAATCCCTGAAACAGCCCTGGTCCTGATGAGGGCCGCCCTGGCTTTTCGACCCTGATCGGAAACGGCGCCGACGTCCCCCCACCGCATACTTCGTCATGTTTTTGCACTGCGCCGGGACATTCGGCCAGCGTTGCCGGGACCTGCGATAATATGACGGTTTTCAATCACGGATTCACGACCATGACCGATTCGATCGTCATCACCGCCGCGCGCCGCACCGCGATCGGCGCGTTCCAGGGACAATTCTCGCCCGTTTCATCCCCGGAGCTTGGCGCCGCGGCCATTCGCGCGGTGATCGAGGATTCGGGTATCGACGGCAACGACGTGTCGGAAGTCCTGATGGGCTGCGTGCTTCCGGCCGGCACCGGCCAGGCGCCTGCCCGCCAGGCCTCGATCGGCGCCGGGCTGCCGCTTTCGGCCGGGGCGACCACGCTCAACAAGGTCTGCGGGTCGGGCATGAAGGCGGTGATGCTCGGGCATGACGCGATCCGGGCAGGCTCGGCCGACGTGGTCGTTGCCGGCGGCATGGAGTCGATGACCAACGCACCCTACCTGGTCAAGCGCGGCCTGCGGATGGGCCACGACCAGCTGATCGACCACATGTTCTTCGACGGGCTGCAGAACCCCTACGACGGCCAGATGATGGGCGGATTCGGCGAGAAGTGCGCGGCCAAGTACAATTTTTCGCGCGAGCAGCAGGACGATTTCTCGCGCGCCTCGGTCGAGCGCGCCAACAAGGCGATCGAAGAAGGCCTGTTTTCCGGCGAAATCGTGCCGGTCAAGGTCAAGTCGCGCAAGGGCGACATGGAGATCGCCACCGACGAGGAACCCGGCCGGATCAACGTCGACAAGATTCCGAACCTGCGTCCGGCCTTCGCCAAGGACGGCACGATCACCGCGGCCAGTTCTTCGAAGATTTCCGACGGCGCCGCGGCCCTCGTGCTGATGAGCGCCGACAATGCTTCACGGCGCGGAATCCAGCCCCTGGCCAGGATCGTCGCGCACGCGACCCACTCCCAGGAACCTGAATGGTTCACGACCGCGCCGGTCGGGGCGATGAAGAAAGTGCTGGAGCGGGCCGGCTGGCGCGCCGACGAAGTCGACCTCTACGAGATCAACGAGGCTTTCGCAACGGTCACCATGGCCGCGATGCACGAGCACGGCCTGCCCCACGACAAGGTCAACATTCACGGGGGCGCCTGCGCACTGGGCCACCCCATCGGCTGCAGCGGTGCGCGCATCCTGGTCACGCTGATCCACGCATTGAAAGCCACCGGCGGCAAGCGCGGCGTCGCTTCGCTGTGCATCGGCGGGGGTGAGGCCACGGCGGTCGCCATCGAACTCTAGCGAGCCAGGGCCCCGGGTAGGCGGCGCGGACGCCTGGGAGACCCCGCCCTGCAAGCGCTTTGCCCGAATAACGCGGTCGCCGCGACCAGCGGGTGGCCTCGGCACGAGCGCACACCGATCCATCCGGAAGCGCGTCCACGCGCCATGGTGCATTCATGACCGAAAAACGGGACCCGAAGCACAATCTCGCGCGGCCGCTGGGGCCGTTCAAGCGGATGCAGCCCACGGTGTTCTTCGGCTCGGCGGCGCTGGTCGTCGCATTCTGCATCTTCGGCGGCGGATTCACCGCCACCGCAGCCGCCACCTTCGAGGCCATCCAGGGCTGGATCGCCGATGCGCTGGGCTGGTACTACATGCTGGTCACGACGGCGCTGGTCGTGTTTGCGCTGGCCGTGGTGTTCAGTCCGGCCGGCCGGCTGAAACTCGGCAAGCCCGACGACGAACCGGAATTCAGGCGGCTGAGCTGGTTCGCGATGCTGTTTGCCGCCGGCATGGGCACCGGGCTGGTGTTCTGGGGCGTGGCCGAGCCGCTCAATCACTACCTGGAGCCTCACTACGCCGATCCCGCAACGGCGGCGGCCATGCACGATGCGATCCGGTATTCGTTCTTCCACTGGGGCCTGCATCCCTGGGCCATCTACCTGGTGCTGGCGCTGTCCATCGCGTACTTCCATTTCCGCACCGGACTGCCGCTGGCGCCGCGCTCGGTGCTCTGGCCGCTGATAGGCGAGCGCATCTACGGGATGCCTGGCCACCTGACCGATATTCTGTGCACGGTGGGCACGCTGCTGGGAGTTGCGACTTCGCTGGGCCTGGGCGCGATGCAGATCAACGCCGGCCTTTCGATGTCGCTGGGCATAGAAACCTCGACCCTGGTCCAGGTGCTGATCATTGCCTCGATCACGGCGGTCGCCACCGTTTCGGTCGTATCAGGCATACAGCGCGGCATCCGGCGCCTTTCGGCCCTGAACATCGGGCTGGCATTCGTGCTGCTCATGTTCGTGTTCCTGGTCGGCCCGACCGCCTATATCCTGGAAACGCTGATCGGCGGCCTCGGCATATACCTGCAGACCTTGATCGAGACCAGCCTGGAGACCGATTTCGCGACCGCCTCGGACTGGCAGGCGCGCTGGACGCTGTTTTACTGGGGCTGGTGGATTTCGTGGTCGCCGTTCGTCGGCATCTTCGTCGCCCGCATTTCGAAGGGGCGTACGGTCCGCGAACTGATCACCGCGGGCCTGCTGGTGCCCTCGCTGGTGACGTTCTTCTGGATGTCGACCTTCGGCGGCACCGCGCTGCACCTGGAACGATTCACCGAAATCAATATCGCCCAGCAGGCGGTCGACGACGTGGCCGTCTCGCTTCACCTGTTGCTGAGCGAACTGCCGCTGGGTTCGATCACCACGGTATTCGCCACGCTGGTGATCATCATCTTCTTCATCACGTCCTCCGATTCCGGGTCGCTGGTCGACGACATGGTGACCTCCGGCGGCCACCCCCACCCGCCGGTCTCGCAGCGCGTGTTCTGGGCGGTATCCGAGGGCGCCGTGGCCTCGACGCTGTTGATCGTCGGCGGCCTGGCGGCCATCCAGCAGGCGGCGATTACCATGGCGCTTCCGATGACGCTGCTATTGGCCGCGGCCTGCTACGGCATGGTGCGGGCATTCTCGGTCGATGTCGGCAAGGGCGGCCCGCCCTCGCAAAGTCGTATCGAGGGCGACATCGGGGCGGACTGACTTTCCCGCGATTTCGCGCATCCACGAGGAAACCGGCACGAATCCGCTTTCCTGCACTCGGGCCGCATTCGGGCTAAAGTGCACCGGAACGTCCCAAAGCGCGCAGGCATCGCAAGGCACGCCCGGACGTTTCGACGGATTCGTCGCCGTGACCAAGGAGGTTTCGCCGTGCCCAACCATTACATGTCACGCCTGTTCGGACGTTCGCCGGTCAAGCCTATCCAGCAGCATTTCGAGCAAGCTTCCGCATGCGCCATGGAGCTCGTCCCGTTCTTCCAGGCGGTGATCGCCGGAGATTGGACCGCAGCAACCAAGGCGCGCGAGCGCATTACAGGGTTCGAAGACGCCGCCGACGAACTGAAGCAGGAATTCCGGCTCAACCTGCCCAAGAGCATGTTCATGCCGGTCAGTCGCGCCGACCTGCTCGACCTGATCTCCAACCAGGACCGCATCGCCAACAAGGCGAAGGACATCTCGGGCCTGATCATCGGCCGCAGGATGCAACCGCCGGCATCTCTCGCCGAGGAATACCTGGAGTTCCTGCGCTGCAGCCTGAGGGCCGTGGCCCAGGCCCAGCAGTCGGTCGCAGAGCTCGACGAGTTGTTCGAGAGCGGGTTTCGCGGCCGCGAGGTGGAACTGATGATGGGCATGACCGAGGAACTCGGCCGCATCGAGAGCGAAGGCGACCGCAAGCAGATCGCGCTCAGAGCGGAGTTGTTCAGAATCGAAAAGGATCTGCCGCCGGTGGACGTGATGTTCCTTTACAAGATCCTGGACTGGACCGGCGACCTCGGCGACCTCGCGCAAGGGGTCGGCGGTCGGTTGCACCTGCTGATTTCGAACTGAACCGGGCGGGCTGATGGAACTCGCCCTGGTATTCATCGTACTCGCGGCCCTTTTCGGGCTTTTCATGGCCTGGGGAATCGGCGCCAATGACGTGGCCAATGCCATGGCGCCGGCGGTCGGTTCGAGATCGATCACGATTCGCCAGGCGGTCTTCATTGCCGCCATCTTCGAATTCTCCGGCGCGGTGCTGGCCGGTGGCGGCGTCACCTCGACCATCCGAAAGGGCATCGTCGACGCCAACCTGTTCGCCGCCACGCCGGATCTGCTGGTATTCGGCATGCTGGCATCCCTGCTGGCCGCCGGTACCTGGCTGCTGATTGCGTCGAAATACGGCTGGCCGGTTTCCACGACCCACTCGATCGTCGGGGCCGTGACCGGATTCGCGGTGGCCGCGCTCGGGCTGAATGCCGTGCAATGGCCGCAGATCGGGCAGATCGTGATGAGCTGGTTCATCAGCCCGGTGCTGGCCGGTGTCATCGGCCTGATGCTGTTCATCAGCGTACAGCGGCTGATCCTGGAGCGGGAAGACCCGCTCGCCGCCGCGCGTCGCTACGCGCCGTTCTACATTTTCCTGTCGGGCTTCTTCATCGCCCTGGTCACGCTGCTCAAGGGCATCAAGCATATCGGCGTAGATCTGAGCGCCGTCCAGAGCGGGGCGTTGGCCGCATTCATCGGCGGGCTCATGGCGCTGGTCGGGCACCTCTACATCAACAGCATTCGCGGCGACCTGATCAGCGAGCGAGACTTCCAGTACGCCAGCGTCGAGAAAGTCTTCGCCGTACTGATGGTGGTCACCGCCTGTGCGATGGCATTCGCGCACGGCTCGAACGACGTGGCCAATGCAGTCGGTCCGCTTGCAGCCGTGGTCAGCATTTCGCTCAGCGGTGAAGTCGGGCAGGAGGCCGTGGTTTCCCCGTGGATCCTGGTGCTCGGCGGCGTCGGCATCGTGATCGGCCTGGCGACCTACGGCCACAAGGTAATCCGCACCGTTGGCAGCAAGATCACGCATCTGACCCCCAGCCGGGGATTCTGCGCCGGCATCGCCGCGGCTGCCACCATCGTGATGGCTTCGGGCACCGGCCTGCCGATTTCAACCACGCACACGCTGGTAGGTGCGGTTCTCGGTGTGGGACTGGTACGCGGCATGACGGCCATCAACCTGCGCGTCGTCGGCACCATTTTCATTTCCTGGTTCGTGACCGTGCCCGCCGGCGCGCTGCTGTCGGTCGTGTTTTTCTTCGTTCTGCGGGCGATTCTGGGATAGCGCGGGATCAATACGAAAAACCCCGCTTTCGCGGGGCTTGTCGTATCTGGCGGAGAGAGAGGGATGGACTGCGCACCTTCGGCGCTTGCCCTCCGCTACCGCTCCGGGTTGTTCCAGCCGCTTCGCGGCCTCCACATCGAGCTCGCGCAGCTCGGTTACTGCGCGACCTGCGGTCGCTGGCCCTTCGGGCTCGCCAGTCGCCTGCGGCGCCTGGGCTCGTGAGCTCGCTGCGCTCGGTTCGAACCCTCGATGGGGCTTTTGACCCCATACTCCCTTAGCAGGGGAGCGCGTTGACTGCGCGCCGTTCCGGCGCTTGCCCTTCGCTTCGCTCCGGGTTGCTTCAGCCGCTGCGCGGCTTCCACATCGTCCTCGCGTTGCTCGGGTCAGCCACTCGGCCATCTCTCCGTAAACTTATTGTCTCACGCTCTCGACCAGGCGTTGCTGCGCAACGGGAGAGAGGGAGTACTGCGCGACCTGCGGTCGCTGGCCCTTCGCGCGCTTGCAGGCCGGTATTCGCCTTTTCCGCCGAAGCGAACTGGCAATTATACCGATGCGGACTGGTTTTTGGCCAGCAATTCGGCCGCCCTGGTGGCCACCGGGCTCTGATTTTTTGCGACAATACGCGCTGGTGGTCCTCGTCGGTCTCCCCGCGCCACTAACCCGTAAACCCCGTCAGGCCCGGAAGGGAGCAGCGGCAGCGGGAGCGTGGGCGACGGGATCGGGCGGTCGGGGGCCACCTCTTTTTTCTTTTCCCCCTGTTCGACGCATATCCAGCCTCGGGCCTGCAGACCCTGTCCTGAATTCCAGTTTTATTGAATTTTTTCAGATGCTTGCGAACGATACCTGAGCGTTTCTGTGCGCCAGTGTCGGAATTTTCCTACGCCGGCTGCGCTTTCCCCTAGTCCCTTTCGAGGCGCTTTCCGAGCGATTGCGGCGAAGTTTGCCGATGTTCGAAATCCGGGCCCTTGCCTAATCTGTGCTCACGGTCGACGGACGCGAAAACAGCGACCCGATCGAAATTCAGGAACGAAACCTGGAATCAAAAACAAACCGAAAGGAGAAATATCATGTTCAAGCACATCATTCTGGCACTGGTTCTGGCACTGGGCATCGGCAACGCGGCGTTTGGCTCGGAACCGGTCGACGTCAACACCGCCACGGCGGAACAACTGGCCGAAGCGCTGAATGGCGTCGGCGAGTCCAAGGCCGAGGCGATCGTCGAGTACCGCGAAGCCAACGGACCGTTCACGCACATCGATGAACTGATCAATGTGCGCGGCATCGGCATGGCCACCGTCGACAAGAACCGGGAGATGATCCGCTTCGGCGACGAAAGCCCCTCGGGCGAAGGCTGAAAGGACTGCAACCGCCGCCGCAATCGCGGCGGCCTGCTCCGGAGCCCGGCCTCGCGCCGGGCTTTTTTATGTTGCCCGACCTCCGACTGCCGACCGCTGGTTTATCATCTTCTGAGAAACTGTATTTATATATAGTATTCTGGTCTGCATGGAAACCGCCCCGATGAACCTCACCGATTCGCTCGAACAGCTGCTCGCCGAACGCAACGACCTGTGGCGCGGACGCCGACGGCGGCCTGGCAATGCGCTGGCCACCGGTCGGGCCGCGCTGGACCGGCGGTTGCCCGATGGCGGCTGGCCCCGCGGCAAGCTGGTGGAACTGCTGCCGGAGCGAATCGGCGTCGGCGAACTCGACCTGCTGCTGCCCTGCCTGGCCGAACTCACCCGGCGCGAACGGCCGGTATTGTTCATCGCGCCGCCGATGGTGCCCTGCCCCCAGAGCCTGGCCCGGGCCGGCCTGGACCTGACCCGTCTGCTGATCGTGCGCGAGCAGAAACATGCGTTCTGGGCTGCCGAACAGTGCCTGAAAAGCGGCCTGTGCGGTGCGATCGCGGTCTGGCCCGATGCCGGCAACGGCAGCGCCGTCAGCGATCGCGCGGTGCGCCGGCTCCAGTTGGCGGCCGAAAACGGCGATGCGCCGGTATTTCTCTGCTACGCCCCGGGCAGCACGCCACCGCCCTCGCTGGCCAGTCTGCGGCTGGCGATTCGCTGCGGCGGCCATATCGAGATTCTGCGCAGCCGGGGCGGCGAGACCACCGGCACGATCCGGCTGCACGCCGACAACGTCGTGCCGCTGGTGCCCGGAAGATAATGCCGGCGAACACGCTATGGACCGGCATCGTGTGCCCCCAGGGCGCCCTGCAGGCCGTGCTGCGCCTGCTGCCGGGCATGACGCCGGCAACCCCGTTGGCGCTGCACGACACGGTCAGCGGCCGCGTGCGGATCATCGAGATCAACCGCGCCGCGCGCAGCCGGGGCGTTCACCCCGGCCAGGCGCTGGCCGATGCGCTGGCGATCGCACCCGACCTCGAGAGCCCGGCGCGCGACCGCAAGGCCGAGGCCCGGCTGCTGGAGGAACTGGCACTGGTCGCCTACCGTTACAGCCACCAGGTGGCGATTACCGGAGACGGCGTGGTGCTGGAAACCGGCGGCAGTCGCCGGCTGCACGGCGACCTGGACACGATGCTGTGCGCCCTGAACGATGAAATCTCGGCCATGGGACTGCACGCAAGCCTGGGCACGGCGCCGGTGCCGACCGCGGCCTGCCTGCTGGCGCGCACCGGACAGCACGTGACCGAGGCGGAAACGCTGCGCGGCATGCTTTCGGACTGGCCGCTGCGCCGGCTCGCCCTGGCGCCGGCCGAACTCCATAAACTCGACGGGCTGGGGCTGAAATCGGTGCGCGACGTGCTGGCGCTGCCGCGTTTCGAGCGCGAACGTCGGCTCGGCCGCGCGCTGAACCGCTACCTGGACCAGATTCACGGCCGCGAGCAGACGCCGCTGGTCTACTGGCAGCCGCCGGAGACCTTCTGCCAGGTGCTCGAGCTGCCCGTGCCGACCATCCGCAGCGAAGCGCTTCTTTTTGCGCTCAACCGGGTGCTGGAGCACCTGCATCAGTGGCTCCGGGTGCGCGACCGTGCCCTGTCGGGAATCGAGATCGAGTTGCTGCCGGAGGATCGGGGGCCGAAGATCGAATTCTCCGCCGGGCTCGGTCAACCGGGCTTTCAGCGCGACCGACTGTTGGAGATCCTGCGGCTGAAGCTGGAATCGATCCGCCTGATCTCGGCCATAGAATCGCTGCGCGTGCGCGCCGACAGCACCACCGAACAGCGGCCGCCGCAGGCCGACCTGTGGACCGGCACCAACATCAACGACGCCTGGCCGGCGCTGATCGACCGGCTTGTCGCGCGCATCGGCGAGGACGGCCTGTGCAGCATCGCACCGTGCCCCGATCATCGTCCGGAAAAAGCCTGGAAATGGACACCGCCGGGCACGACCAGCACCGACGCGGCGACTCCGACCAGGCCGAACTGGCTGTTGCCGGAGCCTCGTCCCTGCCGCGCCGGCGAGCTGCGCCTGATCGACGGTCCGGAACGCATCGAGGCCGGGTGGTGGGACGGCCAGGACTGCCGACGCGACTACTGGACCGCCCACGACCGCCACGGCAACCGGCTGTGGGTATTCCGCGAATACAAGCCGCGCGACGGGTGGTTCGTGCACGGGTTGTTCGGATAATCGTCGTTTGGTCTTTTCGGTTTTCGTGGGAGGCGGCTCTGGCGCCGATGAATCCAACCTCAATCGCGGCCAGAGCCCGCTCCCACAAAATCCAATGCCAGACGGCGGAAGATTTTCCGACTTCCGACTACGGTAAGCTCTACCCATGCGTTTACTAATTCTGCTTGTCCTGATTCCCCTGGCCTGGTTCGGCTATCGCCTGTTCCGCCGGCGCCGGCGCCGGGCGATCTCGACGCGTCCCATGCCCGATGAGTGGCGCGAGATCCTGCTGCGCAACGTGCCGCTGTACAAGCGCCTGCCCGACGCGCTGAAGGAGGAACTCCACGGCCATGTCCAGCTGTTTCTGCACGACAAGCGCTTTTACGGCTTCGACGGACTGGAAGTCGACGACGAGATGCGCCTGACCGTGGCCGGCAATGCCTGCGTACTGCTGCTGAACCGCTCCAACGACCACTATTCGAACTTCACCTCCATCTACCTCTATCCCAGCACCTTCGTGGCGCAGCACACCACCTACGACGGCGTGGTTCAAAGCGTCGGTCACCAGGCCCGGCTGGGCGAGTCCTGGCATCGCGGTCCGCTGGTCCTGGCCTGGGACGCCGTGCTGCACGGCACGCGCGACATCAAGGACGGTCACAACGTGGTGCTGCACGAATTCGCGCACAAGCTCGACGACGCCGACGGCCGGGTCGACGGCGCGCCGATTCTCGAACAACGCTCGCAATACACCAGCTGGGCGCGCGTGATGCGGCGCGAATACAAGCAGCTCCAGGCGCAGGCGGGGCGCCGGGCACGCACCGTAATGGACCACTACGGCGCCAGCGCGCCCGAAGAGTTCTTTGCCGTACTGGTCGAGACCTTTTACGAGAAACCGCGCCAGCTCAAGAAAAAGCATCCGGAACTCTACGCCGAGATGCAGAAATGCTTCCAGGTCGATCCGCTGGAATGGCATCCACCCGAGAGCGCTGCCGGCTCGCCCTGAACTTAACGGGCAAAGTATGGCCGGTGCCTCCGACCGAGCCCTTCGGAACCTCACGCACACCAATATTCAACGTGCCTGATATAGACCGGCTCTGGTAAGCTGAACCCGGGAACATTGCAAAGGCGGTGATCCATGTCGACCAGGGACTATAGTTCCAGGCGAAACTTCGACAAGACAAGCGAACCCCGGGGTTCGTCCGGCCGTAAATCCTCGAAACAACCGCAGTTCGTGATCCAGAAGCACGATGCCTCCACCCTGCACTACGACTTCCGGATCGAAGCCGACGGGGTCCTCAAGTCATGGGCCGTGCCGAAGGGGCCGTCCACCGACCCCGGCGAGAAGCGCCTGGCAATTCCCACCGAGGATCACCCGCTGGCCTACGCCGATTTCGAAGGGGTCATTCCCGAAGACGAGTACGGCGGCGGTACCGTGATGATCTGGGATCGCGGTTCCTACGAAAACATCACCGAGAAAGACGACGAGATCCAGCCGATCGAAAAGGCGATAAAGGCCGGTCACGTTCTGGTCGACCTGCACGGCGAAAAGCTGCAAGGTGGGTACGCTCTGCACCGCACCGGTTCCGGCGACGACGCGCGCTGGCTGATGATCAAGATGGACGACGAGCATGCCGACGCGCGCCGCAATCCGGTATCCACCGAACGAAAATCGGTCAAGAGCGATCGCACGATGAAACAGATCGCCGATGATGAAGGCGAGGAAGAGGAATGAGCGGCTGGCAAGAGGCTCTGACGGCGGACGAGCGCGACGCCCTGAAGAAATCCGGCCACCCGGACTGGATGTCGCCCATGCTGGCTACGCTGACCGAAAAGCGCTTTTCCGATCCAGGCTGGATCTACGAGCGCAAGCTCGACGGCGAACGGCTGCTGCTGTTTCGCAGCGGCGACGACGTCCGCCTGCTGACGCGCAACCGGAAACGGGCCAACGACACCTATCCGGAACTGGTCGAGGCCTGCCTCGAACAGGGGTGCACGGATTTCGTCGTCGACGGCGAAGTCGTCGCATTCAAGAACGGGGTCAGCAGTTTCTCGCGCCTGCAGCAGCGGATGAAGATCACCGACCCGGACGAGGCCCGGAAGTCGCGCGTGGCAATTCATTTCTACGTCTTCGATATGCTGCACGTCGACGGCTACGATCTGGATGAACTACCGCTGAGAACGCGCAAGCGACTGCTTCGGCGGCTGATCGGGTTCGAGAAGCCGCTTCACTTCACCCCCCACAGAAATGAGGACGGCGAGGCCTACTTCGAGGAGGCCTGCAGCAAGGGTTGGGAAGGCGTCATCGCCAAGCGGGCCGACTCGCGCTATCGCCACAGCCGGTCAAGCGACTGGCTCAAGTTCAAGTGCGACCACGGCCAGGAACTGGTCATCGCGGGCTTCACCGAACCGGAAGGCGAGCGCAAGGGGTTCGGCGCCCTGCTGGTCGGGTATTACGAAGACAGGCGCGAAGATAACGGTGGCGAAGACGATCTGCGCTACGCCGGCAAGGTCGGGACCGGCTACGACGACGAATTTCTCGTCGAATTCCGCGCCCGGCTCGACGAACACGCCGTCGACGAGTGTCCGTTCGTCGACGGGCCGGGCAGCAAGGGCGTTACCTGGGTCGAGCCGCGCTTCGTCGGCGAGTTCGGGTTCACCGAATGGACCAACGACGGCAAGCTTCGCCATCCCCGGTTCCTCGGGCTTAGACGGGACAAGAAACCCCGCGACGTCAAGCGAGAGACACCCGAATGAGTGAACGCGATCAACAACGCATGATCGAAGTCGGCGGCCGCGAGGTCGCGATCAGCCATAGCGACAAAGTGCTGTTTCCCGATGACGCCATCACCAAGTTCGAGCTGGCCGACTACTATCGCAAGGTGGCCGAGGTGGCGCTGCGACACTATCGCGACCGCGCGCTGAGCATGCACAGGTACCCGGACGGTATAGACGGAGACGGTTTCTTCCAGAAAAACGTCTCGGACTACTTCCCCGACTGGATCGACCGCGCGACGCTGCCCAAGAAGGACGGCGAAGTCACGCACGTCGTGGCCAACAGCGCGGCGACCCTGGTCTACCTGGCCGGCCAGGCCTGCATCACCCCGCATCTTGCGCTTTCCCGCATCGACCGGCCCCAGCACCCCGACCGCATGATCTTCGACCTGGACCCGTCGGACGACGACTTCGACAAGGTTCGGCAGACCGCCCGGCACCTGCGGGAATTCCTCGACGAACTGGGCCTGACCTCGTTCGTCCAGACCACCGGTTCGCGCGGGCTGCACGTCGTGGTGCCGCTGGACCGCGAGGCGAACTTCGATGGAGTACGCGAGTTCAGTCACCGTGTCTGTCGTAACCTGGCCGAACGGCATCCCGACCTGATGACCGTGGAGCAACGCAAGGCCAAGCGCGGGAATCGGGTCTTTCTCGACGACCTCCGCAACGCCTATGGTCAGACCTCGGTCGCACCGTATGCGGTGCGCGCGCGGCCGGGCGCCCCGATCGCCACGCCGCTGGAATGGAACGAGGTGGGCGAAAGCGCTCTGACGCCGCGCAAATATCGCATCGGCAACATCTTCCGGCGACTCGGCCAGCGCGAAGACCCCTGGGCCGATATCGCCCGGCATGCGCAAGGCCTGGAAGCGGCCCGCGAACGGCTGCCGGATTGAAGCGTCCGGGCCCTGCCGGATCGAGGCCGGTCTCGGCGACAATGACCGGGCGAAGCACACGAACTGAGCACCGCACGATGGAATCGACATGAAACGATGGTTCATATCCCTGTATCTCACGGTCCTGGCGGCGCTGGTCGTCACGGCGCTGTACGGCCTGACACGATCCGTCGCGTGGTCGGCGCCTGCGGGGCTGCTGCTTGCCGCGATCGCGCCGCTGACGTTCTTCACGTGGCTGGCCGGCGCGCGGCCGGCCCGGACCGAGGCGCACCCGGTCATCGTTTCGGTGCTGTCCGGCCTTGGGGCCGTGATGAGCATGATGGCGGTCTATCGCTACGGCGACGACCTCCAGCCCTGGCTGATCGGCGCGGTCGTGGCGCTGGCCGGCTGGCTGGCCTACGTCACCTGGTATTCGCGCCAGCCGACGCCGATCGGCGCGCCGGTTCCGGGCGAGCCCCTGCCCGGCTTCTCCCTGTTCGATGCCGAAGGCGAGGAAATCTCCACGGATTCACTGCGCGGGCACAATGCGGTAATCATGTTCTACCGCGGCAACTGGTGTCCGCTTTGCACGGCGCAGATCGGGGAGCTGGCCGCGGCATGGCGCAAGGTGGCGCGCTACAACGCCAGGGTCTGGTTCGTCAGCGGTCAGTCGCAAAAGCACACGCGCGAGATCGCTCAGAGATTTTCCATCCCGGCGAAGTTCCTGCGCGATCCGGACAACCGGGTGGCCAGGCAGTTGGGGATACACGCGCCCGGCGCCACGCCGGCCGGACTGGAGGCGTTCGGATATCCGACCGATGCGGCAATCCCGACCGTCATCGTGGTCGACGAGGCGGGCATCGTCCGGTTCGTCGAAGTCGCCGAGAACTACCGCTTGCGTCCCGATCCCGAAACTTACCTGAAGCACCTTGCGCCGAAGGAAAACAGCTGATCCCCAACGAACGCCCTCACGGCCGCTGAGGCCGGTCGGCCGCTCCGACCCGGGTTCTCCGGTATCGCGTCCGAAGGGATCGACCGTTGAAGACCAGGCCGGAGAGCGCGGTGAACAGCGCAACCACTCCGAGGATCAGTGCTAGCCGCCCCCAGGGCTGGTCGAAACCCATCCGCATCGCAGCCAGCACGTAGAGCGTGCGCAGCCATTCCAGCGCGCCGACGACAAGCAATCCCTGAAACAGCCTGGGTACCCAGGGCTTGCGTAGAAACAGCAACAGCGGCAGGAATGCGCACGCAGCGACCAGCGGCGTCAGTTCCGCGCGATAGAAGTGTGCGGCCAGCAGTACGAAGCTGACGATGACGGGGAGCAATCTAAGGAAATTCATTCACGCCTCCTGGCTGTCTATCCTACCCGCGCTCTCTCGCGCTCGCGCAGTCGATGCACAGGGTGATCGCCGGATTCGACTCCAGCCGCGGTTCGGCAATGGGTTCTGCGCATTCGATGCACAGGCCGAAATCCCCGCTGTCGATACGCGCCAGGGCCGCCTTGAGCGCCGAGATCTGCCGGAGTCGCCTGGCGTCGGTCGCCCGGGCCATGGCCTGGCCCTGCATGGCGTCCATGCGCGAGAGCCGACCCTGCCGGGTCTGGTCCAGTTCGACCGGGGCCTGGGACTCGCGCGACTCCTCGCTGAGCTCGGTCAGTTCGGCAATCTGCGTCTCGATGAGCCGACGCCAGTCCTCCAGTCGCAACGCGTTCACGAACTACCAGCGGTGGTAGGCGGGATGTCCCGGCTTGACCGCGACGAACCTGCCGGTGCACAGGTCGCAGAGCTTGTCGCCGGCAAACAGCTCGGACTCGACCCTCACGATGTCGCCGTCGACCGACACCGGCCTGGCGATAAGCTTGAGCTCGCCGTCCGACGGCGTCGGGCGGCGCAACTTGACGGTGAATTCCATGGTGACCGTGCACGGTGGCGTATCCAGCCCGCGCGTCGTCATCAGGTGCCAGGCCGCCGTCCAGTTGCAGTGGCAATCGAGGATGGCGCCTATGATGCCGCCGTTGAGCACGCCGGGGAAAGCCTCGTGGTGCGGCTCGGGGGTCCAGTGGCACACCACGTGGTCGCCCTCCGGAATGGAACGGATACGCAGACCTTTTTCATTGGCCGGACCGCAGCCGAAGCAAGCGTTGTGCGGCGCGAACGTCTCCTGGAGCCCCTTGCCCTCGGGCAGCGACATCGACATGCCACCTACTCCTGCACGCCGCCACGCGCAAGCGCCAGCGGATCCAGCAGCTTCTCGAGTTCCTCGCGGCTCATGCCGGTTGTCTCCATCGCCACGTCGATGATCGGCCTGCCTTCCCTGTAGGCCTGCTTGGCCGTGGCCGCGCCCTTCTCGTAGCCGATCACCCGGTTGAGCGCGGTGACCAGGATAGGGTTGCGGTCCAGGGCGGCCTTGATGTTGTCTTCGCGCACCTTGAAGGTCGCGATCGCCTTGTCGGCCAGCAGCCGGCTGACGTCGGTCAGCAGCCGGATGCTCTCGAGCATGGTCGCGCCGATCAGCGGCAGCATCACGTTGAGCTGGAAGTTGCCCGACTGTCCGCCGAGCGTGATGGTCGCGTCGTTGCCGATCACCCGCGCGGCAACCATGCAGGTCGCCTCGGGAATGACCGGGTTGACCTTGCCCGGCATGATCGAACTGCCCGGCTGGAGCGCTTCGAGCTCGATCTCGCCCAGGCCCGCCAGCGGGCCGGAGTTCATCCAGCGAAGATCGTTGGCAATCTTCATCAACACCGCCGCCAGCGTTTTCATCTGGCCGGACAGTTCCAC
Organism: Lysobacterales bacterium; assembly: GCA_002722315.1. Lineage (GTDB taxonomy): Bacteria > Pseudomonadota > Gammaproteobacteria > Xanthomonadales > Wenzhouxiangellaceae. The sequence continues at coordinate 67,173 of PBLG01000046.1, read as the reverse complement.
CGCCCCGTCCTGCGCGGCGATGCCCTCGAACTTGTCATCGGCCGACTCGAAACCGAAACCGGTCAATGCCGAAAGATGCTTCGCCACTTCGGTGCCGAACTCGGCCGGCGCGTTGATGCCGGTGCCGACCGCCGTGCCGCCCTGGGGCAATTTCTTCAGGCGTTCCAGCGCCGAGGACAGCCGCGCGCGGCACGAGGCGATCTGGCTGGCCCATGCGCCCAGCTCCTGGCCGAAAGTCACCGGCATCGCGTCCATCAGGTGGGTGCGACCGGTCTTGACCGTCTCGCTGAGTTCATCGGCCCTGGCGCGGATGCTCTTCTCGAGGTATTCCAGCGCCGGCAAAAGGTCGTCCTGCACGCCGAGGCAGCCCGAGACCTGGATGGTGGTCGGGATCACGTCGTTGGAACTTTGCGACATGTTGACGTGATCGTTGGGGTGAATCCCGTCGTGGCCCGCCCTGGCTGCAAGGTGCGCGATTACCTCGTTGGCGTTCATGTTGGTGCTGGTGCCGGAACCGGTCTGGTAGATATCGATCGGGAAGTGATCGCCGACTTCGCCGGCAATCATCTTCTCGGCCGCATCGATGATCGCGTTGGCGTGCTCGGCATCCATCAGCCCCAGCGCGTGGTTGGCGCGCGCGCAGGCCAGCTTCACCCGCCCGAGCGAACGAATGAAGGCTTCCGGCATGGGCTGGCCGGAGATCGGGAAATTGTTCACCGCGCGCTGGGTCTGGGCGCCCCAGAGCGCGTCGGCGGGCACTTCGAGCTCGCCCATGCTGTCGGATTCGATTCTTGTCTTGGACATAAATAAGGTCGTTTGGTCGCTTTGTCGTTTGGTCGTTTTGTGGTTCTGTGGCGTGAACGGCCAGGCGAGTCTCAGGCGTGGTCGTCTATGCCGTAGCGATCCTCGACGTAGTCGCGGAAGCGCAGGTATTCGCCTTCGAAGTGCAGCATGAATTCACCGGTCGCGCCGTTTCGGTGCTTGCCGATGATGATTTCGGCCTTGCCCTTGTCGGGAGAATCGTCGTTGTAGACTTCGTCACGGTAAATGAACAGGATCATGTCGGCGTCCTGCTCGATCGAACCCGATTCACGCAGATCGGCCATCACGGGTCGCTTGTTGGGCCGCTGCTCCAGCGCGCGGTTGAGCTGGGACAGCGCGATCACCGGCACCTTGAGTTCCTTGGCCAGCGCCTTGAGGCCGCGCGAGATCTCGCCGATCTGGGTGGCGCGGTTTTCCTTGTTGCCGGGCACCTGCATCAGCTGCAGGTAATCGATGACGATCAGCCCGATGTCGTGCTCGCGCTTCATCCGCCGGGCCCGCGCGCGCAGCTCCGTGGGTGAAAGCGCCGGCGTCTCGTCGATGAATATGTCGGCCTTCTTGAGGACGTTCATCGCCGACTGCAGGTTGGCGTAATCGGGCGCTTCGAGCTTGCCGGTCCGGAGCTTGTTCTGGTTGATCCGGCCCCACGACGAGAACAGGCGCAGGACCAGCTGCAGATCGGACATTTCCATCGAGAACACAGCGACCGGCACCTTGGCCTTGATCGCGGCGCTTGCAGCCATGTTCATGGCGAAACTGGTCTTGCCCATCGCCGGGCGACCGGCCACGATGATCAGGTCGGTGGGCTGCAGCCCGGCGGTGCGTTTGTCCAGTTCGACGAAACCCGAAGGCACGCCGGTAATGTCGCCGGCATTGTCCTGCAGCTCGTTGAGGCGGTCCAGCGCCAGCGACATCACGTCCTTGACGTGCTTGTAACTGTTACCGGCTCGCATGCCCTGCTCGGCGATCGCGTACATCTTCTGCTCGGCCGCTTCCAGCAGTTCCTTGCTCGAGATGCCCGACGGGTTCAGCGCCGAGTCGGAGACCTCGGTGCCGATCTCGATCAGCTGGCGAAGGATGGATTTTTCACGAACGATCTCGGCGTAACCGAGAATGTTGGCCGTACCCGGGGTCTCGTTGGCCAGCATGGTGACGTATGCACCGCCCTCGACCCGGTCGAGCAGGTTGTTGCGGGCGAACCAGTCAGCGATGGTGACCGCGTCGGTGGGCTGGTGAGCCTCCTGCAGCTCGCCGATGGCGCGGAAGATCAGGCGATGAGTCTCGCGGTAAAAATCGCCTTCTGACAGGCGGTCGGCCACCTTGTCCCAGGCGTGCTCGGAAAGCATCAACGCGCCCAGCAGGCTCTGCTCCGCCTCCATCGAGTTGGGCGGCTGTCGGACCGGCGTCAGTTGTGTAATGCGGGGCTCTGCCAAGTGCGCTTCCCGTAACTGGATGTTCCGTGGCTGGAAAATCGGCGTCGGGCGGGCTGCCGCAGGCTGCGGCTTCGCTTCGACGGGTCGGGATATAGTCTACCCCAGTGCACCCCGTCCCAATTCGTGTACCTTTCAACGGGGCACACCAGAACAGCCCGGAGGCCGGGCCGTCCTGGCGGGTGGGATCAGCCTTCTTCGCCGATCACAACGACCTTGACTTCTGTGATCACGTCGGCATGCAGGATCAGTCCGACGGTGTACTCGCCGGCTTCCCGGATCGGGCCTTCGGGCTGGTCGACCTCGACCTTTTCGACCGGGTAACCCATTTCCGTGAGCTTGTCTGCAATCTCGCGCGCGCTGATCGAACCGTAGAGACGACCTTCCGGCGATACGTTGACGGTGAACACGACGGATTCCAGCTCGTCGATCGCTTCGCGGCGAGCCTCGGCGCTGGCAAGCTTCTCGCCGGCCTGGCGCTGGAGTTCCTCGCGCTCGGCCTCGAACTTTTCCTTGTTCTGGGCGGTGGCCGGAACGGCCTTGCCGCGCGGCAGCAGGAAATTGCGGCCATAGCCGGGCTTCACGTTGACGGTGTCGCCGAGGTCGCCCAGGTTGTGCACCTTTTCAAGAAGAATCAGTTCCATGACGGGCCTCAGTGGTTATCGGTGTAGGGCAGCAGTGCCAGGTAGCGCGCGCGCTTGACCGCGGTCGAAAGCTGGCGCTGGTACTTTGCCTTGGTGCCGGTAATGCGGCTCGGGATTATCTTGCCGGTTTCGCCGACAAAATCCTTCAGAAGGTCGACATCCTTGTAGTCGACTTCCGAAATGCCCTCGACGGTAAAACGGCAGTACTTGCGACGTCTGAAAAATTTGGCCATTGCTCTCAAGCCTCCTCGGATTCTTTTTCGGATTCGCTGTCGTCAGCGTCCGAATCGTCGTTATCGTCATCGTCGTCGCTGCTCTTGCTGCTGCCGCTGTCGGTATCATCGTGCGGCCGGCTGCGACGCGATTCGCGTTCGTCCTTCTCTTCCTTGCGCTTGAGCATGATGGAAGGTTCGGTGACGGCTTCGCTGCGGCGGATGGTCAGGTGGCGCAGGATCGCGTCGTTGAAGCGGAAAATGCTTTCCAGTTCTTCGAGCGTCTCGGCATCGCATTCGATGTTCAGCAGCAGGTAGTGCGCCTTGTGGAGCTTTGCAATGGTGTAGGCCAACTGCAGGCGGCCCCAGTCCTCGGAGCGATGCACGGCGCCGCCCTTGGATTCGACAAGCGACTTGTAGCGCTCGATCATTCCCGGGACCTGCTCGCTCTGGTCAGGGTGGACCAGAAACACGATCTCGTAGTGTCTCAACTTCATGTTCTCCTTGTGGATTTACCGGCCGGCAACCCCGGTCCGGAAAAGCCCCCGCACGAATCCGGCGTGGATTTCCATGCCGCTCGCCGTGGAGCAAGGCCTGCATATCGCAGGTAGCCGGGAATTATAGCAATAGCGGCGCCTGCATGGAAGCCCCAGGTTTGAACAAGTTGGGAATGCATGAACAAGTTCGCGCGGCGCGCGACGAGACGGAACCTGTCAGGGGTTGTCCGCGGAATCGGGACGCGCCGCAGCCAGTCGCAGACCCACCTGCACGGCCGGGAGGGCGATGCCTATCCGGGTCGCCAGCGGATCGGCCCAGGCCTGGCCCAGCAGTTCTCCGCTTGCGCTGTCGAACACGCGCAGCCTCAACACCGGCGATTCGCTCTCGCGCACCCGGTACGGTGCCAGATCCAGCGTGACGCCCAAAGGCATGCCGGCGGCGTCTTCCGGGTCCAGCCCCAGACCGTCGGAGCGGATCGATATTTCATTGGCGACTCGCCAGGCCCCCTGGGACTCACCAGGGTCGGAATCGCGAACGCCGGCCCATCCCGAATAACCGCGCACGCGCTCGAACTGAATCACCCGATCCGCCAACCGGGTTTCGCCGGTTTCCGGATCCACGACCCTGTCGCCGATGACCAGCGTCTGGCCGTCGTGCGCGATCTCCTTGATCAGCGCGACTTGCTCGCTTCCGGTACCGAAGCGACAGGTGCCGGCGTCGGTCCGGGCAACGAAACCGTCGCTACGGACGATCACTTCGATCGGACAGGAACCGACCGGGCGCCCCTGGGCGTCCAGCGGTGAAAATGTCCCTTCCAGCCGTGTGGCAACGGAAGTCGACCGAAAGACCAGGGCGAAGTCGCGCGCGGCGCCTTCCCCCTGTCGCTGCGACATGAACGTTTCAACGCCGCCGGCGGCGATTCGCTCGATACGGGCGTCGAGGCGCACGAGCTCCGCCGAGTCGCCTTCGTTCGCGGCGTCCGGGGAACGGCCGGCGTAGCGCCCGGCGAGCACCCGGGCCACCCGTTCGGCCGTGGCCAGCCCGGGTTCCTCGGCATTCCGCTCTGCCGGCGCCGCGCATCCGGCAAGCCAGACGAACAGGCCCGAGACGATCAGCGTACCCAGCCGGCGGCGGTTCGGCGAGCCCATTGGCTTACCAATTAGTGATCTCATTAGTAACGGGAAGTCGTCTGCGGCGGCTCGTCGATCAGCAGCTGGGGATCGACCCGGGTCTCGCCCAGGTTCATGCGCCAGTCCAGGTGTGCCCCCGTGACGCGGCCGGTGGCCCCGACCCTGGCGATCAGGTCGCCCTGCTCCACCCGCTGGCCCGGCTCGACCAGGATTTCGGCGAGATGAAGAAACGCCGAACTCAGGCCCAGGCCGTGATCGAGCATCAGCGTGCCGCCGGAAAAATACATGTCCGGATGGGCCAGGGTGACCACGCCGGCGGCCGGGGCGACCACCGGGGTGCCGGTAGGCGCGGCCAGATCGACGCCCCAATGCGGGCTGCGGGGCTCGCCGTTGAGAATGCGCTGCGAGCCATAGACACCGGTGATCGGGCCGTGGACCGGCCAGATGAAACCGCCGGCAAAGTCGGTTCGGGCATCCAGGCGCTTGCGCGCTTCCCGGACCTGGCCGGCCTCGCGGCGAATGCGTTCCAGCGCCTCCGGGTCAGGCGTGACCTGGCTCGGCGGCAGGCCGTCGATACGCTGGATATCGAACTCGCGTGGTTCCGGCTTCAGTTCACGGCTCTCGGTCGAACCGTCCCGCGCGCGCACGACCAGCCGGCGCGGCGCGGTTTCATCGCGACTGAAACCGACCAGGAAGAAGCCGTCGGCGGCGTGCCGCAATGGTTCTCCGTCCAGTTCCACCTCGGCACCGGGCGGCGCACGGCCGATGATCAATCCGCCCTGCACCGCGCGGCCGTGGAGTTCGATCAACCCGCCGTCATCGGCAGACGCGGCCGAAACAAGGCAGAACAAAAGGGCTGCGAGCAGGCTGGCGAGGTGATCAGGCATCGCCGCTCCGGTGAATGATCAATTCCTGGCCGGGCCTGAGCACGCTGTCGGGGTCCAGATCGTTCCAGCGCATCAGTTCGTTTAGCCCGACGCGCTGGCGGCGCGAGATCAGCCACAGCGAGTCGCCTTGCCTGACCACGTAGCGCTGGCTGCTCTGCGCCGGAGAGCGGACCGCGCGGTCTGTTTCGATCACCAGCCGCTGACCCGGGCGGATGAGCGTGCGCGGGCCCAGTCCGTTCATGCGCTGAAGATCGTCGACGCCGATTCCGTAACGCCGCGCGATGACCCAGAGACTTTCGCCCGAGCGCACCCGGTGAATGAAACGATCGGTGGGCAGCAGCTGCTGCTGCAGCGCGGCCATCTCCCGGTATACACGCTGGTACTCCGCATCGCCCTGGGGCGCCGGTTCGGCGATCGCGCCCGGCAGTTCGAGGGTCTGGCCGGCGATCAACCGGTTGCTCGAAAGGTCATTGACCTGCTTGAGCGCATCGACCGTTGTGCCGTGGCGGCGGGCCAGCACCGAGAGCGAGTCGCCCCGCTGTATGCGAATCTTCCTATGCTTCAGCGGCGGCGACTCCGGCAGGTCCCGAAGCGCCGCCGAGACACGCTCGACGTCCGCGACCGGAACGACCAGGTAAGCCGGGCCGTTCGGCGGCGTCATGTGCCGATTGAGACCGGCATTGAGCGTGATCAGCTCGGTCAGATCCAGCCCGGTCCGGATTGCAAGCGCCACGACGTCGATCGGGCCGTCCAGTTCGACGGTCGCCACCTGCGGCGCGTCGACCAGGGTGGGCAGGACGAAGGCGTAGCGGGCCGGCTCCCGAAACAGACAGCCCAGCCCCTTGAGCTTTGGCACATAGCCCAGGGTCTCGCGCGGCAGCGGCAGCTCGTGCCATTCGGTGCCCAGCCCACGTGCGGTATTGCGCCGGATCGCCCGGCCCACCCGGCCCTGCCCGGCGTTGTAGGCGGCCAGGGCAAGCGCCCAGTCCCCGTCGAACAGGTCGTTGAGGTATTCCAGGTAGTCCAGGGCCGCGGCGGTTGCAGCGACGAAATCCCGCCGCCCGTCGTACCAGTCGTCGATGGTGATACCGAAATCCCGCGCGGTGCCGCTGAGGAACTGCCATGGACCGGCGGCGCGGCCGTGCGAATAAGCAAACGGGTCGAATGCGCTCTCGACGACCGGCAGCAATGCCAGTTCACCCGGCAGATCGCGCCGCTCGAGTTCGTCGACGATCAGGTACATCCAGGGCTGCGCCCTGACCAGCACGCGCTGCATGTAGTCGGCGTTGTCGGCGTACCAATTGGCCCAGCGGGCCGCGCGACTGCCCTCGGGACAGCTCGAAATAGAGAATCTGTCGACCAGCCGCGGCCAGATCAGCGGCGTGGCGCCGGAATCGTCCGAAGACGCCGTGGAGCGATCCATGGCCAGACGATCGAAGGCCCGATCGATCGCGGCAAACGGATCGGAAGGCGAAGGCTCTATTGGTTGATCTGCCCGCACCCGGGCCTCAGCGGCCGGTTCGGACTGCGTCTGATTGACCGCGCAACCACTTGCGGCCAGCGAAATGACTGCTGCGCAGGCAGCTGCAAGAAATTTACGTTCGGGCATCGACCATCCGTAGCATCATGAAGACTTTCAGTTGCGTTCCCAGCTGCATTCTCGATTACGACACGACCATACGGCAGTTGGTTCGGCGAGAAGCGAATTCCGGCACTCGACTGCATGGAATCCGAAAGCCGCCACATCACCGGACCAGCGCGGCGCAGGCGGTACAATACCACGGACTTTTCAGACAAGTAGCCAACTATTTTGCAACCCGATCTCGAAACAATTCTCGCGCGACTGGAACAAGCCGGTCGCCCCGTTACCCGCAGGGAACTGTCCGACGACTTCGGACTGGACCACGCCGAGTCCGACCGTGTCATCAAGCCCCTGCTGCTGGAGCTGATCCGCCAGGGCAAGGTGGTGCGCAACCGGCGCGCCGCATATGGCCTGGCCCGCAACATGAACCTGGTGCGCGGTCGCATCAGCGCACACGCCGACGGCTTCGGTTTCGTGATCCCCGACGAGGACGGCGACGACCTGTTCCTGGCGCCGCGCCAGATGCGTCAGGTGTTCAACGGCGACCGCGTGCTGGCGGCAGTCAGCGGCGTCGATCGCCGGGGACGCAAGGAAGGCCAGATCGTCGAGGTCATCGAACGGGCCCACCAGCAGATCGTCGGCCGATTCGTCGCAGACGGCGGCGTGGCCCAGGTGGTTCCCGACGATCCCAAGCTGACCCACGACGTGCTGATCCCGGATGGCTCGCGGGCCGACGCCAGGCCCGGCAAGATCGTCGTCGCGCGCATCACCCGCCCGCCGACGCTGGAGCGCGGCCCGGTCGGCGAAATCGTCGCGGTCCTCGGACACGCCGACGAACCGGGCATGGCGACCCAGATCGCCATCTTCAACCATCAACTCCCGGCCGATTTTCCGGTCGAGGTCGAGCGCCAGGCCGAGAACTACGGATCGCAAATCGACCAGGACATCGCGGCAACCCGCACCGACCTTCGCGGCATGAAACTGATCACCATCGACGGCGCCGATGCGCGCGATTTCGATGACGCCGTGCACGCCGAGAAGGCCGGCGACGGCTACAGGCTCACGGTCGCGATCGCCGACGTCAGCGAGTATGTCAAGCCCGGCTCGCCGCTGGACGACGAGGCGGTCAAGCGCGGCACCTCGACCTATTTCCCCGACCAGGTCGTGCCGATGCTGCCCGAGGCGCTCTCGAACGGTCTTTGCTCGCTCAATCCGAAGGTCGATAGATTGGTGCTGGCCTGCGAGATGACGATCGACGCTTCCGGGCGGGTGACCGATAGCCGGTTTTTCGAGGCGGTGATGAATTCGGCCGCTCGCATGACCTACGACCAGGTCCGCCAGATGGTGGAACACGGAGACGAGCAGCTCAACGAGCGTTATGGTCACGTCCGCGAAAATCTCGACAACCTGTTCGAGGTCTATCGCCTGCTGTCAAAGCGTCGGTCAAAGCGCGGCGCCATCGATTTCGATTCCGACGAGGTCCAGTTCGTATTCGACGCCGAGGGACGGGTCGAGCAACTGCAGCGCCGCAAGCGGCACGATACGCACCGGCTGATCGAGGAATGCATGATCGCCGCCAACGTCCAGGCGGCCACGACGGCCGAAAAGAACGGACTGCCCACGCTGTTCCGGGTGCACGACGTGCCACCGCCGGACAAACTGGCCGACCTCGAGGCGTTCCTGTCGGCGCACGGCCTGAAGATCGACTGGAAGGACGAACCCGAGCCGGCCGACCTGACCCGAATCCAGAAGAAGGCGCGCGGCACGCCGATCGCGCCGCTGGTTGACGCCGTACTGCTGCGAAGCCTCGCGCTGGCCGTATACCAGCCCGAGAACAAGGGTCACTTCGGGCTGGCGCTGGACGCCTATGCGCATTTCACCTCGCCCATCCGTCGCTATCCCGACCTGCTGCTGCACCGCGCGCTCAAGCACCACCTTCGCAAGCTGCCGAAGAACGAGTACCCCTACTCTGCCAAGCGCATGGTCGAGTTCGGCCGCGAATGTTCGTGGCTCGAGCGGCGCGCCGAGGACGCCAGCCGGGACGTTGACGAGCGCCTCAAGTGCCAGTACATGCAGCGGCATATCGGCGATCAGCTCAAGGGGGTGATCACGGGCGTGACCGGTTTCGGCGCATTCGTCGAGATCATCGAAATGGGGGTCAGCGGCCTGGTGCACGTCACATCCCTGCCGAACGACTACTACCATTTCGACCCGGTCGGGCGCGTGCTCACCGGTGAGCGCCGCGGCCTGCGCTACCGGCTGGCCGACCCGGTGACGGTCGAAGTCATGTCGGTGAGCGTCGACGAGCGCAAGATCGATTTCCGTATCGCCGGCGACACGGAAGGCGACGAACCAACCGATCGCGCCGGCGGCCGGCGCAAGTCTTCGAAGAAGCGCGGTCGTGGCGGGCGCGGCAAGAAGCGCGGTGCCAAGGACGGCAAATCATGAAGCGCGAACGCGCCTGCGGGATAAACGCCGTCGACGCCGTGCTGGGCCATCAGCCCGAGCGCATCATCCAGATCTGGGCGGCCGGCAGCGGCCCGCGCATCCAGGCGCTGCTGGAGCGCGCCGCCAGGCACGGCATACCGGTCCAGCAGGCCCAGCCGACAGCGCTGGACAAGCTTTCCGAGGGCGAGACGCACCAGGGCATCGTGGCCGAGTTCAGGGCGTCGGAACCGCTTCAGGAAGGCGATCTCGTGGAGATCGTCGAGAATGCCGGAGCCGACATCCTGCTGGTGCTGCTCGACCAGGTCCAGGATCCGCACAACCTCGGCGCCTGTCTTCGATCGGCGGCGGCTGCCGGTGCCGATGCCGTGGTCATCCCGCGCGACCGGGCGGCCGGCATGACGCCGGCCGTTCGACGGGCCGCGGCCGGGGCCGCCGATATCGTGCCATTGATCGAAGTGCCGAACCTCGCGCGCGCCATGGAACGTCTGCAGAAATCGGGCGTGTGGTGCGTCGGACTGGCCGGCGAGGCCGACAACAGTCTGTACTCGACCGACCTCAAGGGGCCGCTGGCCCTGGTCATGGGCGGCGAGGAGCAAGGTCTACGCCAGCTCACTCGCAAGCGCTGTGACGCGCTGGCGCGAATCCCGATGCGCGGCGGCACCGAGAGCCTGAATGTATCGGTCGCCACCGGCGTTGCGCTGTTCGAGGCCATCCGCCAGCGCACAACGGGCAAGGACGCCGGATGAAGATTCGGGAATGAAAGCCTCGCACGCATTCGCCGTGGAACTACCCGACTGGTGCCGCACCCTGGCCGACGAATTGCCCGACCGACTGCCCGACGCCACCGACCGGATGCGATTGGCCATAGACCTTTCCCGCCGCAACGTCTCGGCCGGCACCGGAGGCCCCTTCGGCGCGGTGGTCAGTTCGATAGCCGACGGCCGCCTGATCGCCATCGGGGTCAACCGCGTCGAGCCGGAAACCTGCTCGAGCGCGCACGCCGAGATCGTCGCGCTGAGTCTGGCCCAGGCGACGCTGTCGACCTGGAATCTGGCCGACGCGGCCGGCGCACCGATGGAACTGGCCACCTCGTGCGAACCGTGCGCGATGTGCCTGGGCGCGATCCCGTGGTCCGGCGTTCAGCGCGTCGTTTGCGGTGCGACCAAGCGGGATGCCGAAATCACGGGCTTCGACGAGGGCGAACGCCCCGGCGACTGGATCGGCGTTCTGAACCGACGCGGCATCGATGTCCAGACCGAAATCCTGCAGGCCGACGCCGCCGAGGTACTGGCCGAGTATCGACGCACCGGTGCGCGTATCTACAATCCCTGAGCCGGAATTTCCCTCTCCTCACCTGACGCTGGCGCGGGCTGCGGGATTTTCACCCGCAATCTGGCAAACTTGATACCGGTCAACGGGTAAACCGTCGCTGAAACCCATCGCCATGCAGACAATCAATTCATGAAGTCGATTCGCTACGGGTTGACCGCGGTCCTGATACTTGCCGGAACGGTTTGCGCCCGGGCGGCCGACACCCACCAGTTGCGGGTCGGCGACGTTGATCTGATCGTGGAGATGGAGGCCGGGATTCAGGCCGCAGCCGACGGGGGTCCCTGGACCGACTGGCTTGCCAATACCCTGCAGGCAACCAGCACGGTGACCGGCGCATTTCCGCGCGACGGCGTCCGGATCAAGCTTCGCGCCACGTCGCGTTCGGCCAGCGCGATCGCGTTCGGCCAGGTGCGCCGCAGTCATCCCCCGCAGCTGCGCTTCTACGTCTCGCCGGATGCCAGCCTCGACCGGCTGAACGGGGACTGGCGCGGCTATCACGAATTCGCGCACCTGCTGATCCCGTTCCCGGGCAACGACGACATCTGGTTCACCGAGGGTTTCGCCTCCTATTACCAGTACCTGCTTCAATCGCGCGCCGGCGTCATTTCCGAGCGGCAGGCCTGGCAGGAACTGCTCGACGGTTTCATGCGCGGGGAGGCCGATCGCAGCGGCCGCGGCTGGACGCTGCGCAATCTGAGCCCCAACATGTGGAACGAGCGGGCCCAGAAGCGCGTCTACTGGACCGGCGCGGCGTTCTTCCTGCGGGTCGACGTCCGTCTTCGGATCGAATCCGGCGGCAGGCATTCGCTGGACAGCGCGCTGGCCGTCTTCCACGACTGTTGCATGCAGGCCCGCCGCCGCTGGGACGCGCGTCAGTTGGTCGAAGCCCTGGGGCAGGCCAGCATCGCCGAGATCTGGCGCCAGGAATATCTGCGAACCATCAATGCGATAGCCGAGCCGCGCTACAACGAAGCACTGGAAGCGCTGGGCATCCGGCGCGGCCGCTCCAGCCTGCTGTTCGACGACCGTGAATCGATGAACGCGCTGCGCCGGGCGATTGCCGGCGCGCGGGCGAATCCCCCTGAATTCGATCGAATCGTGCGCGGCGACGTCGCAACTCAGGAATCGGCGCCCGCCGCGCCGTAATCGATCTCGATCACCACCAGCTCGCGGGTGCCCCCGGGCGTTTCGATCGCCGATTCCTCGTCCAGCGATTTGCCCAGCAGACCGCGGGCAAGCGGCGAATCCACCGAAATCCAGTTTCGCTCCGGGTCGATCTCGTCGGCGCCGACGATCCGGTAGCTGTGTTCGCTGCCGTCGGCGTCCTCTACGGTCACGCGCGCACCGAAAAACACCTTGCCGGGGTTCGACGGCGGACCGTCAACGGGCTTGACCTCGTCGACCCGCTTGCCGAGATACCGGATACGCCTGTCCATCTCCCGCAGCTGCTTCTTGCGGTAGATATATTCGGCGTTCTCCGACCGATCGCCCTCGGCCGCCGCCGCTGTCAGCGCGGAAACCACCTCTCGACGGTCGATCCACAGCTGCTTGAGTTCGGCCTTGAGACGCATCAGTCCGCCGGCCGTGATGTACGGGCTCGATTTGGGTTGTGGAGGTCGCCAACGGCTCATGCGTCCGTTCTAACACGTCGACTCCAACCAGGTGCGACCTTTTCGGCCGCTCAGGCGTCTATGTAGCAAGATGAGAAAAAACGCCTTCGATCAGCCGCTGGACGCGCTTTGCCTGAAACGCCTGGCAAAGCAGTGTCGCCGGACGCAGGAGCAGGTCTATCGGAGGTTCGTCGATGCCGCCTGGACGCTGGCGCTGCGCTTGACGGGATGCGAGGCCGCCGCATGGGACGCGGTTCACGACGGTTTTGTCCGGGCGTTCCGCCAGGCCGGGCAACTGCGCGATGGAAGCGCATTCGGATTCTGGCTGCGGCGAATCATCGTCAACCAGGCGATGGACGTTCACCGCATGCGCGGTCGCGAGAGCGCCGAGGCGCCGCCAGAGTCGAGTTGCAGCGCGCCCGATCCCGCCTGGCTGGACCTGGAATCCGAATTGGCACGCCTGGACCCCGCCGACCGGATGGTGCTCTGGCTGCACGACGCCGAGGGCATGACCCACGAGGAAATCGCTTCGCTGGCCGGCATGACGGTGTCCTGGTCCAAGACCCGACTGAGCCGAACCCGCGCCAGGGTTCGCGATGCGCTGAACCGAGAAATTCTCGACAAGGAAACGACATTGGAATTGAGGACGGTCGGCAATGAAACATGACGCGCTGAATCTGAAGAACCTGCCCGCATCGAGACCGCCGGACGACCTGTGGGACTCGATAGCGGCTTCATTGGACCAGGCGCCGAGGCGGCCCGCTCGCCGCTATTGGCGCTACCTGCCGATTGCCGCGGCGGCCTCACTGTTGGTGACAGTCGTTACCACTACGCTTTTCGAGCCGTTCGAGCAAGGCGCGACCCGGGCGAACCCCGAACTTCAACAGGCGCGCTCCGCGTCGGCACGCCTGGAGCAGGTGCTCAGACGCCAGCGCGACGGCCTGCTCGACGCGACTTCGGTCGAGTCGCTGGCGTGGATGGAACAGGAACTCGGCTGGCTGGACATGCAGCTTGCCGACAGCCCGTCGGATACGCGTCTATGGCAACAGCGCGCGAACCTGCTGGCCGAAATGGCAAGCCAATATCAACGCAACAACTGGCAGACCGAGCTTCAACTTGCCAGCTATTGAGCCCTGGCGGCACAAAGAGAAGGAGAATCTCATGAACACCGAAAAGACAATGATCAAATGGCTGATGGCCCTGGCCCTTCTGGGCGGCGGTTCGCCGCTCATGGCCCAGGAGGACGAACCGGACTCGGCGGAAAGAGACGAGCTCCGGCAACAGATTCAGCAGGCACGCGACGAGATGGCCGAGGCCGCCCGTCGCATGGCGAGGCTGCAGCGCGAACTGGGCGCAGGCGACAGTCGGGTCGAAATCCTGCGGCTTCGCGGCGAAGCGCCGGAGGCGGGTGAGCGGGCTGCGCCGGTATGGTTCGGCGACCACGAGGACCTGGTCCTCGGAAAGTTCCCGCCGCGGCTCGGGGTTCTGCTGGGCGGGCCGGGTTCCGATTCCGCCAACAAGGTCATCGGACTCACACCGGGCGGCGGCGCCGAAGCTGCCGGAATCGAACAGGGCGACCGCCTGGTTTCGGTCAACGGCAATCCGGTCGCGGAAGGCGCGCCGGAGAGCATCCGTGAAGCGCTGAAAGAGATCGTGGCCGGGAATTCGGTGCCGGTGGTCGTCGAGCGCGACGGAGAGCGCCTGGACTTCGAAGTCGAGACCTCTTCGATCGCCCGGGACGTCAGGGTCTTCGGGCTTCGCTCGACGCCGGAAGACGGCGAAGAATTCGAACGCGAAATCGTCATCATGCGCCCGGACGGCCCGCTGGGGCTGAGCGGAGACGCCCCGAGACTGCTGAAACCGCCGTTTCCGCCGAGAGCACCGCTGTTCTCGGTACTGGGCCACGATTCCGACCTGATCAGCAACCATGCCGGGCTGGAGCGTTACTTCGGTACCGCCGACGGGGTCGTGGTGCTGAGGATCGATCCCGATAACGACTTCGGCCTGCGTGACGGCGATGTGGTGCTCCGCCTCGACGACGAAGCGATCAACCGGCCGGTCGATCTCGGTCGCCTGCTGCTCGGGCACGACCCGGGCGACGAGGTGGTCCTTGAAGTCATGCGCGAAGGTGTCTTGACGCAGATTCCGGCGACCATCCCGGAAAGGAACGCGGCCCTCCATGCGTTTCCGATGAGGATTGAGTTCAACACCGCGCCCGAGCCGCCGGACGCCCCGTCGCCACCGCAGCCCTTGTAAGGCCTGCCCGGCGTCGGTTACTCGGATTCATGGTTGAAATCCGGCGCCGGCCTTCCGGCGTCGGCGTCTTACGAAGACTTCAGGCGGGTTACCAGCTGGGTCGCCAGCCTCCCCTTCATCCACTGCACGAACGACTTGGTATCGGAACTTTTCTCGGGGTCGAACTGCGCGGCGGTGCCGATGACGTTGACCTTCACGGTATTCCCGGCCAGCTCGAGATGCGCCTGTTCCAGCGCCTCCAGCATCCGTTCCATTACGGCCTCGGCACCGGCCTGGCCGGTCATCGGCAGTATGGCCAGCGGAATGTTTCGATCGCTGGAGCCCAGCGTGCCCAGGAGGTCGAGGTCCCTCAGGTGCGGCGGGAGAAGGTCGAACACTTCCGGCATCAGGGATTCGATTTCCTCGGTCGAGATAGTTCGCCAGTCCGTTTCGTTTTCGTGCACCTGGGCAATCATCAGCATGATGCATGAAAAGTAAGTTTCGTAGCGCATGCTGGTGGCAATCTCGCGCTTCATGAAATAGGCGGTCGCGACCGGGTTCATCACCGCACCCGGTATGAATTCGACGCGACTCTTTCGCTTGAGCCGCGCAAGCGTTTCGCTGTATATGGAATCGATACGATCGGCCGAATAGCCGTGCGATTTCAATTCGCGCTGCAGCGTATTGCCGAGCGTACTGAGATTGGGTTGACGCTCGACGATCTGCACCAGCCGATCGGTCAGTTCGGAGTCGTCCGCGGTATGGCTCTTGTCGAGCAGATCGAGGATGCGGCTTGTCCGGAACGTACTGGTGGAACGATCCACGTGCGAATCCAGGTCGGCCTCGATCCGGTCGGTGACGGCGCGTGAAACACCTAGCTGCCCGATCCTGCCGATGAGCTCCTTCTGGGTCTTCTTGATCTCTTCGCGCAGGCTGCCCTTGTCCGCAGCCGGATTTGCGTCGACGAGTTCTCCGCTGACCCTGTCGATATATTCGCTGAGCGCGCTGGAGAGCACGTTCTCGTCGTTCCTCCCGCCCTGGCGCAATTCCGACGCGAGCACGATCAGTCGGGCCGCCTCTTCCGGCTCGCGCCGAATCTCGCGAAGCAGCTCATCGACCGAAAACCCGATGCTGTCGGCACCCTGCTCCAGCAACTGGACGAGATCGTCGCTTTGCAGCTCGGCGGTCAGCTGATTGACGAACTCGATGTAGTCGCCAAGCGGCATCCCGTCATCCAGCAGGGCCTGCTTGAGCATGGGCAACAGGCGCTTGAGGTCGCGCGATTCGGGAAGGACGCGCCGGATGATCTGCGCCAGGCGCGCGGCCGAGACCTCGCCGGCGCGGTATTCGTCGCGAACGATCGAGACCACGGTCTGGCAGGTCAGCTGATCGAGTTCGCTCAACACGCCGCCGCTTTCGGCCATCAGCCGGGCGGTTTCCTCCTGGCCGGCAAGCCCGCGGGTGAATTCCTCCCGCACCTTTGCGACGGCCTTCATGACGCTTTGCAGCGAAAGCGCCTCGCCGTCTTCCGCTTCGCCCTTGTCGACCTGGACGCCCAGATGCCGGATCTGCGCGACAACACCGGCCTGCCGATCCGTATCGCCGATCGAGGCATCCAGCAACTGGCCGGCAACCTGACTCGGCTGCTGCATCAGCGCGCGCATCGAGAACACTTTCTCGACCCGTGACATCAGGTCGTCCGACGAATCTCGATTGTCGGCCGCCTTGCCGCCGCTTGAAACCGCCTGTTCGGCAAGGCCGGTGAGCTCCTCCAGCCCATCGCGACTGATCACCTCGTCCTCGCTGGTGAACTTCCGCAGCACGACGTGGTTGACCTTGACCGAATCGACCCCCCGCCCGACCAGCGCTTCACGCACAGCCTCGATATCCTCGAAATCATCCGGGCTGGTGAGCACGTTCATCAAGTGTTTGAGCGCCTCGGCGTCGACGCCGCTGCGGAACGTGATCGATTCGAGATTCAGCTTGCGAAAGACGATGGCCAGCCGACCGGCGTTGAATTTCGCGTCCACCGGGTGATCCTCGACGAAGAAGGAGCCGCGGTCCAGCATCAACGTTATCGGGTCGACCAGGTCCAGGCAGTCGCCGAGCCCTGCCAGGAAGGTTTCGTAGGCGCGTTCGCTGACCGGATGATCGCTGCCGTAGGCACTGGTGTTGGTGACCGCGGAATTGAACTGGCGGCCGACGATCTCGGCCTGGCGCTGGGTCAGCCCGGCGCTTTTCTCTGCAACCTGGCTCATTGCGGCACCGGCGGGTTCCAGTGCATCAGCGCCGACCTGAACGCCTCGCAGCTGGTGAAGCGCTCCTCGCGCCGGGGCGCCAGGGCCTTTAGGATGATCTTCTCCATTGCCTCGTCGATGTGCGGGGAGCACTCGCTGGGTGCGAGCGTGAAAAGGCTTTCGGGCCGCTTGATCTTGCGCAGCAGGATACGTTTTTCATCCTCGTTCTGGCGCAGCGGCAAGCGGCCGGCCAGGGCTTCGAACAACACCATTCCCATGGCGTAGATGTCGCTTCTTCGATCGGTTTCCTGGGCTGCCGCCTGTTCCGGCGACAGGTAGAGCACGCTGCCGACCACCAGCCCCTGCCCCCAGTATTCCATTCGAGCGGTCTTGGCAATGCCGAAATCGACAATGAGCGGCCGGTGGGCGGCCTCGTCGATCATGATGTTGGCCGGCTTGATGTCCTGGTGCACCACGCCTTCGCGGTGCGCATAGCCCAGGCCTTCCAGCACCTTGGACAGGATATCGATGATGCGGGCCGGCGGAAGCAGGCGGCGCGACGCCACCGGGTGCTTGAGCCGATTGCGGATCATGCACCCGAGGTCGGCGCCGGAAATGAGCTGCATGACCTGGAAGAAATAGTCGTCGTCTTCGCCCATTTCGAAAATCGGCACGATATACGGGTGGCTGAGTACCGCAACGGTCTCGGCTTCGTCGCGAAACTGGCGCCGTGAACGCCCGGCATCCCCGGAGTGCCTGGGAAGCAGCTTGACCGCAACCTGGCGCTTCAGCGACTTCTGATACCCGACGTAGACACCGCCCATGGAGCCGCGCCCGAGCTCCTTGACGATGACCACGTTGCCGAATTCGCGGCCGATTACCGAGTGCTGGTCCAAATCCAACGCCTGTGCCACAGCTCTCATACCCGCAACTGAATCGTGATGAAAACCGATTATAAACCCTTTGCCCTTGAAGTCGAATCCGGCCGATCCTCGACGTCCGCCGGCACGACCGATCGTGTCGCCCGTACACTGTCGCCATGCGAGTCGTCGCCCACACCTGCTCGAATACCGAAATCGTCTGTGCGCTTGGGCGCGCGGACTGGCTAGTGGGGGTCGACGATCATTCGGACCACCCCGCCGAGGTCGTGGGCCGCCTGCCCAGAATCGGCCCCGACCTCGACATCGACGTCGAAAGAATCCGGCTTCTGGCGCCTGACCTGGTGATCACCTCGCTGACCGTACCCGGACACGAGCGATGCCTGGCGCGCATCCGCGCGGCCGGCCTGCCTTACCTGGTCACCCGGCCGCAGTCGCTCGAAGACGTTGCCGGCGACATCCGGCAAATCGGGCGTGCGCTGGACGCCGAAGCCACGGCCGAAAGACTGGCCGGGCGTTTCGATGCGCTGGCCGGACGCTCGCCGACGCCCGACCCCGTTCCGGTGCTCGTCGAATGGTGGCCCAAGCCCGTGATCGCCCCGGCCGGAAGATCGTGGGTGAACCAGATGCTGGCGCTTGCCGGCGGCTTCAATCCGTTCGCGCAAGTCGACGCCGAGAGCACCGAGGTCTCGACCGACCAGGCAGTCAAGGCCATGCCGGAAGCCGTCGTGATGAGCTGGTGCGGCGTGGAAGAAGCCAAGTACCGGCCGCACGTGGTGCTGCGCAGGGAGGGGTGGCAGGAGATTCCGGCCATCCGCAATCGCAACGTCCATGCCATCAGCGAGGCCTGGCTGGGCCGCCCGGGACCCCGGCTGCTCGACGGCATCGAGCGACTGCGCCAGGTAGTCGAGAACTGTCGACGACGCGGGTCGCAATGACCAGCGCCCCGGTACAATACGCGTCAATGAAAACCACTCCCGAATTCGAAGCGCCCGCAGTGGGCCTGGTCAGCCTCGGCTGCCCCAAGGCTCTCGTGGACTCGGAGCAGATCGTCACCGGCCTGCGCCAACAGGGTTATCGCCTGGTCGACGACCATGCCCTGGCAGATCTCGTCGTGGTCAATACCTGCGGCTTCATCGATTCCGCCAAGGCCGAATCGCTCGAAGCCATCGGCGATGCGCTGGCCGCCAACGGGCGCGTACTGGTCACCGGCTGCATGGGCGCGAAGCCCGAAGACATACAGTCCATCCATCCGCGCGTGCTGGGTGTGAGCGGTCCGCATCAGGCCGAGGCGGTGCTCGCGGCGGTCAACGCGAATCTGCCGCGCCCGCACGACCCCTACGTCGACCTGGTCCCGCCGGGCGGGCTGAAGCTGACACCCGGGCACTACGCCTACCTGAAGATTTCCGAGGGCTGCAACCACCGCTGCCGTTTCTGCATCATCCCGGCCATGCGCGGCGACCTGGTCAGCCGCCCGATCGGCATGGTGCTGAAAGAGGCCGAACAGCTGGTCGATCGAGGCGTGCGCGAGTTGCTGGTGATCAGCCAGGACACCAGCGCCTATGGCGTGGACACCCGCTACCAGACCGATTACTGGAAGGGCCGGGAAATCGAGACCAGGATGTTCGACCTGGCCCGCGAGCTGGGCCGACTGGACGCGTGGGTCCGGCTGCATTATGTCTATCCCTATCCCCACGTCGACCGGGTGATTCCACTGATGGCCGAAGGCGGGATACTGCCCTACCTGGACATCCCGTTCCAGCACGCCAGCCCGCGCGTGCTCAAGTCGATGCGACGCCCGGCCTCGTCCGAGAACACCCTGGAGCGGATCGGTCGCTGGCGCGAAATCTGTCCCCACCTGGTAATCCGCTCGACCTTCATCGTGGGCTATCCGGGCGAAACCGAAGACGACTTCAGGATGCTGCTCGACTGGCTCAGCGAAGCGCAGCTGGAGCGGGTCGGTTGTTTCAAGTATTCGCCGGTCGCCGGCGCGGCCGCCAATGAACTGCCCGACGCGGTGCCCGAGGCGGTCAAGGAAGACCGCTGGCATCGC
The DNA here is from genome assembly GCA_002722315.1 of Lysobacterales bacterium. GTDB lineage: Bacteria > Pseudomonadota > Gammaproteobacteria > Xanthomonadales > Wenzhouxiangellaceae. Next base: position 47,175 of record PBLG01000046.1, on the reverse strand, counting down.
TTCATGCAGCACCAGCAGGGCATCAGCGAAGCACGCCTGACTCGCCGCGTGGGGAACGTGGAACCGATCATCGTCGATTCCGTGGAGGGCGATACCGTCGTCGGCCGCAGCTACGGCGACGCGCCGGAGATCGACGGCAACGTGCTGGTCCAGGGCTCGGCGGGCATCGAGCCCGGCGATTTCATCGACGTCCGGATAACAGGCTGCGACAGCTACGACCTGTTCGGCGAGCCCGCCGAGGTCTGAACTAATCGGCACGACTGCAATCTCATTGCCACGAGCGATCATTCAGAATTCAGATCCAAATTCGAAAAAAACGAGTTCAATCCAGATTCAACGGGAGTTTCAAGATGACCTGCACCACCTCTGCACACCGTTTCCATGGCGCCCTCGCGCTTGCATTTTCCGTCGCGCTGCTGGCCGGCTGCGGCAACGACGAACCGGCCGAACAGGAAACCGCGGCCAGCGATTCGCCGCAGATGATCCAGCGAGAAGCGCCGCGCAGGACGGCCGTTGTCGAACCGCAGCCCGAGGCCACGAATGACTTCCTGGTCGTGCCGAAACTCGAAGGGGAACTGGAGCAGGACGGCCTCGGCCTGGAAACCATCATCGACGCCAGCAGCAAGGACGCCTACGCCGAAAGCCTCCGCTGGATTTCTCAGGACGTCTCGGCCGACCAGTACAAGCGCCTCGAGCAGTCTCTTCGCTATATCAAGGCGTTCGATTCGAACGTTCTGGGAAGCGAGAAGCGGTTTCTCGAAACCGTCGACGGCAAGACCGGCCAGGAGTTGATAGACCGGGCCTCGAAGCTGATCGCCGAGCGGCGTTAGTCGCCTCCGCCGGGCAAAGGCGGCGCCCGCATGCCGGGACGCTCAATTCAGACCGGTCGAGAAAACCGCGATAAGGTAGAACAGCACAGCCAGCCAGCCCAGCAGGCCGGCCAGCCCGGCCAGTTCGCGGGCAAGCTCGTAAATGCCCCGGCCGCGCACGGCGTCGCGACGGAATCTCGCCTGAACCGCGGGCGGGCCGAATAAATCGCTGAAAAGCGGCATTTGCATCCTGAAAGCTCCATCGATTGACGATGGCGCCATTTGAACAGGGCCGTTTCTCAGAACCTGAGAACGGCCATGCAGCCCCTGCCTAAGCCTGCCGCGCGCGTCCTCGCGGCAAGCTCTCGACAACGATTTGCGGGAGGGTGTGCAAAAAACCTCTGAAAACCCCGGCGACGGCGCGAAGCGCTATTCAGGATCTCCCTCGGCCTGCTGGCCGGCGACGGTCATCCCGTCCAGCAGCAGCGAGGGCACCTGGATGTTTCGGCGCGTTTCGAGATCGCTGCCGGCCTCGACAAGCCCGGCGAACATGTCCCGAAGGTTGCCGGCGATCGTGATTTCCTCCACCGGGTAGGCGATTCGACCTTCTTCGACCCAGAAGCCGGAGGCGCCCCGCGAATAGTCGCCGGTCACCAGGTTCACACCCTGGCCCATGACCTCGGTCACGACAAGACCGCGCCCCATCTCGGCGACCAGTTCATCGAAGCTCCTGGTGCCCGGCGAAAACAGCAGGTTGCGCACCCCGCCGGCGTTGGCCGTCGTCTGCAGGCCGAGCTTGCGGGCCGAGTAGCTGCCGAGCACGTAGCGCTGCAGCACCCCGGCCTCGATCAACGGCTGCTGGCGCGTGGCAACCCCTTCGCTGTCGAAGGAACTGGAGCGAGCGCCCCCGGGCAGATGGGGGTCCTCGTCGATTCGCACCCATTCCGGGAACAGTCGCTTGCCCACCGCATCGAGCAGGAAACTTGACCGCCGGTAGAGATTGCCGCCCGAGACCGCGCCGACAAGGTGTCGCACCAGGCCCAGCGCCACATTGTTGTCGAACAGCACCGGGGTGCGACCCGACGGCGCGGACCTGGCACCAAGGCGCCGCACGGCCCGCTCGGCTGCCTTGCGGCCGGTGGTGGCGGGGTCTGCAAGCGCCTCGAACCGTCCCTGATCATCCCAGTCCCAGTCCCGCTGCATGCCCGATTTGTCGCGCGCCACCAGCACGCAGGACTGGTCGAACCGGGTGCTGCGACCGCTGCCGACGAAGCCGTGGCTGTTGGCATAGACCCCGATTGCCGCGTCGGCCGACACTGAAGCGCCCTCGGAATTCTCGATCCGGGCGTCGGCATCCATGCCGGCCTGCTCGATCAGCTTGGCCCGCTCGATCAGGGTTGCCATATCGAGCTCGCGCGGATGCCATTGGTCGAAGTCTTCTATCCTGGAGGCCATCAGCTCGGCCGGCGCAAGCCCGCCGGCGGGATCGGGCTGGGTATGCCGGGCGATCGCCAGGGCCTGATCGACCGCCCGCTCCAGCGATTCGGCCCCCAGGTCCCCGGTTGAAGCACTGCCGCTGGCACGATTGATGTAGACGGTGACCGAAACGCCGCGATCGCGCGCGTCTTCGAGCACATCGATTTCGCCCAGCCGGACGGTGACATTGCGTCCATGGCTGGACGACACGCTGACCTCGGCCGCATCCGCCCCGCCGGCACGTGCGCGCGCCAGCACCCTGGCGGCCGCGTCTTCCAGCATTGCGCGCTCGCTTTCCGAGTCTCTCAGCAGCGGCGATCCGGTCTCGATGTCGCGGTTGATGACCTGGCTCATTGCGTGCCCCCGACGGTCAGCCCGTCGATTCGCAGCGTCGGCTGGCCGACCCCGACCGGAACCCCCTGCCCTTCCTTGCCGCACACGCCGACGCCTGAATCCAGCTCCAGGTCGTTGCCGACCATCGCCACGCGCGTCAACACATCGGGACCGTTGCCGATCAGCGTCGCGCCCTTTATCGGCGCACCCAGCTTGCCGTTCTTGATCCGGTAGGCCTCGGAGGCGACGAACACGAACTTGCCGGAGGTAATGTCGACCTGGCCGCCGTTGAAGTTGACCGCGTAGATGCCGTCGTCGACCGAGGCGATGATATCTTCCGGCGCGTGCTCGCCGGGCAGCATGTAGGTGTTGGTCATGCGCGGCAGCGGCAGGTGGGCGAAGGATTCGCGGCGCCCGTTGCCGGTCGGCGCCACGCCCATGGCGCGCGCGTTGAGCTTGTCCTGCATCAGGCCGGTCAGTCTGCCGTTCTCGATCAGCACGTTGCGCGCACCCGGCGTGCCTTCGTCGTCGATGGACAGCGAACCCCTGCGCTCGGCCAGCGTGCCGTCGTCGACCACGGTGCAGTGCTCCGTCGCAATTCTCTCGCCCATGCGCCCGCTGAACGCCGAGATGCCCTTGCGGTGAAAGTCGCCTTCGAGGCCATGGCCGATCGCTTCGTGCAGCAACACCCCGGGCCATCCCGGCCCGAGCACGACCTTCATGAAGCCGGCCGGCGCATCGACCGCCTCGAGGTTCACCAGCGCCTGGCGCACGGCCTCGTCGGCGAATTTCTGCCATGATTCCGGCGCCATCAGGCCGGCCAGCGCATAGCGCCCGCCGCCGCCGGCATTGCCAGATTCTCGCCTGTCGCCCTGCTCTGCTATGACCCGGACGTCGAGGCGGATGAGCGGCCTGACGTCGCCGGCCAGCGTGCCGTCACTGGCGGCCACCAGGATCGACTCGTGCTGACACGATAGCGAAACGCTGACCTGCGTGATCCTCGGGTCCAGCGACCGGGTGTAGGCGTCGATCGTTCTCAGCAGATCGACCTTGCTCGCGGAGTCGGCCGCCTCGACCGGGTTGTCGGCCGCGTAAAGCGCCGGCGCATGTACCGCCCGGGTCACTGCAGTCGTGCCCGAGCGCCCGGAGCGGGCGATCGCGCGAGCGTTGCCGGCGGCCTGCATCAGCGCCGGCATGTTGATCGCATCGGCATAGGCAAAACCGGTGCCGGTGCCCGAGATCGCACGCACGCCTACGCCCTGGTCGATGGAGAAACTGCCGGATTTGACGATGCCGTCTTCCAGCGACCATCCCTCGTTCTGGCGGTGCTGAAAGTAAAGATCGCCGAGGTCGATCTGCCCCTCGACCAATCGGCCGAGCGCGCGTTCGAGATCCCCGCTGTCGATCCCGGCGGGCGTCAACAGCGACTGGGTTGCCAATTCAAGCATTATTCTGGAGTCCTTGTTCGTGGTTCGGATATTCGGGCCGATCGGCCCGTATTCAACCGCCCTCAGCGGTCTTCGCGCTCGGCGGGCTCTACCGCGACGGGCTCTATGACCGGTTCGGCCCAGTCCCCCGTCACCGAATAGCGGACTTCGGAAATACCGCTGAGCGGCTTCGAAAAGATCTGCTGCAGCGCCGCCCCGGCGGCCGCGCCGACCGGCCCGCCGGCCAGTGCGCCGATCACCGGAAGCGCCGATCCGACCCCAGGGCGAACGATCAACGTCTGGTCGTAGGTGCGGTTTTCCAGGTCGGTTCGCCCCCGCATGCGCACTTCTGCGGCCGGTGCGTCGATGCGCATGTCCTCGGTCGTCGCGATGCCGCCGGCGAGATCGAAATGGCCGGCCACCCTGTCGAACGAGAGTCCCTCGCCGAACACGTCCGAAAAATCCAGCCGGAGGCGCCGCGGGATGGAATTCAGGCTGACCAGTCCGAGCAGGCGCCCGGCGCCGGGGCTGGCTTCGGGGATCACGCCATCGGTGATCACCAGGTCCAGGCCGCCGTCGATTCGCGACAGCGTGAGATCCAGCGGACTACCCGGCCATCGGCCATCCAGCTCGATCACGGCCTGCCCACGCTGCAGCGCAAGATCGAAGCCGGCCCGATTCAGGGTCTGGCCCAGATCCGCCGTAGCCAGGCGAATTCGCATCCGGCTGAACGGCCCGTCGCCCCCCCACAACCATTCGCCCGACCCGGTCAATTCCAGGCCGTCGCGACGACTGGAAACCTGCTCGATCTGGAGGCCACGATCCTCGCGATGGGAACTGAGTCGAAATTCGCCGAGGTCGAGCGCGCCCCACTGCAGGTCGCGCACCACGATGTCCAGCGCGGGCAGGCGGGTCGGATCCAGGCCCGACGGCTCGCCCGGGGGCGCCGGCTCGTCGCGGCGCTGCGATGACGGCCAGGCAAGCCGGCTCATGTCGGCCACGATCGAGCGGTCGGCGACGCCCGAGGCGGGAAAACGAATCGATCCGGCGACCTTCTCGCCGTCCCCGTTCAACCGCCAGTAATTATCCTCCCGATTCAGCGACAGTGCGACGCTGCCCAGCGAGGTCTGCTGCACCCGAAGGTCATCGACTGTCAGATCGAGCCACCCCGACAACCCGGCGCCCTGCTCTTCCGGGGCCAAACGCAGGCCGCTCGCGGCAGCCTCGGCAAGCAGGCGCAGCCAGCCGTCGACGTCGAGCGCCGGCAGACTGCCCTCGACGATGAAGTTTTCGGCCGTGGGGAGATCGACCGCGGCGCCGCCCAGACCCAGCCCGAGCTGCCAGTAGTCCTCCACCATCAGCCATTTACCGGCGAGGCGTTCCTCGATAGCGAAACGGACCGGCTGCTGTACCTCGCCCAGCGACAGGGTCATATCGAACGGCCAGATCGAGCCGGCCGATTTTGCCAGTGGCGCCGGCAGTCCGGAGGAGACGTCTTCCAGGCTGCTGGTGACACGAAGCTCGGGGTTCCTGCGATCGTCGACCGTTTCGCCTGACTGGAAGTCGATATCGAACGGGGCACGCCCTTCCAGCTGCTCGACGGCGGCGGAGAGGCCGGCCTTCCAGCTCGTCGGGATCAGCCCGCGAATCGGAAACACACCCTGCAGCGAAAGCCTGAAATCCGGCCGGAACCAGCTTTCCAGCCCCACCGAGACCGATTCGCCGAGCATGCTTGCCGACAACCGCGCCGGGCCCAGCCCGTCGCCGGTAAACGGCAGCTCTCCGGAAATTCGGGCCAGCTCGATGCCGTGCTCGCGCAGTTCGACGCCGGCGTCGGCGAAATCGATGACGCCAGCCAGCCGCCAGTCGTTCTTTCGCTTGACCGGAAACCAGATACTGGCCGCCGCCGACGCCGCGCCTTGCCATTGCAACCGCGCCAGCGCACGGTCGACGCCGGCCAGCGGAAGCGCACTGGTCAAACGCGCCAGCCCGTCGGCGCCGGCGTTCACCGATTCCAGCTGAAGTTCGATCTCGGCGTTGCGTGCCTCGGCAATGCGCACCCGGGGAGCCGTGAGCGTCACGCCGGCGACCTCCCCGGATTCACCGACCGCGGTCATCGATTCCCCCGAAAACTCGACCTGGCCGGATATATTCTCCGCCACCGGCCAGCCCTTCGCGTAGGCCAGCCTCAGGCCGGAAAAAACGGCCCTGCTGTTGACCGAACCGACGGGCACGTATTCCTTCCAGCCAACCGGCTCGCCGAACAGCGTCGTGACCGCCTGGGCCGAACCGACCTCCAGCAGCGCCTCGTTCAGCCACTTTCTGGTGTTGGGCCCCAGGCCCCGCTGCGGCAACCAGCGACGCGGGTTCTGCGAACTCAATCGGGGCACGTCGACGACCAGGTCGAGAAAGGGGGTTTCGCCGCCAAGTTCGATCGCGCCGTCGGCGATCAGACGAAACTCGGGATGCACAACCGAAATGTGCTTGATATCGACGCGCGTGCCGCCGAGCACCAGCGCGCCGGAAACGTCGGTGAACGTCGGAGGTTGCGGGTAAAGTGCCGGCATCCCAATGACCGCCGACCCCGATGGCCGGACCACCAGCCGGTCGCCGGCGAGCGCCAGATCGACTTGTTCCACAGACGCACTGAACTCGGGATCGGCCACGCGCACATCGAGTGCCGCGACATGCCCCTCGGCAAGGTAAAGGGAACCCGCCTCGGTCGCGCCCAGGCGCAGACCGGTGACCGTCCCCGCCACGCTGTCGGGCCAGTAGCGCGAGAATCCCAGCCAGGGCTGGAGCAGCGCATGAAGGTAATCCAGCTCGATGCGTTCGGCAGCCACGCCGTGCATGCCACCGCCGGTTCCGTATGCCAGGCCGTCGATCAATACCGCTTCGCCTTCGCCGAACTCGCGGGCGTTGAGTTCGAGGGCCAATTCTTCCCGGCGCCATGTTCCGTCGAGCTTGAAGTGGCTGGACATCCTGCCGGCGATCCCGTCTTCGGCCAGCGAATGCAGATCGACTTCACCGTGCAGTCGGGCGCCGTCAACGCGATTCCAGTTCACCCACCACTGCATCTGGGCGCGCAGATCTACCACGCTGTCGGCGGTGGACTCCAGCGCCATGCTCGACAGGCCGATATTGGCTGCGCGCGCGTAGCCGGAAAGCGAGTCCAGTCGCGATCCGGGCATGTGGAGCACAAGCCTGACCTCCAGCATGTCGCCCGCCCCACCGTCGGGAACTGCGTCGAGGCGTACCTGCAGCCTGTCGTCATCCCGGCTCAGGCGCGCTTCCGGCACGGCCAGTCGCAGTTCCGGCAAGCCGCGCGGCGCTATCCGGATTCCGGCGTCGCGGAGCAGTACATCTCCGGCCGAAACCGCCTGCTCCCAGCCCTCGGCAAACGTACCGCCGCGGTCCAGTCGCCAACTCCACCGCCCCTGGTCGTCCTGCGCCAGCACAACGTTCAGGCCGAGCACGACAAGCTCGAAGCTGTTGCGGTCGGGACGAAGCAGGTTGTAGAGCTTGACCTCCAGTCTTGCCCGATCCAGATCCAGCAGCTGCTCGCCCGGCCGCCCCACCTCCAGGCCGATCAGCGTGATCTGGGGCGAGAGTCGTGGCCACCGGGCCTCTATGCGTTCGATGCTGACCGGCCGCTCCAGTGTCTCGGCCAGGAACCGCTCCACGACGGGACGAAAGGAATCGGCATACGGCGCGACCAGCCGACCGATGCTGACCAGTACAGCCGAGCCGATGATGAACCAGATTCCGAGTTTCCAGCACCCGCGGCGCAGTCGCCTGAGGGCGCGCAGAATCCGCCAATCCCTGATGCTGCGGGTCCTTTCGCTCAAAGCAGTACCACGTCGAACTGCTCCTGGGCGTACTGTTCTTCGGACTGAAAACGAATGTTCGTGCCCAGTTGTTCGGTGACTTCGGCCAGCGGGCCGGTGTATTCATCCAGCATCTTGTCGACCACCGGGGGTGCGGCCAGCACCATCAGGCGCCCGGTCTCGAACTGGCGAACGGCGCGCAGGATTTCGCGGAATATCTCCGAGCAGACGGTTTCGGGAGACTTTTGCCAGCCACGGCCGTTGCACTGCGGGCACGGGTTGCACAAGCGATGCTCGAGGCTCTCGGTGGTCCGCTTGCGCGTCATCTCCACCAGGCCCAGCGCCGAGATCTCGGATACCGTGGTCCGCGCCGGATCGCGCGCCAGCGACTGGTTGAGCATGCGCATGACCTGGCGCTTGTGCTCTTCGTCGTCCATGTCGATGAAATCGATGATGATGATGCCGCCGAGATTTCGCAACCTGAGCTGGCGTGCCAGTGCCTGGGCCGCCTCCATGTTCGTCTTGTAGACAGTCTCGGCGAAGTTGCGGGTGCCCACGTAACCGCCGGTATTGACGTCTATCGTCGTCATGGCCTCGGTCTGGTCGATGGTCAGGTGACCGCCCGACTTGAGCGAGACGTTGCGCCTGAGCGCGCGCGATATTTCGTCTTCGACGCCGTAAAGGTCGAACAGCGGGCCGGGGCCCGAAAACGACTCCAGGCGGTCGGACCATTCTCCGATGAAGGTATCGGAGAAACTTCGCGCATGCGCATAAGTCTCGGCGGCGTCGAAGCGGACCCGCTCGATGCCGGCATGCATCAGGTCGCGCAGCGCCCGTAGCGGGAGCGACAGGTCCTCGTAAATGCAGGTGCCCGGCTCGCAGCCGTTCTCGAGCTTCTTCGCCACACCCGACCAGAGGCGTCGCAGGTAGTCGAGATCCCGCTTCAGTTCGGTCGCGCCCACTCCTTCGGCATTGGTTCTGAGGATCAGGCCGTTGCCCGCCTGGCCGTGCTCTTCGAGAATTTCACCTACGAGATCGCGCAGCCGGGCGCGTTCGACTTCGTTTTCTATCCGGAGCGAAACGCCGATGCTGCTGGAGCCCGGCAGGTAGACCAGGTACCGGGACGGCAGGCTGAGCTGGGTGGTCAGCCGCGCGCCTTTCGAACCCATGGGGTCCTTGACCACCTGCACCGGAAGGCTCTGGCCTTCCCTGATCATTTCGCCGATGGGCGGAATCTGCGGTTCACCGTGCTCATCGAGCGCGTCCGACTCCAGTTCCGGTCGCGACCGCGCGATCTCGCCGGCGTGAAGAAAAGCGGTGCGGCTGAGCCCGATGTCGACGAAAGCCGCCTGCATCCCGGGCAGAACTCGCTCCACGCGCCCCATGTAGATATTGCCGACGTAGCTGATGTCACCCATGCGCTCGAGGTGCAGCTCCTGCAGCAAACCGTTCTCGACCAGCGCGACACGGCTTTCCGAGGGCGTGACGTTGACAAGTATTTCGTTACTCATTGCTGCTCAAGGCGAGAGCTCCTGGCGTGTCCGGCAATCATATACGCACTCGCGCAGACGGCACGCGAGCGTCGAGCCTGGCGAAATGCCGCGTCGATCGCCGATCAAGCGGGCATCAGCCCGGCATCGCGGAGAAGGCGTGCTGTCTCGAACAGCGGCAGACCGACCACGCCGCTATAGCTTCCGTCGAGATTCGAGATCCAGGCCGCCGCCCGGCCCTGGATCGCATACCCGCCGGCCTTGTCCAGCGGCTCGCCGGACGCGGCGTATCGGCGTATCCAATCCTCCGGGATCGCCTCGAATCGAACCTCGGATACGCTGAGGGCGGTTTTCATCGAACAATCCGGGCCGACCAGCGCAACCGCCGAATAGACCTGGTGGCTTCGGCCGGAGAGACTTCGAAGCATCTCGCAGGCCCGGGCCTCGTCGCCGGGCTTCCCGAGACAGGCGCCGTCGAGAACGACCTCGGTATCCGATCCTATCACCCAGGCGTGCGGCGAGACACGCGCGAGCGCGCGGGCCTTGTCCACCGCCAGCCTCGGTACATGGTCCTCCGGCTGTTCGCCGTCTCGCCGCCGCTCGTCGATGTCGGCAGGACGCACCTCGAAATCCTCGACGAGCACCGCCAGCAGCTCGCGACGCCTGGGCGAAGCCGACGCGAGAATCAGCCTGCTCCCGGCGAGGTCGGCGCCGGTTTCCCGGCCTGGTTCGCTCACCGGATTCATTCGACGAATTCATTCACGATGGTAGGGGTGTCCGGACAGAAGCGTCCAGGCGCGATACACCTGCTCGGCCACGACGACGCGCACCAGCATGTGGGGAAAGGTCAGCTTGCTGAGCGACCACCTGGCCGTGCAGCCCGAGAGCAGTTCCTTCGAATGTCCGGTGGCGCCGCCGACGACCAGGGAAACCGTCTCCCCGGTCATCATCCAGTCGTCGAGCCGGCCGGCCAGGTCACGAGTGGACCACTCCGTGCCGCGCTCGTCCAGCGCGATCCGGGGGCCGGAGCCGGCGCACCTGGCGATCAGCGCCTCGCCTTCGCGCTTCCGCTCGTCTCCGCCGGTCGCACGAGGTGGTGCAACCTCGACGAGTTCCAGCCCGAGCTGCGGCGGCATTCGACGCGCATATTCGTGCCAGCCCCGGGCGATCCAGTCCGGCATCGATCGGCCGATTGCAACCAGTCGAATCTGCAATCGCGTGCTTCCTTCAGTTTGACTGCGCCGGACGGCTACGAGTCGTTTCGTCCCACAGCTTCTCGAGGTTGTAGAAGGCCCGGGTCTGGGGCAGCATCAGGTGCACGACCACGTCGTTGAGATCGACCAGCACCCATTCGCCTTCCTGCTGGCCTTCCACGCCCAGCGGCGCCGGCAGACCCAGCGCCTTGATCTTCATGCCCAGCCGATCCGCCATGGCCTTGTTCTGGCGGCTGGAGGTGCCGCTGGCCACGACCATGAAATCGGCGAACGTGTTGCGTTCGCGAAGATCGAACACTTCCACGTCCTGCGCCTTGGCATCGTCGAGGACCTGCAGCACGAGATCGCGCAGGTCGCACGAGTCGCCCTGCGGATTGGATTCGGGTGTCCTGTCCGTCATGAGCCGGCCAGGCACAGCTCACGCCCCTGCATCGTCAAACGGCATTCATTCATCTTGGTGTCGCTCATTGGTTGGTGCAATTTACCGGGTTGGAAAGCCGGATGATCTCACGATCGATATCGACGCTGCTGTTCAGCGGCGGCCCGGCGACGAAGTCGGAAATCTCCCGCACCGTGCTTTCATCGATGAACTGGCGCTCCAGGGTTCCGACCACGTCGTTGGTGACTGTCACTTCGTCGCAGTAGATGCAGAAGCCGCGGAAATCGAGCACCTCCATCCGGTTGCCGCCGGGCACCGTGGGCGGCAACTCTGTGTCGGCCAGGACCCAGCGCGGCGAATTGGCGTTGTCGTAGTAGTAGCGAATCCAGGCCTCGGTCGAATCGGTGATCAACAGCGTCACGCCGCCGGCGGCCGTATCGGGCGAGAACCAGTGACCCAGAAGGGGTACCGGATCGTTGCCCAGTTCCGGAATCGTCGGGCAGGTACTGCCACTGACCGGGCTGAACATCTCCGCGCCGTGGTTGCCGTTCAGGCGCCAGGCGTACATGAAGCGCTGTTCCCTGATGCGGGTGACCTGCACCTCGCCTACGACCTTGAGCGACGATCTTGCATCGTCGCTGGTGGCGCGGAAAAGCACGGCCCTGAAGAAGCTGCTGCCGTCATCCGGCACCGTATCGGTAATGTAGAAAGTCGGAGAACCCGCCTCGTCATAGGTATACCAGACAGCGAAGCGGCCACCGCCGCCGGCCTGCCAATCCAGCCCCTGGTTGATAGCGCGTTCCGCGGGTCCCCACAGGCCACGACCCGTCGTTTCGGAACCGGGCGGCGGCGTGCCCACCTGGGCCTCGCCCACGCTTGCCGTGACGACCACATCGGTTTCCACCGGTGAGGCGTTGTCCAGCACCACGTAATAACGGCCGGCAGACGGGCTGTCCAGACTGGCCGTCCACTGCCCGCCGTCCTGGGTCGCCTGCAAGACGACCTGGTCGGGTGCAGGCGGGGTCTGGGGTACGCTGCCTGCGAGTTCGTCGAAAGTGCGCCGACGAATCGTGACGTCGGAAATCGAACCCTCGACCGTAACGTTCAGCTCGACCATGCCCGGCGGCACGTCGATGAACATCAGGTCGTGAACCGCGCCCGAAGGCAGCACTACGGGATAGGGCTGACTCTCGAACAGCGCGGTTTCGGCAGGCAGGTTGTCCCCGACGCGCGTCACGCGCACCGGCACCACGCCGACGTCGGCCAACTGATCGGGAGAGGAAGCAATGGCGATGACGCCCTGCCAGCCCTCACCGCGCTTCATGGCCGGCTGGTCCCAGTAGACCGGGACGGTCAACGGACCGCCCGGATGCGCGCCGGGGGCGCTCACCACCAGGCTCGGATCGCGTTCCTCGGCGAAAACGGCGAATTCGAAGGGCACGTCGTTGGTGCTGTTGAAGCCGCCGGCGGAGAAATTCTGCACCAGCACCCACCAGTCACCGGCCGCGGGGAATTCGACGTCGCAGCGCTCCAGGTCATCGAGCGACAGCGAGGAGCATACGATTTCGTCTTCCTGGGCCACGCCGTCCCCGTTGTCGTCGCGTCCGACGTAAAGGTCGATGTCCGACGCCGTCGAGGCGAAGGTTTCGGCATAAAGCAGCAGTGCGTCGGCGGGAACTTCGACGATCTCGGTAACCGTGCCGGCCGGGCCGTCGAACGGGTTCGACTGGGTCGGATCCTGGGCAAGGGTGGGCGAGCGCCGCTGCGGCAGCAGCAGCGAACTGGTGCGGACAACCAGTTCCTCGACATCGACCAACTCGGGAATCACGAGCTCATCGCGCCCGCGGTTGCCCTGGGAGGTAAAGGACTGCGGACCAGGCACCTCGCCGGCGGCGATCAGTGCACCGACCGGAAGACGCTGGGTGGTGAAACTGCCCAGGCTCGGGGTCAGCACCACGCTGCCGGCGCCCCACTCCCCGAGATCGACCCGGCCGCGCGAGATTTCGATGCGCAGCTCTCGCTGCTGGCCTTCGCTGAGCGTGAACGAGGTCGGCGTGACCTCGATATCGAGATCGCCTTCGCTGCTGACGTTCCAGGTGCCCGCACCGAGGGCCTGCACGGTGCGCGTGAACACGCAGGTGCCGACACAGTTGTCGCTGACCACGCCCGGCAGGTTCAACGCGCCCGGATCGCCGCCGTCGAACGGATTCGCGGCCAGGAAATCGGCCTCGGAAACCGGCAGGAACAGCCCCGCCTGGGCAGCGAGGTCGACCTGTACACCGCCCGCCCCACGATCAGGGACGCGCGCTTCGGAGTCGTCCGAATTTCGAACGATATCGGCAATCGCAGTCGTCTCCAGGGCAGAAATCACTTCGTCCACGCCCCAGCCGGGGTTGCCCGAGCGCAGCAACAGTGCGGCGCCGGCCACGTGCGGAGAGGACATCGAGGTGCCGGTCAGGAAAAGAATCTGGTTGGCCGCGTCGGCACCCGGGCCCGTACCCGAAAGGTTGGTCTCGGTGCCGGCAGCCAGGATGCTGGTGCCCGGCGCGGTCACGTTGGGCTTCATCAGGTCGGGCGCACCGGCGGCCGGACCGCGCGAGCTCGAATCGTTGAGCCGCCCGGCGGCGGATTGATCGACGAACCGCTGGGTGCCGGTCAGGCGCCCCTGCTGGCCGCTGCCCGAGGCCAGCCAGTCGCGCAGCCGATCACCGTCGGCGTCGCCTACGTGCGTGGCCGGAAGACAGTGCTGGTCGGCATTGGTCGATTCGCCTTCTGCATCGGTATTGGCCAGGATCATTGCGGCCGCACCGGCCAGCTGCACGTTCTTGCCCTTTTCGACCCGGCCGTACTGGCCGCGATCGCAGACCACGATCTGGCCGTCGAAGGTGCCGGGCGGAAACGGGTTGCTGGCGCCGGTGTTGTCGCCGCAGGTCGGGCCGGATTCGGCCGGACCCGCGCCGCACAGCGCGTTGCCGAAATCGCGCGCATGCACGATCGGCAGCGTCGCGGTGCCGTTGGTGATGCCCTGGCCGACCAGGTTGCCGAGCGGGAACGGGCCGCCGCTGACGTCGATCAGGCGATTGGCCAGGATTCGCCCGTGAAGCGCGTTGGCCACAGCCATGACCCAGGGCACGTTGGCCGGGCTGCCCACGGTGAAGTCTTCCGGCCCGGAATTGCCGGCCGAGGTCACCGGCACCACGCCGGCTTCGCGCAGGTTCAGGAAAACGCGCTGGTTACCCTGTTGGCTCCATGGGCTGAACGGATCGCCGCCGATCGAGAAATTGACCGCGTCGACGCCGTCCTCGATGGCCTGCTCGAGCGCCGCGGAGGTTGCCGTGCCGGGACAAACGAAGTTGCCGGCGGGCTCGTCGGGATCGGCCTCGCAGGCCTTGTAGGCGATGAAGCTGGCGCGCGGCGCGACACCCGAAGTCTGAAACTGGATATTGCCGGTGCCGAAGTTGAGGTTGAAGGAAAGCGGCAATCCGACCGCCGTCGAGGCCACGTGCGAGCCGTGGCCGTCCGGGTCGAAACCGTTGGTGTCCTCGTCGGTGAAATCGTAGACGCCGATCAGCTTCTCGTTGCACGGAATGTCCAGCGATGCGTCGGTGCAAAGCCCGAAGAACTGTCCCCGGGGATTGGTGATGGTCAGAGACGACTGCGAGACGTCGAAGAATATCGACTCCCAGTTGACGCCGGTATCGATGACGCCGAGAACGGTGCCCTCGCCGCGCGTCGGGTTCGGCGCGCCGGTGGCGCCGGTCCACAGGTCGTCCGCGCCGATCCACTGCGGTCCGGCGTCGGTCTGGACGTGCTGGATGATATCGGGCTGAATCGAGCGCACGCCGGGCATTTCAGCCAGCCGTGCGGCTTGCTCGGGACTCATGCGCGCGGCAAATCCGTTCCGGATGTGTCGGTAGACGAATTTCGGCTTGATCGACATGCCCAGCTCGGTCTCCGCCCGCTGGAGCACCTGCGCGCGCCTGACATCGAGATACTCGACATAGCGCCTGACCGCTGGCGAATCGGTTCGCAACCGGCGCTCACCGGTCACCGAAGGCGCCGTCGCCTCGAGGGTCTTTCCGCCGGTTCGGCCGTCGGCCATAACCGATTGCGCGGATTCGCCTCGAAACTCGATCGTCGGCGCGTCTTCGAGCTCGATGATCCACATTGATTCATCGACCACGGGCTTGCCCGCCCACGACGATCCCGATGCTACTACGACGGCCAACGCCAGCAGCCCCTGTACTATCCGTCTATTCGACATGCCTTCACCAATGATTGATATGTTTTGAATGAGTGAGTTCGTCTAAAGCTTGTAACGCCTTGTCCGTCTCAGGCGACGGCTTCGCGCATCGTGACCAGTTCTTCGGCGCTGGTCGGATGAATACCTATAGTGCGGTCAAAATCGGTTTTGGTCAAACCTGCGCGCACTGCGACCGCGAAGCCCTGGACCATTTCTGCGGCCTCGGGCCCGACCACGTGCAGCCCGATCACGCGGTCGGTCGCGCCGTCGACCAGGATCTTCATCAGGGCTTTTTCGTCGCGGCCGCTCAACGTGTATTTCATCGGCGTGAACTCCGAGCGGAACACCCGGACCGAATCGCACTGGTTGCGCGCTTCTTCCTCGGTCAGACCAACGCTGGACGACGGCGGCTGGCTGAACACCGCGGCCGGCACGTTGGCGTGATCGACCGGGCGATCGATGCCGCCGAACTGGGTATCTGCAAACGCATGCCCTTCCATCAGGGCCACCGGCGTCAACGCGATCCGGTCGGTGACGTCGCCGACGGCAAAGATGCTCTGGACCGAGGTGCGACTGTATTCGTCCACCGCGACAAGGCCCTTGGGACCAGTCGCAACGCCGGCGTTCTCGAGCCCGAGGCCCCCGGTATACGGGTGCCTGCCGGTCGCGAACAGGACGATGTCGAATTCGCCCGAAGCGCCGTCGGAGAAATCCACCCGGCGCTTGCCGTCGGGCGTTTCGGTGATCCTTGTCGGCAGGTTGTTGTAACGGAACTCGATTCCCCTGCTCAGCATGCCCGCCTCGACCACGCGCCGAACGTCGCCGTCGAAACTGCGCAGAATGCGTTCGCGGCGATAGTTGAGCGTTACCTGCGAACCGAGCCCGCGGAATATGCCGGCAAACTCCACCGCGATATAACCGCCGCCTACGACCAGAACACGCTGTGGATACTCGGGCAGGTCGAACGCGTCGTCGGACACGATGCCGAGTTCGGCGCCTGGTATGTCGAGACGATAAGGTCGGCCGCCGACGGCAATCAGGATCTTCTCGGCGGTGATCCGTCGCTCGCCGACCAGCACGGTGTGCTCGTCCACCAGCGTGCCGCGGCCCGGATGCACCTCCACCCCGGCGTTGGCCAGAAGTCGGCCGTAGACGGCCTCCAGGCGTGTGATCTCTCGCTCCTTGGCGGCCACCATGTCGGTCCAGGAGAAGCTGGTCTCGCCAACGCTCCAGCCGTAGCCGGCGGCGTCTTCGAAGGCTTCGCTGAACTGGCTGGCGAAAACGAGCAGCTTCTTGGGTACGCACCCCCGGATGACGCAGGTGCCGCCCAGCCTCGATTCCTCGCACAGGCCGACCCTGGCGCCGTGGCCGGCGGAAATGCGCGCCGCCCGGACACCGCCGGAGCCGCCGCCGATCACAAACAGGTCGTAATCAAACTTGGTCGTAGTCAAAATTTGTCATTAATCAAGTTGTCGAAACCCAGGCGGGTAAAATAGGATAAAAGGAAGCCGGCCAGCAGGTAACGCCGGCAATTTCAATTGTAGCCCATTGGCCACCATTCACCGTGACCGGAAATCGATGCAGAATCTTGCCAGAACCTCCGACCGAATCGATGCATTGGTAGCGGCTTTCGCGGCGGCCGAATACGTCGTCGAAGCCCCTGATGGCCCGATCGTGATCCGCGTCGGGGAGACGACGCCCGCCCTCGATCGCCTGCTGGATGACGCTCAGTGGGCCGTGATCACCGCCCACAATCCGGACGGCAGGCCGTGCGACGCCGAAACCAACGCCGCTGCGCAGAGGTCGCTGGAAGAATGCCTGCGCGAGCTGCAGCCCGCAGTTCTTCTTAATGTCTGCAACCACGATCCCGCCGACCTTTGGCCCGACGAACCCGCCTGGCTGTTCACCCCGCAAAGCATCGGCCAGGTCGACTCGCTTGCACGACGCTTCGGCCAGCGCGCGGTTCTGACCGGTCGACCCGGCCTGCCGACGGAACTCAGGATATACGGCGAATCGAACAACGCCTCCGGAACGACACCGGCGGTGGTGTCGTGAGCCCACTGCTGGAAGCCCGCCAACTCGAGTTTCATCGCTACGGCAACCCGGTCTTCCGGCCGGTGGACGTTGCCCTCGAAGCCGGTCGCGCGATCGTGCTGACCGGCCCCAACGGCGTCGGCAAGACGACTCTGCTCAGGCTCCTTGCGGGCATTCTCGCCCCGGTGAGCGGGACTCTCCGCCACAATGCCCGGGTCGCCTTCGTCGGCCACCTGCCGGCGGTCAAGGGCGACCTCACCTGCCGCGAGAATCTCGACTACGAGCGCCGCGTCGGGCCGCCTGGAATCGCGCTGGCCGAAGCGCTTGCGCAGGTCGGTCTGGCCGGGCTGGGATCGCGACCGTCGCGAGCGCTGTCGGCAGGGCAGAAGAGAAGGCTGGGGCTGGCCCGGCTGCTGGTTCGCAAGACGCCGATTTGGCTGCTAGACGAACCTTACGCCAGCCTGGACGACGCCGGCTGCACCGGTGTAGACACCCTGATCAACCGGCACCTGGCCGACGGCGGCGGCGTGGTGCTGGCAACCCATCAGCGCCACCCGCGCGTCGAGCCGGGACTGCTCGACAACATCGTGCTGGAAGTCGGCGTCGTCGAGGAATCGCAATGATCGGTACCGGCTCGGCCACTGCGCTGTTCAGGCGCGACATGAAACTGGCGTTTCGGCGGCTCGGCGAGTCCCTGTTGCCGCTGTTCTTTCTGTTCACGGTGATCGTGCTGATCCCGCTTGGTGTCGGGCCCGGCCCCACCCTGCTGGCGCGAATGGCGCCGGGCATGGTCTGGGTGGCGGCATTGCTGGCCAGCCTGCTGGCGCTGGAGCACTTGTTCAGGCCGGACCTGGAAGACGGCACGCTGGAGCAATGGTTCGTCGGCGAGCATTCGGTCTACCGGCGCGTGCTGGCGCGACTGTTCTCGCACTGGCTGATAACAGGGCTTCCGGTCATCGTGTTTTCGCCGCTTGCCGCCGAAATGCTGCACCTGCCGCGCCACGCGCTTGGCACGCTGATCGTCAGCCTGCTGATCGGCACGCCCGCACTGAGTCTTCTGGGCGGCCTGGCGGCGGCGTTGACGCTGTCGACCCGCGGCGCCAGTGTGCTGTTGTCCATCCTGATCTTTCCGCTGATCGTGCCGCTGGTGATCTTCGCCACCGGCGCGGTTTCAATGGCCGCCGACAGCCTTGATCCGAGTGCACATCTCGGACTGCTGGCGGCCTTTACAATACTGAGCCTGACGCTCGCACCCATTGGAATCGCAGCAGCTCTGAGGATGAACCTGGAATGATCTGGAAAACGCTGAAGCTATGGTTTCACAAGCTCGGCTCCGCGCCGAGTTTCTACAACTTCTCGAAGACCGTCGCACCGTAGCTGTGGGTCGGTTTCGCCGTCACCACCGCCTACGGAATGTATCTCGCGCTTTACGTGGTTCCGCCCGATTACCAGCAGGGCGACAGCGCGCGCATACTCTATATCCATGTGCCGGCGGCGTGGCAGGCCATGTTCATCTATGTCGTTATGACGATCCTCGCGGCCATCGCGCTGGTCTGGAGAATTCGGCTGACCGAAATTCTGGCCATGTCCTGCGCGCCGATCGGTGCTGCGCTCACGCTGGTCTGCCTGGCGACCGGCTCGCTCTGGGGCAAGCCGATGTGGGGCACCTGGTGGGAGTGGGACGCGCGCCTGACCTCCATGCTGGTGCTGCTGTTCATCTACATCGGCATCATGGGCCTCTACGCGGCGTTCGACGACCGGCGCAAGGGCGCAAGAATCGCTTCGGTGCTGGTTCTGGCCGGCGCGGTCAACATTCCCATCATCCACTTTTCGGTCGAATGGTGGAACACGCTGCACCAGCCGGCAACCATCAAGCTGACGGGCGAATCGTCGATGGATCCCTCGATGCTGCCGCCGTTGATCTGGATGGTGATCTCGACCAAGCTGTTCTTCGGGGCAGCCCTGCTCGACCGGGCCCGGAATGAACTGTTGGACCAGGATCGGTCAAAGAGTTGGGTTGCACGAAAAGTGCTCCAGGCCGACCAATGAGCCGACTTGATCCAGCGCAAGGCGGCCACGGCCGCGTCAATGTAGTATTTTCCGAATTTCGGCGCGCGCACACGAACGACCAAGGGCTCGCGCACCATTGTTCAAAACCGACAGGGAAGTCGAGATGATTCCGGAACTCAGTCACGCCTCATACGTTTGGACCAGCTATTCCATATTCGGCGCGATCGTGGCATGGCAGTTTCTCCAGCCGCTGTTGCGTCGCAAGCGACTTGTCAATTCGATGATCGAAGCAGAAGCCGAGCGCAGAGCCGCCGGGAGGAACAGAGCATGACACCCACACGCAAGAAACGCGCGCTGATCGTTCTGGCCCTGGTCGTGGGCATCGGCGCGGCCACTACGGTTGCCGTGATGTCGCTGAACGAAAACATGATGTTCTTCATCAGCCCCAGCGAAGTCCACACGCAGGAGCTTCCGCCGGATCGCCAGTTCCGGCTCGGCGGACTGGTGGTGGACGGCAGCATCGAACACGCCAGCGAGGGTCTCCAGGTGCAGTTCAGCGTGACCGACGGCGCCTACGATGTCCCCGTCGTGTTCAACGGCATCCTGCCCGACCTGTTCCGCGAGGGACAGGGCATCGTGGCCCACGGCGTCATGCGCGACGGACGGTTCGAGGCGCATGAAGTGCTGGCAAAGCACGACGAGAACTACATGCCGCCCGAAGTTCAGAGGGCTCTGGACAAGACCGGGCATCCCATGGGCTCGGGTAACTCGGCCAAGACGGGAGCCGGACAATGATCGGCGAGCTCGGCCAGATGGTATTGCTGCTGTCGCTGGTGCTGGCGGTCTGCCTTTCGATTCTTCCGCTCATCGGCGCATGGATCGACGATGACCGACTGATCGCAACGGCGCCGTCGCTGGCGATCGGATTGTTCGTGTTCGCGCTGCTGGCGTATGGGCTGCTCTCGGCCGGCTTCCTGGTGCACGATTTCACGATCGAGTACGTTGCTGCCAACTCGAACCTGCTCCTGCCCTGGTATTACCGCCTGAGCGCGGTGTGGGGCGGCCACGAAGGTTCGCTGCTGCTCTGGATTCTGATGCTGACCGGCTGGATGGTCGCCGTGGTGGCCCTGTCGGGCCCGTTGCCCCAGGCTTTTCGCGCCCGGGTACTGGCGGTCATGGGCATGATCGCGGTCGGATTCCTGTCGTTCACCGCCTTCACGTCCAATCCATTCTCGCGCATTCTTCCCGGCGTTCCGGACGGCAACGACCTGAATCCGCTGCTGCAGGATCCGGGCATGATCTTTCACCCGCCGTTGCTTTACATGGGCTACGTCGGTTTCGCCGTCGCGTTCGCTTTCGCAATCGCGGGGCTGCTGGGCGGGCGCGTCGAGCGCGAATGGATTCGATGGGCCAAGCCCTGGACGCTGGCCGCGTGGTCGTTCCTGACCGGCGGCATCGCGCTGGGCTCGTGGTGGGCTTACTACGAACTCGGCTGGGGCGGCTGGTGGTTCTGGGACCCGGTCGAGAACGCCTCGTTCATGCCCTGGCTCGTCGGGACCGCACTGATCCATTCGCAGGCGGTTACGGAAAAGCGCGGCGCCTTCCCGGCCTGGACCATCCTGCTTTCGATCGCGGCCTTCTCCCTGTCGCTGCTGGGCACTTTCCTGGTGCGCTCGGGCGTCCTGACTTCGGTGCACGCTTTCGCCAACGACCCGGAGCGCGGCCTGTTCATCCTGGTCTTCCTGGGCGCGGTGACCGGCGGCGCGTTGCTGCTGTATGCGCTTCGAGCGCCGCGCATCGCCACCGGCGAAGGTTTCGACCTTGTCAGCCGCGAGTCGGCGCTGCTGCTGAACAACATCTTCTTCGTGGTCTCCGCGGCCATGGTCCTGATCGGCACCCTCTACCCGCTGATCATCGACTTCATGGGCTGGGGCCAGGTCTCGGTGGGCCCGCCCTACTTCGGCGCGATGTTCGTGCTGTTGATGACCCCGATCGTGCTGATGCTGCCGCTGGGCCCGATGTCGCGCTGGCAGAAGGACGAGTTCGGGCGCGCCGCCCGACCGCTGATGTGGGCCGCGGTCGCCGCCCTGGTCCTGGCGCTGATCATCACCGCCTTGCTGGGCTCATGGAACCTCAGGGCCATCGCAGGCTGGATCGGCGGATTGTGGGTCATGGCCGGGGCGGTGGCGTTCGTGATGCGCCAGCGCAGGCAAACTGCCGGCCGGCTGACGCGAGGCCAATGGGGCATGTCGCTTGCGCATTTCGGCGTCGGCGTGTTCGTGATCGGCGTCGCCATGGTCGAATCGACGACCTTCGAGAAGGATTTGCGAATGGAGCCCGGCCAGGAAGTACAGGCGGCCGGACTGGTCTTCCGCCTGAACGAAGTCAAGACGGTCAAGGGCCCGAACTGGGCCGCCGAAGAAGCCAGCATCAGCGTTCTCAAGAACGGTGAGGAGCGTCTCCTGATGGCGCCGCAGAAACGTCGTTACTATCGCTCGGGCCAGGTCATGTCGCAGATCGAACTGAGGCCCGGGTTCACGCGCGATCTCTACGTCGCGCTTGGCGAACCGCTGGGCAACGGCGGCGCCTGGTCGGTGCGCATCCATATCAAGCCGTTCATCCGCTGGATCTGGGGCGGTGCGATCTTCATGCTGGCCGGCGGCCTGATCGCGGCATCCGATAGGCGCTACTGGATCAGGCGCCGCGCGGAATCGACCGAGGGCGAGCGCATGACCGCCGGCGTCGGCGTTGCAGGAGCCGCGGCAACATGACCAGGATGCTCTTGCCGCTGGGCGTGTTTGTCGCGCTGGTGGTGCTTTTGCTGGCCGGCTTGCAGACGGCCGATCAGCGGCAGGTCATCGACAGTCCGCTGATCGGCAAGCCGGTCCCGGATTTCAGCCTGCCTTCGCTGCACGACGAGCAAAGAAGCATCGCGCTTGCGGACCTGCTGGGCCAGCCATTCGTGATCAATGTCTGGGGCAGCTGGTGCCCGTCCTGCCGCGTGGAGCATCCGCTGATCACGCGAATGGGGCGCGAGATCGACGTACCGCTGGTCGGTCTGAACTGGAAGGATGAACGAGAAGACGCCCTGCGCTGGCTCACCCAGTTCGGTGATGCCTGGGATTTCCACCTTTTCGACAATCCCGGCAATTTCGGAATCGATCTCGGCGTCTACGGCGCCCCCGAAACTTTCCTGGTCGACCATACGGGAACGATCCGTCACAAGCACATCGGACCGGTGACCGCCCAGTCCTATGACGATCTGCTGGATCGAATCCGCAAGCTCAAGACAGAAGCAGGCAGTTGAACATGCAAAAGACATTGATGATCCTGGCACTTTTCCTGAGTTCTCTGGTTGCGGCCGAAAGCGCAATCGAGCCGCGTTCCTTCAACAGCGAAGTTCAGGAGACCCGTTACCGGGCACTTATTGGCGAACTCCGCTGTACGGTGTGCCAGAACGAGCCGCTGGAAAGTTCGAACGCACCGCTCGCGGCGGACCTTCGGGAACAGGTCTATGTGCAGATCATGGACGGCCGCTCGGATTTCGAGATCCGGCAGTACATGCGCGACCGATACGGAGATTTCGTCCTGTACAACCCGCCGCTGGCCGGGCATACGATGATTCTGTGGTTCGGTCCGATCGTGCTCCTGCTCATCGGCCTGATTACCGGCGCCGTGATGATCCGCCGTCGCCGGCGAATGCTCGCAGACCAACAGAAAGCCTGATGCCGGAACACTTCGCAATTTTCAACTGACCATCGATCAAGCGTCGCGCGGCACTTCCCGGCGACGCCTTTCCATACCGAGATTCCAAGGAGAACAATCTTGTCCGAAATTCTGTCGTCGCCCCTTTTCCTGCTGGGCACCGTGGCGCTGATTCTGCTTGCACTGTTCTTTGTGCTTCTCCCGGTCGTACGCGGCGGCTCGGCAGCCACACGGCTGGCGCGCCGCCGGCGAGCGCTTGAAGAGCTGCGCGAAGACCTGGACCCGTCCGACTATCGCAAGCGGCTGGCGAAGCTGGAACAGGAACAGGCCGATTCGGGCGGCTCGGCGATCTCGTCGCGCGGCCTGGCCGGACTGCTGCTGGTGTCGGTACCGCTGCTCACGCTTTTCCTGTATACCCAGCTCGGCCGGCCCGACGGCATCGATCCGGAACCGGGGCCGAACGGGGAACTGCGCCAGATCCTCGGCGAACTGACCTCGCGGGTCCGCAACGAGCCGGAAGACATCGATGCGTGGAACCGCCTCGGCATGATCTGGAAGCAGCTGCAGCAGTACCCGGCGTCCGAGGGCGCGTTCAGGCGCGTCATTTACATCGAGCCCGAAAACGAGTTTGCGCGGGTCGAACTGGCCGAAACGCTGCTTTACGCCTCCAATCGCGCGCAATTGCCGCCGGAGAGCCGGGAATTGCTCGATTCGGTTCTCGCAGACAATCCGGATAACCAGAAGGCCTTGTGGCTGGCAGGGTTGGGGGCATTCCACGAAGGCGACGAGCGTCGCGCCCTCGGCTTGTGGATACGCCTGCGCGACCTGCTGCCGGAAGGCAACGTCCGCCAGCGCGTCACGGAACAGATCGCACAGGTCAGCGACGCGCCCCAGCCCGAACCCGTCGCAGAATCCGCGCCGGCGCCCATGACCAACCCGCACGCAGGTATTCCGGGCATGTCCACGGGCGGCGCAGGCATGCAGGCCGCATCCCGGGACGAAGATTCGGCCGAAACCGGCGGCGCCAGCATACAGGTCGAAGTTGCCGTGGATCCGACGCTGGCCGGCAGACTGGCGGGCTCGGAAACGGTGTTCATCTTCGCGCGCGCGGTCAACGGCCCGCCCGCTCCGCTTGCGGTCAAGCGTCTCTCGGCATCCGATCTGCCAGCCTCGGTAACCCTCAGCGACAGCGATTCCATGGCCCAGGGCCTGTCCCTGAGCGTGTTTCCGCAGGTGCAGATCTCGGCGCGGATCAGTCGCACCGGCAACGCGATCGCATCGAGCGGCGACCTTCAGGGCCAGTCCGGACCGGTCACGGTCCAGGACACCGACCGGATAACGATCACGATCGACGAGGTCGTCGAGTAACCTGCCGATAGCCGCGGCATCGCGGACTACCAGTCTCACGGCGCCCACCGCGGCGCCGCGCGACGCCTTCACAAATGTGAGCATTTCCAGAGACTCATACAAGCATCCCGGGATTGACTCACATCAAAGCCCAGCGTGATCCTGAGCGCATACTGTCCTTGAACAACGGGTCGACGATGGATCGAAATGGCGGCCCGAGCCGAAGAACCGATGCAGGCCGATTCAAGGAAACGTGCACTCATGCTCGAAAGAAAACTGGTCCCACATGAGCAGATCCGGCAATTCGATCTGTTCCGCGAGCTCCCCGACGAATTGATCGAAGAGGTCCGGCACAACGCGTGGACCATCTCGCTCAAGGCCAATGAAGTGCTCTTCAGGCAAAACGATGCGATCCGCCGCAGCTACTTTTGCCTGTCCGGACAGGTCAAGCTGTTCAGGCTGACGCGCACCGGATCGGAAAAGATCTTTTTGATCGCTCGGCCGGGCGATGGGCTGTGCGACACCATTTCGCTGAAATCCGAACGATTCCACCCACTCAACGCAACCGCAATCTCCGACGCCGAGGCACTCTCTGTGGACTCCGAAGTCGTCGGCGACGTCTTCCACCGCTCGCAACGCGCAAGGACTCAGCTGGTCGAGTCGCTTGTCCGGCGGGTCGACGATCTCATCGACCACGTCGAGCTGCTTTCAGTCGACAAGGCGCACTTCCGAGTCGCCTCGTTCCTGTTCAACGAGTATCGGCGCAACGGGAACAAATGCTCGTTCCGCCTGAACGCAAGCAAGAAATACATCGCAAGCTATCTCTCGCTGCAGCCCGAAACGCTTTCGCGATGCTTGCGAACATTTCGTCAGGACGGAATCGCCAGTTCCACCAACAGGGACATTCGAGTCCACGATCCGGCCCGCCTTGAACAATTGGTGCTCGGCATCGACGAAGCCGCATGACGGCCCCGACACGTCGTCAAAGACTGTGTTTGGCCGAGCTCTCGGCTCGGTAAAGCAGGAGGTTGGCGATTTCATCGGCGGCCTCGCGCCCCAGGTAGGGTAACGGCTGTTCGCCGTGCGGGAGACGAATCGTCAGAGAGGCCAGTTGGTGCCGACGCTGGTACGGGCTCGTGCTGATTGCGACCTGCTGACATGACGCCAGATCGAATTCAACGATCTTCTGACCGACCAGCCCACTGCGGATTCGCATGCGTTGCCCGTCGTGGGCAAACGCCCATCGTCGCCAGTGGAGGTGGATCAAGCCGAGGATCAGCAAATTCAATCCGAGTATCGTCAGCGGCGGCCATGCCACGTGGCCCGGCAGCAGTAGCCAGACCAGAAGTGCCGCAATGACCATCGCAACACTGGTTCGGCCCCATAGCATCGACCGGAACCGCGGATGTATGCCTTGCCACGCCGGGGCATCCCACGAGCGACCCCTGAGCGTGCCTACAACGCCCTCCAGCCGATCATTGTCGATTCCGGGTATGAGGAAACGGCGGTCGTCGTTCATCGCCCCTTCGAGCGCGACAGCGCCTGTCTGATGGCCTATCGCATGCCACTGCCCCAGCATCCGGCCCACGGCGGTCTGCACTGTCTGAATGCCGTGAAGCTTGGACAGCTTCAATGATTTTTCGCGCGCGTCGAGCAAGCCGAAACGGGACTTGAACCGGTCGGTTTCCCTGACGAGCCGATATCCGCTGAACCGAACGATCGCCAGCAGACCGGACAATGCCATCAGCAGCAGCGCGACCGATACGATCAGGAGGCCGACAAGCAGGGCGAGCATCAGCGGTGCCCCCCTGAGCATTTCCATATCCAGCAGCCCGCTGGCGCTGAGTTGCTCGATCCAGCTCGATACCCTGGACTCGATCCAGCTGGACGCCGGCGCACCGAAGACGGCCAGCAGGATCCAGATCTGGTTCGATGTCATCCCGTACTTGAACAGATCGGCCGCGCTGGCCTCAAACGCGGCCGCCGGCTCGGCCTCCGTCCGCTCGGCGTCATCCGAATCCGTCGATTGGTCCGAGTCCGCGCGGCGGCCGGCTGCGCCCGATATCAGATCGCGTAGCGCCGTCGCTTCGCCCGACGCGATTCCGGGCAGACTGACCTCGGTCTGCGACGCGCCCGGTGTTTCCAGCGTGACCCGGGTCAGCCCCAGCGGCCTCAGATAGATCGGCTGGCTGAACCCGACGTTCTGCACGCGCTCGAACCGCACCTTGATTTCCTGCTGTTCGAACAATCCCTTGCGAACGCGTACGGAATCGCCGTCGACCCGGTAGCGGAAGCGCCGATGGTAGACCAGGGCGATTAACAGACCGGCCAGAAGCACCAGTCCCGCGCCCAGGCCGAATTCCCGCCAGCCCAGCGATTCGCTCACGGCAAAGCCGGTGCCGGCGCCGAAGAACGCGATCAGGTTTTCCCGAATGAAACGCTGGATGCCGTTGACGTACAGCGCCCCGACGGCTGACAGGGGCAGCGCCTTCCAGGTCGATTCGATCTCAGTCATCGGAACCCTGGCTGGTTTCCGCCTCAACGTTCTGGCCGGTTTCCGCGTCCCGCTTCCTGATCTGCTCGACCAGGTATTCGCGCAAGCGGTCGGCCGTTTCCCGATCCAGTCCGATTACCACCAGGTCGGCGGTCAGCCCGCCCGCCGTGTAAAGCTTGAGCCGCGCCAGACCGTAGGCGCGCTCCAGCGGCCCGTGCGTGGTCTCCACGTGCTGGATGCGTGCAACCGGCAGCGCCGTAACGCTGCGCCAGAACACCCCGGAGCGGGCAATGATGTCGTGCCGCCGAAGCGCCCATCCACGGTAGCCGGCGTCGATCCAGCGATAGACGCCGACCAGGGCGAGCGGAAGCAGGAGGCCGCCGGCGATGACCAGCACCTTCCAGCCCGCAAGCGGGATGAACGGCAAGGCCCAGGCCACCAGGGCCGCCAGGACTGCGGGCGCCGCGAAGATCGTCGTCGAAACAAGCGTGTAGCGCCTGAAGCTCGACGCCGGCGGCTCGAATTCCACCTCGCGATAGTCTGGCACGCCCGTCGGCGCAAGCGCGGGGTTGGAGAACGCCGTTTCATCGTGTTGGTTCATGACAAGACTCTCGCTCGAATTCATATCTCGTTCAAGTGCCGAAAGTACGAGGCCGGCAAGCCGATCGCGAAGGCGGCCGGCGGAATTACGCGGGCGCCTATCGCTTGACGCCGCTGTCGTGCCACCCCGACGTGATCGGATAACGCCGGTCGCGGCCGAACGCCTTGCGCGTGACCCTCGGACCGGGCGCTCCCTGGCGCCGCTTGAATTCGGCCGCCAGCACCATTCCGGCAATGCGTCGGACCGTCGCCTCGGCGATTTCGGTCGATTCGACGATCTCGAGGATGGACTCGTCGCGCTCGACGTAAGCCTCGATGACCCTGTCCAGAATGTCGTATGGCGGCAGACTGTCCTGATCCTTCTGGCCGGGCGCAAGCTCGGCCGACGGCGGCCGCTGGATCACGCCCTCGGGAATTGCCGGCGATACGCCGTTGCGCCAGATCGCAAGCCGGTACACCAGGCCCTTGAGGCAGTCCTTGAGCGGACTGAAGCCACCGCACATGTCGCCGTAAAGCGTACTGAACCCGACCGCCAGCTCGCTCTTGTTGCCGGTCGCCAGCAAAATGTGCCCGAACTTGTTCGAAAGCGCCATCAACAGCATCCCGCGGGCCCTGGCCTGGAGGTTTTCTTCTGCGATGTTTTCGCGGGTCCCCGCGAAAGCCGTCGAGAGTTGCTGCACAGACGCCTGGTAGACCGGCTCGATGGAAATGTTGTCGCCCCGAATGCCCAGCATGTCGATCTGCTCGGTCGCGAGCACCAGCGACAGCTCGCTGGTGTGACGCGAGGGCATCATGACCGCATGCACAGCGTCCGGGCCCAATGCGTCGGCCGCGAGCGCAGCGGTCAGCGCCGAGTCGATGCCCCCGGAAAGGCCCAGCAGGCAGGACTCGAAGCCGTTCTTCGAAACGTAATCGCGCAAGCCCCTTTGAAGCACGGCGTAGGTGATGGGTAGTTCTTCGGTTTCCCCGGCCGGCCAGTCGAGGTATGCCAGCGTGCCGCTTGGCAGGTCGAAGCCGACCAGAAGCAGCCTGCTGTCGCACAGCGGCGCCGGTGAAGACAGATTCCCGGACGCGTCGATTGCCAGCGAATGGCCGTCGAACACCAGTTCGTCCTGGCCGCCGACGCAATTGAGGTAAATCAGCGGCAACCCCGACTCGGCGTTGCGGCGCTTCAGCACCTCGCCCCTGTCGACGTGCTTGGAGCGATAGAAAGGCGAGGCATTGATCGAGACGATGATATCGGCGCCTGCCGCGGCCGATGCGTCTACGGCCTGCCTGCTCCAGGCATCCTCGCAGATGACCACGCCGACCTTTACGCCGCCGAGTGCCACGACCATGGGCTTTCGACCGGAGATGAAGTAGCGCTGTTCGTCGAAAACGGCGTAGTTGGGAAGTTCCCACTTGTCGTAGACGGCCAGGACGCGCCCCGCACGAACCCAGGCAGCGGAATTGTACCGGTCGTCGCCCTCGCAGCGAGGCCAAGGCAGCACGACGTCGATCCCGTCTACCGCCGCGACGATTTCCCGGAAAACCTCCTCGCTGCGTCGCATGAAGCCCGGCCGAAGAAGCAGGTCCTCGGGCGGATACCCGGTCAGTGCCAGCTCGGGAAACACGATGAGATCGGCGCGCTGTTCGTCCCGCGCCCGCCTGATCAGCTCAAGAACCAGGTCGCGGTTGGCCGAGAGATGGCCGACCTGAAAATCGTCCTGCGCAAGCGCGATTCGGAGCATGTTTCAAGGTTCCAGGCCGTTGGATACCGGGCTTCGGGCGACGAGCCGGCGGCCCGGCAGTCAAGACCCTGCCGACCGAAATCGGGGCGGCAGACACCGCCCCGACCGAGCTACCCGAACGATTTACTTCAGCAGGTCGGCGATTGCAGAGCCGAGTTCCACCGGCGACCTGACCGTGGTGACGCCGGCTTCCTCGAGCGCGGCATACTTGGCGTCGGCCGTGCCCTTCCCACCGGCAATGATCGCGCCCGCATGGCCCATGCGCTTCCCCGGGGGTGCGGTGACGCCGGCGATATAGGCGACCACCGGCTTGTCGACCTGGTCGGCAATGAACTCAGCGGCCTGCTCTTCGGCCGTGCCACCGATCTCGCCCACCATGATGATGCCCTCGGTCTCCGGGTCCTGCTGAAACAGGTCGAGACAGTCGACGAAACTCATGCCGTTGATCGGGTCTCCGCCGATGCCGATGCAGGTGGTCTGCCCCAGTCCCGCGTTGGTCGTCTGGAACACAGCCTCGTAGGTCAGCGTGCCCGAACGCGACACCACGCCCACTCTGCCGGGCTTGTGGATGCTTCCGGGCATGATGCCGATCTTGCACTCGCCCGGCGTGATGATGCCGGGACAGTTCGGACCGATCAGGGTCACGTCGTCGTAGTCCTTGAGGGCCGCCTTGACCCGCATCATGTCGAGTACCGGAATACCTTCGGTGATGGTGACGATGATGCGGATGCCGGCGTCGGCCGCCTCGAGGATCGCGTCGGCCGCGAACGGCGGCGGCACGAAGATCATCGACGCGTCCGCGCCGGTTTCCTCGACCGCCTGTTCGACGGTGTTGAAGACCGGCAGGC
Source organism: Lysobacterales bacterium (assembly GCA_002722315.1). Taxonomy (GTDB): domain Bacteria; phylum Pseudomonadota; class Gammaproteobacteria; order Xanthomonadales; family Wenzhouxiangellaceae. The sequence continues at coordinate 17,209 of PBLG01000046.1, read as the reverse complement.
CGAGATGCTCGGAACCGCCCTTGCCCGGCGTGACGCCGCCGACCATGCGGGTCCCGTATTCGATTGCCTGTTCCGAGTGGAAGGTACCCTGCGAGCCGGTAAAGCCCTGGCATATGACGCGGGTTTTCTTGTTGACCAATACGCTCATTGTGATTCCTTGCCTCAGGCCGCCGCTTCGACGGCCTTTTTCGCGCCGTCGTTCAAGTCGTCGGCTGTGATGATTTTCATGCCGCTGTCGGCCAGTAGCTGCTTGCCCTTCTCGACGTTGGTGCCTTCGAGACGAACGACTACCGGCACTTCGACGCCGATCTCCTTGACCGCCCCGATGATGCCGTCGGCGATCAGGTCGCAGCGGACGATGCCGCCGAAGATGTTGACCAGGATGGCCTTGACCTTGTCCGACGACAGGATCAGCTTGAAGGCCTCGGTCACGCGTTCCTTGGTGGCACCGCCGCCGACGTCGAGGAAGTTGGCCGGTTCGCCGCCAGCCAGCTTGATGACGTCCATGGTGGCCATCGCCAGTCCGGCGCCGTTGACCATGCAGGCGATGTTGCCGTCAAGCGTCACGTAGTTGAGGTCGTGCTTGCTGGCGGCCAGTTCGGTCGGGTCCTCCTGCGACTCGTCGCGCATCTCCTGCAGGTCCGAGTGCCGGAAAAGCGCGCTGCCGTCGGCGTTGATCTTGGCGTCCAGCGCAATCAGGTTGCCCTCGCCGTCGATGATCAGCGGGTTGACCTCTACGATGGCCAGGTCCTTGTCGATGAACAGCCGGTAAAGGCCTTCCATGATGCGGGTCAGCTGGCGCACCTGCTTGGCGTTCAGGCCCATGCCGAAACCGATCTGGCGCGCCTGGTAGGGCATGAATCCGGCGGCGTTGTCGACCGCCACGGAAATGATCTTTTCGGGGGCTTCCTCGGCCACCTGCTCGATATCCACGCCGCCGGCCGACGAACCCATGAAAACGACCGCCCGCTGGGCGCGATCGACCAGGGCAGACAGGTAGAGCTCGTGCTTGATGTCGGTGGCCTCGGCGATCAGTACCGAATTGACCGGCAGCGCGCGACCGCCCGTCTGGTAGGTTTCGATTTTCATGCCAAGCATCTTGTCGGCCAGCTCCCGGACTTCGTCGAGGCTGGAGGCCAGCTTGACACCGCCCGCCTTGCCCCGCCCGCCGGCGTGCACCTGCGCTTTGACCACCCATTCGCGACCGCCGACCTTCTCGGCCGCGGCCACGGCTTCGTCGGCCGTCGTGGCAAGTTCGCCGCGCGGCACGGGAATGCCGTAATCGGCAAACAGCGCCTTGGCCTGGTATTCATGAAAATTCATTGCAGAGTCCCGCTTGATGAATGGAAAACACGCTGCCGCCCGGCCCTCCGACCTTTTCCGGCAAGCAGCAAAAGTAACCGACGAAATATAACAAATGCATCCAGCCAGCGGGTGAGGAGTTCACCCCGACGGCGCCTTGAGATATAGTTGCCGTCATGCAGGCAGGCCGAATGCGGCCGTCGGAGTTCGTGATTTGACCCAGTTGTTCCAGAAAACCGAAGCGGATGCGGATCTGATCCAGCGTTCGATGAACTACATGACCGTGTTCAGGCTGGTGCTGGCAAGCGTCATTCTGGCCGTCGCGTTCGGCCCGCTCGGCCAGGCCCTGGCGCCCGAATACAAGGTATTCCTGGCCCAGGCGACATCGTTGACCTACGTCATGGCCGCGCTCGCATTCGCCTGGTTCCAGTGGCGTCCCGGCTTCACGCCCCAGGAACTCGCCAGGTTCTCGCTGATGACCGATATCGTCATCCTGCTGCTGGTGCTGCACTGCTTCGGCGGCCTGGGCAGCGGCCTGGTGATCCTGTTGATCTTCACGGTCGGAATCGCCGGTCTCCTGCTGCCGCTGCAGGTGGCATTGTTCTTCGCCTCGCTCATCTCGATCGGGATCGTGTTCGAGGCCTGGCTGGCTTCCGGCGGCGATTTTGCCAACGGCCCCGCGCTTCAGGCCGGCATCTACGGCATCGCCACTTTCGTCACGGCACTGGGCTGTTCGCTGCTCGGCCGCTGGGGCCGGGAGTACCAGCTTCTGGCCGAGCGTCGGCGCGACGACCTGGTCGGACTCGAACAGGTCAACGACCTGATCATCCGTCGCATGCGTTCGGGGGTCATGGTCGTCGATGCGAAGCTGGAGGTTCGGCAAATGAACGAATCCGCCTGGTACCTGCTGGGCAATCCACCGGTCAGCGAGCGTCGCCTCAATGTCATCGCGCCAGCGCTGATCGAGCGACTCAACCTGTGGAAAAAGACCGGCCGGGCCGACGACGAAGGCCTTTTGCTGAAGGCCACCCAGGCTGCGGTAGTCCCCCAGTTCGTCCGCCTGCCCGGCGTGCTCGGCGAGGCGACGCTCATATTCCTTGAAGATACCTCGGTGGTCAGCCGCCGCGCCCGCGACCTGGCGCAGGCGTCGCTGGCCAGGCTATCGGCGTCGATTGCACATGAAATCCGGAATCCGCTCGGCGCGCTGAGTCACGCCTCGCAGCTTCTGGGCGAATCGCCCGACCTCCCGGCCCAGGACTTGAGGCTCATAGAGATCATCCGCAACCACACCAGCCGAATGAACGACATCGTCGAGAACGTGCTCAAGCTCTCGCGCCGCGAGCGCGCCCAGATCGAGCAGACGAACGTGACCGACTGGCTGAGGACCCTGGCCGAGGAATTCCGCCTGGAACACCGGCTGCCGGAAGCAAGAGTCCGGATCGAGGCGCCGCGCAGCGGAATCGAGGTGCTGATGGATCCCGGTCAGCTGCAACAGGCCGTGACCAACCTGCTCGACAACGCCCTGCGCCACGCGGCGACCGACAACCACCAGCCGACCATCACGCTGCGGCTGAGCCCGATACGCGGGCATCGCGAAATGGCACTGGACATCATCGACGACGGCCCGGGCATTCCGCTGGAAAAACGAAGCCAGATCTTCGAACCCTTCTTCACCACGCACAAGCAGGGTTCGGGGCTCGGTCTCTTCCTGGCCCGCCAGCTGTGCGATGCGAACCAGGCGCCGCTGGAATACGTGCAGATTCCGAATGCGGGCGCCTGTTTCCGAATACTCCTGAGGCGCAGCGGGTCCGATTCGCCGTTGAGCCAGCCGGCAGAGCTGGCCAATTTGTAGCAGAATAACAAGGGCGAATTCTTTGAATTTCCGGGGAACCGAATGGCAGAATCAAGCGCACTCATAGTCGACGACGAGCCCGACCTGCGGGAACTGCTCGAGCTCACGCTCACCCGGATGGGGGTGGACGTGGATCCCGCCGAGGACCTGGCGGAGGCGCGCCGCAAGCTGGCCGAAAACACCTACGACTTCTGCCTGACCGACATGCGACTCCCGGACGGCAACGGGCTGAGCCTGATCAAGCAGATCAATCGTGACTATCCAGAAATGCCGGTCGCCATGATCACCGCCTATGGAAAGGTCGAAGATGCCGTCACCGCCCTCAAGTACGGGGCCTTCGACTTCGTCTCCAAGCCGGTGGATCTCGAAGCGCTGCGTAACCTGGTCAAGACCGCGATCAAGCTCAGACAGGACGACGCCGAAAAGCAGACCGCTTCGCCGATCGTGCCCGAATCCCCGCCGGATGCCGGCGACGATGCCAGCACGGCCACCATGCCTGTCGAGGACCAGAACAGCATCCTCGACCGCATGATCGGCAGATCCGACGCGATGATGCGGGTACGACAGACGATTCTGAAACTGGCGCGCTCACAGGCGCCGGTCATGATCAGCGGCGATTCGGGCACCGGAAAAGAACTGGCGGCCCGATTGATTCACGACCTCGGGCCGCGGTCCGAACAACCGTTCGTTGCCGTCAACTGCGGGGCGATCCCATCGGAACTGATGGAAAGCGAATTCTTCGGCCACAAGAAGGGTAGCTTCACCGGCGCGGATGCCGACAAGGAGGGCCTGTTCCAGACGGCCAACGGCGGAACCCTGTTCCTGGACGAAGTCGCCGACCTGCCCCTGAACATGCAGGTCAAGCTTCTGCGCGTCATCCAGGAAAAACGCGTCCGGGCGATCGGCGACAAGCAGGAAGTCCCGATCGATGTCCGAATCCTGTCGGCATCGCACAAGCCGCTCAAGCCGATGGTCGAGGCCGATCAGTTTCGAAGCGACCTTTATTTTCGCCTCAACGTGATCGAACTCAACATGCCGTCGCTGGCTCAGCGACGCTCGGACATCCCGCCGTTGGTAAACCATTTCCTGGAGGTCATAGCCGAACAGTGGGGCGACGAACCTCGCCAACTCGACGACAGCGCCAAGAAAGCGCTGCTGGAGCACTCGTTTTCCGGCAACGTCAGGGAACTGTTCAACATTCTGCAGCGCGCAGTCACGCTTTGCGACGGGGACAGGATCACGGCCGACGATCTCCAACTCGACCATACGGCACTGGAGAACAACGACCGGATCGACGCCGATCCGGGCGACAAGAATCTGGACGACTACATGGAAAGCATCGAGCGTCGCATCCTGGAGAACGCGCTGAAGGAGGCCAAGTACAACAAGACCGAGGCCGCGCGCAAGCTCGGCATTACGTTCCGCTCGTTTCGCTACAAGCTGGACAAGTACGGGATAGACTGAGGCGGGGATCGGAGCGGGATGGAGCGGTTCGGGCAGGATCGCGCCGAGGTTGAGGATGCGCGACGGGACCGTGCCTGAATAGAGCGTGTAGGCGTGGCTTCAGGGGCCGGTATTGACTACTGTAATGCAGGCCGGCGCCGGCAGGTTGTTTCCCGGGGTGGTATCGATTTCGGTCCCGGACAGCAATGTGACCTGGAGACAGACGCTGGTCTGATCGGCCACCGTCTGCGGAATATCGACGTTGATGACGGCCGTTCGCGCGAATCCGTTGGGTTCGATTTCGCCCGATACGTCGTAATCGATCGAGGATCCACCGCCGGTCAACACTCCGAAACTGCTCGAAGACGTTGACTGATTGATCGACACGCCTGCGTCCGGTGGATCGACCGACAGCACGACCGATGCACCCACCGCACTGGCATTCGACGGTCCTTCGTTGTCGATCTGCAGCTGTATCGCGAACACCTCTCCGGCGTTCACCGTGGCGGCGCCGAACGAAGGTGCAACGACAGGCGTGATGGAAACCAGGTCGACCTCGCGCGCCACGACCGCGCACCCCGCGGCCGTATCATCGCCGGTATCCAGCAGCTGCTCGGCAGCCGAATCGATAGAGAACGAGCCGCAGACCTGCGAACTCGCCGCAGTGAAAGCGGCAGCCGTAAAGGCCTGCTCCAGCGTCACGGTCTGCCCGGGCGGGATCTCGGGCACGCTCCACTGATCGCCGATAAAGCTGCCCGCCGACGGCGTCACGCTGCCGATCGACAGCCCCGAAGGCAGGTTGACCGCCGCGACAGTAGCCTGGACCGAGCTCATCGGGATACCGGCGTTGTTGGTGATCGCGTAGCTCAAGGTCACGTTGTCGGATCCAAGGCCCGCCACAGGGTTGTTGGTCTGCAGTCCGGCGGTCAGGTCGCCGCTTGCGACACCCACGGTAACCTCGGAGACGTCGACCGCGGGATTGCCCACGGCGTAGGCGGCGTCGCCCACCCGATTCATCGCCTCGGCAACCACCGACTCGGTGCGGATTACCGTGCCAGGCGCGGTCTGGGAGCCCACGTTGAATTCCACGTCGATCGTGCGCGATTCACCCGGGAAAAGCACGTCCACCGTCCATCGATGAGTGCCGGCTGCAATCGGGATAACCGATTCGCTGAACGTGGGTGGGTCGATTCCCGCCGCGCCCGCCGGATCAGTCGACCAGGTCAGGTCGACAGCCACGTCGGTGACAACATCGCTCGCCGAATCATTGGTGACGGTGACCGGAATCGTCAGCGTGCCGCCCGCCGTGAACGGCGACGGCGGTGTCGCCGATTCGGTAGCCAGGGAACTTTCGAAGCCGGAGGAGGAAAACGAAGCGCGAAACGGCGCGCAGTTCAACTGCTCGGACGGGTCGGAACTCGTCTGAATCACGATTCGCCCACTGGCGAAATCATGCACGATCGAGCCGCCGTTCGCGGCGCTGGCGATCCGGTAGACGGCATCCGCCTCGGTCAGGGGATTGACGCTGTCGAGCATCAGGCGGAAATCTCCCGGAGAGACGACAGGCGTCGGCCCGCCGTTCGCAACACATCGCCAGTCGGCATGCACCGAGTCGATGACGAACGTGCGCAAGTCGGGGTTGTAGCGAATGCCGTTCAGCTGGCCGGCAGGCACGACGGTCTGACCGTCTATTTCCAGACCGAACTGCGCGTGGGCAACGCTGCCCCCCAGCAACAAGGCCGCGACCATGAACGTGGTTTTTTGCTTGATCATACTTGAGTCAGTTCTCCAACACGGTTGACATAAACGCGCCAAGTATCTCACACGAAAGATTAAATGAGCGTTCAACGAGTAAAATCAAGCTGGATGAATTTGGCTAATAGTCTAACAATTCGTGACGATCGACACCATGCTCGCGCCATCGGTCATTTTGACTGGGCCGAAGCCGGCGGCAAAGGCTCCGGCGCCCTTCCCTGCTCCAGCCTGAGTGCATTCCTGTAGCACTGCGTGGCCGGCTCCAACTGGCCGGCACGATCCAGCACCTGGCCAAGCGCAGCATACGCTGCCGGGTTCGGGCTCTTGCGTACCGCGAACTCCAGGTGCTCGCGCGCCTTGTCGTCATCGCGCTCATCCAGGTACATTCGTCCGAGCGCCAGGTGCAGATCGGCCGATTCCGGCTTGTCGGCCAACCACTGTTCGCACTTTCGAATCCGAACCGCCCGATCGCCTGCGTCGCTCTGCGAATAAAGCCCCAGCAGCCGCGGATCGAACGTGGCTTCTATCGCGCGGCGGAGATCCGGCTCGGCCAGTTCCGGCCGATCGAGCTCCAGCGCACGACCGGCGAACGCGGCAACCACTTCCGGCCGGTGCTTCAACGCACGCTTCATCGAGTCATGCGCGGCAGTCAGTTCGGCCACGTCCCGGGCGGCCTCCAGCTCGCGGGCGGCCGCCAGGCTGGCGAGTTCCTCGGCACGCTCGCCCGAAACGATTCCCGCCTTGCGAATCGCCGGGACCAGCAGACGGACATCGTGCCAGCGGTCGCATGCCTGGTAGCTCTGAAGCAGCAGCTTCAGCACGCCTTCGTGCTTCGGCCGCTTGATATGAAGCTGCTCGAGCAATTCGATCGCCGCCTGCGGCTCGCCCTCGCCCACCAGCAATCGCGCCCGAGCAAGCGCCGTGGCGAAATGCCGCTGGCCGAATCGGCGGTCGGCCAGCGCCAGGTACTGGTCCCGCCGTTCGGGCGCCGCAAGCCCCTGGGCCGCACGCGCCGCAGCGAGGTAACCCGAGGTACTGGCGCCGGGGCCCTTCATTGCCCTGGCGAGCGCACGCTCGGCCCGCGCCCAGTCGCCTTCCGAAAGCGCCAGTAGCCCCCGGTCGAGGTTACGCCGGTCGCGAGCCGCCCGAAATCTGCGCACGGCGCGCCCGGGCGCGCGCAACAGGCCGATCAGCAGCGAGATCAGGAGCCAGGCGCCGATCACGGCGCCGGCCAGCACCACGAACGACATCTGCACCCGCCAACCGCCGATTTCGATCAGGACATAACCCGGATTCTGGATAAGCGTCGGGCCCAGCCATGCGCCGGCGACTACGGCAATGACTGCAATGACCGCAACCGCGACCAGCAAAAGGCGCCGTTTCACCGCATTCCTCCCAGCAGCCGGGATATCTCGGCGCGACTGTCGCCGAGCTCCGGCAGTTCGACCCGGCCGACATTCGCGGCAATCTCTTCCAGCCGGCCGACCGCCTCCGCAACCGAAGCCGCATCGCTGTCGAAGACGCTTTTCGCGGCGTCCACCGCCTGGCCTATCACTTTGCGAGCCAGCTCGGGACGCGAACGGGCGATCGCCAAAGCGGCGGTCTGCAGCATTCCGCGTACCCGCTCCCGGGCCATATCGACTTCATCCGGACCGAGGAATTCCCGGTCCACGCTTTCGACCCTGACAAGGCCGCCGACCACCCGGCCCAGGCGTGCCCGCCAGCCCTCGTCGCTGCCCGGTTCGACGGACCGACTTCCAGGCTGGATCGTGTTCGCCGGCCATTCGGCAACCGAATCGGCCATCTCGAAGAGTCGGTCCATCTGCAGCGAAAGATCCGGCGGGCTGTAGGCCTGAAGCTGACTGAATTCGCGCCGTGCGGCCTCCTTCAAGCCTTCGAATTCGACGCCATCCAGCGCAGCCATGCGGCTCATCGCCCGCTCCCAGGCCTGCAGCGCGACGCCCGCGTCACCGCCGGCCATCAGGTGGTTCTGCGCAATCGCGAACAGGCTGTCCACTTCCATGAGCAGAAGGCGCGTGGCGAGATCCCGATCGGCTCGATCGAGGTTGCTGCCGACATTCGACAACCGGAGCTCGAACTGCTCCAGCCGCCGTCCGACTTCGGACTCGAGGTCCTCGAGCCGGGTGCGCAGACCGCCAATGGCTGTATTGCGCTCACCCTGCAGGCGCTCGAGGCGGACAGACAGTTGATCGATTCGATCGGCGAGATCGCCTGCGGCGGGCCCCTGCGCGTCGGCTTCGAACGCCGATGAAAGTTCTTCCAGTTGTTCGCGCATCGTCGCGATTTCGGCGGCGCTGTCCTGTCGGATCGTGTCGACGCGGCCGGCGAGCCGCTCGAATTCGGACGCCGACGGACCGGCCGGCTCGGCGGCACCCGGCTGCAACCAGTGCGCCCAGAACGGGTACGACGCCAGCCCCAGGGCGACCAGCGCGACCAGCATCGTCAGCCAGACCAGCGGGCCCGATCGGGCGCGCCGGCCGACGGCCACCGAACCGGCGTCGTTCTCCGCGACGGGGGGTTCAGGCTCGCCGGGGTCATCGGACCGATCTTGCGGGCTGGATTCCTGCGGGTCGTCGAGCGCGTCTTCACCGGTGTTCCGACCATTGTCGCGACCATCGTCATCGTCACGAATCTCGTCGCGAGCACTCTCGCGAGCGTCGTCGCGCTTCTTGCCACGTTTGCTGGCGGGCTTTTCGGGTTCGGTCATGATTCGGCGGCGAAATTTTTTCGGGTCATTTCAGGATGCTAACGGAAATCGCCCTGTCGTGTTGCATCCGGCCCCGTATGGAGCAGCACATCGACACCCAAAGGCCTACCCGCGCATCCATCCGGCCTCCAGGGCCGCTGTCAGCATGAGTTCGTCGGCCGCACCGGAAGCGCGACGGATTCGGGACACGCCGGCCTCGCGGCAGGCGCGCTCCAGCCGCTCGGACGACACAACGAAGCGCGAGCCCAGCCAGGCGGGCCGTAAATCTTCAGCCAGCGCCTCGCCGATCATGTCGAAGGCCTGGCGACTGCTGATCAGGACCACCGCGCCGCTGCTGCGCCGAAGAGCAGTGATCAACGCCGGCGCCGGGGCAACCGGCTTTCTGCGGTAGATGTGCAGCGCCTCGACGCGAGCACCGCGCCGGGACAGCTCGCTTGCGAGCAGGCCTCGACCCCCGGGGGCGCCGACAATCGCGATCCCGACGCCTTCGATCCCGGCAAAATCCGGCATTGCCAGAATGTCTTCACTGGTCCCGCCGCTCTCCGGAAACCTGCATCGAAGGCCCACGGCCTCGAGCACCGAGGCGGTGCCCCGTCCCGGTGCAAAAAAACCAAGTTCCCGGATATCCGAAGCCGACGCCCCGCGCGCGATGAGCCTTGCGGCAACCGGGCTGGTGACAATGACGAGGTCGTACGCCTTCAGGCCGTCGATACGCTCCCGCAGCAACGGTTCCGGCACTTGCTCGATTTCGAACGCGGGGCTGTGGATCGCGTCGATGCCGGCGTCGCCCAGGCGCGCCATCAGCGCCCGATGGTCCGGCGCCGGGCGGGTCACGACGAAAGGCACTTCAGGCGATTTCAATCGGGGCCTCCCGTTCGCAACAGAAAATTCGAACCAGACAACCGCACGACCCGGCACTGCCTGCCTGGTCCAATCTTGCCGCAAGCCGCGACGGGGCAGAAAAGCAAAGGCCCGTCACGAATGACGGGCCTTGAATAAATCCGGGTGTCTGACGCAACTGACCAACGTGCAGGGGGCTTGCGTGTTGGCGTTGGCAGTAGGGGGACGCACATCAATCAGAAACGTCGTGGACGACACCCGGAAAGCTAACTGTATCTGCCTTTCCCCTAAATCTTGAGTCTAGTCTGGCACAACTTCCCTGCCGATGTCCAGTGCAATTTCAAAAAAATAAATCAGTACGTTTCAATTCTGTGACAGGTTTAACCGTTTCAGCAGCTCGGCCCCGCCACTTTCGAGCAGACGCCTCGCGGCTTCGCCACCCAGCCCGACGGCGTCCTCGACACGGCCGACCGCCTCGGCATCGATCAATCTCCCTCGCTCGTCGCCAAGCCGCGCGTGCAAGCGCATCCGCGACCCGTCGACGAACGCGTGGACCGCCAGCGGCATTCTGCAGTCGCCGCCGAGGACCCGTACCACTTCCCGCTCGGCGCGCGCCTGCTCCGCCGTGGTCGTGCACTCCAGCGCCGAAATCAAGTCGCGCACGGCTTCATCATCGGACCGCTGCTGAACGACGATCACGCCCTGGCCGGGGGCCGGGAGCCAGCTCGACGTGTCCAGTTCGATCGCCTGCTCCGGCACGACGCCGAGGCGCTCGAGGCCCGCCGCGGCCAGGATGGTCGCATTGACCCGGCCCTCGCGGACCGCGGCCAGGCGCGTCTCCACGTTTCCGCGCAACGCGGTGACTTCAAGATCGGGGCGAAGCGCGCGCAGCTGGCTGATTCGGCGCAGGCTGGAACTGCCCACGCGGCTGCCTTCCGGCAGGTCCGCTATCGGCCGTCCCTCGTCCGTGATCCACAGGTCGGCCGGGTTGGCCCGCGGCAGAAAGGCGCCCAGCGCGAGCCCGTCGGGCTGTTCGGCCGGCACGTCTTTCAGCGAATGCACCGCCAGGTCGGCGCGACCGTCCAGCAACGCCTTTTCCAGCTCCTTGAGAAAAAGTCCCTTGCCGCCAATCTCGGCCAGCGACCTGTCGAGGATTTCGTCGCCTTTCGTGCTCAGCGGCAGCAGTCGAACCTCCAGCCCGGGATTGAGCCGCGACAGCGCATCGGCAACGTGTTCGCTCTGCCACAGCGCCAGGCGGCTCTTGCGCGTCGCGATTGTAATGACCTGCATGTTCATGACTCTCCTTGCAACGATTTCCCGGGACGACCCGCCCGGATTGATTCCCGTTGAACCTTCAAAGCGCGCCCGACAGCAACTTCTTGACCAGCGTGTGATTGCGCCTGGAGACCTCGGGCTGGAGGTCTATCCCCTCGATTTCGACCCGGGCCACGTCGCCCCGGTCGGTATACAGCGACCTGAGATGATAGCGGCTGGCCAGCGCATTTCGATGGATTCGCACGAATCGATCGCCGAATTCAGCCTCTATCGACTTCAGCGGATCATCCATCACGGCCTGGGCGCCGACCGCATGCACCAGCGTGCACTTGTCCTCCGCGGTAAAGGCGCGAATCTGGTCGAGGGCGATCCGCACCAGCCGCTCGCCGATACGCGCCGAGACCCAGCCCTGGTCGAACCCCCGTGCCGAGGCCACCCTGTCCAGCGCATGGCGCAGGCGCGCCTCGCGCACCGGCTTGACCACATAGTCCACGGCCTCGACGTCGAACGCCTCGACCGCGTACTGATCGTGGGCGGTGATGAAGATGACGGCGGGCACGGGATCGAGATCGCGAATGCCGGCCGCGATGTCCAGGCCGCTGCGGCCCGGCATCTCGACGTCCAGCAGCACCGCGTCGGGGCGCAACTGCCGGCACCGGTCCAGGACCCGTTCGGAGCGCGATTCGCAGCCCACGACGCGGCAGTCGGAAAACCCCGATACCAGGGCGCTCAACCTTTCGACGGCCGGCGGTTCGTCATCGACGATCAGCACCCGTATGCGGCCGGCCTCGTCCATTCAGGCAGCTCCGTCTCCGGCGGATTCGCTGCCCGAGAAACGATCCTCGATCCAGCGATCCAGCGCCGCGATCTCGTCGGGGCACACGGCGTGCTGCATCGGCCATTCGCTCCAGGCCACCTGGACCTGGTTCTCGGCAAGCATCCTGGCGGCGTCGCGGCCCAGCGCGACCGGCACGATGGGATCGTGCGTCCCGTGCGCCATGAACACCGGCGTTTCGCGACCGGCCGGCGTCAGCCAGTCGGCCAGATTGGCGCCGTCCAGCAGGTAGCACGAAAGCGCGACCGTGCCGGCCAGCCGCTGCTCGCGACCCAGCGCAAGCCTCAGCGCCACCGCCCCGCCCTGCGAAAAGCCCGCCAGCAGCAGCTTGTCCGGCGAAATGCCGTGCTCCAGCTCGTGGCGGATCAGCCGCTCGACATGCTCCAGCGAATCGGCAATGCCCTCGCTGTCCTGGTCGCGCGCGATCTCGAAGCCCATGATGTCGTACCACGCGCGCATCCTCATGCCGCCGTTGACCGTGACCGGGCGCACCGGCGCATGCGGAAAAACGAACCGGACCGCCCGGGTTTGCGCGCAGCGGAGCTGCGGTACAATCGGCGCGAAATCGTTGCCGTCGGCCCCCAGCCCGTGCAGCCAGATCACGGCGTGATCGGGGTCCGGACCGGTCTCGGTGACGACGCATTCAAGCAATTCATTTCGGGAAGATGTCATGCCGTCGATTCTACCTGCGCTACGCGTGCTGCTGTTCGCATCGGCCATGTTGCCGCTGTTCGTGATCGGCGGTTGCGGCCTCAAGGGCGACCTCGTGCTGCCCGCCCCGGACGAGGCTCCTTCCTCGCAGCCCGAAGGCGAGCGGGACGCCGACGATGAAGATGCCCGAGACCCCGAAGGCGCACCCGAATGACTGGCGAGACTCTGGCGCGCACCCCCGAACCGGAGCTGATGGACAGCGAGGCCCAGGTCGACGCCTACGCCTCGGCCGATTTTTCCGCGTCCAACCAGTGGTTTGTCGACCGGCTTGTCGAACAATTCCAGCCGCGACCCGAGCAGGGCCGCCTCGTGGACCTCGGCTGCGGGCCCGGCGACATCTGCATCCGCCTGGCGCACGCGCTGCCGGGCTGGCGGATCGAAGGCGTGGATGCCGGCGCCAACATGCTGACCACCGCGCGCCGCGCCGTCACGCAGGCCGGGCTCGAGCGGCAAGTAACGTTCCGCCTGGCCCGCCTGCCCGACCCGGAACTCGGGCGTCAGACCTTCGACAGCGTGGTTTCCAACAGCCTGCTGCACCATCTGCCCGACCCGGACACGCTATGGCAGGCCATGCGCCAGCTCGCCGCGCCGGGCGCCTGGATCCAGGTGATGGATCTCGACCGCCCGGAAACCGCCGAGCAGGCCGACGCGCTGGTCGAAATGTATTCGGGCGACGAGCCGGAGGTCCTGAAAGCCGACTTCCGCAACAGCCTGCACGCCGCCTGGCGCGTCGACGAGGTCCGCGGCCAGCTGCAACGGGTCGGCCTGTCGCTGGACTGCGAAAAGGCCTCGGACCGCCACTGGCTGGTGAGCGGCCGGCTGCCCGGATGACCGCATCGGTCGACGCGGGGATGCACTTTTTCAAGCTCCAGGCGCTGGGCAACGACTTCATGCTGGTCGACGCCCGCTCGACGCCTTTCGCGCCGACGCCCGATTCGGTCGTGCGGATCGCCGACCGCCGGACCGGCGTCGGCTTCGACCAGATGCTGATCCTGCGACCGGGCGACGACGGCGTCCTGGCCGACGTCGAGATCTTCAACGCCGACGGCTCGCGCGCCGAGCAGTGCGGCAACGGCATGCGGGCGATCGCCGCGTGGCTGGACCGCCGCGGCGAACTGGCGCCCGGGACCGGGCTGGCCACCCCGGCCGGACCGGTGGAACTGTCCCGGCACGCCGAAGGCGGCTACACCGCGGTGCTGCCGCCCCCGCGGGCGCTGGAACCGGAAGCGCTGGGCCTTCCCGCACCAGGGCTTTCCGAAGGCCTCGCCGACTGGGCGCTGGTGTCGCTGGGCAACCCGCACCTGATCCTGAATTCCGACCAGCCGCCATCTTCGGACGATCTCGCCGCCCTAGTCGCGATCCTGGAAAACGGGCCCTGGCGCGGGCGTATCAACATCGGATTGATGCACGCGGCGTCCGCCGATCTCGCCGTATTGCGCGTGCACGAACGCGGCGCCGGCCCCACCCAAGCCTGCGGCAGCGCCGCCTGCGCCGCGGCGTGGACGCTCCGGCGGCAGCATCCGTCCGACTCGCCCGTGGCCGTCGAGCAACCCGGCGGCACGCTTGTGGTAGATTTGGCCTCGCGTGCCGGGCACGTGGTCACCACCGGTCCGGCCTCAGTCGTTTTCGAGGGAACTCTTGCATGACCGATCAAAGCCCCAGCGAAGCCGAAGTCATCGCCTGGCTTCGCGAACACCCGGATTTCCTCAGCCGGCAGCCCGAGCTGTTTGCCGAGCTGGAAGTGCCGCACGAGGCGGGCACGGCCTCGCTGATCGAAAAGCAGGTCGATATCCTGCGCGGCGACAACCGGCGCCTGAAGCGCCAGCTCGAGCACTTGAGCGGCGTGGCCGGCGAAAACGAGCGGCTGATGCAGCGCCTGCACCGCATGGCGCTGGGCCTGGTGGCGACCGACTCCTTCGATGCGCTCTACCAGCGTCTGAAAGAGGGCCTGAGCGGCGATTTTCGCGCAGACGCGGTCTGCCTGATGCTCGATGCCGAGACGGCCGGGAACTTCACCGACGCCGACATCGCGCCGCTGCCTGGAAAACAACCCGACTGGATGCAGAAGCTGCTGGCTTCGGGCACGCCGCAGTGCGGCCGGCTGACCCGCGAGAAGCGCGAAGCGGTGTTCGGCGCCGACGGCGCGGAGCTCGGTTCCGCCGCGCTGGTGCCGCTGGCCGACCGGGGCCTGCTCGGCATCGGCTCGAGATCCGACGACCGCTTCCATCCCGACATGGGCACGCTGTTCCTCGACCTGCTGCGCGAAACCCTGCAGTTCCGCCTCGCCCTGGACGACCCCGAAGAGGAAAAGCGGCGCCAGCGCGCCTGACCGACGTCGGGCGGGTCTCATGGCCGACTCCACAGGCGATTCAGTAGGCTCGGCGATCGATTCGTTTCTCGCCGACTGCAGCGCCCGCGGCCGGCTGGCCCGCGCCAGCATATCCGCCTACCGGCGCGACCTCAAGCGATTGCAGACCTGGTGCGCCAGGCACGAAATCGAAACGCTGGACGGCCTCGACGCCACCGCGCTCCGGGGATTCGCCGCCAGCATGGGCCGCGCCGGGCTGGATCCGCACTCCATCCAGCGGCACCTGTCGGCGCTGCGCAAGTTCTTTCGTTACCTGGTCGACCACGGACGGATGGACGCCAACCCGGCGGCCGACCTCAAGGCCCCGCGCGCCCGGCGCAAGCTGCCGCGCACGCTGGACCCGGACCAGGTGCTGCAGCTGCTTGAAATCAAGGGCGACGCGCCGCTGGACGCGCGCGACCGGGCGATGCTGGAACTCTGTTATTCCTCGGGGCTGCGGGTGAGCGAGCTGGCCGACGCGCGCTGGGACCGGCTGGACCGGGCCCAGGGCCTGCTGCGGGTGATCGGCAAGGGCGACAAGGAACGCATCGTGCCGGTGGGTCGGCACGCGCTGGCGGCGCTCGAGGAATGGCGGCGCGTGGCGGCCACCTTCAGCCGCGGCGATTCACGCTACATGTTCACCACCGCCAAGGGCACCCCGCTGGGCATCCGCGCGATCCAGAAGCGCATCGGCGAGCGCGCCGTCAGCCAGGGCCTGGACCAGCACGTGCACCCGCACCAGTTGCGGCACTCGTTCGCCTCGCACATCCTGGAATCGTCCGGCGACCTCAGGGCCGTGCAGGAACTGCTCGGCCACGCCAACCTGTCGACCACCCAGATCTACACCCACCTCGACTTCGCCCACCTGGCCGAGGTCTACGACAAGACCCATCCGCGGGCGAAGAAATCCAGAGGCTAGTCGTACCCGACTCGAAAAAAGTCCGCACGCGTTACGTTGTTGACGTCGTCGGACGAGAGCACGGTAAACCTGGAATCGGTCAAGTCTTGAAAAAAGATAACACCGACTGACATTGCAGCGAATCCGGGCGCCATGAAGCACTGCGGAAAATCTGCGTTATCATTCATAGCCCGTGCAAATTCGCATCTAATCTCGCCGTCGTTGCCGGACGGGAATTCAACCGGATAGACGATCTCCTGCAGGATCTGGCCGCCAGATTCCGCCGGGACCCGGGTCACCTCGGGCGCGGTAATTCTCACGATCCCGTTACCGTCAGAAATGTCCGGATTGTCAATGCCCGCATCCAAGACAAAAAGCCAGGTGCCGGTAATATCCGGCATCATGGCAAGCGGGTCGTTTGGGTCGAATCGTCGGGCAAGCAATCCGAAGTAGAAAGGCGCAATATGCTTGGCATCGCCGTCGTCGATCCTGTAAGTGGCCGAAGCGCGACCTGTAAACTGAAGCGTGATCTGGCCCGCTTCGCTCGTGACCGGCGCCCCGTTGTTTGCTTCCGGCGGACACTCCACAATGCAACCGCTGCCGGTAGTTCTGAACAGGGTTGTCTCCAGCGTCCAGCCGATCTGGACCGGGGTCCCGAATTCCTCGCTGATCCGCGGTGCCACCTCGCCGCTGAACAGCAGCCAGGTGTTATCCCCGTTCGCATCGGCCCCGAACAGCGCACCGACCATGGTCCCGGCCTGAAGCTCCAGGATTATTCCCGTTCCCGATCCATCGAGGGAATTCCACATGCCGGTCTCAGGAAAAGGCACCAGAACGCCTTCGTCAACACCAAGCTGCGCAGATACCGGTGCGGAACCAATGAAGCAAAGTGACGCTGCGGACAAAATAGCTCTCAGCTTAGTCATGTTCATTCCGATTACTCCTTCAAAAGCAGCCGTTGACCCAAAAGGCACTTTCCTGATTGCTCCAGCCGCTGCATCCGCCCGAATTGCATGCCTTGACGCGTAAATGCCAGGTGCCGGGCTCAGGCGGATCCGGGATATTGATATACGCGGACGTCCCGGACCCGTCGAATATCAGGGTAGGTGAAGAAAACCCCGATGAAAACGAGCGAAATAGCCGATAGTTCGACGCGCCCGATACCGCCGTCCAGTGAACAGAAGAGGAACCGAAACAGAATCCGGGTATCACGTCGAGCACGG